>JABFXY010000082.1 GCA_013361525.1 Polyangiaceae bacterium | reverse complement strand
GGTCCTTCGAACGGCGGCGGCGGCGGCGGCGGATCGAACTCCGGCGCGGGCGGCGGCGCCGGCGGACCGGGCGGCCGTGCGAGTGGTCAAGACGGCCCGGCGGGGAGCTCGTCGGGACCGGCGGCCCAACACCAATGTCAGGGCGGCCACCCCGTCGATTTGGTCACCGGCAACGTCGTCGACGAAGCCGACGATCTCGCGCTTTTTGGCCGCATCAAGCTGGACTTCAAACGGTTCTATTCGTCGGCGCGTTATCAGGATCGCGCATCTTCGCTCGGTCCCGGATGGGCGCATGGGCTGGATCAGCGAATCGAGGTCGGCGAGCGCGTGATCTCCCTCTTCGACGCGGAGGGACGTTGGATCCGATTCGAGCCGATCGCTGTCGGCGCCTCCACCTTCCACCGGCGCGAACGACGCACCCTCCACCGTGAGGGTGAGCTCGACTTCCGCGTCGAGGACCACGAACGAAAACTCGTGCACCGGTTCCGCCCGATGTCGCCCGGCGGCGCCGCAATGCTGCAGTCGACGGAGGACGGTTATGGCAATGCCGTCGGCTATGTCTACGAGACCGGCCGGCTCGTCGCCGTGCAGGATAGCGCCGGTCGAACGGTGCACGTCCGATGGCGTGGCTCGCGAATCGTTCGCCTCGAGGTCTCCGTCGCGGGTTCGGTCGAGCAATGGGTCGACTACGAATACGACGGCTCGGGCCGCCTGGCCGCCGTCGTCGATGCGCTCGGCCACGCGGAAGAATACGAATATGACGCGTACGGCCGGATGCTCGGCGCGACGACGAAGACCGGCGCGCGCTTCCAATACGCCTATGACCCGAACTCGGGCCGCTGCATTCATACCTGGGGTCCAAAGGGCCTCTACGACATTCGTCTCGAATACGATTTCGAGAACCGGCTGACCCGCGTCGAAGGCGAGGAAGGCCGCATCATCGAATGGGACGAGCTCGTCGGCTTCGCGCGCACGGAGCGATTGCTCGACGGCACACTCCTCGAGGAGACGGCGCGCGACGCGGACGGCTACCTCATTGCCCGTACGAACGGCGCAGGCGAAGGGACGAAACATTGGTATGACGCGCGTGGTAACGAGGTCCGACGCGTCGACGCAATGGGCCGCGTCACCGCTTGGGAATACGACGATCGGGACAACCCCATTCGGAGAATCGACCCCAATGGTCTCGTCACCGAATATGCCCACGACCCGCACGGCAGCGTCTTGTCGGTCGCCTACCCGACCGGCAAGCGAGCGGCGCTGACCTACGACGATCTCGGCCGGTTGGTCCGCGTCCAGGAGACGAGCGGAACCAAGACGGCCGTCGACACGCGGCTCGTCGAATACGACGCCCAGCACAACGTCGTGGCCGTCACGAATGCGCGCGGCGTGCGTACCACGTACACGTACGACGGGCTCGGGCGCCCCCTTTCCGAGACGGAGAACGGCCAACGCACGACACACCTCGCGCGGGACAGAATGGGCCGACCCACGACGCTCCGCTTCGGCGACGGGTCGACGGTGCAGCGCACCTACGACGCCGCCGGCCGCATTACGCGGGAGGTCGATCCGTCGGGCGCCGTAACCGAGCTGTCGTGGCAGGGCATGGGCAAGCTCGCGCGCCTCGTGGACGCCAATGGGCGTACGTGGCGTCTCGAATACACGGGCCAAGAGCGGCTCGCGAAGGTCACGAATCCGCTCGGAGAAGCGTACGAATACGCCTACGACGAGGCCGGCCAGGTCATCGAAACGAAGAGCTTCGACGCCCGGAAGACCGTCATCTTCCGCGGCGCATCGGGCCGTGTCGAGCGGGTCGAGCAACCCGACGGAACCTGGCGTGCCTACGAATACGATCGCGCGGGCGCGCTCACCGGCGAGTCGGCGAGCGACGGTTCGTCCGTGTCGGTGCGACGCGATGCAATGGGGCTCGTCATCGAAGCGACGCTCACGGAAAAGGGCGCTTCGGGGCAGGCGACTCGGCAATCGACGCATTTCGAGCGCGATCCGTTCGGGCGAATCACGCTCGAGCGGCAGGGCGATCGCGTCCTTCGGTTTGGCCACGATATCGACGGCCGGACGGTCGAGCGCACCCTCTTCGACGGCTCGACGACGACCTGGGGCTTCGACGGGTCGGGTTACCTCGCCTCCGCGGCGCATCGCACCGCAGGAGGGGCTGCTGCATCGTTCGTGTTCGAGCGCGACGCGCTCGGCCGCGAGCTGAAGCGCGCCGACGCGCGCGGGAACGTCTCGGTCCACCAAGCTTTCGATCTCGCAGACCGCCTCCTCGAGCAGCGCGCGACGGGTCCCGCCGGCGAGGCCGGCATTCCGGACGTGCTCGCGCAGCGCCAATACCAATACGATCGCTCGGGCCGCGTGACGCGGGTCGACGATGCGATATGGGGCAAGTCGACGTATCGATACGACGCCGCCGGCCGCCTCGAAGAGGCGCTGTCCCCGAACGATCACCGGCAGGTCTTCGCCTACGACCCGGCGAGCTCGCTCGTTTCGATCCTGGAGGGGATCGGCGGTCAAGCCGCTGGCGCGCAGAAGTCGCGTTGGAAGGTCGCAGCCGGCAATCGCCTCACCGAGACCGAGCGCCACGTCTACACCTTCGACAAACGCGCGCGCCGCACGGCAAAACGCGACAAGAAGAGCGGCGAGGTCACCGACTACGTTTGGGACGTGCGGGATCGTCTGCGTGAGATCCGCCTCCCGGACGGGACGCGCGTCACGATGGAGTACGATGCCTTCGGCCGCCGCACCCGAAAAGAGGTGACCGGCAAAGGCCGCGCGAAGGTGACGGAGCTCCTATGGCACGGCGACCAGCTGTGCGCCGAGCTCACGCCCGAAGCCGGCGTCCGCGCCTTCGTCCATCACCCGAATGGCGGCGCACCGCTCCTGCAGGCGGAGCGCAACGAGGTCCTCCTCGTCGTGACCGATCACCACGGCGTCCCGAAGGAGCTCATCGACGGCGCGGGACGTGTTGCCTGGGCCGCGGCGCACGATCCGTGGGGTCGAATCATCGCCGAGCGCTGGGATCCCATCGGCGAGCAGAATCGCGGCTATCGAGTTCGCTCACCATTCCGCCTGCTCGGCCAATACGACGACGAGGGGCTCGGCCTCACGATGACGCGCTTCCGGTATTTCGATCCGGAGGTCGGTCGGTGGTGTAGCCCGGATCCGCTCGGTTTGACCGGCGGTCTCAATCTTCATGGGTTCGATGGCGCACCGACCGTCGTCGTCGACCCCCTGGGCCTATCGACGGACAGCGGCCACCCCCACCCGCCGGTCGATCCCGTCCAGGCGGTCCAGGACGAGACGCTCGCGAATCGAGGCAATTTCGGCAGCGCGCACACGCTCACCCCCGAGCAGGCGCTCACCGCCGGCGCGGAGTTCGTCGGCCCGGGTTATCGTGAAATGGGCGGCAGCGGGACGGGCGTCTTCCGAAGCGCGGACGGTACGCGGCAGTTTCGCATCGACGACGGATCGATTACCGGTGCACACGGCGACGTCGGTTCACACGTCCACCTCGAAACGTTGGATCCAAATCGACGCGGGCGTGACGCGACGATATCCAACAATCATATTCCCATCAGCGCATGACCCAATCTCGTTTCCCGATCGGCGTCTGGGGCGTGGTCGAACGCCAGGAGCCCGGCGCATCCGCGATCGAGCGCATTCGAATCGATACGACGAACCCGGCCGGTTTCGTCATCATCACGAAGGAGCCGAAAGGCACGTTCGACGTCTGGGTCGAGACGGAAGAAGAAGTGCTCGAGTTCCTGGGGACGCTCGACGTCCGGTGGGAGCCTTGACCGGCGGGGCGCCGGTTTGGCGGCTCGCCGCCGCCGACGAGGACGAAGCGATCGTCGCGCTCGCCCACCAGCTCTACGCCGAAGATCCGAGCCCCGAGCCCGTCCCGGACGACCACACACGCCGCACGCTCGCCGCCCTTCGCAAGGAGCCCCTGCGCGGTCGCGCGGTGGTGCTCGCGTCCGGCGACCGAATCGTCGGGTATTCGCTGCTGGTCTCGTATTGGTCGAACGAGCTCGGCGGCGAGACCTGCGAGATCGACGAGCTCTACGTCGCCCCCGACGCGCGCGGCGGTGGCCACGGCTCGAGTCTGCTTCGCATGTTGGCCGACGGGTGTGAGCTGTGGCCGAGACCTGCCGTGGCGCTGTGCCTGCAGGTGACCCCGGACAACGAGCGCGCGCGGTCTCTCTATCGCCGGCTCGGGTTCACCGACAACAAGAACACGATGATGCGCCGGCGGCTCTCTTAGTTTTTGGCGAGCCCGCGAAAGCGCGTCTCCGCGAGCCAACGCGCGCGCAAATCGGCGAAGTCCTCGAATGCCTTCACCGACCCCATTTGCGTGATGATGAAGACGCTCGTGCCTTCGACGACGACGCGCTCGTGAACGCGCGCGGGCCCGCGCCCGCTCACAGCCTCCACGAAGACATCGACGCCTTCGTGCCCCTGAATCTGCGCCGGCTTCGTCTCGGTGATCTGAAATCGCTCGAAGAGCTTCGCGTAATTCTTCGGGTAGATTTCGTCGACGAGCCGCTTCGCCGGCACGACTTGATCGGCCGGTACGACGTACACCTTCGACATCAGGAACATCGGCTCGCCTTCTTCGTGGGCGCATTTGGCGACGAAGGCGGGGAGCGGTTCGGTGAACTCCTTGTCCTCGCAGATCCAGCCGTTGCCGCTCGATAGCGGGACTTCGACGACGGCGTGCGTTTGCTCCACCATTTGCGCGCCGCCGCGCTCGGTCGTCGGTGACGTCGAGGCTTGCGCCTTGGGGGTCTGCGGCGTCGTATTCGAAGCACATCCGGCGAGCATGAGGAGAGCGAGCGCTGCGTGCGCGGTTCGGCCCATGCTCGCCATTCTACGTCGACATCGCGATCGGACGGCGGTCAGCCTTTCGCAATCTGCGCGCGCTTGCGAGGAGCGCCGAGCTTCATGGCCTTCTCGATCAGGCCGACGAGCTCCGACTCCGCCTTCGACTCGTTGCTCGCCTTCTTGGCGATGACGAGCACCTCGTCGAGGCCCGGTGCGGCGGGCGCGCCGCGGAGGGTATCGGCGAACCCCGCAATCGCGGTCGCGAGGCGGAAGTCGCGCGGGGCGTCTCCGAACTCGTTCACGAAGCCCTTCGGGTCCATCGTGACGGCGAGCTCTTTCGACTCGCCGCCTTCGGGCGCCTTGTAGCGGACGCGCGCGGTCACGAGCGACTTGGAGGACGCTCCTTCCGCGAGCTCGATGTCGTAGAGCGCCGTTACCGAGTGCCCGGCGCCGACCTCACCGCCGTCGACCTTGTCGTTCGCGAAGTCCTTGTCGGCGACGTCGCGGTTCTCGTAGCCGATGAGGCGATATCGCTTTACGAGCTTCGGATCGAACTCGATTTGCACTTTGACGTCCTTCGCGACGACCTCGAGCATCGAGTCGAGCTGATCGACGAAGACCTTCTTCGCTTCGTCTTCACCATCGATATAGAAGTAGTTGCCGTCGCCCTTGTTGGCGAGCTGCTCCATCATCGTGTCTTTGTAGTTGCCGTTGCCGACACCGACGGTGCTCATCGTGATGCCCTGATCTTTGTATTTGGCGATGCTGTCGAGGATTTGCTCGTGGCTCGCCGAGCCGATGTTCGCGTCTCCATCGGAGAGGACGATGACGCGATTGATATGACCCTTCTTGAGCGTGCGACTCGCGAGGGCGTACGCGTTCTCCATCCCGCTCGCCATTGCGGTGCCGCCGCCGGAGCTGAGCTCGTCGATCGCGTCGAGGATCTTGTCCTTATCGTCGATCCCGGTCGGCGCGAGGACTTCACGCGTGTCGCCGGCGTAGGTGCAGATCGCGACCGTGTCGCCGGGCTTCAGGTGGTCGGTGAGCATCCGCAGGCTCTTCTTCACCATGCCGAGCTTGTCCGCGCTCTGCATCGAGCCGCTCGTGTCGACGAGGTACACGAGGTGCGCCGGAACCCGCTCGCGCGCCGAGGGACGCTTCGCCTGCAGACCGACGCGAAGCACGTGGTGACCGGCTTGGTAGGGCGAGGGCGCGGCGGCGAGGTGAACGGCGAACGGCGCATCCTTTGCGGCCGCGTATTGGTAGTCGAACGCGTTCACGAACTCTTCGACACGGACCGCGGCGAGCGGAGGCAACGAGCCTTCGTTCAGCTTGCGACGGCTGATGGCATACGAGGCGGTGTCGACGTCGATGGCGAACGTCGAGAAGCGATCCTTCTCGGCGTCGATGAACGGGTTCACGCCGTAGTCCGCATACGCTTCGGTGTTCGGCGCCGCGGAGGCGGCCGTGTCCGCGACGGCGTATTGAGCCGGGGACATCGGCTCTTCGGCCATCTTGGCGGCGCTCTGGTAGCTGCCTCCACTACATCCGGCGACGAAGAGTGCGAGCAACGAGGCGAGGGCGAAGGGACGGCGGAGGGAGCGCTTCGTGTTCATCGTGAGCACGAAACGCGGGCGCGCGCTCGGCCCTTACACGTCGACGAGAACCTTCATCGATCCCTTGCGCCCCGCGTGTGCGATGGCGTCCGCAGCCTCATCGAGCGGGTAACGAGCCTCGACGAGCGGGAGCGGGTCGACCTGGCGGCGCGTGAGCACGTCGACCGCGCGGTGCATGTCGCCGCACCGCGATCCCACCAGCCGAATCTCGTCGATGACGAGCGGCGAGAGATCGATCTCCAGGGCGCCGGCGACGGTCGTCTTGAGGACGATGGTGCCGCGAGGCGCGGTGAGCTTCATCGCGAGTGCGAGGCCGGAAGCGCTGCCGGTCGCGTCGACCACGAGGCGAGAGCGCGGCAGCAGGCCTGTTTGCCCCTCGAGGAGCGCCTCGACGCCGGCGCTCCGAATCATCGCGAGCTTGCGTTCGTGACGGCCGACCATCACCACGCGATGTCCGACCCCGGCGAGCGCGCGGGCGATCAGCTGGCCGAGCTTTCCATCGCCCAGGACGACGGCGCGATCCGAAGCCTCGAGCCACGAGGCATCGTCGAGCACGTGCAGCGCGGCCGCGAGAGGCTCGGCGAACACGGCTCGGTCGTCGGAGACGTCGTCGGGGACCTCGACGAGGCAACGCTCCGGGATCGAGAGCCGATCGGCGAAGGCGCCGCTCCGCGCGAGGATGCCGAGCACCGTGCGGGCGCCGCAATGATGCCCGGCACGCTCGCGGCATTCGTCGCAAGCGCCGCAGCCGGCGTTGATGTCGGCGACCACGCGCTTGCCGATCCAACGGGGATCGTCGCTCTCTCGAACGCGACCGACGAACTCGTGACCGGGTACGCCGCGAAAGCCCATGTAGCCGCGCGCGAGCTGGAGATCGGTGTCGCAAACGCCGGCGACGAGAACGTCGACGATCGCCTCCCCCGGCTTGCGCTCGGGGTCCGGAAAGGCGCGGTCGAGTCGCGGGGCACCATCGAGGACGAGCGCTCTCACGCGCACCTCGGTATCACAGAATGCGAACGACGAGCCATGCGGGCGGGCTTGCACACGGCCTCATGAACGCAACGCGGCGTTTGGCGACGATCGGGGCGCTTTCGCGCCGTCTACGCAATCGCGGATAAGGGCACGAAACGCTCGCTCGGATGCATGTTTTCTGCGACGACGCGCATCACCGCGCCTCTGTTTAGCGCGGCGGTACGGCACTTGCGGAAGACGAGTGATTCGTTCGGTACGGAGGTGCAACCATGCCCGAGAAGAAGACCCGCGAGCGCGCTGCACGCGACAAGCGCCAGGGAAAGTCCGCGTCGACGCAGGCCGGAGAGTACGTTCGCGAAGAGATCCACCACGTGCGCGAGGGGAAACACGGCGCACGGTCGACGAAGCAGGCCATCGCGATTGGTCTGTCGAAGGCGCGGCGAGCGGGCGTGAAGCTCGGCGCCCCGAAGCGCGGGACGACGTCGAAGGCGACGCGCGAGCGTGCGGAGCGTGACGTCGAGGCGGGCGCGAAGCCGAAGCGTGCCACGTCGAAGCGTCGATCGCGTGCCACGACGCGTGCTCTGAAGCGCGAGGGCCAAGCGGCGACGACCAAGACGGCGCTGTCGAGACAGGCTCGTTCGGCTTCGAAGAAGCGCTCGTCCGCGGAGCGATCCGCCGCGGCACGAAAGGCAGCACGCACGAAGGGCCCTGCCAAGCGCTCGGCCGCCGCCAAGAAGGCCGCGCGCACGCGACGCACGAGAGCCCGCGCCAGCGCGTAGGTCAGCGCGCCGCCTTGAATCGCTGCTCGGGTCCCGGAGGCGTGTAGAGCTGAATCGCGATCACCGGTTCGGTGCTCGTCGATTGAAATGCGTGAAGCACGCCCTTCGGGATATGGACGATGTTGCCGGGCTTCACGTCACGCGAGGCTTTGTTGGGACCTTCGCCGAGAGACATTCGGCCGTCGCCCGACACGATCGCGAGCAGCTCCCATTCGTTCGCGTGAACGTGCTCAGGCACGGCGCCGCCCGCGGCGATGCCGAGAAGCGAGCACGACGCGTCCGGTGCTCGGTCTTTGCGATCTTCGAGCCCGAGGATCGCGTTCATCTTCCCGCCACCGAAGACGAACGCCTGCGTCCGCAGATCGAAGCGAACGATCGAGTCACCCGAGCCCGTCGGCCGCTTCGACCACGTCGACCCCTTCGTCTTGAACGAGCCGAGGTCGCGGCGCAGAACCGACGCGAGGAGGACCCGCGCCGCACCACCTTCGGCGCGCAAGCTGAAGCCGCCGCCTCGGTAGAACACGCCGGTGAGCGGTTCGAGCGGCCCGTCCGGCGTCGGCTCGTCCTCAATGACCGGCGTGTCGTGCGCGCTACCCTCGAGCACGACGGCGATCACAGCGAATGCGTCGTCACGCGGGACGGTGAGCGTCGCGCCCGGCGCGATCTGGTGCTCCCACAAATGCGCGACCGACGGCGCATCGCTGGGTGCGACCGGCGCCTTCGAGAGCGCCAGCGTCGCGACGCACGTGCCGCGGTCGCAGACGACGCGGTCGTCCAAACGCGGTGGGCTCTTCGGAAAGGCAGCAGGCAGGAACGCGCCGGCGGCCGGCGTCGTAGCGACCGAAGCCACAGCTGACACGACCGCGGCAGGAGCAATCGACGTCGAGGCAGACGCTGGAGCTTGCTGGATGCTCGGCGGCGCCGGCGACCGAGGCGCTACCGGCTCGGGCGCGTCGCACGACAAGAGCATCGCGACGGATGCCGCGCCGGCGCTCCGCGCGAGCGCGCGCTTCATCGAGCCCCCTCCCCGCCTCATCACATCGCTTCGCGGACCATCCGATCGAGCGAGTTTTCGTCGATCAGGCCGTGCGTCGTCTTCACGATGCGGCCTTCTTTGTCGATGAGAATCAAGGTCGGCAGCCGATCGACACCGTACGCTTTCTGCGTGAGGCCCGTCTCGTCGACGACCACGGGGAACGACCACCGCTGGGCTTCCTGGGCGGCGGCGCTGTGGTCGTCGTCGAAGACGTTGACCGAGACCACGTGCAAGCCACGCTCCTGATAACGCTTCGCAATGCGGTCGACGATGGGCGTCTGCATGCTGCAGGCGCCGCACCAGGTCGCCCAGAAATCGACGAGGACGACGCTGCCCTTGAGGTCTTCGAGCGCGAGGCGGGACCCCTTCTCACCCTTCGAGATGACGGGGAGGGAGAACGCCGGCGCAGGTTTCATCTCCTGCGCCTCGGGGCTCGCCCGGAGGGGGTTGATGCGGGGCAGCAGGGTGACGCCGGCTAGGCATGCGGCGCCGATGACGACCGCGCCGGCAATGAAGGTCGCCTTGTCGGACATGGCGGAACCTTAGCAGGTTGCTTACGTAGGGACCGCACGCCAAACGGACGCGCTCGCGCCGCGATTTCTCCCCCCAGCCCCCTCACTGCGTGAGGGGGCTGGGGGGAGCGCCAGCCTGATGAGCTCGAGCACGACCGTGGGCTTTTCCAGCACGAGCTTGTCGGAGAGCCGCAGGACGCGAATGTTTTGGCGCCCGAAGAAAGCGTCGCGCAGACGGTCGGCACGCCTTCGCGCCAGGTGCGACGGACCGTCGATTTCAATCGCGAGGCGTGCGGCAGGACAGTAGAGGTCCGCGAAGTACGGTCCGACGGGAAACTGACGGCGGAAGAGATAGCCGTCGAGCCGGCGGCGCCGCAGCAGCTGCCACAGACGGCGCTCGGCAACCGTGGGGTTGTTCCGGTGTTGGCGGGCCAGGACGACACGTCGGGGAAGCGTTCGTTCCACACTGCTTTGTCGACGAGCTCGAAGCGTGGTTGCGCCGAACCGACACGCTCATATCGCCGAAAGCGCCAGCGCACGTACGTTTGGCGCAGTCCGAGCAGGAAGCGGATGCCCCCCTCACGCAGTGAGGGGGGTCGGGGGGAGAAATAGCGGCGCCGAGGTCGCCGGTGGCGGAGCGGTGCTTTTTCAGCAGCCCCGTTTAGGGTAGCGTCGTCGCCCCATGGCCAACTACTCCCCGGACGATCAAGGGATGCCGGAGGCACTGCCAGGCCCGAGCGCGAAAGTCGCAGAGGACGGCAACTTCAAGCGCGGTCGGTTCAACCCGATCATCATCCTCCTCGCGCTCCTCGCGGTGGGAGGAAGCGCGTTCGCCGTTTGGCACTTCTACAAGAAGGACCAGCAGCGCCTTTTGCCCGAGCAGCGCGCGAAGGAGATGCAAAACATCTTCATTTTGCCCGCGGAAGATCAGGTTCCGAAATGGCGCGAATGGGCGAAGCACGACGACAAGGAGATGGTGCAGGAAGCACTGCTCCAGCTCGCCCAGTTGAAGGACGAAGAGACGGTCGATCTCGCGACCAAGGCGCTCGCCCGCGGTGACGCGAGCGTGAACGGTGTCGCGGCGCAAGTGCTCGCGCACATCGGATCGCCGAAGGCCGACTCGGCGAAGCCGGCGCTCCTCAAGGCGCTCGAGAAGGCGACCGACGCCGATCGACCTCAGCTCGTCTGGGCGCTCGTCGCCCTCGGGGAGCCCTCGGTCTTCAAACAGGCGATGGACCTGTACCGCGACGGCATCCTGTCGAACGTCCAGCGTGTCGGCGGCGGCGTCGCCTTCGATCCCGAGAAGCTCGCGAACCTCGTCTCGCTCGACGAGCTCGCAGGAATGGCGGGCGACAAGAGCCAGGCCGTGCGGCAGCTCGTCGCGACCACCCTCGCGAAGAAGCCCGACGCGAAGTACCTCGACACGCTGATCCAGCTCGTCGAGGACCCGGAGCTCGAGGTCGCCGGCCAAGCGGCGAACGGCCTCGCGAAGATCCCCGATCCGCGCTCGCGCGATCCGCTCCTCAAGAAGCTCGCGAAGGCGCAGGGTGAAGATCGCAATCGCTTCCTCGAAGCGCTGCGAGACGGTATCGGCGGCGAGGGCCTCGTGCTCGCGCTCGACAGCGTCGCCCCGGAACCGGAGCAGACGAAGTGGTTCCAGACGGATCAGATCTTCAAGCTGATCGAGCAGCTCGCGGATCCGCGCGCGGGCGACGCGCTCGACAAGTGGGGCCAGAAGCCCGATCTGCACCCGCACTGGCGCAGCGAGGTCGGTATGCGCCTCGCCGAGATCGGCGACGTGCGAGCGGCGAAGTACCTCGCCGAGCGCATGGGAATGGATCCGACGAAGGTCTACGACCCGGGCAAGATGCACCAGCTCGGCCGCGGCGGTCACCTCTCGAAGACCGACGACCAGCGCGTCTGGGCGTCCCGCATGCTCGCAGACCTCGCGATCATCAACCCCGACAAGCGCGCCGATCTGCTCGTCGCGGAAGAGCCCGTCCTCGCCTGGCTCACCGGCAAGCCGCAGCCGCACGCGAACGGCCTGCGTTTCCTGGCGAACATCAAGAGCGAGCTCGGCCTGAAGAAGATGCGCGAGTGGGCGTTCCCCGACGCGGAGCTGCCGAAGGAAGGCGCGCGCGCCCAACCCCCGGACGAGTGGGTCACCGCGCAGAGCGCGATGCGCTACATCGGCCGCTACCACGACGAAGAGAGCTTCGACAAACTCGTCAAGGCGCTCGACTCGAAGAAGGACAAGAAGCTCGACATCACGCAGGAAGGCCTGATGAGCGGCGGCAAGACGCTGCTCGGCATGGTCCTCCGCGCCATCGGCGTCGGCGCCTCCGAGGGCCTCGCCGAGTACGGCGATCCCAAGCCGGTGAAGCGCCTCATGGAGTTCATCGAGGACGACACCTGGCACGAGGAGGCGCGCCTCGCAGCGTGCTCGGCGGTCGCCTGGACCGGCACGCCGGAGGACATGAAAGAGGTCGCGAAGCGAGCGATTCAGTTCGGCAAGGACACGAAGGCCTCGAAGATCTTCATCGGCGGCTGCTACGCGACGGCGCTCGCGCTGCGCCCCGTGCCCGAAGCGCAATCGGACCTCGCCGATCTCCTCACCCCGGACATGCCGATCCCGGTGCGCAATGCGGTCGCGCAGGCGATCGGATCGGCACCGCTCGAGAAGGGCGTGCGCGAGAAGCTCTTCGAGAAAATGAAGAACGACGAGACGCGCAACTCTGCGGCCCTCGCGCTCATCCTCGGCGGCGACACGAGCACCGCGGCGCAGACCGTCGCGATGTTCGGTGACAAGAGCGCCGAGGCTCTGCAAGACCTCAAGGACTCGTACTTCCGCGCGTTCGGCTTTTGGAGCGACATCGACGCGAAGGACGGCAACCTCTACCGCTGGGTCGAAAACGCCGAGGCGATCGCGCGTGTGAAGATCTTCGACGGCCCGCAGATGTGGGCGATCGAGCGTCTCCAGGCACAGTTCGAGAACCTCTCCTGGGACAACGGGCCGCACTCCGAGACCCGCGTCGTCCTCCGTCAGCGCATCATGAAGGACGCGAAGACGGGCGACGACAAGCGCAAAGAGCAGGCCATCCGCACGCTCCGCTTCATGAAGGAGCAAGGTGTGCTCATGGCGCTCTCCGACGAGAAGGGCCTCACGGGTGACCTCGCGAAGAAGGCGTGGCACGAGCTCAAGAACCCGACCCCGATCAAGGGCGAGAATTTGAACGAGCTCCAGGCCGAGCAGCAAGCAAAGATGAAGAAGTAGTTCCGCACGCTATAGCAGCCGAAGAGAAAGGTGGGATTGTGCCGAACTGGCGAGACGAGCTCATCGATGCGGTCAAGACGAGGGTCGAGCGAGATGCGGAGGAGGCCGCGAAGCACAAGCAACGCGTCCTCGAGGCGCTCGCGAGCGCGGAGACGGCGCTCGGCCTCGCAATCGAAGCATTGAAGTTCGGCCACGAGCGCATCGCGGAAAAGGGTCAGGACGCGAAGTTCCTCGACGAAACCGAGGAGGTCGCGTCCGACGGCGATCTTCCCGGAGGCAAGCGGACCAAGCTCGCTCGCCTGTCCCTCGGCAACCTGAGCGTCGCGATCGAGCTCGACCGAGCCACCGCCGTCATCAAGGTGAGCTTCCTCGAGGGCAAACCGCGTGAGTTCGACTTCGCGCGGGATCGCCACATCGCAGCCGCCGACGTGGAGGACTACGTCGGCCGTCGCGTGGTCGAGCTCGTGCGATCGGCGCAGAAGGCCTCTCCGTGGTGAACGAGCGCGCCGACGAGGGCGACCTTCGCGTCGTCCTCGTCAACACGCCCGTCGACGCCGCGGAGTCCATCGCGCGAGCGATCGTCGAGCAGCGGCTCGCCGCCTGCGTGAACGTCGTCCCGAAAGTGAAGAGCTTCTACTTCTGGGAAGGCAAGCTCCAGGAAGACGACGAGAGCACCTTGCTCATCAAGACACGCGCGGCGCTCGTCGGTGCGCTCACGACCGCGGTGAAGGCGATTCATCCTTATAGCGTCCCGGAGGTCGTCGCGTTGCCGATCGACGGCAGCGCCGGTAACCCCGACTACCTCGCCTGGGTTCGAAGCGAGACGTCGCGCCCCGCCTGATGTCGAGCTCCGAAGGACGAGCCGAAGCGCTCGCCGACACGACGATACGACTCGTCTATTGGACGATCCTGCTCGTCGGCGTCTCGTACGGCCTGGCGATTTCGCTCATCGCCGTTTTCCTCGAGGGGCGCGGGTTCGACAAGGACACCATCGGCGACTTGGCGATCTTCTTCGCCGGCGGGATCGTGTCCTTCGCGATCCCTTCGGGGTGGGCGATTCGCCGGTTCGGCCCGAAGAAGGTGCTCGTCGCCGGGCTCGTCGGCTATGCGCTCGCGGTCGGCCTCTTCCCTTTTGCGGGGCCGTATGCCGCGCTCGCGACGCTGCGCTTCTTCGACGGCGCGTTCTCGGTCGCCGTGTGGGTGTCGTCGGAGACGGTGCTCCTTTCGCGCGCCCCCCGCGAGGACAAGGCCTTCTTCATGAGCCTCTACGCGATCGCGCTCGCGATCGGCTACGTGGTCGGCCCGATCGCTTCACGCGGGGTCGTCGCGGTCGCGACGAAGTCGACGTCGTTCTACGTGGCGGGCGCGCTGGCGCTCTGCACCGCGCTCGTGGTCGCGGCGAGGATGCGCGTGGGCTCCGCCGACGGCGGCGAAGAGGTCACGTTGGGGGACAAGGCGCAGCCGACGACGCCCCTCACGACGGGGCAGATCTTCTGGCGCATCAAGATGAGCTGCCTCGCCACGTTCAGCTACGGCTACTTCCAGGCGAGCGTCGTTCTTTTTCTGCCGCTCTACTTGAAGGGGCAAGGCCTCACCGAAGGACAGACCATCATCGTGCCGGCGTTCTTCGCGGCGGGCATGCTCCTGCTCGCGAATTTCGTTGCGCGCTGGGGCGACCGGTTTGGTCATCTCTTCGTGATGCGCGCCCTCGGCGTCATCGGCACCGTGACGATCGTCTGCTTCCTCTTCGTGAAGAGCGCGCCGGTGGTCTACATGACGGGCTTCGTCGCCGGCGCCTCGCTGGCGTCGCTGTCGCCTGTGTCACTCGCGCTGCTCGGTATCGCCGTTCCCGAGCGGCAGCTGTCGCAAGCGGGCGGCCTGTACAATGCGGCCTACGCCCTCGGCATGTTGGTTGGCCCACCGATCGCTGGACGCCTCTTCAAGAACGTCAGCGGCTTCGCGATGCTTATCCACTTCGCGGTGCTGTGGACGGGCTTCGTCGCGCTCTCGATTCTCTTTCGTCGGGACGATCCGCGACGTTGAGCACGCAGGTCGAGGCGCTTATGCCGCGGGCGTGAGGCACGCTATCTAGCGGAACGAGCTTGCATCAGGCAGAACACTCACGAGCGCTCGTTCGTGGTGGTCGGTCCGTTGATTGCTAACCCGACCGACATGCGACTCCGGCTCGCTCTCGCTGCCATCGATGCAGTGCATACGGAAATGTCGCCCGCGATGGAGGGCGAAGCCGCGCCACCCTCGCAGGCGGAAGCGACAAGTGCTTCGACGGCGGACTTACCGATCGTCGGCGAGCCCACGACCGCGGACGAAGCCGCCGAGCCGGCGACGCCCGAGGTGAATCGGCACAGCGACGTCTTCGCGAAGGACCTTCCGGTCCTCTCGCGAAGCCCGTCCTCCATACCGGAGCCGCCCCGATCCCACACGCGCCTGGCGGCGCCACGGGTGCGTGAAGAATCGACGCTCATCGGCGTCGTCACCACCAAAGCGCGCCTCTACGTCTATGTCGCGCCTCGCACCGGAAAGCCGAAGCGCTCCTCCAGTCAGGGATAGCGAAGCGTCATCACCCACGCTTCCCAGCGCGACTGAAACGCAGCCATATCCTCTTCCTTCAGTGTGCTCACGAGGGTCGTGTAACCAGTCCGGTCCTTCGCGCGGTTTGCGCGGAATGCCTCGTAGAACGGCACGAGGAGCCCTTGCTCCTGCATGTAATAAAAGAGATATCGGCTCTGCGCGTAGTTGTCGCCGCGGTCGTCCGCGTAGAAGACGTCGTCGTTCATCGCTGCGAGCTCTTTGAAGGTCGGTAGCGCGCGCTTTCGAATGGCGCGCTTCAACCCGGTAAGCCTCCAATTCGTCAGCCCGACGATGTGCCCGTTGCGCTCCGCGCTCTGCTCGAAGAGCGAGCCGAGGCCTTCATTGAGCCACGCAGGCGCATCTTCGAAATCGGCCTCGACATACGGGTGAACGATCTCGTGGACGAGCGTGCCGCCCCCGGTCGCGATGTTCATGAAGAGACCGTCGAGCCGGCTCGAATAGAAGCCGTACGGCGTCGTCGGGGCGCTGCCGGTGAGCGTCAGGACGCCTTGCTCGTAGCTCCTGTCGTCACCGAAGAGGAAGACGTCGAGGATGCGATTCGGACGCGCGTCGAAGAAGTCCTTTTCGAGGTGTTTGACCGCCCAACGAACCGTCTCGGAGCGCCGCTCGAGGACGTCCGGTGGATCATTGCCGAGCACGACGAAAGGCTCCTCGATGCGGACGTTGAGGTGCTGGTGCCCACGCGCGGCGAGCCGCGCACGAAGTTGCATGACGTGTTGGGCGTAGCTCGCGCGCGAGAACCCGCTCTCGGGCGCAGGCGTGACGAGCTTCCCCGGCGCGAGCGCGATCTTCACGAGCGCCCAGGAGTCGGCTTGATACTTGAGCGGCCAAAGCTCGTAGAGCCGCGCGCGCGACATGCGACGGGACGCGCCATCGTCCTTCGCCGGCTCTTGATAGATGATTTCGTCGCGCTCTCGATCGTAGCCGACGACCAATCGGAAGTGCTCCGTCGTCCCGGGCGACTCGTCGTAGTGCATGCAGAGGATGCTCGGCACCCCGCGGACCAGGTCGGCGTGAACGGCCGCGAACGCTGCGTCGAGACCCGCTGTGGGTTCGGCGGCATCTGTCGTCCACCACACCTGACCCGGATCGAAGCCGAGGCGGCTCACCGCTTGGGTGAGCTCCCGCGTGTAGGCACCGCGACCGAGAGCCGGGTCGACCCCGCTCGCAGCGAATACCACGTCCTGGTCGTAGGTCTGACCGAGCCGGCGCGCGGCCATCTCCACACACGCCTCGCCGCAGAAGTCCGGCTTCTGCCGAACGAACGGAACGCCTTGGAGCTCCACGCTCGCGAGCGCCTCCGACGGCGGCGAAAGGACGATCGGGGCGCGCTCGGGCGGGCGGTCCGGCGCCCGGTCGGGGCGATGCTCGCGGCACCCGAAGCCTACGAGCAGCGCGAGCGCCAGCGGACCGACACGCACAGCCATCGAACCAAAAGCGTAGCCGACCATCCCGACACATCGCGGGCCGGCCGCCGAGTGTGACGAGGAGGCGCTAAAGCGATCGCAGGGGCGCGAGATCGACCTCGTCCACCGGGGAGCCGCCGAGCTCGCGAAGCGCGTCGTTCACCATCCAAGCCGACGCAACGAGCGGCAGCGGCACCTCGAGGCCACTCGGGTGACCGGCATCGTCGTAATGGGCAACGAACGTCGGACGGATAGGAATCTGCCGCCCGGTCTTTCCGGACGAGCCCTCGCGCAAATGGAAGAAGGCCGAGGTCGGCTTTCCTTTGCGGAACACGATTTCGATTCGGGGCTTTCCCACGGTGGCGCGACCTATTTGAGCATGAAGTTCTCGCGAGAGGTGGCAAGCCCCGCATAGATGGTGCCGCGGGAGTCCCACCCGAAGTCGCGGACGGGTTCCTTCGTCTTCACGCTGCCGACTTGCTGCCCGTCGCTGAGGCGGAGCAACACGAGCTCACCGTTCTTCTCGCGGTTCTGCGCCGCGACCAAGTAGTCACCGAAAACGATGAACGGCCGAGGGAAGATCGTGTTCGACGTCCGCCAGAGGATCTTGGCCGTCGAGGGATCGATCGCCGCGATATAGGAGTTGTTCGCGCCCGCGGGTCCGGATTGAGGCGTCACGATGGCGTACAAAATCCCGTCGAGCACGGCCGCGAAATAGACGGGCGTGAGCGCGGTGTCCTTCGCGCCCTCGCCGAGGAGCGGTTTCAAGTCGACGATGTTGTCGACCTGATCGTTCTTCAACGTGACGATGAACTGCCGGCCATAGTTCACGATCGTGCGGTCACCGGCGGCGAAGGCGCCCTCGATGTTCCACACGCCGTACCGATTCGGAAACAGGTCGAGCCGCATCACCGAATACAGCGGTCGCGGGCCTTCCATGAATGGAGGCTTCGGCGGATCCAGGGTCGGATCTTTTACCGAGACGAGGCGCTTCGGCGGTGTCGACGGCTTCTTCGCGTCCTTCGCGACCAGCGCAGTGGCGACGAATTCGACCGGAACCGGGCGCTTCTCCGTCAGATCGAGCCCCGCCCTGCCCTGCGCTCGCGCCATCAAAAATTCGCCCGCGGCACCAAAGGCCCTCGTGATGCTCGCCTCCTCCGGAAGCTGCTCGGCTGCTTTGACCAACGCGGCGCCGTCGCGGTGATCGAGCGCGATGACCGCGTTTTGCAGGAGGCACCGCCGCCCCGCATCGAGCACCGCCTTCGCCGACGACTCGTCTTTGACGAGCGCGCCGAGCTTCGGCGCGCCGAGCGCCGGCGCCGTCGAGAGATCGAACGTGAGCGCCTTCTCGTAGCCCCACGCGTAGACCTTCGCCCCTTGGCCGACGATGTAGTCCATGCGGCTGGGGAGCGCCTCGGAGGCGACGAGATCGCCGGTCGCGACGTCGATCACGTTGAGCTTGCCGCCGGTCGTGTCGGTGAACGACGTGATGAAATGCGTCCCGGTCGCGTAGCCGGAGTACGCGTTCGAGACCTTCGCGTCCGAAATCCACGCGAGCTTGTCCTTCTCGAGGTCGAAGCCCGCGAGCACGCCGTCCGGCTTGATGCTCGCGCCGTCGCCTTCGTGCGCGACCTCGACGATCAGCGTCGAGCCGACGACCTCTGCGTAGCGAACCTCGGGAAAGATCGGTGTGGGCGGAGGCGTGGGGCCCGCGAGCTGAAAGGTATCGAGGATGAGCGGCTCGAGCTGAAGCGCGCGCATGCCCTTGCCCTCCTGGCCGAGGACGACCAGCGAAGGTCCATAGCGAACGACGGTGTGCGTCTCGTGGACGTACGTGCCGAACATCGGCTGGTCGCCGAACGTGTCGGCAAACATACTCGGGAGCGTCATCTCGCCCGCGAAGCCGATCGGGTTCTTCAGCGAGTGCTGCGCGAGCCAGCCGTACCAATCACCGGTGTGACGCTCTTCGGGGCCGCGCTTGAGCGTCACGCTCGGCCCCTTGTCGGCTTTGCCGAAGTTCTTGTGAGGCGGACGAGCGGACTCCACCTTCTGCGGCTTCAGCTTGCCGAAGCTGCGACCGGCGCGGACGCGCGCTTCCGAGACGTCGGCGTTCGCCGCAACGTGAAGCGTGAACGCGGCGAGGTCGCTCGGGTCTTGACCGAGCGCGAGCTCCAACGACTTGAGCGCGTCTTCGGTGCGCCCCTCAGCGATCGCGGTGACGCCTTTGTTGCGTTCCGCGAGCGCGGGCGACGCCTTCGGCGATCGCGCGTCCGGGGTGCACGAGACCTGGTGCACATCGGCCGTCTGGCTCGGTCCGCTCGCTTTCGCCGACGACGACGATGCCTTCCCGATCGCCGTGGGTTCTTTCGCGGATGGACCGGTGGAGCAAGCGGCGACGACGATAGCCAAAGGCACGACGTGAGCGAGGCGAGCGGGCGTAGGCTTCATGGGTCTTTCCCTGAGACATCTGCTACCACTTCGAGAATGAGACGTCGCCGGTGGTTGGCCGCTTTGGCGCTCTTGACCGCCTCCTGCGCCAGCGCTCCAGCCAAGACCCCGGACGTCGTGGGAAAGCCGGGCACGGTACCGTCGTGGCTCCCGGCCTACAGCCGAGAGCAGCTGGCGCTCCTCGAGCCGGGGAACGAGCCGGTGCCCGTACCCGCCCTTCGTACGTATCCGGATCCGGCGCTATTCCGCTACTCGCACGACCGCGTGCTCTCGGATCCGCGCGACGCGATGCGGACGACGAAGCTGGTCGCGGACATCGTCTCCGAGTCGCCGCGAACCTACACTGTGACGGAGGCGACGCCGCGCATCGCGAACGATGTCGCGCAATACGGCCCGCCGCCGGCTCGGGAGCCGGACATCTGGCTCGTCGCGAAGCGAGACCCCGCGGGGAGGCTGCAGCTCGTCTCGGCCGAAGTTTCCAAAGAGGCGAAGGAAGCATACGACGAAGGACACGAAGCGCTGAAGAAGGGCCGGGCAGCGGAAGCGGTGAAGGCCCTTCGCGGCGCCGTCCGCCTGGCGCCGAGCGCGCCGCCGCTCCACCTCGAGCTCGGGCGCGCGCTCGTCGCGAACAAACAGCTCGACGCCGCCGAGGCGGAATTTCGCGAGGTCATCCATCTCGACCCGACGCTCTCGTTCGGCCATGAAGAGCTCGCGTCTCTGCTGCACCAGCGTGGCGATGTTTACGGCGCGCGGACGAGCATCGCGCACGCGCTCGCCTACCACCCCAACGAAGAGGGCGCGCTCGACCTCGCTTCGAAGATCGCGCCGACCCCCGGCGAACGGCCCGTGCCCTTCTCGATTTTCCTCGAAGTGGATCCGATGGGTGTCGTGCGCGTCGCGTCAGGGCCGACGGTCGGCGCGCGCATGTACGCAGGGTGCCGGGCGGTCATGAGGTACGAGCCGGAGCTGCGCGAGGCGCTCTTCGGCGTCGGCCCGAACGACCCCTATTTCTTGAGCGTCGCGGAAGAGATGTTCTGCATCGAGAGCGCGATAGGCGCATTCGTCGCCGAGCGCGCCGTCGCACGCGACGAGGGTCGCTCCGCACCGGAAGATACGCAGACTTCGGCGCTGACCGGCCTCGCGCACACCGAGGGGCTCCTCGGCTTCGTGATGTACGAAATCCTCGGCCGGCACCGCCCCGAGCACGCGCGTACCGCTCCTGCCGCAGTCCACCGCGCCACGGTCCGCTACGTGCAGCAGCACATCCTCAACTACGATCCTGGACCGAACCCGACGAACTACGTAGCGTCAGCGCGGTGAGCGCAGCGACGACGAGAGGAGCCCTCCGCCCCAGCGTGGCGGCGCGAGCTCTGCTCGTCGCGCTCGCGATCGTGGTGAGCCTCACGTGGGCTTCGCTGGCGCACGCGGAAGCCGTCGGCCTCGGCGCGAGCCCGCCGCTCGTGTGGAGAGCGTCGACGGCGTCACCCGCACCTTTGTCGGGCAACGCTTCGAACGACAGCCTCTACGAGATCTGCGGCGCTCCCGATGCAGGCCTGCGTTCGGTTGCGGCGCGCAACGGTGGTCGTCTTGCGCGCGGCGAGCCATCGCTCCCGAGCGACGAGCTCGCGTTCACCCTCCGCTCCGCAGGGTTGCCCTACGTGTGGCCGCGCGCGTGGTCGATGCGCGGCAACGATCTCGACGAGACGAAGGTTGCCGACGAGCTCGGTCGGTTCGTCGCCAAGTCCAAGGCGATCGGTGAGCGCCGGTGTGGCGTTGCACGTTTGTCTCGCGACGACGGCTCTTCGATCGTCAGCGTCGTCGTGGTCGATGCCCTCGCCGACCTCGAGCCGGTACCGACGGTCGCGCGTGCCGGGGAGTGGATCACGCTGAAGGCGCACATGCTGGTGCCGGCGAGCGAGGCGAAGGTCGTGCTCCTCGGCCCGCGTGGTCTGCCGAGGACGGTTCTCGCATCGTTGAATGGCAATGACGTGCGTACGACGTTCGCCGTCGACCAGCCCGGTGTGTGGGTCATTCAGGTGCTGGCGAGCGCTTCTACGGGGCCACGCCCCGTCGTCGAGGCACACATCATGGCCGGCACGCCGGCGCCGCTGAAGTTCGCAGAGACCGCCGCGCCCGGCGAAGACGCCGCGCAGGGCGCCGCAAACGACGCAGCCTCGCTGAGGGCGATGATCAACGCGGCCCGCGCGGGTGAAGGTCTCAAGCCGCTGCAGGCCGCGAGCGATCTCGACACCGTCGCGACCGAGCACAGCAAGCGCATGCGAGACATGCGGATCGTCGGTCACGAGCTCGGCAACGGCGATCTCACCGATCGATTGCAATCAGCCGGCATCACCTTCCGCGTGCGGGGCGAAAACCTCGCCGCAGCTTCGACGATCACGCGGGCACACCGCGCACTGTGGCTCAGCCCTTCCCATCGCGCGAATCTCCTCGATGCGCGCTTCACCCGGCTCGGGCTGGGGGTCACGAAGAGCGACGACGGCCGCGTGTGGGTCACCGAGCTCTTCGCCGACTGACCCCTTCAACGTGGCGTGACCTATTGGTGAGGAGGCCCCTGCCCCGAACCTTTGGATGCATTCGTATCGGCGGGCGCCCAACCCATCGGTCCGTCTCGAGCCGGAGGGTTTGGTCCATTTGGTTCTTGTGGGCCCGGCGGCCCGCCGTGAACGCCGTATTGGCTGCCGGGAGGAGGCTGCCCATATACATGATAGGACTGCGCCCCAGGATAGGGAGGCTGCGTGGGCGTGCGACGGCGCCAGCGGAGCGCCACGATGATGAGCACGGCCAATCCGATGAGCGGAATCGCTGCCGCGAGGAAGCTGCCGATGGCTCGACCCAGGTGATACGCACGTGATTGCTCGAGCGAGTCCCGGCCCGGTTTGCCCTGCAGCGTAAGCATGATTCGATTGCCGACCTCGTCCACGTGTGCCGCGTTCTCCGCCGCACCGCAGACCGAGACCGAGTAGACGACGTCGCCTGCTGCAAAGGTAAAGAACGAGACGCGACCGAACGCGGGCCTCAGCGGCGAAGTCTCTGGAATATCCAAATCGGCAGTCGCTTCATGGACATCGCGCCCACCGAATGCCTTCACGCGTTGATCGGAGCGGCGGATCGAAGCGCCCTGGATCCGAGCCGTAAGCGCACCGAACAGGCCCTTCGAGAAGAGCTCGCCGTCTCGCTTCGGCACGAACGACTTCACCTTGTCGTACCGCTGAACGAGCACCGAAACGACGTTGTCTCCCTTTCGCAGGACGCCGACACCGACCTTGGTCGTGCCGTCGGTCGGCGCGTCGGCCATCTCGTCGAGAACCGATGGCTCGTATCCCTCGCAGCCGGCGTCGTCGCGGTGTCCGCGCGGAAGCGCAACGCAGAATCGCTCGTCCGCTCGCGTATCGACGGTGAGCACGAGCCCGCCTCGCTCGTCGGTGAACTCGAACGCAAACGACGTTTCGGCCACGAGCAGCAAAGCAACGAATAGCAGCAACGATAAGGTCGCTACGCGCATCCTTCCTTGTTCGCATGTTGCGGAGCTCGCGAAAAGGCGGGAACCGGCCGCGATGCTTTTTTCAGGGCGTGTCGATTTCATGGCAACTCGTACCCGCTCGCACCGACAAGAACGGCGAACTCGGCTCACGTGGCGCGCTCGCGCCGCGTGGGCCTCGTCGTGCCCATTTTCTGCCCGGTGCCGGTCTCCCGGCACCGCATGGAGAGAGCGTCATGTCGTGCAAGCGAACTTTCGGTCACGGGTTGCAAAAAAAGAGGTCCATAGCGTCGGCCTCGCGCAATTACCTCATTGGGGCGCTCGCGTTCCTCTGCTCGAGCTCGGCGTCCGTCGCCCGGGCCGGCGACGAAATGGGCGTCGACGAAGTGTCCCTCAAGAACGGCGGCACGATTCGCGGAACGATCGTGACCGTCGAGCCGGGAAGCAAAGTCGTCATCACGGAGAGCGGAAGCAAAGAGCCGCGCACGCTCGCCTGGGCCGAGGTCGCCGACGTCGAAAAGGGCAAATACGAAAAGAAGGCCGACAATGACGCCGTCGAGCCCGGCGAGGCCGGCCCCGGTTACGAAGCCCCCATTCCGGAGGAAGAGCCGGCGCCCTCCGGACCGGGTGTCGTTCGCGTCCATATCGAGAGCGAAGAGCCGGTCACGCTCTACGAACGTGGCGCTACCACCGTATTCGGCGTCGGCCGATACGTCGCCGCGGTGACGCAGGTTCGAGCGGTTTGCGAATCCCCATGTGACAAGGTCATCGACGGGTCGCGGGGTCAGCAGTTCTTCATTGGTGGCACGGACATCCCCGAGTCTTCGACCTTCAAGCTGCGTGACAGGACCGGCGACACGAACGTCGATGTATCGCCGGGAAACCGCGGTCAGCGGACGGCCGGCGTGTGGATGACGATCATCGGTGCAACCGGTGTCGCCGCGGGCGCCGCGACGTTGCCGCTCGGCTTCGCCGACTTGGGTAGTGGGGAGGACGATACGCTGAAGATCGCCGGCGGCGTCTCCCTCGGCGCCGGCGCCGCGCTGCTCGCCTCGGGGATTGCCGTGTTCGTAACAGGCCGGACCGCGGTCGAGCTCGATACCCCGCCAAAGCGCAAAGCGGACGAAAGCGCGTCCAGCGCGGAGCATTTCGCCATCGACGAGCGGCCCGCCGAGGTTCGACCTCGCTATTGGCGCGGGGAGTTCTGAGATGGACGCGCTCCGCTTTCTCTCATTCGTTACGCTGCTGTCCCTCACCGCGGTCGCATGCAGTCGGCGCGGCGGTCAAACGCGCGAGCCGAAGACGGCGCGCGACGTAACGGCTTCGCATGCGTCGCCGCTCACCGCCGAGGAAACTCAGCACATCCTCGAGCAAGTCAGCGGGGCGCGCGCGATGGTCATCAAGCGCGACGTCCGCGTGGAGCGCCTTTCGCCGGAGGCGTTTCGCGCGGAGGTCACCCGACGTGCCGCCGGCTCGAGCGAAGGAACGGACTCGTCGCTCGAAGAGGCGCTGCTCGTCGGATTCGACTTCTTGCCCGTCCCCTCGAAACGAAAAGACGTCGCCTCCGGCGAAGAGCTGCTCGTCGAGCAAGTCGCGGCGTTTTACGACCGAAAGGAAGACAAGGTCTACATCCCGATCGTCACACCCGAGTCCGAAAAGGAGGCACTCGTCCAGCGCGCGATCGTGGCGCACGAGATGCAACATGCATTACAGGAGCAGGCGTTCGGGCTCCAATCCGACGGCGATGTCAGCACCGACGAAGCATTGGCACGCCTCGCGCTCGTCGAGGGGGATGCAATGGTCGCGATGGGCGCGTACATCGGCGCGGAGCTCGGCGCCCCTGTCGGGCGAACCTTGCGACGCATTCGCGAGACGACGGAGCAGGTCCCGCGTGAGGCGCTCGCGCACGAGCAACATGGGTCGGCCCTCTCGCGATCGATCGACCTCGCGCGCGAGCGGCTGTCGTTTCCGTACGAGGCGGGGATGTTCTTCGTCTCCGACTTGTACCGCGCCGGAGGTTTCCCCCTCGTCGATTCGGTGTTCGCGAAACCGCCCACGACCACCGAGCAGATCCTTCACCCGGAGAAGTACCTCGCCGGCGAAGGCGCGAGGCCGATTCGCCCATTGGATCCGATCGCCGGCATGCGCCAACTCGGCTCCGATTCCCTCGGCGAGCTGCAGACGCGCGTCCTTCTCACGCGCTGCACCTCGGAGAAAATCGCCCGCGAAGCAGCCGCCGGCTGGGCCGGGGACCGGTTCTATGCACTCACGTCGAACGAAGGCGATCTCGCGATGTCGTGGGTCACCACATGGGATTCGGAGGACGACGCGCGAGCGTTCGAGACGGCCATCACGTCGCCGGGCTGTTTCGGAGAAAACAGCATCGTCGGCCGCACCATTACGGCGTCGGTCACCGTCAAGCGCCGTGGAGACGTCGTGGCCTTCGTCCGCGGGCTCGACGAGACCAGAGCCAAACAGCTCGTGAGCAAGCTGCTCGAGCTACCGGGGCCTGCACCAAAAGCGACCCCCGTGAGCACCGCGACGATTCCTCCACGCGTCGCGCTGCCCGAGCCGAAACACGGCACGCTGAAGGGCGATGTGTACCGCAACGAATGGCTCGGCATCGTCGGGCGCGTCCCCGAGGGGATGCGCGCCCGTGTCGGCGACGACGACCTCGACCTCCTCATCGATCGCCCCGACACACTCATCGCGGGCGCCCTTTCGATCTCCACACGAATCACGAGCGACGAAGAGAACGATCGGACCTTTCGCGAGGTGCGCGATGCGTTCGGCGCCGCCCTCTTCAAACACGGCCTCGAGCTGCGCGCGCTCGGCGGCGGACCTGCGAAGACGCCGCTCGGCTCAGGGATCGAAAGGACCTGGGCCGTATCCGGAACACCCGCGAGGTTCCGCGCGGTGCTCGTTCCGATCTGCGCGGGAACGGGCGCCATCTTGATCGTCGAGGGATACGGCGACCCGTTCGCAAAGTCGGTGCTGGACGGTTGGACCGCGTCGTTCCGATTCGCCAAAGGTCGGAATGTCCCAGCCTGCGACTACCTCGATCCGAAATGAGGGACGTGCGCGCTTCATTTCGGCGCGCGCAAGACCTCCTTGAGCCGCTCGATCGTGCGCGCCGCGCTGGGACGGACGCGAACGAGCGTCGGG
Source organism: Polyangiaceae bacterium (assembly GCA_013361525.1). Lineage (GTDB taxonomy): Bacteria > Myxococcota_A > Polyangia > Polyangiales > Polyangiaceae > Xiheicaenibacterium. The sequence continues at coordinate 65,299 of JABFXY010000082.1, read as the reverse complement.
GACCAAGCGAGCCGGAGGCTGGAGCGATGCCGGCCTCCGAACGCGACCTCGCGATACCGGCTCGCGCCGAGCTCTGCACGTGCGAGCGTCGGCAATAGGCCCGCGTAGCGTCCCGATTGGACGGCCCGGAACACCTGCGGAAATGTTTCGCAGCGGAGCGTGATCGTCAGTGTTTTGTTCGATCGGGCCGCCGTATCGATCATCTTCGCGACGAAATCGCGATCGCTGACTTGCGCTGCAATGGGGACCACGAACGGAAGCTCGTCATCCGGCACGCCTCGTGGGGCAATGGCGCGCGGCACGAAGAGGGCGTGCTCCACCTCGCCGAGAGGGGTGCTCTCGAGTGTCTGCGGCACCTCGTCGCGCCGCACGATACCGATGTCGACGCTCCCGTCGCCGAGACCCGAAACGACGTCGTGCACGGGTAGCGCAGAGACGGAGAAACGCGCCTCCACGCTGGCGATGCGCGGCAACACGAGCCAATGCAGGACGCTGTCGCCGGCCGCGAGGACGAGCGGAGGGGCTGACACTTCACCCACGCCACGCTTGATCTCGAGCAGTCCGGAGAAGGTCCACCGCACGTGCTCTGCGAGGCGCTCCCCGGCGTCCGTGAGCACGCGGCGGCCTTTGCGCCGCTCCGTCAGCGCGCAGCCGAAAAAGCCCTCGAGCTCGCTCAGTTGGCGGCTGAGCTGGCTCTGCCGTACGGGGTCGCCCTGCGAGGCGCGCGCGATGCTGCCTGCCTCCGCCACCTCGAGGAACGACCGCAGGCGATCGAGGGACAAGCCGCGCTCTGCGAAGAGCGGGGCGAGCGCTGGTTGCTCTTTACGAGGCTGATAGAAGCCCACGGATCCCTCGCAGCGAGAACATGACTCGATAGTAAAGCTCCTTGCGGAAGCTTGCATGGCGAGAAAACTCGGCTCGCTGCACCTTCGGGCCATGAAGCTCGAAGTCTTCTATTGCGACGAAATGGTCGCGCACCCGTCGTCGTTCTCGCCCAGCGCAGGCAAACCCGCACAGGTCGTCGACGCCTGGCGCACTCACGGCTTGCCGATCGAAGTTGTTCGGCCTTCGTCCGTCGGCGTCCAGGATCTCCATCGAGCGCACGATCCGCTGTATGTCGACGATGTCCTGGCGCTGCGCCGTGCAAACGGGTTCGGCGATCGCTCGGCCGGGGTAGCCTCGTCATTGGCGTGGACGTCGGGCGCAATGCTCTCGGCGGCGCGCCGGGCGCGCGCGACGCGATCGGTCGCCGTCGCGCCTTGTTCCGGCTTCCATCACGCGGGGTGGGATCGCGGCGCGGGCTTCTGCACCTTCAATGGTCTCATGGTCGCCGCGCTCGCGTTGCGCGAGCTCGATGGTGCGGCGTCGGTGGGCATCCTCGATTGCGACATGCACGAGGGCGACGGCACCGACGACATTCGGCGACGCCTCGGTGAAAGTGGCCAGATTCGCCATTTCACCGCGGGCGCGACCTACCATCGGCCGGACCAAGCCGCGTCGTTCCTCGCGCGGCTCCCCGCCATCGTGGCGTCGATGTCCGATTGCGACGTCTTGCTCTATCAAGCCGGAGCCGATCCCCACGTCCAGGATCCGCTCGGCGGGTGGCTCACCGACGACGAGCTTCGACGGCGCGATGAAATCGTGTTCGAGTCCGCGCGACGCTTCGGGCTACCCGTCGCGTGGAACCTCGCAGGCGGTTACCAGCGCGACTCGAATGGCACGATCGCGCCGGTGCTCGCGATTCACGTCGCGACCGCGAGGGCCTGTGTCGAAGCCTACGGTCTTCGCTAGACAGAGACGAAGACGCGAGAGCGATAGTGGACCAGCTCAGCGATGCTCTCGTGGATGTCGTCGAGAGCACGATGTCGCTCGCTCTTCTTCGGCGCTCCGAAGTCCGCGGGATACCACCGCCGCACGAGCTCTTTGATCGTCGAGACGTCGACGAGCCGATAGTGGAGATACGCCGTCACCGCCGGCATGTACTTCTCGAGGAACTGCTTGTCCTTCCAGACCGAGTTGCCGCAGAGCGGCGCGGTGCGCTCGTCGACGTGCTCCTTGAGGAACGCGATGGTCGCCTGCTCCGCCTCCATCATCGTGACGGTCGAGGCGCGTATGCGCTCGGTCAGGCCGCTCTTCTGGTGCATTTCGACGACCACCGGGGCCATCCGCGCGAGCTCTTCTTCGGTCGCGTGAATCACGAGCTCCGGCCCGGTCGCGACGACGTTGAGGTCCTCGTCGGTGACGATGGTGGCAATCTCGACGATGGTGCACTCGTTCGGGTCGAGGCCCGTCATCTCGAGGTCGACCCAGACGAGGCGGCGCGTGCGATCGCTCATGGCGACTCCAATACGGTGATCGATTTGGCGAAGTAGTTCGCGACGGCCGCCCTCGAGAGGTCTTTGGCGACGGCGACCGAAATGGCGCCCTTGCCGGTGGGGAAGGTCCCGACGATCTCGGGCGGGTCGCCGGCGATGATGGCGACGCCTTCGTCGCGCGGAGGCTCCTCGCCGCCTCCGAGGGCGACGAACAAGGTGGTGCCGTCACTCGACAAGCGCCCCATGCGCGGCTCGGCGCTCAACATGAGCGTCGTCACGCGAATGCGCTCGGAGCCCGAAGTCGGCGCGAGGTCGACGACGCTCGCAGTGCGCGCGGTCGCGTCCAACGTGACGCCATAACGATCGCCGGCCATCACGAACCCCGCAATGGGTCCCTGCCCGACCTCGGCGCTGCGAATGTCGGACGGGCTCGATACGGGAAGAATCGAAGCGGTATTGGTCGCAAAATCCGGGAAGAAGATCACGTCGCCTTCGGACGTCACCCCACCCGGTCGCGGATCTCGACCTACCGCGATGCTTCGGCGGGTCGCGCCGAAGGGCGTCTCCGCCGGGTCGAACAGATCGATCCACGCGCCGGCGGGCCTGCCCGAGTGGGTCATGGCGCCGAGCGCCGCGAGCGTCGGCCTCCCCGCGCTGTTGACGAGGAAGAGCTGCCCCGTCGTCTGCGGCAGCTTGATGTCGGCGACGCGCTTGCCGGAAGGAAGCTTGAAGCGGCTGACGCGGTGACCGGCGGTCGTCGCGACGACGACGCTCTTGTCGCTCATCTCCCGGATGTCGCCGGGGCCGGCTCCGACATCGAGGGGAATGGGGTCGTAGTCCCAGCGCTCGACATCCACGACGGGCACGCGGGTCACGCGGTCGTCTTTTCGCAGGACGGCGATGTACCGATCGAACAAAAGCTCGATGCGATCGCCTTTGGCGGGGACGCTCGCCTTGTGGACGATCTCGCCGGTTGCAGCGCGGTACTCGCGGATGGTCGCGTCGTCGGCGCTGACGAAGATGCGCTCACCGTCTTTCGAGAGCGCGAGGTCGAGGGGATGTACGTCCCCCATCTTGATCTCCCGCGCCTTCCATTTGCGCTTCTCGGCAGGCGGAGGAGGAGCCTTCGGCGGCGGAGGCGGCGGCAGGTCGGGACCCACCGCCGCCGGCGAGGGCTCGGTGGACGACACCGGATCCCCAGGAAGGGTCGTGAGCGGAGGAGCCTTTTCGACGATCGACTCGCGCGAGGTGACGATCACCGACAGGACGCTCGTCAGCGTGATCGTCATGATGATGGCCGCGCGCGGGGCCTTGGGGCCTTCGGGCTGCCAGGCCTTGCAATGACGGCATTTGCGCGCGCCGGCGATGATGGGCTTTTTGCAGCTGGCGCAGGGAACGCGACGTTCGTCGCCGCTCGCCCGAAGCGCGGTGCTCACCGGATCACCCAAGCAACCTTGCTTCGATCGCTGAGGGCCAGGACGGCGTCGCCGCTCTTCGAGAGGCGGACGCGCGTCGGAGGCTCGGTGAGTGGGACGAGCTCGACGTCGAACGATTCGGTGTCGACGAGCGCGATCGCTCCACCCGAAGCGCCCGGCAGCGCGACGACGATCTGCTCGCCGTCGGGCGTGACGATCATGTCGCTCGGGGGCGAGTTGAACTCGATGGTCCGCAGCGTCTGACCGGACACGAGGTCGAAGATCTGAAGAGAGCGTCCGCGGTTGCAGCGAATGACGCCGCGCCGGCCGGTGCGAAGGAGGCCGAGCTCCTCCGGTTGGTCACAAGCGTCGATAGGGTCGAGCAGGCGAATGCCACCGGCGGCATTCCATTCGATCGGCCGGAGCTTCCCCGCCTGGCGAAGCGCGACGAACCCGGTCTTGCCATTGGGCACCATCAGGACGCTGGTCGGGTTGCCCTGCATACCCGCGCGAATGCGATCCTGCTCGGTGGCCAGCCGACCCGGGTCGAATGCGTAAATGGCGCCGCCTTGTTTGTCCGACAAGCCCGCAACCGGAATCGCGCCCGTCGTCGCGAGCGCTCGTTTGCCGGCGTCGTCGACACCGAGCGGACCAATGGTGTCGTCGCCGAATCGAATTCGATCGAGCTCCACGTGCAGCTCCGTCGAGAGGATGGCGACGGCGTGGGCCCCGGGCAGCGACACGAGCGCGCGCCGGCCGTTCACGCCGATTTCGACGTGGCTCACGATTGCGCCCAGCTCGAGCGTCTTTCGAAGGCGCAGATCCTGGTCGTCGAGGACCGCGATGTGCTGCGGGCCGACGGCATAGACGGCGCCCTCGACGCGGACGAGCTGGCGCGTCTGCGATGCTTCGCTCACGAGCTGCAGCGATTGCCCGGTACGGGTCGAGCGCAGCTCGGTCCCGGTGAGGAGGCCGATCGCGAATCGCTCCTCGTCGAGCAACAGACCATCGGTGAAGTCCGCTGGAAGCGGGAACGGGCCGGCGATCCCGGGTCGCGCCGCGACGTGGCCCACACCATTGGGCGTCTGCCAGACGCAGGTGCTCTCCTGACAGCTCTCCCCGACCCAACACTCTTCGTTGCAGGTCTCGGGCGGCGGCTTCGGCTCCGCGACGGCGGCCGGCTTCGGCACCGGCGCGAAGCGTCCCGGCGCGAGGTATCGAAGCGTAATTCCGGAGAGGATCACGCTCAAAATCGCGCCGAATGCGACGACGGGCCGCCAATGCATGCGAAACCACGACGCGCCCTCGATCTCGTCGGTGATCGACCCGCGCGACGAAGGGCTCGCGGCAGTGATACCGACATTCTCGTCACATTCGGGGCAGACGCTGGCCGTCTCGGGGATGCGCTCGCGGCAGACGGGGCAGCGAATGTGCTTCAGATCCGGCGCGGCCTGAGCCGCCACCGCGCGTGCGCCGTCGGTCAGCGTCCGGTCGAACAGCTTGCTCGCGGCGAGCCAGTCGGCGGTGTCGAGCGGCGTGACGAGGGCTCGGCGATACCGGCCACCTTCGTATCCGTCGCGCAAAACCTTGCCCGGCAGCGGACCGAATACCTGACCGTGCTCGAGCACCGCGAACCGAACCATGTCGAGCACGTCGCTCGGGGCCAGCAAGAGGTCGGGCGAGATCGATCGCGCGATCTGGGCCTCCTCGGGTGCGGCGGGCAAGCTCGCGTTCTGCAACCCGAGCGGCGCCCATGCGCGCGCGGGGAGCCAAAGCGGGCCCCCGGCCGCGCGAACGCGCGTCGTGTCCCCATACGTGCCCGCATGGATGGCGTCACGGAGCTCGTCGTCCGTGAGCGGACCAGCGATGCGGCCCGCGGCCACCTGCACGTAAAAACGGAGCGCCGTCACAGAGATGCGCGGGCGTAGCAACATCGCCACGGCGCGTCGAGCAGCTCGTCTGTGCAGAGTGCGCACAGTCCTGTCTTGAAATAGAGCCGAGAGCCCACTAGGTAGGCAGCCGTCTTACATAACCACCACATAGGGAGGGTCTCTCAATGCGCCTCGTTCGTTTCGTCGCCTCGATGTTTTCTCTCGGCTGTCTCCTCGGCTCGGTCGGCTGCACGCCGGACTCGAGCGTCGACGACATCGAAGCGTCGAGTGATGACGCCGAAGCGCTCTCGCTTCCCCTCCAGGTTCTCGACGTCACGAAGAGCAACGCGCCCTCGGGTCTGACCATCCTTCGGAAGAAGAGCGAGTACGTCGCGTTCTTCGGCGCCGAGCCACCGGCCGGCGTCAACTTCAACCAGAGCTGGGTCGTCCACTACTCGATCGGTGTGCAGAACACCGGCGGCTACTCGGTCAGCTTCACGTCGATCGATCGAATCGGCAGCGGCGCGAGCGCACGGCTCGAGGTCCACACGCTCGACCGCACGCCGGGGCCGAACTGCGCCGTCACCATGGCCCTCACGAATCCGCAGGTCACGGTGAAGATCCCGAAGCAGACCAAGACCATCCCCGTCGAGCAGATCTTCGGTCTCGAGGTCACCGATTGCGGCACCGTGCAGAACTGGTGCGCGACCGCCCTCTGCGCGCCCGGCACCACGTGCGACGAGTTCAGCGACGCGTGCGTCGACGACCCGTTCTGCCCGAAGGTGAAGTGCGCGAACGGCTACGAGTGCAACGAGGATCTCGACGCCTGCATCGGCCGCCTCTGCGATCCCGACGACTCGAACAGCTGCCCGAGCGGCTTCGTTTGCGAGAACCAAATCGCGTGCATCACGACGCCGTGCCCGACGGAGTTCCGCTGCGAGCCGGCGCCCGAGGTCACCTGCGACGAGATCGGCTGGGAGGGGATCTGCCACGGTCCGACACTGAAGTACTGTGACGGCGACGCGATGACGGTCATCGACTGCGCGCCCGGCCAATGCGAATTCGTCGAGGCGGACGGGTACTACGACTGCGTGCCCTGACAGCGATCTCGTGCAGCCATTCGGCAAGTGAACTTCCGGCTGGCTGTACTAAGCTTCGCGGCGATGCGTCCTACTCTCTCGTTTGCGCTCGCCGCGTGGTCTGCCGGATGCGTGCTCCTCGGCTGCAGCCTGGGCTTGAGCCCCAGGCCTGAAACGAACGACACCGCATCCGGCCCGCGGACCGCCCAAGCCGATTCGTCGATCCCGAAGAGCGCGACGCCGGTCCGTGCGTTGCCCGGCGTCGACACCTCCGACTTGCCGGAAGAGCGCAAGCAGGCGTTCTGGGACGTCGCCAATCGCCTTTATGCGCCGTGCACCGATCAAGCGGTGACGCTCGCGAAATGTGTCGAGGACAAGCGAGCGTGCGACGCGTGTTTGCCCGCGGCGAATCTCCTCGCGGCGCAAGTTCGACGCGGCAGCTCGAAGGCGCAGGCGGCCTCCGCGGTGAACGCGCGCTTTTCACCGGACGCTGTGCGATCCGTCGATCCGGCGGGCTCGCCGGCGAAGGGTCCGGACAACGCACCCGTGACGATCGTCGTCTTCAGCGATTTTCAATGCCCGGCATGCAAAGCGACGCTCCCGGTGCTGGACGAAGCGCTGCAGAACCACCCGGGTGACGTGCGCCTCGTGCACAAGTTCTATCCGCTCGAGAAACACACGCGCGCGAAGCCGGCCGCCTACGCCGCCGCAGCCGCGATGAAGCAAGGCAAATACTGGGAGATGGAGCGGGTGCTCTTCGCGAACCAAGAGGCCCTGTCGGACCAGGACCTCTTCGGGTACGCGGAGAAGATCGGCCTCGATATGGTGAAGTTCAAAGAGGACTACGCCTCGAACGCCGTCCACGAAATGGTCGATCGCGACGTCGCCGCAGGTGAAAAAGCGGGCGTTTCGCACACGCCGTTCATTCTTCTCAATGGTCGTCTCTTCGATACGACGTATTTCAAGTACGACCGCGATCTCGACAGCTGGATCGAAACGGAAGCTGCGCTCGCCAAGAAGAAGCAAGCGAGCGCCCCCGCCGCCGCACCCGCACCCGCACCCGCACCCGCACGCTAGGGCGTCCCTTCGAATGGCGGTACGCCGTCCTTCGATGCAGCGGCGGCCTGCGAGGTGGGTGCCGGAGAAGCCGGTGTCGCAGCGTCGGTCGCCGCTTTCTCCGTTGCCGATGCGCTAGGTCGCTCGGTCGCGGGGCCTTTGGGTTCGTCCTTGTTCGGTGGGTTCAGCGGTTCGTTCGAGACGATCGCCGCTCGGTCCGCGATCAGTGTCGACGATGCGTTGCGGACGTTCGTCGGGGAAGCCGCTCGCACCGGGCGGGCGCGCAGCGTCGCCGCGTCGACCGCTTTCCCGCTCTGGGCAGAGACACTCGAGGCCGGCATCGGCTCGGGTTCGTTCGACGGGGCCGCGGCAAGCGGCAATTCGGCACGCCCCGTGTCGGCGGTGGAAGGAGACGCGTCGATCGCGGCTTCTTCGGCGGCCTGCGGCTCCACCATCGTATTGGTCACGGCGGTCGAGAGCGTTTCGCGGTGCGGCGACGCGTGCGAGCGCGAGCCTCCGGCAACGACCAGAAGCGCGCCCGCCAACCCGCTGATCAAAGCGGTCGCCGCGAATGCGACGATCCCGGTTCGTCGTCGTGAAGGCGGAGGAGCGGACCGCACGGGAAGAACGGGCGGAGGAAACGACGAGGTGACGCCGAACTGAGTATGAATGACCGGCGCCGGAAGCCGCGGAGGCACGCGCGGCAAACCGGGGAGATCGACGGCCGGCAGCGAAGGCAGAGACGGGCGTCGCGGAGGGGGAGGCGGAAGCCGTTGCAATGGCGCATTGCGATCCGCATCGACAGGTATCGGCGGAGGCGTCTGCAACGCCGGTAAGCTCGTCTGCGACGCGCGCATGTTCACCGGCGGAGGAAGCGGCGGCGGCAGCGATTTGCGCGGGAGCGGCGGCGGCAACCTCGCAGGTGCCGACTTCGGCGGTGTCGCCGACGCACTAGGCGCGGACTTCGGTGAAGTCGCCGACGCACCAGGTGTGGACTTCGGCGGTGTCGCCGACGCACCAGGTGTGGACTTCGGTGGAGTCGCCGACCTCGCAGGCGCGGACTTCGGCGGTGCCGCCGACCTCGCGGGCGCGGACTTCGGTGGAGTCACCGAAGCACCAGGTGTGGACTTCGGTGGCGTGGGCCGTTGCGTCTGGACCGCCTTCGGCGTCGACGTCGGCGTAGCAAGCGTGCTTTCGCTGTCGCGCAATCGCTCCTCGGTGTCGGCCGCATTTCGAGACTCCGAGACCTCGCGCCCCACATCCGAGCTCTCCGTCTCGTCGCAAGGAACCACCGAGTCCGATTGCGGATGCAGGATCCAACCGCTTGGAGGGGTTGATTCTTTGTTATCTTCGTGTTCGTCGATCTGCTTGATACGAGGCCTCATGAAGTGAGGTCTGCCAGCAAGCTCTGCGCCGCAGTTGTCGCGCAATGGCACGCACATCGTGCGTTCGCGGCAGCTTTCCGCGGCTTCTAACCCACATCGCGCGGGCGATCGTTTGCTACCGATCAGCTAGCCGGAGATGCGGCGCCGCTTCGATCAGAGCCAGGGCTCGTCGCGACGTCCGGAGGCTTTGCGAACGTCGATGGCGACGATGTCGAAACCCTTTTTATCGGGCACCTTCCGCAAGAGCACCAGCGTATCGCCGACCCAGCGCGCGCCCTCGAATCCGAAAAACCAACCCTCGGACTCGGGGATGACGGTGCTCGATCCCGAGATGAGGTCGACGGCGCCGACGGCACCACGCTGCATCGGTAACGCCATCAATCCGGAAGCGGATAACACGCTCGACCCGACCGCGCGGTCGATGGTGTGTGTCGCGAGCGTCGACCCGTCGGCGAGGAGAATCCACTTCACGTCCACGACCTGCTTGCCCGGAACGCCGCGCACGCCGGCCATCGCAGCCGTTCGCCCTTCGGGATCGAGCGCGAACGAGACGTCCTCGAGGCCCTTCGCGCAGGCGAGCGACTTCGGTGTGACGGCGTTTCGCGCGAGACGGAAGAGACATCGCTCCTGCGAGCGAGCGCCACCGACGGCGAGCACCGAATCGCCGCTCGACGACCACATCGGTGCGGTCGCTCGCTGAATGCCGGCCACTCGCCGCGGTTTGTCCTCCCCCATCTTCGTCAAGAAGAGGCCGTAGTCACACGGCGAAGAGGTACATCCGATGAACGCCACCGTCGTGCCGTCGGGCGAGAACACCGGCGAATAGCTCGCGAGCAAACCTTGATCGACACGTCGAGGCTTCCCGTCGTTCGTGACCGCGAAGAGCCAATCCCCTTCGGTCCCGTCGGTTGGGCGACTGCCGAAGAGCACGTGGTCGCGATCCGGTGCCACGGCAAACGTCGGCAAAGAGAGCGGATGGCGCAGGTGCCAGGGCCCCAAATCGCGCACGAGGGTGGCGTAACGCGAGAGGTCTTTCTCGAAGGAACCGGACAGAGGCGTAAAAGCTGCGCTCCGCATCGCGCGCTCCGCGGGATCGCCCGTCGCCTCCCAGCGATCGATCCGCTCCGCTTTTCGGAGGTCGATGGTGTCGATTGCGATGCGGGGCGGGTCGTGTGCCTCGAGCTTCACGACCGCGTGCAGCTTCTTCTCGTCGACGCCGAGCAGCGTCACGCCGCCGAACCAATCGTCGTGGTAGAGCGGGCGAAGAAGCGCGCTCTCCTTCACCTGTTGCTTCGGCTCTGCGGTCGGCGCCGGCGCGGGCTTCTCCACCACGCGCTTGCGCGGTACGCGCGGCTCCTCGTCGTACTCCGCCGCACAGCCGGCGCTCAGCGAGACCGCGGCAAACAACAAGCTCGCGAGGAGCTGCTCGGCGGTCGAGCGCGAGACCACACTCGATCGGTACGGGACGCGGCGTGTTTCGGTCAAGCGAGACTTCGCTCTAGCACGGCTCCGGCAGCCGTGCTGTTTGTGGGCGCCGATGAACGCGCCCGATTCGCTCCCGTCGCCGCGCCGTGCGACGGACTCGATCACCCGAATGACGGAGTATCTGCTGCCCACGCACGCAAATGCGCTCGGCAACGCGTTCGGCGGGCAGATCCTCGCGTGGATGGATCTCTGCGCTGCGATTTGCGCGCAGCGTTTCGCAGGCTGCATTTGTGTCACAGCGGGTATCGACGAGCTGTCTTTCGAGCAGCCCGTACGCGTGGGCCACGTCGTTCGACTCGAGGCGCGCGTGACCGCGGCGTTCCGCACCTCGTGTGAAGTGTTCGTCGACGTCCGCGGCGAAGATCCTTCCACCGGCAGCACGTGGCCGTGCGTCTCCGGCTTCATGACCTTCGTGGCGTTCCGCGACGGCAAACCGATGAAGCTCCCCGAGCTCCTCGTCACCGAGCCCGACGAGCTCTCCCTCCACGAAGCAGCCCACGCCCGTCGCGCCGCCCGCCTCGCGCGGCGTCAAAAATAACCGCAGCCCTAACGCATGAGAAGAAGAGGGGGTCGCCAAGGGCGCCAAGGGCAGAGAGAGGAAGAAGAGGAGCAAGGGAATTCGAATTAGAAATCCTCCTCTTCCTCTTCTCCTCTTGGCGCACTTGGCGTCCCCTCTGGTCTCCGAACCATGGAAAGCAGGTGCCCGTGATCGATTGGTCGGCGCTCGACGGTGGATTTCGTCAGCGGTTTCTTTCGCACGAAGAGCTCACGCGGCAGCTGCATGCTTGGGCGGAGGCGATGCCGGGGGTTGCGCGGCTCGAGAGCCTCGCGAAGTCGGAGGGCGGACGCGACGTCTGGCTGCTGACGATCGGGCGTGATCCGGATCGGCGCCGGCCGGCGGCTTGGATCGACGGCAATATCCACGCGAGCGAGCTCGCCGGCTCGAGCGTCTGCCTCGCCATTGCGGAGGATCTGCTGCGCGCACACGCGGGTGATCCGCTCGTCGATTTGCCCCCTCACCTTCGCGAGCTGCTGCTCGACGACGTGCTCTTCTACATCCTGCCGCGGATGTGTCCCGACGGGGCGGAGCGCGTGCTCACGCGGCGCCATTTCGTCCGGTCGAACCCGCGCGATCATCGCCCCGGCCATTACGGACCGTATTGGCGACACGAGGACGTGGACGGCGACGGCATTTCGCTTCTAATGCGGGTGAAGGACCCGACCGGCGACTTCTGCGAATCGCCCGACATGCCCGGTTTGATGCTCCCGCGCAAAATCGAGGATGCCGGTCCCTTTTATCGAATCTACCCCGAGGGATTCATCGAGCGCTGGGACGGCTTCACCCTGCCTCGGCCGTCCTTCATGTCCGACACCGAGACGGACGTGAATCGCAATTTCCCCTCCGACTGGCGTCCCGAGCCCGACCAAGTCGGCGCCGGCCCTTATCCAGGCAGCGAGCCCGAGTCGCGCGCCATCGTCGCCTTCGCAGCGGACCACCCGAACATTTTCATCTGGCTGTGCATGCACACCTATGGCGGCGTGTATATCAGGCCGCTCAACGACAAGCCCGACGCGAAGATGGATCCCTTCGATGCGGCTGTGTTTCGCCAAATCGAAGAATGGGGCGACGCCATCGCGGGCTACCCGACCGTCAGCGGCTTCACCGAGTTCACCTACGAGCCGGACAAGCCGCTGCACGGCGACCTCTCCAACTTCGGATACGTCGAGCGCGGCGCCATCGGCTTCGTTTGCGAGCTGTGGGATTTCTTCAAACAAGTGGGCTTCGACGTCAAACGGCCCTTCATCAAGAACTACGAAGATCGGACGAAGCGCGACGACATTCTCAAGATCGCCGCCTGGGATCGCGAGCACAACCAAGGCCGGATCATCGGCTCGTGGCGAGCGTTCGAGCACCCGCAGCTCGGGCCGGTCGAGCTCGGCGGGTACGACCCGCTCATCGGTGTTTGGAACCCACCTTACGAGCGGCTCGGCGAGGTGTGTATCGCGCAATCGCGCTTCTTCCTGCGCATTGCCGCGCTCGCGCCGAAAATCCTGATTTCGAGCGTGAAGGTCGAGCCGCTCGAAAACGACCTGCATCGAATCGAAATCGTGGTCGAAAACCACGGCTACCTCCCGAGCTTCATCCTGGGCTCCGCGAAGCACAGGAACTTCTCGGATCCGATGCGTGCCCGCATCTCGCTCGACAAGGATCTGGAGCTCGTGAGCGGCGACGCCGAAATCGCGCTCGGCCACATGATGGGATGGGGCGGCAACGACCGAAGCACCACTCCGATGCTGGCGCGCTCGACGGTCGAGCACTCGCGGCGTCGATTGGTGTGGGTCGTTCGTGGCCGCGGACAGGCGACCGCGACCGTCTCCAACGCGCGCGTCGGAGAGGTCACGAAAGCGATCGCCGTGCCCTGATCACGGCGGCCGGCGCTCAGCCGAACAGCTCGTCGAAGCTCCCCGAGACTTCGCCGAGCTGTTGGTCGACGCCCACGGCCTGCATCGCCGTGTTGATGACCTCGGCCGGATGTCGACCCGCGCGGGGCAGGTGTTTGCCGCCGGACATGTGAAGCCCGCCCGCTCTACCTCCGATCAAGACAGCCATGTTCTCGGAGGAGTGCGCGGAGCCCTGTGCATCCTGCTCCGGATCGTATCCATAGCCGCCCTCGAAGCAGAGGACCGCGGACGTCGAGTCGAGCATCGAGCTACCATCGAAGTCCTCGGTGTCACGCAGCTTCTGGAGGAGGCGGCCCCAATGCTTCACGTGCCACGCGATACCGTCCGCCATCGCATTGGCGCCCTCTTCCCCGCCGCCCATGCTGTAGTGGCTCATCTCGTGGAGATCGGTCGGGTACCCGTAAATCGGGTTCATGTTGAGGAAACATTGCGAATACGTAAATAGGAGGTTCGCGACCCGCGCCATATCGCACGCCATGGCCATATGGATGAGATCGACGAGCACGGTCGCCCGCTTCTCTTCGTCGCTGTAGGCGGCGTTGCTGTCGTATCCGCCGCCGGAGCCCTGCTCGCCGTTCTCGACGGCACCGCCGATAGGAGGATCCTCCCCCGGATCGCCGACGGCTTGGCAGGCGGGCGAATCGGGGGGCTCTACCGCTGCGAGCCGCGCCTCGAGCGCGCGCAGCTCGTCGAAATGGCGCTCGAGGCGGACCTTGTCGGCTTTGCCGAGCTTCGGCAAAAGCTTTTCGGTGTCGCCGCGAACGAGATCGATCACGCTCTTGCGGCGTTCGAGAAGAAATTGCGCCGCCGCCGCCTCCCCCGGATCGGGCGGAACGAACCCCGATATGAGGCCTTGATAAGCCGTCTTGATGCTGGAGATCGGCGGCACATCCTCGAGCGTTCCACCGTTCATACGCGCGGAGAGGCGGCCGCGAATGCCGCCGGTATCGTTGCTTCCTCGATAGAACGCCGCTTGTACACGGTAGGCGAGCACCTGATTGGCGAGCCCTTGTGCGATTTGCTCCGCGACGATCCAATCGCTCGTCGGGCCCTGCAGGCTCTCGTCGCCTGGCTGCGTGCGAACGCCGCAGGCGAGCGGACACGGCGAGCTCGAATGCCATTCAATGTAGCGACCGCCGGCCGGGATCGAGCCGTCGGGACCATAAGGGATCTCGAGACCCGAAACGATCGACACGACATCGGTGAGGCCGAGATCCTCGAGAGGCTGCAGACCGCGGGTAATTTGGCCCGCAAGCGCCCCTTCCGAAGCAGGAATCACCGCATCCATACCGTCGATGCCGAGCGACGACCCACCGAATCCGAAGATGTAACGCATCGGCTTCGCGCCGCCGCCGGCCTTGGCCTTCGGCGCATCGAGAAGCTCGAGAAACGGAAGGGCGAGCGCGATACCACCGAGACCGCGCAACATCGTGCGCCGGCGCGTCCGCACCCGAGGATTGCGTCGATCACTCACCGGTCACCTCCTCCTCGCGACGGAGCTGGAATGCTTCGGAGGCGACGTAGTCGCCGATGAATACGTCGAGGCGGAGCGCCTCGCCGCCGTCGTGGATTTCGCCGACGATTCGCTCGATGAGCGCGTGATCCGGCTCCTCGAGCTCCGAGCGGCCGACGGCATAGCGGTAGAGCTGCCGCGCGACGCACGCGTCGACCTCCCCCGAATCCACCATCAGCGCGCCGAGCTCGGCCGGGCCGTCGAACGAGCCGACACCTTCGAGGTTGCCGACGCCGTCGATCGTGCATTCCGGCTTGTCGACCTCCGCTTCACGGAAGCGCCCGAGCGCATCGAAATTCTCGAGGCCGAACCCCACGGGATCCATGAATGCGTGGCATTGCTTGCATCCGTCCTGCTGCCACATCGAATACTTCTCGATCTTGCAAGCATCGGGGTCCGCTGCTTGCGGCGGTTCGTCGGTATTGACCATCAATTCCGGCGGTGGCCGGTCGATGGTCATGCAGAACAGGCGGGTTCGAATCAGCAGGCCGCGTTGGGTCGGGCTGGTATCGACGAACTTCGCGACGGCGCCGAGGAACGTCCCGTGCGACAAGATGCCCGCTCGCCCCGAATCGCCATAAGGGACCCAATCCCCTTCCGGATTCGACGGCGCCGGGAGCCCGTAATGCGTCGCCAGCTCGGGCGTCAGGAACGTCTCTTTCGCGGTGAGGAGATCGCTCCAGGGGCGAGACTCGTCGAGAATGTATCGACCGAGCAGCGCATTCGTCTCGGTCGTCATCGACTCCGCGAGCGTCCCGCCCGCGGGGATTTGCTCGTAGCTGAGCCACATCGCATGGAAGCGCGCGAGCCTCGAAAGCGCGCGCTCGTCCTCGAGCATCTTCTCGGCTGCTTCGCGAATGCCGGCGGGCTCGGTGAGCTCCCCCGCCTCCGCCCGGTCCAGCAGCCAATCCGGCGGCGTCGACCCCCAGAGGAAATAGGAAAGGCGCGTCGCGATCTCGAAGTTGTTCAATCGGAACATCCCGGCAAGCCCGGGCACCGGTGTGCCGATTTCGATCCGGAACAAGAACTCCGGATGTTGGAGGAATGCACGGAGCCCAGAATCGACGGCGACCCAGAAGTCCGACGCCTGAGACGCGTGCGGCATGAAATGGGTTACGAATGCGTCGACCTCTTCGGATGAAAGCGAGCGTCGAAGCGCCCTGCGCCCGAACTCCTCGACGAAGGTGCGATAACACGCCTCGTCGTCCGGACCGCTGGGCTCGCACGACACCACCTTTTCGCGCAACTCGGGGCTCGCGAGCACCTCGGCCGCAATCTCCCCTGCGAGGAGATCGGAGCCGTCGATGAGCGCCTGCGAAGAGATCTGCGTGGTGAAGTCGTTGTCGAACGGCGTGCGCTCGTCGGTCGGCAGGATCAGCTCCGCGTCGGCGACGTCTATGCCGACGAGGTCGAACACCGTATTGCGATATTCGATCGCCGTGAGACGGCGCGCGCCGCTCACCCCGACCTCTGCGGCCTCCTCGGGCGTCGGGATCTCCCCGCCGGGCGGACCGCCGTCACCGATTTCACCCGTGCAGCCCGCGAGCGCGGCGGCCGTTAACGCGAGGACCCCCGTCGCGCGCAGCGCGCAGCCGAAGGTCGACGCGATGGGCCGGGGGAAAGAAAGACACCAGCGCATGGGCACCAATGTCGGTGATCGTGAAGACGGCGGTCAAGCGACGGCGCCCACAATTCGAACCGTATAGGCGTCATTTCGAGCGCAATGGGCGTCGCGATTCCAACGAGAAGGAATCATTTTCCCCAGCGCGGAATGGCTAGCTAGGCCGCCACCGAAATGAACCCCTCCAGCTGCGTGATCGTCCGCTCCAACAGCGCATCGAGGTGCTTCTGCTTCGACGGGTGGAAATCGCGTCGCGCGTAGGATCGCAATCCGCGCAGGAATACCTCGCGACCGATGGGCTGGCGTTTGCGAAACACCCGCAAGTCGCGGCGAACCGCTTCGACGGCGCCCTTCTCCTGCGCCATGAGATAGAGCGCGGCGGCGATCCAAAAGCCGGCCAGCGTGACCGTTGCAATGGCGAGCCCGGCCATTCGCACGGAGTAGCGACCATCGATGCGCTCGAATACGTCGAATGCGACGGAGCGGTGCTCGATCTCTTCGCATGCGTGCCAAATGAGGAGTCGCTCCATCAATGGGTGGAGCTGGCGATCCTCCGCCATGGATAGGAAGTTCTCCGCCATGAGCGCCGTGAAATGCTCCGCGGCGGCGGTGGTGGCCAGGCGGAAGACGGGTGGGAACATGGGCTCGAGGACGCCGTACGCGAGCTTCTCGTAAACGCGGAGGAAGGGCTGAATCTCGAGGCCCTGACGCTCCATCACCTCGAAGAAGGCTTCGTGCGCGCGCGCGTGATGGCCCTCTTGCCCCGCAAAACCCTGCACGGCTTCGGCGAGCTGCGGGTCTTTGGCGATGCGGTCTTTGTAATGGCGGACGCTGCGAACGAAGAACCGCTCCCCCGCGGGGAAGAGGAGGTTTACGCCATTGGCGACGTGGGTCGCGAAGAGGCTGCCGGCGATCCAATGACGCGGGATGGCATCTGCGAACGACGAGATCGGAAATGGCCGAGGTCGAATGGTCCCCACGAGCGCCTCCCTATCCGGCAAACCTACCGAGCAAACCCTGCCCGGCGGTGTCTCGAACCGAGACTCTATCTTGGGCCTTGTTGACTCATAGTCAATGACATAGACTGCCCGCGGTCGAGTTTCCTTCGACCGTTCGATGACCCGCCGATCCTCCGAGGTTGCAACGAGTAGAGCGCCGCGCGAGCGGATGACGATCGAGGAGCGCCGCGAGCAGCTGCTCCGCGTGGGTCGTGGTCTTTTCCTGGAGCGGCCCTACGACCAAGTGTCGATGGACGACGTCGCGCAACGCGCCGGCGTGTCCAAGGCGCTCATCTTCCACTACTTCACGACGAAGCGAGACCTCTATCTCGAGCTCGTCCGCCGCGCCGCGAAAGAGCTCGTCGAGGCGACGTTCGTCGGAGAAGATCGCCCGCCGCTCGAGCGGCTCACGACGGGCCTCGAGCGCTACCTCGATTTCGTCGAGCAGAACGAGCGCGCGTACGTCGCGCTCCTCACGAGCGGCGTCGGCGCCGACCCCGAGGTGCTCGGCGTGGTGGAGTCGGTGCGCAAGACGTTCGCGGACCGCATCCTCGCGAGCATCCCCCCGTCGGAGACCTCCCACGCCGATATCGCCGTGCGCGGCTACGTGGGGTTCGTCGAGCACGCGAGCATCGCGTGGGCGCAGAACAAGAAGATGCCGAAGGCGGAGCTGATCGAGCTGTCGATCAAGGCGCTCATCGCCGTGCTCGGGCTTCAGCTGCCCGGGCGCTGACGGTCCGCGGCGTCAGGCGGCCTTCTTCTTCTTTTTCGCCGGCGCGATGTTCTGATTCATGTGCAGGACATTCTCCGGGTCGTAGATGTTTTTGATCCGCGCGAGCTTGTCGTAGTGAGCGCCGTACGCGGACCCGACCCTGTCGGTCTCGTCCGCGGTCATGAAGTTCACGTAGACGCCTCCGGTCGCGTACGGCGCCGTCGCCTCGACGAACGACCTCGCCCAGCCGATGCACGCGGCATCGTCCGCCGGCGTTTGCCAGCGTGCGTGGACGTTCATGACGAAGCGTGCGTCGCGATGGGGATATGCGGTCGCGTCCGGCGCGACGCGACTGCTGGCACCACCGACCTGACCGATGAAGACCTCACACTCGGGGGTTGGGACGCGGCCCGCGAGATCGACGAGGGTGTCGAACATCTCGGGCTGAAGCTCGCTGAAGTTGTGCGACTTCCAATAATTGCGTGCACCGGGAGTCAGCAATGGATCGAGCGCCTTTTGCCATTCGACGAACGGCATCGCGCCGATGTTGTCGCCGAGCGACGTCCCGAACGTGCGCAGCGGCGCGACGAGCCGGCTCCCGGCCTCGATGTCACCGCAATGGCATACGGCGAGCGCGAGGATGTCGGTGCCGTGCACCGCGTCCGGAAGAAACGGAATCGGCGGCGCCTTGCGGAGGATCGCCCAAACGGCGAGCTCGTCGGGCGCCTGCGCCGTGAACTGCCGGTACTTCTCCAGCACGGCCTGCGCTTCCGACGCGGGGAAGAAGATCATGCCCGCGAGCACCTCGGGACCGACGGAGTGGAGCGCGTAGCAGAAGCGCGTGACGATGCCGAAGTTTCCCCCGCCGCCACGTAGAGCCCAGAACAGATCGGGATGATTCCGCGCGCTCGCCCGAACGATTGCGCCGTCCGGGGTGACGACGTCGGCGGACACGAGGTTGTCGACGGTGAGGCCATAACGGCGTGAGATCCACCCGAACCCACCGCCCAACGTGAGCCCCGCCACACCCGTGGTGGAATTCACCCCTAACGGGGTCGCGAGGCCGAACGCCTGCGTCTCGCGGTCGACGTCGGCGAGCGTCGCTCCACCGTCGACGAACGCCCGTCTCGCGTCGCGATCGACGACGACAGAGCGCATGCGCGACAGATCGATGACCAGGCCGCCGTCACACACGGCATTCCCCGCGATGTTGTGACCACCCCCGCGGACCGCGATCGTGGCGCCTTGCGCCCGGCCGACGCGAAGCGCCTCTTGGACGTCCGACGGCGACGTGCACCGCACGATCAGCGCGGGACACTTGTCGATCATCGCGTTCCAAATGGCGCGGGCGGCGTCGTATTCGGCGTCCCCCGGAAGCACCAAATCACCTTGTAGCCGATTGCGAAGATCGGCGACGACCTCGCGGGCAAACGTGGTCATGGGGACCTCTCGTTCGGTAACGGCGCAGCCGCGCCCCGTCGATCGTCGTGCTGCAAGCACAGAACCACGGCGCAGCGAGCTCGTCCTCGAGGGGCGCGCCGCGCTCAGCGCTGAACGACGTATTTGATGACGAGGCCGGCGACGAGGAAGAGGAACCCGAGGGCGAAGCCGATGACGCAAACGACGTCGTGCCGCCATTTCGTCTTCAATGGCACGAGCTCTTTTTCGGGCAAAATGATGCCTCGGAAGAACATGTGCAGCGGCAACCCGCCGGGGCGCTGCGCGCGGTACGGGTCGTACGGGTTCTGCATGATGCCCATGCTCCCGAACTTGTCGATGCCGGCGCGAATGCGATCCCCCACGCCCGGCACGCCGGCGCCGATGATGACCGCGCGCAGCCAAGGCGCGCGCTCGTAAGCGCTCGAAAAGGAGATCGCTTTGAGGACATCGCGAAGCCGCTGCAGGAACACGCGCGACTCGACGAGATGTTGGAACGAGCGGATGCGCGGCTCGACGCCGTCCTCCGACGAGAGCTTGGCAAGACACGTCGCCTCGATGCGCGCGCCGAGACCGACGATTCCCTCTTCGGTCTTGGGCCAGGTGCTCTGCGTCGGGACGTCGGGCGGCACGAGGAAGCCCCACGAGTCCTCTTTCGCGCGGTCCGCATTCCACGCGAAGACCTCGGCATACCCCCACAGCGTGTCGTAGCGATTCACGATGACGTAGACGGGCACGTCGGCCTCGAGCGTGCGACACGCCTCGATGAGGTAGCTCCGCAGATGTTGGGCGTGGGTCTCGAGGTTGTCGTCTTGCCGATCGGCGACGTCCGTCGCGCTCATCACCAGGATGATTCCGTCGAGCGGCTCGCGGCTGCGAATACGCACGAGCTCTTCGCAGAGCTCGCGAAGGAGCGACGGCTGTTTGTTCGGCCCGACGATCGGCTCGCGCGCCTCGACGATGACGGCCTCGCGCGAGATCCAATATTGGCAATATTGCCCTTCGATCGTCGCGGGCTGCTGCCAAGTCAGGTTCATCGACTTCAGCACGGTCGATTTGCCGACGAGCGGCTCGCCGATGGCGAGATACCAGGGCACCGCGTACACACCGCCCTGCGATCGCACGCGCGAGAGGACTTGAGCGAATTCGTTCGCGAAGACGCGGCTCATTTCAAGTACGTGTCCAGCGCGGCCCCGAGAATGCTGGCCCCGACGAAGAGCAGGACGACGGCGAGCGCGCGGCCTGCCCAGATCGACTTGTAGAACGGCTCTTTCGGAAGAAACTCCGCGGGCACCTGCGCATTGCGATACGGCTTCAGCGCGCCGCCCATGACGTCGCGATCGGCGTCGACGCCGAGCTCACGCGCGAGCTGGGCCCGAAGCTCGTTCAACAGATACGGGTCGCGGCCGGGCAATCCATACTGGCCGAGGAAGCCGCACCCGAGGACGGTGACGTACGTCGCGAGGACGTTCTTCGAGCCGACGCGGACACGCTCGAGGCGCGAGAAAAACTCCACGCCGGCGTTGTTGGTGTTGAACCTCCGCGCCTGGAGCATGTTCTGGCTCCACCACGGACGCAGATCCGGCAGCGCCATGGCGACCTCGTCCGCGAGCGCGGCGACCGCGAACATTCCGTCCTCGGCGCTCACGACGGGAAGCAGCTGCGCGACCTGCGAAGAGCGCATCTCGTCGAGGAGGAAGTTCGCCTGTCGATAGACGAGCTCCGGCGGGGGCCTTCGCGGCGACTGCCGCAACAGGCAGATCCAGAGAAGCATCTCTTCGCCGAAGACGCCGATGGATTGGATCTCGCTCACGCGTGTCGGCGGGAGGGTACATCACTTCGAGGAGCGTGCGTCAGAAGTCCTGTCTTGCGACGAAAACGCGGACGCACCATGCTCACCGCCGCTGTTCACGAGGGGCGCGCCGGCGGCGCGACTCACTTGGGCGCGCCTCCCGCGCGACCAAAAAACCTGGCCTTTGAGGAAGGTGACCATGTCTGAGATCGAGAGCGTCACAGCGCGCGAGGTCCTCGATTCGCGCGGCAACCCCACGGTCGAAGTCGAAGTTCGCACGATGAGCGGGTTCGGGCGCGCAGCCGTGCCGAGCGGCGCATCGACCGGTGAGTACGAAGCGGTCGAGCTCCGAGACGGCGACAAAAAGCGGTACCTCGGCAAAGGTGTCCTCACCGCCGTCAAGAACATCGAGAGCTCCCTGGGCCCGGCAATCCAAGGGATGGACGCGCTCGATCAAGCGGCGATCGATCAGGTCCTCATCGACGCCGACGGCACGGGCAACAAGGGCAAGCTCGGCGCGAATGCGATCCTCGCGGTGTCGATGGCGACGGCGCGTGCTGCCGCGGACGTCGTCGATCTTCCGCTTTGGCGGTACCTCGGCGGCGTGCAGGCGCGCGTCACGCCGACGCCGATGCTGAACATCCTCAATGGCGGCGTGCACGCGGACAACGGGCTCGAAATCCAAGAGTTCATGGTGATCCCGCACCGCGCCGACTCGTTCGCGGATTCGCTGCGAATGGGCGTCGAGATCTTCCACAACCTGAAGTCGATCCTGAAGAAGGACGGAATGGTGACCGCCGTCGGCGACGAAGGTGGGTTCGCGCCGCGCCTCGCGTCGAACAAAGCCGCGCTCGAGGCCGTCGTTCGCGCGATCGAGTCGGCGGGGCTCAAACCCGGTAAAGACGTCGGCATCGCGCTCGATGCCGCGCTCTCCGAGTTCTACGACGAAAAGTCGCAGCGCTACACCTTCGACAAGCAGCCCAAGACGCGAGAGGAGATCGTCGAGATCTACAAGTCGTGGTGCGACGAGTTCCCGATCGTGAGCATCGAGGACGGTTGCGCCGAGGGCGACGACAAGGGGTGGAAGCTCCTCACCGAGACGCTCGGCAAGAAGGTTCAGCTCGTCGGCGACGATCTCTTCGTCACGAACCCGAAGCGATTCAAGAAGGGCATCGAGGCCGGTCTCGCCAACGCGATCCTCATCAAGCTGAACCAGATCGGCACCGTCACCGAAACGCTCGATTGCGTGCGGCTGGGCCAGCAGAATGGCTACGGCGTCATCATCTCGCACCGCTCGGGCGAGACGGAGGACACGTTCATTGCCGACCTCGCGGTCGCGACCAACGCCGGGCAAATCAAGACGGGAAGCGCATCGCGCTCGGACCGCGTCGCGAAGTACAACCAGCTGCTTCGTATCGCGAGCCAGCTCGGAGCCGCCGAGGTCTTCGCCGGCAAGTCGCCGTACCAGCGCTGACGACCGACGACGACGAGACGCCTAGCACGGACCTTGCGTCCGATGAATCGGAGGCCGCAGCGCTGACTGCGGTGCGGCAACGGCCATGAACCACCGATTCATTGCAAGGTCGATTGCGCTGGGCGTTCTCGTTGCGGCCGGCTGCAACAGCACGCCATCGTCGCGCCCCACACCGGCGTCCGGCACGATGTCGCTCACGTCCGACTCGTTCGCTTCGAAGGGCGATATCCCGACGGCGTTCACGTGTGAGGGCGAAGACGCGCCGCCCGGTCTGCGGTGGACCGGCGTGCCCGGAAACGCGAAGAGCCTCGCGATCATCGTCGACGATCCCGACGCTCCGGGCGGCACGTTCACCCATTGGGTGCTCTACGACATTCCGACGAGCGAGACCGGAATCCCCGAGCGCGGCAACCTCCCGGCCGGCAGCCAACAAGGCACCAATGGCTGGGACAAAGTCAGCTATGGCGGACCTTGCCCACCGAGCGGCAAACATCGCTATGTCTTCAAGCTCTACGCATTGGATACGACCATCGGGAAGAGCGGCCTCGACAGGGCCGCGCTCGAGGGCCAGATGAAAGGGCACATCGTCGCGGAGGCCCAATACGTCGGCACGTACGAAAAAAAGCGGAGCTGATCAGGGCGCCACGCGGGCGCTGACACAACAGCCCTGCTGGCAGCGCGGCGCGAAGAAGCCGAGCTGTGGGTCACAATCGGCCGAAGCGAGCGCGCCGTCGTACCCGCGGCAATCGAGCGGCGCGGAATAGGCGGCACGATGAGCTCGATTGGCGCCCGTACATTCGAGGGC
This sequence comes from Polyangiaceae bacterium, assembly GCA_013361525.1. GTDB lineage: Bacteria > Myxococcota_A > Polyangia > Polyangiales > Polyangiaceae > Xiheicaenibacterium. The sequence goes on along the minus strand of JABFXY010000082.1, from coordinate 41,878 downwards.
ACCGCAATCGAGCTTGATCGTGATGCAATCGTCGTCGCTTTTGCACGCACGATGATCTGCTGCGACGCTTCGATGAAACGCCGTCGTTTGCCCAGCCGCGGCGCATGCAGGGGCGGTCGCTGCCGGCGCGGAGGCGGTCGACGACGGCTTCGGTGCGCCGGCGCTCGCGACGGCCGATGCGCTGACGGCAGGCGGCTCGTCGCCGAAGACGCCGAACAGGTAGTCGCCGCGCCCCGCGACGGTCACGCCGATGCGGTGAGGCCCGGAGACCTTCGCGCAGACACGGAGGTTCGGACGCGGCTCGGGCTCCTTCGTCTTCGCGATCCACGAGCCGATCGGGCTCGTCACGAGGACGCTCATCGTCTTGATCGGCGCCTCGCCGACGCCGACGATCGCGTAGCAGGTGTCCGCCGTCAGCATCACGATGAAGCCGTCTTCGAGCTCGCCCCGCTCGGCGTGCCCGGTCAGTTTCTTCAGACGTTTGCCCCCGGGAAACGCGCGGACACCGGCCGCCTCGAGCGCGTCGTCGAGCTTCTTTTCCTTGGGCGTCATCGTGTTCGACGCGCATGCCGCGATCACGGCGAGGAATGGGACGACGAGCCGACGCACGAGGGCGAGCACTCTAGCATCAGGCCGATCGCGGAGCGTCGGGGACTGATCTACGCTGCGTCGCCCCGGTGACGAAGTCGTTACGTTTCATCGCGCCGCTTCATACGCCCTTCGACCCCACGCGGCTCGCGCTCGTTCTCGTTCCGCTCGTCGTCGCAGACTCCCTCCGCGCGGAGGCATCGGGTCCACTCGTTTGGCTCGCGGCGGCGGGCCTCGCCGCCGGCCTCTGCGTCGGGTCGGCGCTGGCGTTCAACATGCTCGCCCGCCTTCCGCGGCTCGCCGTCATCGCGATCGCTTGCGCCCTCGGATTGGCGCTCGCGCACTGGGCGAGCGACGATCTCAACGCGATCGCCCGCCTCGGAAGCTCCGAGTGGCTGAAGGCATCGGGCGCGCTCGCCGGCAGCGCCGTCGCTGGTTTCGTGACGGCGGGCGCGATCATCACGACGGTGCCACTTCGCCCCGGCGCGAATGCGTGGGCGAGCGCGACCGAGCGACGACGGAGGATCGTGCTCGTCATCCTCGCAGCGGCGGTCGTCGGCTCGATCGTGTTCGACAGAACCTCCTATCCACGCTCGTATCCGGCGGCCCATTTCGTTGCCCGCGCATTGATGTTGGTCGCGCTGACCTGCGCGGTGTCGATCCTCCCGATTCGAGCCGTTCCGGCGAAATGGCGACGCGCGGCCGGCGGTTCGCTCGCAATCGCAATGGTGTTGCCGTGGCTGTTGCTCGGCTCGCAGCCGACGCCGACCAGCCACGGCCTTTTGGATCGACCCCTTCCGCGATTCGCGCTCGAGATCCACCGTGCGCTCACCGATATCGACGGCGACGGTTTCGCGCCGTTGCTCGGCGGCGGTGATTGCGCGGCGTGGAATGGACACGTTCATCCGGGCGCCCCCGACGTCCCCAGCAACGGCGTCGATGAAAACTGTCTCGGCGGCGATCGGCAGCCCAGTGTCCCTCCCCCCGAACCGGCCCCCAATTCATCCGCGAGGCGGCTCAGTGTCGTTCTCATCACGGTGGATGCGCTGCGCCCGGATCGGCTCGGTGTTTATGGCGCCGAGCGTCCCACGTCCCCGAATCTCGACGAATGGTCCAAAGGAGCGCTCGTCTTCGATCGCGCCTACACGTCCGGCGGTTGGACGAGCGTCGCTCTCTCCTCGTTGATGCGCGGGGTGTGGGCGCGACGATTGGAATGGACCGCCATTCAAGAGACCAATCGGCTTCGCCTCCTTCGCAGGAAAGACGTCGGCGCGTTGAAGGGCGGAGAGATCCTCGCGCGCACGTTTTCGCTTCCGCTCGAGGACGAGCGGCCGACGCTCCCCGAATTGCTCGAAGACAACGGCGTCGACACCTATGCCGTGCTGGACGACGGCGCGACCGGCTACTTTCGGCCGGAGCTCGGCGCGTTCACCGGATTCGGGACGATCAAGCTGACGGACAAGCTGGCTCGCAAGAAGCGGACGGACGCCGGCACCACCGATCTGGCCATTTCGGCGATCAAGAACCTCGACAAAAAAGGCCCGTTTTTTCTTTGGGTCCATTACTTCGGCCCACACGCGCCCGTGCAGCGCCACAAGGAGGCGCCGTCGTTCGGCGAGAAGGCCATCGATCTGTACGACCACGAAATCGCCTTCACCGACCGTGAAATTGGGCGCCTCTTGGACGTGCTGGATGCACCGGAGCGAGCATCGAAGACCGCGGTTTTGGTCGCGGCCGATCACGGAGAAGAGTTCGACGGCGAGCGCCGATATCACGGTCTTTCACTTCGAGAATCGGCGATCCGCATTCCGCTGATGGCGCGCATCCCGGGGATCGTGGGCACGCGCTGCTCGGCGGCGGCGAGCCTCGTCGACGTATCGGCGACGATCGCGTCGTTGACGAATACACCGGTGCCTTCCCATTTCGACGGAATGGATCTGCGGCGCGTGTGCGAGGACGCTCCGTCGCGCATTCTATTCGTCGACACGTGGCGGTTCGATCACCGCGGGCGGACGTTCTACGACGCGACGGCGGCGGTCGACGGGTCCAAGAAAAGCACGTGGAGCCTCCTCGACGGCGACCGCGCGAAGTACGAGGTCGCTGGCTTCGCCGAGACGTACGCACCGGGCACGGACGCCGCTGAGCTCGACGAGGCCCTACAGCGACAGCTCGAAGCGACCGGGCTGGTGGTGCTCGGCGACTGAGTCGAGCCTTCAGATACCGCGCCGCACGCGGCGCCGCTGCTCCTGCACGAGCGCTTCGATGACGGCGCGGCCATCGAGCGATTCGACGAGCGTCCACCAATCACACTCGCGATCGCGCTGGGCCTCGCGGAGGACGGCTTGGCCGGCGTCGTTCGGGGGAATCGACCCGTGCGCGCGGCCCGGCAGCTCGACGACCGCGACGCGCGCGCGGAGCCTCGCGAGCCGGTCGTAGAAGCTCTTCACGAGCTCGTCGAACCGGCCCAAATCCATCTCGGCGATGGGACCTGCCCCGAAGAGGAGGATCTTGTCGAACGAGAGAAACGGCTTGCCGGGGACCATGACGACCTCACCGCGGGCGCCGCTCACGAAGCCGGTACGAAGCAGCTTCGAGATGCGGCCACCCATTCGAAAGTCGCAAAGTCCCACGACACCACGCGCCGGTCGCACGTCGCTGTGCACCGTCGCGACGAGCACCTCGGTATCGAGCTCGTCGAGCTTGGCGAGGCTGGGCGCTACGAATCGGAAGAGCATCGTCAGACGCTGATGGCACCCTTTCGGAAATCGCTCGTCGCGATCTTCACGTTCACCATGGCGGGCTTGCCGCACGCGAACGCTTCGTCGAGGGCCGGGCCGAGCTGGTCGACCGTCTCCACGTATGCGCCGAAACCGCCGAAGGCTTCGACGATCTTCTCGTAGCGGGTGTATTCGAGCGCCGTGGCCACCGCGCGCTCGGTGCCGTAGAGCTCGACCTGGCCGCGCCGAATCTGCGTCCAAGCCGCGTCGTTTCCGACGATCGCGATGACCGGGATGTTCTGGCGAACCATGGCCTCGAACTCGAAGCCGTTGAAGCCGACCGAGCCGTCGCCGTAGACGAGCACGACGTTCGCGTTGGGTCGCGTGAGCTTCGCGGCCATGGCGTAGCCGGGGCCGACGCCGAGGGTGCCGAGCGGACCAGGATCCATCCACAGCTGCGGCCACTCCAGCTTGAGGACGTAGGCCGCCGTCGCGACGAAGTCGCCGCCGTCGCCGATGACGATGTCGTCCTTCTTCAATCGCGTGCCGAGCTCCGCGCACACACGCAGCGGATTCGGCGGGTTTTGGTCGGAGTCGATTTCGGCGGCCATCTTCGCGCGCGATTTGTCCTCTGCCTCGCGAACGGCGGAGAGCCATTGCGTCGCCTTCTTCTCGCCGACGGCCGCGAGGAGCTGATCGAGAACCAGGCCGCTGTCGCCGTGAATGGCGAGGTCGACGCGGCGATTACGACCCATTTCGGCGCCGTCGAGGTCGATTTGAACGAGCTTCGCGCTGTCGGGAATCGCGCGGCCATAATCGAGTCGGAAATCGAGCGGTGTGCCGAAGACCAAGCAGAGGTCGGTCTTGCCGAGCGCGAACTTGCGCGACCGGGTCATCAGGTTCTTGTGCGCATAGGGCAGCGCGCCGCGCGCCATGCCATTGAGGTAGAACGGCGCTTCGATCTTGTCGGCGATTTGCTTCACCGCATCGGGGAGCGGGGACCATCGCAATTGGCTGCCGACGATGAACATCGGCCGCTCGCTCTCCGCGAGGAGCTTCGCCGCGGCTTCGATCGTGCGGGGATCACCACCGGGCCGCGGCGGGGCCTGCGGCTTGGTCGCAGGTGGCGCGTCGTCGGCCCAATTCATCAAAAGGTCGAGCGGAACCTCGAGGAAGACGGGGCCGGGCACGCCGGCCTGGGCGATGCGAAATGCCGAGTCGACATACTCCTGGAGGCGATCGGTCGACGGGACCGCGACGCTCCATTTGGTGATCGGGCGCATCAGCTCCACGTGGTTCATGTCCTGGAGCGAGCCCATGTCTTGGAGCGCGCGAGGTCCGGCGCCGCCGAAGATGATCATCGGAATGCCGGCGCGGAATGCGTTCGCGGCGGCGGTGACGACGTCGGTGACGCCGGGACCCGCGGTGACCGCGCACACGCCGGGCTTGCCGGTGACGCGCGCATATCCGTCGGCGGCGTGGCCTGCCGTCTGTTCGTGGCGGACGTCGACCACGCGGATGCCTTCATCGAGACAGCCGTCGTAGATCGCTTGGATGTGTCCGCCGCAAAGCGTGAAGAGGTGCGTCGTCCCGTGTCGGGCGAGCGCCTTCGCGACCAGTTTTCCGCCGTGAGCTTGCGCCATTCATGCCGCATCGCTTTCCGGCACCAGCGCGTCAAGGGATCGCGCGTGTGGAAACGCTCAGGCGGTAGAGGTCTTCCAGCGGCCGACGTGAAAGAGCGATCCGAAGGCGAGCGCCTGGACGATCCAATCGAGGGTGCTCCCGAGCCAAATGCCCGTGAGGCCCCAGCCCCACACGAAGCTCGCGAGGTACGCGACCGGCAAACGCACGAGGAACGTCCCAGCCAGCGTCACGGCCAGCACCGAGCCCGTCGCGCCGGCTCCTCGAAGCGCCATCCGCATCACGATCGCGTACGCCATGAAGGGCTGCGCAGCTGCCGCGAGGATCAACGAGGACGCACCCGCCTCCACGACCGCGCCGTCGGGGCTGAACACATCGAGGAGGGACCGCGGAGCGAGCACGAAGGTGATCGCGATCAGCGAAAGGAAGGCGACGGCCATCGACGCGGCCACGCGCGAGGTCTGCTCGGCTCGATCGGGTGCGCCGGCGCCGAGGCTTTGCGCAGCGAGCGCGCCGGCCGCGATGCCGAAGCCCTCCGCCGAGAGGAAACAAATCGCCTCGACGCTCACCACGGCTTGGTTCGCCGCCATCGCGAGCGGACCGAGCCACGCGACCAGCACCACGAATGCGAGGTATCCACCGGCGTAGACGATCTTGTCGGCGAACGCGGGGATGCTGATGCGAACCAGCCGGCCGATGATCGCGCGATCGCAGCATGCTTCGCGAAAACCGAGACCGCGAAGTGGGATCGACGCATCCTTTTGGAGGAGCGCGGCCACGAGCGAAAAGGCCTGTAGGACGATCGCAGCTGCCGCGCCGATCGCCGCACCTCGAACCCCGAGCGTCGGCGCGCCGAACAAGCCGAAGACGAGCACGCAGGAGAGGGTCAAGTTGAGAAGGTTGCTCGCCGCGGCTGCGAGGAGCGGCGTGCGCGTGTCGCCCGCCGCTTGAAGGGCCGCGGCCGCCGTCGCTTCGACGAACGCGAGCGGCAGCACCGGGACGACCACGATCAGGTACCGCTGGACGTCACGAAGGACATCCACCCCGGCGTGGGGGAACACACGCTCGATAAGGAGGGAGCTCGCGAGGAGCGTGACGACCGAGACGACGGCGCCGAGGCCCAGCGCCAAGAGCAAGCTGGCGCCGACGGCGCGAGCTGCGGCCCGACGATCGCCCGCGCCGTATGCGCGCCCGGCGACGGCCAACGTGCCCGTCGAGAACGCAGTGAAGATGGACGTGATCGTCCAGACGAGGACGGTCGATATTTGCAGGCTCGCGAGCGCCGTGGTGTCGGTTCGACCGAGCACCAGCCGATCGACCGCGAACACGGCGGTGAGCAGGAACATGTGACCGATCGCGGGCCACGCGAGCCGCCACACGTCGAGGGCCACGCTCGCCGCGCGCGTGTCGCCGACCTTGGTCGGATCGAGCAGCGAGCTCGGCGCAGCGGCGGTTGGCACCTCGTCGGTACGCTGCTCGAAGCGGGCTCATTCCGTGCAAACAGGGGTTGATCCCGGAGCTTCGCGGAACGGACAGTCGAGCGGCCCGGCTATCCGCTTGCCCCGGCCCCTCGCCACCTGCAGGATTTGCCGGCCAACATGCGACTTGGACAACGGCTCGCCTCCCTCGTCATCAGCGACATCCGCTCGATGAGCCGCGCCTGCGACGCGGTACGCGGCATCAACCTCGGCCAAGGGATCTGCGACCTGCCCACACCACCGCCGGTTGCCGGCGGCGCAAAGGGCGCAATCGACGAGAACCGCGTCATCTACACGGCGCCGAACGGCATCGCGCCCCTGCGCCAGGCGATCGCCGCCAAGGTCGAGCGGCGCTACGGTCTGTCGTACGACCCCGAGAGCGAGGTCATCGTCACGTCCGGCGCAACCGGCGGCTTCGCGGCGGCGTGTCTCGCGCTGCTCGATCCGGGCGACGAGGTGATCCTCTTCGAGCCGTATTACGGCTACCACTACAACACGCTCGTGACGCTCGGCCTCGTGCCGAAGCTCGTCCCGACGCGTCCGCCCGAGTGGGCGTACGACCCCGCGGAGCTCGAGCGCGCAATCACCCCGAAGACGCGCGCCATCGTCGTCTGCACGCCAGCGAACCCGAGCGGCAAAGTCTTTCGCGAGGACGAGCTCGATCAAATCGTCGCGCTCTGTGAGCGCCACGATCTCATCGCCATCACCGACGAGATCTACGAGCACATCCTCTACGACGGAACGAAGCACGTCCCCCTCGCGACACGGCCCGGTGCGAAGGAGCGAACGATCACGCTCTCAGGCTTCTCGAAAACGTTCGCCATCACGGGCTGGCGGCTCGGCTATCTGACCGCGCCCGCGCCGGCAGCGAAGCGAATCGAGATCGCGCACGATCTGCTCTACGTGTGTGCCCCGACGCCGCTGCAATTTGCCATGTTGCCGGGCCTCGCGATGCCCGAGGCTTATTACGAGGAGATGACCGCCGCTTACACGAAGAAGCGCGACATCCTCTGCAGCGCGCTCGCGGACGCGGGCCTCACACCGTACGTGCCGCGCGGTGCGTACTACGTGCTCGCGGACATCACGCGGCTCGGTGAATCGACGTCGAAAGCCGCATGTATGAAGCTGCTCGAGATCACCAAGATCGCAGCCGTGCCAGGCACGTCGTTCTATGCCGACCCAGTCGGGGAGAAGCTTGCGCGTTTTTGCTACGCGAAGGAAGTCGACGTTCTCGAAGAGGCCGCGCAGCGGTTGAGGGGTCTCTAGAGATCCTTCAAGCTGAAGTTTGGCCCGACGATGAAGCACGCACTGGTGACGCGACGTGGTCCCGCCGTATTGTCCGTTTTACTCCTCGTTCGCTGCGGAGGAATCGCAGCGGACGACGAAGTCTCGATCGGCGGCGGGAATGTTGGAGGTGACGGAGCAGGCGCGTCCCCGGAAGGTGGACAAGGCCACTCCTCGCTGAGTGGAACCCTCCAAAGTTGCGGAGACGGAGTCCTCCAAGACGGTGAGGAGTGCGAAGAGACGCTGTCCCCGGAAGGCACCTGTCTCGATTGCATCACGGTCTGTGACGGACCGAACGAGTACAAGTCGCCCGACCTCTTTCATTGCTACCACGCGAACCTCTCGCCGATGACGTGGGACGAGGCGCAGGCAGCATGCGAAGCGTGGAGACCGGGCGCCTACCTCACGACCGCGACGCGCGCAGCCGAAGAGGACATGATCGACAACACGTTGAGCGCGGGCTCGCCGGTGCGTTCCTTCATCGGAGGGTATCGCGTGGAAGCTCAGTGGACGTGGCTCAACGGCGAGACGTTCGGCGCGTTCACGAACTGGGCGCCGGGACAACCCGTCGGCGAGGCAGGGCTCGATTGTCTGGCGCTCGACGTCGCCGAGGACGGCACCCGAAGCTGGAGCAGCGTCGCGTGCCAGGCGGCGCAAGTGTCCGTCTGCGAGTGGGCAGCACGCGACGACTGAGCGTGGGTCGTCGAGCGCGCGACAAAAGCAAAACGGCCGAGCGCATCGCGCCGGCCGTCCGACTTGCGAATGCGACGCCTGCGTCCCCGCTACGGCAGGCGTCCCTCCGACATCACACGCGCGTCAGTTCGAGGTGAAGGAGACCTTGAACGGGCTCGAGCAGGCGCTGTCGCTGCAAACGACCATCTTGCACTCGCCCTCGACGTTCTTGTCGGCGCCGACGGAGAACGTCGCCGTCTTCGCCTTGCCCGCCTTACCCGCGACGTCCTCGTACTTCGCGTCTTCCTTCTTCAGCTCGGTCTTGTCGACCTTGCCCCCGTCCTTCGCCTTCAAGGTGCACTTGAGCGGGTAGTCCTTGTTGACGTAGATGCCGTCGCTCTTGCCCTTGATGACGATGTTCACCTTCTTTGCCTTGGCGTCGAACTTGGCTTCCACGACGCCCTTGCCGTCGAGGGACTCTTCGGCGAGCGCGCTCGGCAACATGGCGGCGGATCCAAGCGCGAGTGCAGCGAGAGCAAAGCGGATCTTCATGGTCACTCCTTGGTGGGTTGGTCGGGGATTCGCAAGCGGCGTGCCCCGGTCGATCTTCGGTGCGGCGTCTGGGATCTACCGTGGTCCAGCTGAGGTGCGGGAGGATAGACGCGGCAGACTTGATGGGGCCTACGAGATCCAGCGGATCTTTTTCGAATCGGTGAGGCCGTGTGGGAAAACCGGGCTGATGAGGGGGGCGAATCGAGAGGGGTCTCGGGGAGATGCCTCGGCTTGCACTCCGCCGGTGTGGTCACCGCGGCAGTCTGCTAGGAAGTGGACGACCGCCAGGCGGCAGATAGACGTGTGCGAAACCATTCTATTCTAGGCCCGCTCCGCCGTCGCGCGTGCTGCACCGCGACCCCGGGGGTGAGGGTTTATGGCCGCGCTTTCGCGCGCGCAGAGGCTTTCGCTGTCTGACGGTCCGAGGACCAGTCCGAGGAAGGCATGAACGAGCGCCGGCGCGACAAGCGCGCCCCCATCGACCTGCCCATCACGATCAAGGTGGGCAAACGACCGCTGTCCGGTTCGACCATCAACGCGAGCTTCCATGGGCTCAGCGTGAAGTTGGACGAGACGCCGCCGATCCGACAGCTGGTTCAGATCGACGTCGCCCTGCCCACCGGCAAGAGCGTGACGGCGCACGCGATGGTGGTTCACGCCGCCGATGGCGTCATCGGCCTCGAGTTCTTCGGTCGCTCGACGAACCCGGATTGGGACGAATTCGTCCAGCAGCAGCTCCGATCGCCCGGGGCGAGCATCGCTCCGGGCCCATCCGCACCGACGCAACTGTCGCCGGGGACAAATCCGAAGGTGTCGATTCCGCCGCCGTTGCCGCGGTCCGCCTCGGTTCCACCGCCCATGCCGACGACCCCTCCGGGGGCGCGGCCGGCACCACCAATTCCTCCTCAACCGCCGCAACCTCCTGCGCCGCCACAGCCACCTCAAGCTCCCCAACCGCCGTCGCCACCGACGGGGCCTGGCCCCGCACCCGCGAGCCCGACACCGCCGCCATACGCGGGCCCCGAGCGACGTCGTGCCCCGCGTATCCACATGCAGCTCGAGCTTCGGCTTCGGACGCCGCGGTCGATCCACACCGCGCAGACGGTCGACGTCTCGATGATCGGGGCGACGGTCGCCGTGTCGGACCTGCAGGCGCAGATTGGCGAGCCCGTCATCGTGAACCTGATTCAGCCGGGGACGAGCTTCTCGTTCCGTCGCGACGGTGTCCTACGTCGCATCTCACCCGTGGAAGGCGCATGGGCGCATGTGGGGGTGGAGTTCACCCCCCTCGAGCCCGTGCGAGAAGTGCTGTTTGCCGAGTTCATGAACACCGCCTACGCAGCTTTGAAAGGCGGTTGAAAGCTGAGACGCAATTCGTCTTCCACTTTCGAACATCAGTATGACTCGTTCTGAGACATTACAGACCGCCGCTCGCGATATTTCGAGGCGACTTTGCCGCATGAGACCGATGGCACGCAGCCTGCAAACCGCATAGGCAGAAGCGCCTGCGACGGTTCCCCCCCCCCGCCGTCGAACTGGCGCTTCTTTTTTTTGTCTTCGTCGACCGCGACGCGCGGATGACGGCGCCCGGAGACGGCTCGCACGTCCGCAGTCGGCAACATCGGCCCACGCGAGAGCGCGCCGCCTACTTCTTCTTCTCGCGGTCGCGCTTGTACTTCCGCATCTTGTACGGCGCGACCGGGCGCGGGCCCTCTTTCGTCGAGGGCAACCAAAACGGGTCCTTGTTCACCTTCTCGACGGTCGGCAGCGCCTCTTTCCCGCCGACCAGCACCTTCGACGTGGTGTGAACTTGAATCTGCTTCTTGGCGCCGATGTTCGCGGCGTCCGCCGTTCCACCGATGCCGATCGGGATGCAGGGCCTACCGTTCTCGTCTTGAAACAGCGGCACCGTCGACTCGGGCGCTGGCGCAGCCTTGTTGTCCGCAGCATCGGCGATGTCGTTGATGATCTGGTTGGCGCAAACGGGCTTCACGTCCGCGCCCTTCGCCGTCGCGGTCGGGTAGACGTGTTTGACGGTGACGCCGACGACGATCGTCGCTCCCGACTTCGCGGCGTCCCCGAGCGACAACGACTTCGCCGACAAGCTGGAGGCCACGGCCTTTGCTGCGCCTTCCCATGCGGCGGCGTCACCGCCCGACGAGCTCATCACGCGAACGCCTGCGACCTTGCCACCGGGCCCCAGCTTCACCTCGAACGATGCGCGCGTGTTGTGCGGAACGGGCAGAGCCCGCGTCGCATCGCTCACCGAGCTGACGACGATGCCCGTCGCGGGCAGATCGATACCCTTCTGGCGATCCTGACCGACGATTGTCGACGCCAGAACGTCGTTCGCCTTCTTCTTGTCGACGGTAGGCGCGGCCGGCGTCGTGGTCGGCGCAGCGGAAGGCGCAGCGCCATCGATCGCGACTTGTCGCGCGACGTTCAAGCCCGAGAGCGAAGGTCCCAACAAGCCGGATAACGAAGTCGGCGGCGACTCCGACGACGGAGAACTCCACGTGTCCGCGCTGTCCGGCGTGGGCGCGGTGGTCGTCGCGCCGGGCGCGGTCTCATTCGACGGCGGCGTCTCGGCTCGCGCGATAACATCGTCCCCGGTCGCTGACGGCGGCTGCGCGACGACCTCGCGCTCGGCCGGAGGGGCGCTGGGCTCGGCAGCCTCGGCGGGGTCGGCACGCTCGACATGCGAGGGCTCGAGGCTCGAAGGCTCGGCGGTCGCAGGCTCGGCGGTCGCAGGCTCTGGCGCGATCGTCGCCGCGGGTTGCTCGATGACCGCCTGCGGCGCGCCGGGCGCCGATGGGCTGCCTCCGAGATCCACGATCGTCATCGCGCCGCCGGATCCCATTCGAGCGACCAACCAGGTCGGCTTGGGAAAGGAGCGCGCGCCGAGGAGGAAACCTCCATGGGCAACGAGCGCGATCGCGATGACGATCCCTTCCCTCTTCATAGCGGCGTCGAAGATTTGCGAAGAACGGCCCTCGCAGCCGACAGGTACGGGCCGAGCGCGTTCCTCGTTTCGAGAAGGGTAGAGCGTTGCCTGTAACCAAGGGCGGCGCAAACGTGCGCGCCGATCGCGCCCTTGCTGGCCCAGGCATTGCGCTGCCCCCATTCGAATGCATGTTGACGGGCGTGAAGAACCGCTCGTTGACCAAGAAAAGGCGCGGATTTTCCGTCGTGCCGTTCCTCGGTGACCTCGTCGTCCTCAGCCGCGTGCTCCGCGATTCGCGCGCGCACTGGGGCCTCAAGCTGACGGCGCTCGCAACACTTCTTTACGTAGTGTTTCCCCTCGACGCCGTACCGGAAGCGCTCTTCCCGGTGGTCGCGTGGGTCGACGACGTCGGCCTCGTGCTCGCGGTCCGCTTCGTCCTCAATCGTGTGCTCGAGAAGTATCGGTACCCAATCTTCGAGGAGCCGCAGATCCCCGATGGAGAGCTGCGGCCCTCGTCACCCAGTCAGTTCGCGAGTGGATAGTCCGCGTCCGAACGGACGTAGATTTCCTCGTATTTGATGAGCGGATCCGCCGGCGGCACGAAGAGACCGAACACACCGACGACGTGATTGAAGTTGGTGTTCATGCCGTCGGTGAGGCCGGTGAACGCGCCGCCCGCCAGGAAGAACGGTGACAGGCTCGTCACCGTCGTGATGTCGCCGTCCGGCGCTTGGCCCGTGGTCCACAAAGCGAACGTCTCGGCGGGCGGGTTCGGGTTGCCCGAGACGCCGTTCACGCGAACGAGCACCGGGCCCATCACGTCTTCGTACGCTGCGACCGACAAGTCGGCGAGCGTCGCGACCACAGGCTGCGGATCACCCGAGCCGACGACGGCGGCGCAACCGGGGAGGTTCGGCGTAACGAGGAAGATCAGCTCGTTCTTGCCGTCTTCGGTGTCGCGTACGGCGCGCGCGTAGAGATCGATGCGGTCGCCGACGTCGATGCCTTCGAAGTACATCGCCACGGTCGGTGCGACGCCGATGCGCAGGCTCTGCTGCCTCGCCGCGTCGAGATCCGCGTAGCTCTCTTCCTGCTGCACGAAGATCTGGCAGGACGCGCCAGCGGTGCAGCCGCCGTTCGAGACCGCGGTCACGTACACGCCGGGGACCCACGCTTCTTCGGGCGCTGCGGGGTTCGCTTCCCAGACCTCGGGGATCGTCATCGTGGGCGATCCAGCGGGTTGCGTGTCGCACGTCGGCCAGCCGGCGCCGCCACCTCCGCCTTCGCTGTTTCCGCCGACGGGCTCGGCGCCGCCGCCGCCCTCGGAGGGCTGTCCACCCTGACCGCCCATGCCGCCGGTCGTCGCGTTCTCGGTTCCGCCGGAGCCCCCATCGGAAGACGAGCCGCCCGCCGGCCCGCCGCCGACGTCATCGTCGGGAACCTCACCGCCACAACCGAGCGACAGCACACCAATGACGACCGCAAACGAAGCGAGATCAGAGCAAAAGCGCATAGGGAATAGCGCTTAGAGAAGCGGCGCGTACGCCGCAAGCCGCGACGTAGCGCAGCGCGGCAGAAGGATGAGGAGCGGGGCGCTCTTTTCGATCGCGCGTTCGCCATTTAGAGTCGCGCGCGCATGCGCCGGCTCGAATTCTATTACGACTTCGTTTGCCCCTACGCATACCTCGCCTCGCTCAGGATCGAGGCGCTCGCCGAGCGCGTCGGCGTCGACGTGACGTACATCCCGATGCTGCTCGGGGGCGTGTTCCGCGCGATCGGATCACCCGACGTTCCGATGCACGACGTCCCTGCGTCGAAGGCGAAGTACATGAAGAGCGCGCTCGAGCGCGCCGCGGAGGTCGACGGCGTCGTTCTGCACGAGCCCGCGAATCATCCTCGGCGAACGGTCCTCGCGCTCCGCGCGGCGATCGCCTGCGATGATCTTCGCGCCGCGACGCATGCGCTCTTCGGCGCGTATTGGCGCGAAGGACGCGATCTAGAAAACGATGCCGAGGTTCGCGCTGCGCTCGATCGCGCCGGGCTCGACGGTGCGCGCGCCATTCGCACCGCGTCCGAGCAGCGGATCAAGGATGCGCTCCGCATCAACACCGAGCGCGCGATCGACTGTGGTGTGTTCGGCGCGCCATCGTTCTTCGTGACGGACGACACGCGCGCGGATCTCTACTGGGGCAACGATCGGTTGGCCTTCGTGGAGCGTGCGCTCCGCGCGAGCGGCGAGATCGAGGATCGTCCGTCGGAGCGCCCGTCGGCCCCCGCCGTCGCACCCGAGGTCGACTTCTACTTCGATTTCTCGTCGCCGTTCGCGTACCTCGCGAGCACGCAGATCGAAGCCATCACGGCGCGCACCGGCGCGACGATCGCACTCAAGCCGGTCCTGCTCGGTGGCCTCTTTCGCAGCATCGGCACGCCCGACGTTCCGCTCTTCGAGATGCCCGAGCCGAAACGACGATATCAACTCCTCGATCTCGAGCGATGGGCCGCATCCTACGGCGTTCCATTTCGATTCCCGTCGCGCTTCCCGATGAACACCGTCAAAGCATTGCGCCTCGCGCTGGTCTGCCCGGAGGAGCGTCAGCTCGATCTCGTGCACGCCATCTTCGCGGCGTTGTGGGCGGAGGATCGCGACATCTCGAACGAGGAGGAGCTTCGAGCGATTTGCAGCGCGCTGTCGCTCGACGTCGGACCGCTGTTCGCGAAGGTCGGAGCATCGGAGACGAAGGCGGTTTTGCGCGCGGGCACCGACGACGCCGAGCGACGAGGAATCTTTGGTGTTCCAACATTCGTCGTCGGCGACGAGCTCTTCTGGGGTCAAGACCGCATCGAGCTCGTCGAGCGCGCGATTCTCCGCGCGTAGTGCGTAGCGCAGCGAAGCACACCCCCGGCGGGACCCGGCGCCGTCGTGCGCGCGCGAAAACAAAAATCGTTGTTGCTCCAACGAATCACCGAGGCGCCGAGCCTCGGTGCGATGTGCGACAAGGTGGCGAGCACACGGTGGCATTGTTGTTGATGGGCTGATTTCGGGTTGGCAGACCCGGGACCATCCCGTATCGTCCTCGAACCATGCGCGTCGTGCTGTTCGCCCTCGCGACATTGGCCGTCGGCCTCGCCGGATCTCCGCGGGCCGCTTCGGCAGAGGAAGTTCCCACGGCTGGGGATGTCTTGAGCGTCCAGGGCGCCGACATCAAAGTGGGCGACCAGCTTCAGGCGACCCGCGATGTTTCCCTCGACGAGGCGATCATCGCAGAGGGCTCGAAGGTGAGCGTCAGCGGCAAGCGCAGCGCTTCCGGTCATGTGCTTCTCGACGTCGCGCTCGCGGATGGGCACGTCGTACGCGGCGTCCCCCTGGTCGAAATTCGCAAGAGCTTCCGGCGCGTCCCCTGACCAAGCCGTGAGCCGCGCGAAAAAGCTGCGGGTCGCAGTGGTGTTCGGCGGCCGATCGGCCGAGCACGAAATCTCGATCTTGTCGGCGCGTTTCGTCGTCGAGTCGCTCGATCGCGATCGTTTCGAGCCCGTCCTCGTCGGGATCGACAAGCACGGTCGATGGCTCGCACAGGAAGAGTCGCTGCTCCTCGGGCAGGCTCGTGATCCGCGCCTCGTACGCTTGAGCCAAGCCGCGCCCGCGGTGCAGCTGTCGCCCTACCCGGCCAGCGGCGAAAAATCAGGCATCGACGAAGCGAGTGACGGCGCGCTCGCGACGACCTCGACCGCCACGCTCGATGTCGCAGGGCGCGGGCCGCTCGGCGTCGACGTCGTCTTTCCCGTTCTGCACGGCCCGATGGGCGAGGACGGCACAGTGCAAGGGCTTCTCACGCTCGCGGACGTTCCATTCGTCGGCTCGGGCGTGCTCGGCTCCGCCGTCGGCATGGACAAGGACGTGATGAAGCGTCTCCTGCGCGACGCGGGTCTGCCCATCGTCCCCTTCCTCTCGGTGTCCGCCGCTCGCTGGAAGCGAGCGCGCGAGGCGGTGCTCGGCGAGATCGCCGATCTCGGCCCGCAGAAGACGATGTTCGTGAAGCCCGCGAACCTCGGTTCGAGCGTCGGCGTGTCGAAGGCGACGGGCCGGCAAGAGATCGAGCAAGCCATCGAGGTCGCGTTCGGCTTCGACGACAAGGTCGTCGTCGAGCCCGGTGTCGTCGGCCTTCGCGAGCTCGAGTGTGCGGTGCTCGGCGGCGATGAGCCCATTGCATCGCGCGTCGGCGAGATCCGCGTCACACATCCCGACGGCTTCTACTCCTACGCGGCGAAGTACGTCGACGAGCACGGCGCGACGACGCTCGTGCCCGCGGAGATTTCCGCCGAGGAAGAGGAGCGCGTGCAACGCCTCTCGCTCGCAACGTTCGAAGCGCTCTCGTGCCACGGCCTCGCGCGGGTCGACTTCTTCCGCGCAGCGGACGGCACCATCTACGTGAACGAGGTGAACACCATGCCCGGGTTCACGGCGATCAGCATGTATCCGAAGCTCTTCGAGGCGAGCGGCATCGGGGCGAAAGCGCTGGTCTCACGCCTCGTCGATCTCGCGCTCGAGCGCGGCGAGCGGCGCAAGAAGCTCAAGACTTCGTATTGATCCGAAGCGAGCGGGGCGCATGGCGCAGCGCGGCGGGAGCCGGTAGGCTTCCGCCACCGATGAGCAGCTCGTCCCTACCCGAGGTCATCAACAGCTGGTTCGCGGTCGCTCGCTCGGAGGACATTCCGGCGGGCTCGGTGAAGGCGATTCACCTCATGGGGCATCGCCTCGTCATCTTCCGAACGGAAGACGGCAAGCTCGCCGCCATGGACGGTGCCTGCCCGCACCTCGGAGGATCGCTCGCGCAATCGGGCACGGTGGAAGGCGGCGTGCTTCGCTGCAGGCTGCATGGCTTCTGCTTCGACACCGCAGGGCAATGCACCGAGACGGGCTACGGCACGAAGCCCCCTCCGCTCAAGGCGCGCACGTATCCGGTGCGCGAGATGCTCGGGACGGTCCTGCTCTACTTTCACGAGACTGCCGAGACACCGACCTGGGAGCCGCCGCTCGATGACGGTCCGATCTGGTCGCGTCCGACGCACGACGTCTTCTCGCTCACCAGCCACCCGCAAGAGATCGCGGAGAACGCCGTCGACACCGGGCACCTCACGTGGATCCACGGATTTTCCGAAGCGACGCGCACGGGTCCGCTCGAGGTCGACGGGCACCGCGTTCGTCAAGGCATCCGTTGCCGCGTGCCGAACAAGCTGGGCGTCGGCGGAGGAGCCGACATCGAGATGGATTTCGCCTTCCACGTGTACGGGCTCGGCATCGTCATCGTCGAGTCGCACGTTCCGTCGGTCGACTTCTTCTCGCGGACGTTCGTGATGTCGTCGCTCGTCGGCGACGGCACGATGGACGTGCGCGTCGTCTCGCAATGCCGCGACATCGGGCGATCGACGAGCCACCTACCGTTGAAATGGCTGATGCCGGAGCGCGCAGCGGAGCGCCTCCTTTTGACCGTGTACCGGCGCGCAATGCTCTTCGATTTTCGACGGGACCTCGTCTACTGGGCGCACAAGCGCTACCTGCCGCGGCCCGGCCTCGCGAGCGGCGACGGGCCGATCGTCGCGTTCCGTCGCTGGGCAAAGCAGTTCTATCCGCGCGGATTCGAGCTGCCCATGGCGCCGGAGCTCGACGTCGACGGCGACGTGTCGTTCATCACGCCCGCCAAGCCGAAGGTTCGACTGCCCCAACTACCGCCGTCGTCGCAACTTCAGACCGGCTGGTGGCGAGGCTGGCGTGAGACGCTGCCCGATCCGATTCGGAAGCGATTCTTCACCGGCTCCGGCGTCGCGGCGTGGGCCTCGGTGCTCGGTATTGGCCACCGCGTCAGAGCGTAGGTCGTTTGTTTTCATGGCCTACGGCGTGGGGCTCGGGCGATCGCGGTCGGCGAGCGTTGCATCGAGCGCCTCGCGAACGGCATTGGCGAAGCCGTTCGGCGAGAGCGGCATGTCGACGACGACGGCGGACGGCTCATCGAGCGCGCGCGCGTCGAGGCCGCGATGCGATAGGTACACCGCCGGCAATGGGCCGTACGTGCCCGAGAGGATGCGGACGAGCGCACGACCCGACACGACGGGCAGCGCAAGCTCGGTCACGACGACGTCGATGCGCTCGCGCCGCTCGGCGATCGCGATCGCGTCTGCCGCCGAGCCGACATCGACGACGGCGTAGCCGCGTTGCTCGAGCACGCGGCGAGCTGCTTTTCGCACGCCTTCGTCGCGCTCGACGAGAAGGACCTTCTCGCGCCCGCCGGATCGCTCCACCGACGGCGGCGGTCGGGGCGTGTCGATCCGTTTCTCCTCGGTGCGCGGCAGGTGAATCCTCAATGTGGTCCCATGCGACGGCAGGCTCGTCAGCGTGACGTAGCCGCCGCTCTCCGAAGCGAATCGACGCGCCATCGCGAGGCCCAGCCCGAGCCCCTGGCCGCGCTCCTTGGTCGTGAAGAAGGGCTCGAACGCGCGACCTTGATTGCGCGCGCTCATTCCGAAGCCGGTGTCGGAAACGGACACGACGATGTACGGCCCCGGCGCGACTCCCTCCGCGGTCTCGTCGTGGTCTACGTCCACGTTGGCGGTCTCGATCATCAACCGACCACCGCTCGGCATCGCGTCGCGCGCGTTGGCGGCGAGGTTGATGATCGCGTGCTCCAGCTGGTCGCGGTCGATACATGTGAAGCCCAGGTCGGGCGCGAGCTTCGCCGTGAGCGCGACGTCGTCGCCGACCATCCGCTCGAGCAGCCCGCGGAGGTCGTCGAGCACTCCGTTCACGTCGACGGAGCACATCCGGATGCTCCCACCTCGCGCGAGGTTCAGGATCTGTCGCGCGAGCGTCGCCGTACGCTTCGCCGCGTCGCGAACGTCGACGGCCAACCCCGCCTCCTTCGAGCCGTCTTGCAGCGTGCGGACGAGGAGGCCGCTCGTGAACAAGATCACGGTCACGAGGTTGTTGAAGTCGTGCAAGAGCCCGAGCGTCGCGAGCGCGGCGGTATCGGTTCGCCGTAGCTGCCGCATCTCCGCGTTCAAGTCGCGAATGCGGTCGGCGAGGGTCGCGGTCTCGAGCACGACGTCTTCATCCTTCGAGCTCATCGAGGGACAACGTAGTGAAATCACCATCATCGCCCCATCGGCCGAGTCCGCAGGCGATTGCCGGATATGACGCCGATCGAGCGTCGGACAACCCGACGCGGGGGTCGTCGGTGACCTACGCGCCGAGCGAGGCGACGCGCTGCGATACCAGCGCGAGGACGGTGTCGAAGGACTCCGACTTGTCACAGAACGCGTCCGCGCCGAGGCGCAAACACTCCGCGCGATGATGATCGGTGCCGTGGCTCGTGTGAATGACGATGAACGGCGGCCGCGCGGACTTCTTCACGGTGCGGAGCACGTCGAGCCCACCGAGGCGAGGCATGTTCAAGTCGAGCACGACGAGATCAGGCGATTGTTGGGCGATGCGCTGGAGGGCCTGCACGCCGTCGGCAGCCTCGATCACGGATTCGACACCTGGCACATCGCGAAGCATCGCGACGATGCGAAGCCGTATGACGCGCGAGTCGTCCACGACGAGCACCTTCATGTGGATCACGATATTCGTCGACCGCCGACCAACGGCATCGGTGTCGAGGCTCGATGGATGTAGGACGCGCCCTTCGACGTTGTAGGACGAGTCCTACAACGCCGGTCACTCGAGCAGGCCGTTTCGAAGGGCGTACGAGGCGAGCTCGGCGTTCGACTTGAGCTGCATCTTCCCGAGGATGCGGGTTCGGTGCGTGCTCACCGTCTTCGCGCTCAAGGTGAGGTCCTGCGCAATCTGGGTTACGGAGCGGCCGGCCGCGAGCATCTTCAGGATCTCGAACTCCCGGTTCGACAGACGCTCGTGCGGGGAACGTTTCTCGTCGTCGGCGATGAACGACGCGAGACGCTCCGCGACCTCGGCGCTCACGTAGCGGCCCCCCGCAGCGATCTTTCGCACCGCCTCGACGAGACGCTCCGGCGCGCTCTCCTTCGTGAGAAAGCCGTGTGCTCCACCGCGGATCGCCCGAACGGCGTATTGGTCCTCCGAATAGACCGTGAGCACGAGCGCGCGGACCTCGGGTCGCTCTTTGCGCATCTCGGCGAGGAGCTCGAGCCCGTTGGATCCGCGGATGTTGATGTCGAGGATGACGACGCTGAAGCGCTGCTCCTTCAAGAGACGCAGCGCGTCTTCTGCCGTCCCGGCCTCGCCCCCGACCACGATGTCGTCGGTGTCGGCCAGGATCTGACGAAGTCCGTGCCGAACGACGGCATGATCGTCCGCGACGAGGACCTTGATCACGAGCTCTCCTCGTCGACCATGTTATCGAGCGGGACGCTGACCGTCACCCTCGTGCCCCGCCTCGGCTCGCCGCTGATCACCGCGACCCCGCCGATCCGCCGGGCGCGCTCGCGAATACCGAGCAGGCCCAGCGACCGCGGGTGACTGGCGACGTCGGCGGAGATGCCCCGCCCGTCGTCCCGAACCACGAGCGAGAGCCGTTGCTCCTCGGTCTTCAGCTCGACCTCGACGGCGTTGGCGCGCGCGTGCCGTGCGACGTTGGTGAGCGCCTCTTGGAAGATCCGAAACAAGTTCGTGGAGACGTCACGGTCGAGCGGAAGCTCCGAGACGTTGGACGACAGCGTGCATCGCGTGCCGGTGCGCTTCTCGAACTCCTCCGACTGCCACTCGATCGCCGCGCGCAGGCCGAGATCGTCGAGCACGCCCGGCCTCAACGCGGCGGAGATCCGACGCACCAGCTTCACGACCTCGTCGGTCATGTCGGAGGCCGAGCGGAGCTTCTCGAGCGTCGTTGTCGGGTCGAGGCCTTCGGTGCGCGCGAGCCGGCGCATGATCCACCCGAGATCGAGCTTGATGGCGGTGAGCGCCTGCCCGAGCTCGTCGTGGATTTCGCGTGCGATCGACGCGCGCTCGTCCTCGCGCACGCGCTCGATGTGTGCCGACAACGCCCGCAGCTGCTCCTCGAGCTGATGGCGCTCGATGGCGATTCGCGCGATGTACGACGCGCGCGCGACGAGCTGCAGCTCCATCGGTGAGGGTTCGCGCGGCTCTCGGTAGTACACGGCGAACGTCCCCAGGACGCGGCCGCTCGTCGCGAGAATGGGCGTCGACCAGCACGCGCGCAGGCCGTACGTTCGCGCGATGTCGCGGTATGGCTCCCAGAGCGGATCGATCTCGGTGTCGCTCACGATCACCGGCCGACCGAAGAACGCAGCCGTGCCGCAAGAACCGACGGTGGGCCCGATCGCGATGCCGTCGAGGACCCGGTTGTACGCCTCGGGCAAGCTCGGGCCGGCGGCGTGTCGCAACTGCACGCCATTCACATCGAGAAGCAGAACCGATGCGAACAGACCTCTCGTCTGGGACTCGAGCGAAAGCACGAGGTCACGTAGGACGCTGGCCAGCGGGGCGCCCGATGCGATCATCTCGAACACACGCTGCTCCGTCGTCTCGACGCGTTGGGAGCGGGTCGCCGCGGTGACGTCCTCGAACGCAGCGCCGACGGCGAAGTTCGGGAGGCGAAAGGCCTTCACGGCGAAGGTGCGATCACCGAACGAGAGCGTCGAGATGTCACGGACCATCCCGTCGCGGCGCACCTGACAGAGCAGCGCCGGCAGCTCCGTCTCGGAGGCAAATGGGAATACTCCGGCGAACGTCTTGCCGAGCTCCGGCGCGAGCGCCATTTGTGTCGCGGCCTCCGCCGCGGGGTTGAACGCGAGCAGCTTCGGCAGGTGCGCGCAAGCACCGGGACCGGCGTCGCTCACCTCGCGACCGTCGGGTTCGATCTCCCAAACCGTCAGGCCGATTTGGACGTTGCGAACGATGTCCGCATAAAGCCGGAGCGTCTCGTCGCGGCGCCGCTCGTCGGTGACGTCCCGACAAGTCCCGACGACGCTCGCGACGCCTCCCTCGTCGTCGCAAACGGCCTCCCCCACCGTATCGATCTCGCGCAGCGTCCCGTCGGGACGACAAATGCGCGCGTGGAGCTGGAAGCGCTCGCGCCGGCGTAACGCGTCGTCGATCGCATCTCGGATCCTGACACGATCGTCAGGATGCAGTCGCTCGAGGAAGATCTCGAAGGACATCGCGCCCGATTGCGGCTCGAGACCGACGATCCGAAAGAGCTCGTTCGAGGCGCGCACCGTCCCCGTCGCGACGTCCCACTCCCAGCTGCCGGTGTGGGTGATCTCTTGCGCGACCGCGAGGAGGCGATCCATCGGGTGGGAGCCGCGGCGCGGGCGCGGCGGGGACGAGCCTCGTGGCCGTTCGCTTCGCCGCGAGGAGTCGCGCGGCAGGTCGGCAGACGAGTCTCGATTGCGCTTCACGAGGTGCGGACGTTATCGCATTTCGAGGGATGCAGCCTATCGGCGATCGCCTCACGTACGCCGTTCGTGCTCCTCGAGGATGTCGCAGAGGGCGTCCAGGCTGAAGGGCTTCAAGAGCTGCATGTGCGAGACGCGAATGCCCGCCGCGAGCGCGTCAGCGTCGGCTGAACCGGACATCAAAATGCGCAACGCGCCGGGACAAAGCAGCATGACGCGCTCCAGCAGGGAGAGCCCGCTCGCCTGGTGAACGTGGAGATCGGTGACGACCACGTCGAACGTGTTCATGACGACCGCTTCCTCGGCGTCGTTGATGTCGTGCACGACGCCGCAGTCGTGCCCCTTCTCCACGAGCGCGCGCCGCATGACCTGCGCGAAGACCACGTTGTCGTCGACGATCAGGATCCGCATGCCCCCATTGAATCGGTAGCACGCGTGCGAGGACCGTTCCGGCGGCAACTCGCTATCGAGGCATTAAACAACGCGAACGAGGAAGGTCGCTACACGCCGCCGCCGTCGGTCATGCCGAGCGCGCCCAGGCCTGCCAAAAAACGTGATCGCCATTGGACGACAGCGTCCCCTCGATACGCACGGGTCGTTGAAGGCCCGTGCGCGTGCGCAAGCGAACGTGATCGGAGACGCCGGCAGGCGACGATTCGACGGACGCGAGCACCCGCGCGAGCCGCGGGCCATCGGCGCGGACGAACACGAGATCGAGCGGCTTACCGATGAGATAGCGGCGACCGAGATCGACCAGAACGCACGCGTCGAGGTTCACGTCGCTGACGATCCCGTTCCGGTCGGTGAGGAAGGTGCCGCAGCTCTTGGTCGCGACGGGCTGCCGCGAACGCACGACTCGATGATCGGCGAGATCGTCGTCGAAACGCTCCACCATCGAATCGCCGCCATCAGCCATCATGCTCTCCCGTTCGGGTGCGTGCCGCGCATTGTGGGACGGAGCCATACGCAACCGACGGGCCACTTTCCTCTGCCCGTTTTTGGGCACCTGACGAAGGTCGATGGTCGCAAAGTGCCACGGCATCGATCGCGAAGGCACAAACGCTCGTCCTTCAGCTCGCGCACGCTCGCCCCAGGTGTGGCGCGAGCCCTCGCAGTGCGGGGGCCTCAGCGCAGCGTCTCACGCGGGCTTCAGACGTGAGCCGATGCGATCGCGGGCGAGGTGAAGGGACCTCGGCTCGGGCGGTCGACACCGAGCAGTCTACGCGACGCCTGCTGAAGCGAACGCTGCGATGCTTGTAGACGCACGAGCTGCTCTCGCGTGTATACGCGCACCTGCCGGCAACGCTCCGCCGTCGCGCGCGCCGCCGCGCGGACGTGCTCGTGATTCTTCGGCACCGGCTGCAACGCTCGCAGGCCGCGCGCGAGATCGCTCCGCTCCGTTTGAAGCGCGGGCAGGAAGGCGTCGAGACGCCGGCGATCGACGACATCCGAAGCGGTGATTCGCGCCCGCAAGTCGCGCAGCATCAGCGAGAGCTGCACGAAGTTGCGGAAGGCTGTATCGCCGTCTCCGCGAAGTAGATCTTCACGACATCGAAGCGCAGCAAACGCTGCATCCCCGATGAGCCTCATCGCCGAGCGCGGCCGCGCCCCGTGCCCCCGCATGCGAACGAGCGTACACGATGTCCTGTGACGGTGGGCGATCTCGTCGTGGCGGTAGCCCTCGGCTGAGGCGGATCTGCTCGATCGCCCCTGGCGGGTCAGGTCCGCTTGCAGCGACGTTTCGTCCGGGGTTCGGCCGGCACCCATCTGGCAAGACCCTGCCGCCCAATCGCCCGCCGACGGTCGGGAGCTGCAGGTCCATCGGTCGGTTCTGACGCTGCATCGAAGCCGGAGGTCATCATGTCGCTCGAACGGTTCCTCTACGGTCGGTTGGTCGTCATGCGCCCGAACGCGAGCGCCTTCGACGCAGCGCGCGCGATGGTCGACAACCGTATCGGCTGCGTGCTCGTCGCCGACCGGCACGGCCTGCTGGGCATCCTCACCGATCGCGATCTCATGGCCGAGATCGTCGCCAGCCACGCGCACCCGCGCGATGTCCCGGTCGGCGACATCATGACCGAGGACGTTCACGCGCTGCCGGTCGACGCGCGCATCGAGGACGTCGCGCGGACCATGCAAGAGGCGCGGTGCCGGCGCGTTCCGATCGTCGACCGACACGGCAAACCCATCGGCATCGTCACGCTCGACGACCTCCTCGTCGAAGGCATTCTCCCCCCGCGGATCCTGTCCGATATCGTGCGGGCCCAGCTGTCGCTCCCTTCGCGCAACAAGGCACGCGGACCCATTCATCCCGGGCGCATCTACGACACCGTTCGCGACCCCATCGTGCGAAGCGCGGCGCGCGCCGATGCGACGTACACGCGGTTCCTCGATCTCGTCGGCCGGCACACCGGCCTCGAGGAGCCCGGCCCGGTCGATCGCGTGATCAAGGTCGTATTCGGGGCGATTTGCAGGCGAATCACGCCCGATCTCGCGCGGCATTTCTTGTCGCAGCTTCCCCTGACGTTGAAGGAGCACATCTTTCCTCATCTCGACGGCCCGGATCGAAGGATCACGACCGGTCGACTCGAGCGCGAGATCGAGTCGGCACTCGGCGTCCATCCGCTTCGCGCGCGCGAGATCCTCGAAGGCGTCATCACGGCGCTCACGACCTGGGTCTCACCGGGCCAGCTCGAGACGGTTCGTGGGCAGCTTCCCGAGGATTTCCGCATCATGTTCCCGCGTATCGAGAGCGACCGGCGGCGCGAGGTCGAGGTGGACATGACCCCGCTGCGTTACGTGTCCGGGTGACGATCAATCCACGTCGAGCGACGAGACGGTGGCACCGTGGTCGCGATCCGCGGTGCCACTCTTCGGCGGCATGAACAACAGACTCTTCATGAGCTCGGGCGAACGCCCGGCCTCGTGGCTCTTCATCGTCTCCTCGTAGAGGCGTCGCGCGTCGTGCACCGAGCGCGTGTCCTCGACGATGTCGCGCGCCAGGTTGATCGCGAGGAAGTTTGCGCCCTCGCCGCCGCAGCGCGCGGACATCTCACCCTTCGTGCGCTCGAACATCACGCTCCCGTCGAAGGTCGTCAGATCTTCGGCTTTTTCGGGCGGGACTCGAAAGTTTATCACCTGCTCGAGGACGTCGACGTGCGGCGACGGCCAGTCGTGCGGCACCTCCTCGCGCGACACGATGCTCCGCTTCCACGGGCCGCGATCGAACCATTTGAGCTCGGTCGGCGTCATCTCGTCGGGCGGGCCGTACTTGTCGCTCATGAACCGCGCCGCTTCTTTCGAGCTCCGAGGCCAATCCGCGGTGACCTCTTGCCAGCCCGCGCCGCGCGCCACCACGTGCGTCTCGTGTCGAGGAGGCTTCTCCCCATCCTTCACCACGCGGTCGCGATCACCACACGCCGCAGAGAGCATGACGAGCGCCGTCGGTGCGAATCGATACAACGCGTTCATGTGCGCCTCCGGGAGTCATCCTGCACCATCGATTCCATCGACGTGGCAGGGGGCAGCTCGATCCCGAGCCCCGGCGCTCGCTCGTTCGACTGGCTTATCGATCCAGATGCTGGTCGTCGAACGATCGAGGATCTTCGATCGGCTCGAGGTGCGTGAAGACCGTCGTGCGCGGCGCGAGATCGCGTAGCTCGTGCTCGACTTCTTCGCAGAGGTCGTGCCCGTGCTGAACGGTCCACGTCCCCGGCACCAAGACGTGGACGGCAATGAAACGCCTCGACCCGGCTTGGCGCGTGCGGAGCGCATGGAACTCGATCGCGTGTTTCGCGGCGAGCGCGTCGAGCGACGCGCGAACCTTCTCAGCTTCTTCACCGTCGAAGCCCGCGTCGAGCAGGCCTCGCATCGAGCGACCGACGAGCGAGACACCGATCCGAACGATGTTCGCCGCAACCAGGAGCGCCGCGAACGGATCCAACAGGTGCCAACCGGTCAGGCGCACCGCGAGGATCGCGGCGAACACACCGACCGACGTCCACACGTCGCTCATCAAGTGATGGGCGTCTGCCTCGAGCGCGATCGAGCGATGTTTTCGGGCGGCGCGAAAGAGAACCTGCGCGACTGCGACGTTGAGCGCCGTGGCCGCCGCGGTGAATACGAGCCCCGTGTCGATCGACTGGATCGGCTCCGGCGCGACGAGCCGAGGGATCGCCTCGAATACGATCCCGCCCGCGGCGACGACGATGAGCGCGCCCTCGAACCCGCTCGAGAAGTATTCGACCTTCTCGTAGCCGTGGGGGAACTTGTCGTCCGCGGGACGCTGCGCGACGCGGAGCGCGACGACGGCGAGAACCGCTGCGACGACGTTCACGATCGATTCGAACGCGTCGGACATGAGGCTCACCGATCCGGTGATCCATGCAGCGACTGCTTTGAGCGCGAGCGTCGTCAGCGCCGTCGCGACCGAGAGCCAGCCGTACGCGACGGGTCCGATCTTTTCGTCGTGTGCCGCGCCGTTCGAAACCACGCGATGGTCACGGTACTGACCTCCTCGGGCCCTGTCACGCTCGCGCGCCGCCGGCGCGACCTCAGCGGGGACGGCCGACGAAGTGGGCGATGACATCTACGTAAGAGATGATTCCGAGCAGCGTGTCGTCGTCGCGCACGACGGGCACCGCACCGATGCGCTGGCTCACGAAGATATCGGCGACATCGAGGACGCTGGCGGCGAGCGAGACCGTGATGGGCTCTTTCGTCATGAAGTCCTCGACGAACAGCTTCGACAAGGTCCCCTCCGGGCCGCCTTCGGTCTCGAGCGAGCGCCGGGGATCGCCGACCGTCGAGCGAATGTCCCGATCGCTGAGGATCCCGACCAAGCGGAAGTCCTCGTCCACCACGGGCAGGTGGCGGATGTCCGAGTCGAGGAGCTTGACGATGGCCGTCTCGAGCGTGTCGTGCGCGCGAACCGAGGCGACGCGACGGCGCATGACGTCGGCGGCGCGCGGGGTCGTCCCGGCGTTCGCCTTGCGAAGCGCGCGGCCCCGCTCCGCGAGGATGTCCGACGTGGTGAGGATGCCGATCAGCGCGCCCCGCTCGACCACCGGCAGCGCATCGACGCGATGCTCCCGAAGCCGGGCGCTCGCCTCCGCGAGCGCCATGTCCTCCGAGATCGTCTCGACCGTTCGAGTCATGAAATCTCGAACGGGCTGCGAGCCTGCCGGCCCTTCGAGCACGTGCGAGAGAAGGTCGCGGTCGCTCAGAATCCCCACCACCCGATCCGCCGAATCGAGGATCGGCAGGTGTCGGATGGCTCTCCAGAGAAGAACCTGGCTCGCGAACGCCAACGTGTCGGTTTCGCGCACGACCGCCACGTTGCGCGTCATGACGTCGCGGACCCGGGTCTCCTGCGATGAGGGTTCCGGCAGCGGCTGCATGAGGGAAGGAATCAGCAAGATTCAAGCCGGTTTGCCGGTCTCGCGAATCCGTCGCTCCCAGGGCCGTCGCCGCCGCTCAGCGGAACTTTGGAATGCCCTTGTTGCGCAGAAAAATACAGCGCTTCGCCTCGGCGACACCCTCGTCGAACCCTCGCTGCGCACCCTCGAGCGACGAGAGCTTCGGCTCGAAATACGTGGTGAGTTTGCCAACCTGCTCCACGTTGCACGTCGCACCTATGGTGCTGGTGAGCGCGCCGGCGTAGCCGAGTTGTTTGTTGAGCTGGTCGAAATGGCCCATCAGATACGCGTGAAACACGTCGCGGCCATCTCGGTAACGCAGGATGGCATTTCGTAGATGACGCCAATCACCAGCGCGAATCGTGCCATTTGCGAATAGATCGAGCGCTTGCGCCAGATCCTTCGGGTCGCGACGCGAGGCGATCGCCGCGACGAGGGCGACGCGTTCGTCCGGGGTCTTCGCTGCGACGAGGCGCTTTTCGTCGAGCTCTTTCTGGGCAGCGCCACCCGCCCGCGCGGAGACGCGCACGGCGAGCGGGCCGAGATCCGGATCCGCCTTGGCCGGATCGGACAGGTACACACGCGCGATCGGCTCCAAGTCCTTCGCGACGGCAGCGTCCGAGGCCAGGTCGAAGAGCGCGCCCAGCACGGAGGCGCGGTGGATGCGAAGCACGTCGGGCTCCGCCACGCCGGCTTTCGGCATGCCGAGGCGCTTGCGGTGCGGCGCGAGCAGCGACGTGACGAATGCGGCGAATTCCTGCGCGTTCTTGTCGTCCACGTAGAAGCGGTCCATGTCGTAGAGCACGTTCACCACGGCCTCGAGGACGATGCGCGACGTCTCGCCTTTGCGAGAAGCCGTCTTCAAGAGATCGACGACGCTCGCCGGTTCGGCGCGCCCCAGAAGGACGAGGGCCCACGCATTGAGGAGAAACCCTGCGCGCTCGCGCTCGTCGAGCTTGTCGAAGACGGCGGCGAGCCGCTTTTGCGAGGCATCGTCGAGCTCGTAGCGGAAGTAGCCGGCTTCTTCGAAGTTCGGGAACACCGCATCACAAGCTGGAAGGACAACCGTGGCGCTTCCGCTCTCGATCACCGTGCACGTCGGCTTCGCCGAGTTGCCGACGCGGAGACACACCGGGATCGTCCATGTCCGCCCGCCGCCGGTTGCGTCGGTCGCTTCGAGCTTCGCCGTGGCGGCGGCCGGAGGCGCGGCTTTCGACCCCTTCGAATCGGCATTGCAGGTGACGGTCACCTTGACCACCGGCAGGCTCGGCTGATCCAAAAACGAGGACGCCACCTTCGACACCGGCTTGTTCGCCGCTCGATCGAGCGCCGCGAAGAGCGCGGGTGACGTAATGCTCTTGTGCGCATTCTCGTTCACGTAGTCGAGAATCGCTTTTCGGAACGTCTCCTCGCCGATCCAAGACTCGAGCATTGCGAGGACCGACGCCCCCTTTTGATAGGCGCTCCACCCGCCGGCTTCTCGAATCTGATCCGACAGCTCGACCTTCGGCCGAACGGCACGCGCCGACGGCAAAATGTCTGCGTTCATCGCATACGTGCGATCGAGGACACGCTCCGCCTCGCTACCGAAAGCGGGGAAAGCGGCGTCGCAGGTCTTCGGCGCCATCCACGTCGCGAATCCCTCGTTGAGCCAGAGGTCGTCCCACCAACGCATGGTGACGAGGTTGCCGAACCATTGATGCGCGAGCTCGTGCGCCATGATGAGCTGCATGCGGCGTCGCAGCGTCGCGGGCGAACGGTCGTCGAGCACGACGAGCTCCTCACGGAACGTGACGAAGCCCGCATTCTCCATTGCGCCGGGGCCGAAGTTCGGAACGGAGGCAATATCGAGCTTCGGAAACGGATGTGGACGCTGGAAATAGTTTTCGAGCGCCTTCAACGTCTTCTCCGTCGCATCCAGGGTCGTGCCGCCGAGCGCTGCGCGGCCGCGCGGCGCGACGAATCGAATCGGAACCGAAGCAGCGCCGCCTGCCTTCGTCTCGAGGTCGCCCACCGCGAGCGCGACGAGATACGTCGGAATCGCCTCGGTCGGTGAAAACGTGATTCGTGTCTCCTCGCCTTGCTCCTTCCGAGACGCCTCCTTCGCGTTGGCGAAGGCCGTCATGCCTTTGGGCACCGTGAGCGTGAGCTCGAACGGGGTTTTGTAGCGGGGCTCGTCGAAGCTCGGGAAAGCGCGGCGCGCGTCCGTCGGCTCCATCTGGGTGAACGCGAACCAGCGGTTATCGGATTCGGCCCTGTAGATGCCATTGAGGTTCGCAAACGGCGCGTCGTAATCGAACCGGAGCGTCGCCGGCCCGACGGGCAGCTTCTCCCCCAATCGAAGGACGAGCTCCTCCGGCTCTTCTCGACCGCCGAATGCGCGACGAGACGCTGTCGTGGGCACCAACGTTCGGCCGCCCGTTTCGATTGTCGCCTTTTCGATCGAGAGATCGCGCGCGTGAAGCACGACCATGCTCGTCGGCGCGACGACTTGCACGTCGATCTCGACATGCCCGCGAAACCGCGTCGTTCGAGGATCGACGTGGAGATCGAGCCGATAAGCGCGCGGCACGACGTCGGTGGGCAGCTCGACCGCGGTCGCCTCCGGAACGGAGCCGGCCGGAGCCTCGACGGTCGCGGCGCCGCTCGGCGTCGTATTCGTCGGAACATCCGGTCCTTCGCTCTGGGAAGGACAACCAACCAGCGCCAGCGAGAGAAAAAGCCCTGTTCGCCTCATCGCTTTTTGTTCGTCTTCTTTTTGGTGCTCTTCGCCGTTTTGCCCGACTTCTTCGCCGTCTTCTTCTTCGAACCGCTCTGTTCGGAAGGCGCCTTCGCCGATGCCTTTTTGTCGGGCGCCCGCAGATACTCGAGGGATTGCTCGAGCTGGCCGTCGGCGACGACGTGACCGACGGGCGCCGAGACGACGCGGTTCGGCCATTTGAGCTCTTTCAACGCCTTGGCGAGCTCGCGTCCTTTTTTGGCCGTCTCGTCCTTCGACGCAATGGCGACGAAAACCGGCTTGCGATTCTTCACGCCTTTCGAGGACGACGTCGTGCCCTTCGGCGCCGAGCCGCCCGCGAAGACACCATATCCATCGACCTCCAGGCGACCGCGGAGCGCGAGCGAAGAAGCGTAGTACGCGCCATTGGAGAAGCCCATAACGAAGACCTCGTCGAACTTCGCGCCGTCGCGCTTCTCGACGAGCTCCTTCGCCTCGATCCACTCGGCGATGACTTCGTCCTCCACCGCGCGCACACTCGGATTGATCGGCCACGCAATGGTGTCTTCCTTCTTGCCTGGCCCGACCTTCGTGCGGCCCTTCGGCGTCAGCAAGCTGAAGCCGAGACGTTTGCCCGCGAGCTTCATCCCGCGCTGCAGCGAGTGCTGCCAGCCGCTGTCGACCTGCGTGAGCCCGTGAAGAAAGATGACCAGCGTCCGCTTGCCAGCTTTGGAGACCGGGCCGGGCGCGTAGCAGACATCGTGCGGCAGCGTCTCGAGCTCGGACGAGCACCAATCGGTGCTCGTCGAAGCGGCTGCCTTTTCCGGTGCGGCCGGAGCTGCGAGCGCGGGCTGCTCCGGTGCGGGCGCAGGCACCTGCGCGGCGTCGTCATCCGCCCAGGCGTTGCTCGCAACGAGGAAAACCGCCGCCGAGGCGACCTGGAAGAACCGGCTCCAGAGACGCATACCCCTCGTTAACCGAGACGGGCTCAAACCGAAAGGGAGCTACGCACTCGGAGCGGGTTCGGACCCCTCACGCACGATGTACGTGACCATGTCGCCCTTGCCCTTCACTTGAATGGTGCCGCGCGATTCGAGCTGGAACTTGCCGCGAACGAGCTCCGCCGTGGCCTCGCTCACGTGGACGGCGTCTTTGACGCCGTGCGACTCCATGCGGCTCGCCGTGTTCACCGTGTCGCCCCAGAGGTCGTAGATGAACTTCTTCTTTCCGATGACGCCCGCCACGACCGGTCCGGAGTGAACCCCGATGCGGAGCGATAGGCCGTACCCTTTCTCGGCGTTCATCTCGGCGAGCGCATCGCGCATTCCGAGCGCCATCCGAACGGCCACCTCGGCGTGGTCGCTGCGCGGCTCCGGCAGACCCGCCGCGACCATGTATGCATCGCCGATGGTCTTGATCTTCTCGAGGCCGTAGCGATCCGCCATCTCGTCGAACCGAGAGAACACGTCGTTCAACACTTGGACCAGCGCGGCCGGAGGCATCCTCGAGCTCAGCTCGGTGAAGCCGACGATGTCCGCAAAGAGAACACTCACCTCGCTGAAGCCGTCGGCGATCGACTTCTGTCCACCTTTGAGGCGCTCGGAGATCGATTGCGGCAGGATGTTCAAGAGCAGCTGCTCGCTCCGCTCGTGCTCGATGGAGAGGTTCTTTTCGGCGTGGCGCGTATCGGCGTCGAACAGATAGCCGAGCAGCACCAGCGTGCCGAACGTCGTGCTGATGGTCGCCGCCCTCCCGAGCTTCGCGATCGCCGGGTCGATCTGCACGACCGCGTCGGATTGCGACATCACGAACGTGAAATAGAGATACCCGGCGAGGCTCAGCGCGCAACACGGATAGAAAATCCAATCGGAGCGCGGCGTAACGAGGAACACCACGGCCGCGAATGCAAAGAAGTAGTACTGATACCCGACATCCGGCCCGAGATAATACGCAATGGCCGTCAGCTGTGCATTGCACGCAAACAGGAAAAGCCCGAGCGCCAGGCGCCGCGCGCGTCGCGCGACCAGCCTCGGCACCGCGATGTGCGCGGAAGCCGACGCAAGGTTGAGCACCAGCGCGAACCAGAAGCGCTCCGGGTCGGTCAAGTAGGCGATGCTGAACGCGAAGAGCGTCGCCGCCGCGATGATCGCGCATTGATTGAGGAGGCGAGTTTTACGCTCGTCTTCGGTGCTGAGCCCGGCCGTGCCGAGCTGGCTCACCTTCGTCCACCATGCGACGAACGACTTCAACACGGCGCAATCGTTTTCTCGTGCTCCGACCTCGGCTCCAAGGAACCGAGGACGTTCGCGAGACGCAGCGCGGCCACGACACCGAGAATCACGCACGCCACGACGACGAGCGCGACGGCGACCATCATCGTGCGGGAGCGACGCGGCTGAGACGCAGGCGCCGGGGCTGCGGGCGGCGACGCCACGGGAGGTGTCCACGGGCGGGCCTCGACCCCCATCGGCGGCGTCGGCGCGAGCGGCTTGCGCTTCGGCTTTTCGTCGTCGCTGTTCACGGTCGCGCTGAGGTTGCGACCGGTCGTCGGCGGCGCGGTCGTCGGCGGCGATGTGGAGCGCAGCGCGCCGTCGGGGCTCGAAGCCTGCGTCTTCTGCGATTGGGGCTTCGAGCTCGGGCCGTCGATTCGCATCGTGCCGTGCGAGCCGAACCCGTGGCGCGTCGGATCCATCAAATGAAAATCGAAGGAAACCGCGCCGAAACGAAGCCGATCGCCATGCTTCAACACGGCGTACGGCACGGCGCGATCGTTCACGAACGTCCGGCCGCTCGCATCATCGTGCAGCTCGATGATCGCCGTCGGGTTGACGACGATGCGCGCGTGTTTCGCCGCGACGCTGGGGTCCGCCAGCGGCGCGTTGCAGCTCGCATCGGTACCGATGACGTACGTGCGCGCCTGCATGTCGAGACGGCGGCCCGAATCCGCTCCGGAGGTCGCGACTAGAAAGGCGACGACCTTCCCACCCGCGTCGTCGATGTTGGGGGCGGATGCGCGCGTGTTGCCGGCAGCGGCAGCGGCTGCTGCGCCGAGCACCAAGCCCTTCGAGACGGGGTCTTTCGTCGTTCCGACCACGGCCGTCTCGGTGCCTGTTTTCTTTTTGGGCGCATTCGGGTCCACGAAGGACCATTGCCCGTCTGGGCTCTCGGAGCTGAGGATGTCCTCGATCGTGCGCGCGTCACCGGCGTCGAGCTTCATCTGCTCGGTACCGCCCTTCGCCTTGCCGACCGAATGGCGCCGCAACACCTCACGAAGCGCCGAGGCGAATGCGGACATCGTCTGAAAGCGATGGGCCGGATCTTTCGCCATCGCTTGCGTGAGCGCTTCGGAGAGATCGTTGGGCGAGCCCGGCATCCGCTCGTCGAGCGGGTCCGGCTTCGCGTTCAGGTGCCAAAGCTGATAGTCGAAATGCGTCGGATTCGGGTGGTGGGCGCCGAATGCATGTTTGCCGGCCACCATTTCGTAGACGATGTGACCGAGCGCGTAGATGTCGCTCGTCGGCCCGAGGGGTTTGCAGCGAATGTGCTCCGGGCTCATGTATTTGCCCGTCCCGATCGTGCGATTTTCCGCGGTGGCGGGGCCGCCGTATTTGGCGATCTTCGCCGCGCCGAGATCGAGCAGCTTGATGCACCGGCGCTTGTCCTTGTTGTCGCGGGTCGTGACGAAGATGTTATCGGGCTTGAGATCGCGGTGGATGATGCCCGCCTCGTGCATCGCCTGCGCCGCATCGGCGATGTCGATCGCGATCGGCAGCGCGTCCTCGATGCTGAGTTTTCCCTTCGTCTCGATCAGCTGCGCGAGGGTCTTGCCGCGCAAGACCTCCATCGCGATGTAAGGGCCGATCTCCGGGTCGTCGCCCGCGTGGTGCACTTGCACGAAGTTCGGGTGGGAGAGCTCCCAGAGGGCGCGGCTCTCCGCGCGAAACCGCTGAACGATGTCGGGGCGGATTCGGTACGAAGGGCGAAGGACCTTCAGCGCGAAATCCGCTTTGAGGATCTGATGCTCGACGAGATACACCTCGCCCATTCCGCCGTAGCCGAGCAGGCCGCGTACGAGGTATTGGCCGGCGTAGACACGGCCCGCCTCGCAAACCACGCCCTTTTCGCCGTGCTCGGTGGCTAGGTGGGTTGCGGCGAGCGCGTCGGCAGTTGCCCGGCTCGTATCGTTGGTCATCGGAGCGGCGGCATCATAGCGGGACCGTGGGCAGAACGCGCGAGGCTGATGGGCCTCGCGTGCTTTGTGGTCCGAGCCAATCCCGACTTGAACGAAAATGATTTGCGCGCAACAGAGCCGAGTGGGGCAGGCCACGTCGAGCGTAGCGAGACCGGCCGGGGCGGCTCCCACGAGGCTCGGCGCGCCGAAGGCGAGCGCGGGATAGCAAGCGTGGATCGGCGGTCGGGAGTGGCGATCAGCGGTCGGCGGTCAGCGAAGAACCCCGGCGAGCCTCAGCGCAAACCAAACGATCGCCCCCGCGGAGATCGCTGCGACCACGAGCGCGACAATCTCGATCGTTCTGGTTTTCGAGGGTGCGGCTGCGATCGGTGCGGGCACCGGACCGTGGTGCGTCGACTGGCTGAGATTCGCCGGCAGACTCTGCGCCTGCGGATACGAGATCGCGTGCTGTGGGGCCGACTGCATCGGGGCACGCGGGGCCGGCGGCGCGGGTAACGGGACGGGCGCCTGCGGGAAAGGTGAAGCCGCGAAGCCTTGAGGCGGAGACAACATGCGCTGCGTCCCCGCTCTCGGCGCGACACCCGTCGCGGGGGACTGCGCGGGTGCGATCGGCGCGCCCTCCATTGCGACCGTTCGCGACATGAGCATCTGCGTGCCCCCTCGCGGGGTAACCCCGACGGGGGCGGCAGCTGCGACCGGCAGAGGCGCCGGCTTCGTGAACGACGCGAGCGCTTCGATCATCTCCTTTGCGCTTTGGTAGCGCTTGCCCGGCTGCTTCTCGAGCGCGCGAAGGACGACGCCGTCGAGCGCCGAAGGGATGGCGCCGAACGTCGAAGGCGGCGCCGGAATCTCCCCCGCGTGGGCGGCTGCGTATTCGATGAGATCGCGACAGATGAAAGGGTTTCTGCCGGCGAGTAGGCGATAGAGCACGACGCCCATGCCATAGATGTCGGCACGGTGGTCGACGGCCTGGTTCGTCACCTGCTCGGGCGACATGAAGCTCGGCGTGCCGACCATGAAGCCTTCGGCGGTCGGGTTCTCGAGCGGCTGCACGTTGACCGCGGCTCCCCCGCCCTCCGCGCCGACGAGCTTCGCGATGCCGAAGTCGATCACCTTCACACGCTTTTCGTTGGCGTCGTCCGCATCGCAAAGGAAGAGGTTGTCGAGCTTGATGTCGCGATGAACGATCCCCGCGCGGTGCGCGACGGCGAGCGCACCGAGGGCTTGCGTCACGTAGGTGGCAGCCTCGTGCATCGGCAACGATCCCGTGGGGCCCACCGTCTCTTTCAGCGTTTTGCCGACCAGCCGCTCGGTGACGAGGAACGGCCGGCCGGACGCGGTGTGCCCGTAGTCGACCACTTGCAGCAGGTTCGGATGCGAGAGCTGCGCGAGCGCCTGCGCTTCGAGCCGCAGTCGATCCTCGAGATCGGGGCGGTTCGGCTCTCGAAGGATCTTGATGACGAGCTTGCGACGAAGGGTGCGGTGCTCGATCTCGAACACCGCACCCATCCCGCCCTGACCGAGAGCGCCGATCGGTCGATACGGTGTCGCGCGGAGCTCCGCCTCGAGCACGGCGATGAACTCCTCCGGGGTGCGAGGCGCAGCGTCCATATCCATCAGCGCCACAGTCGCCGTCGCGAAAGCATCATGGACACGCTTTCGCTCGACGGCGACTTCTCAGCGGCGACCAGCGCGGAGGTTGCCAGCTTCAGGTGGCGGACTCGTTCTCGAGCAGGTTCAGGAGCTCTTCGGCGCGGTCGCCCTCGATACCGAGCGCCTCGGCCATCTCGTTGATCAGCTCGTTTTCTTCGTCCTTGATGTCGCTGTCGGCGAACGCGACCGCCGCGGCCAGCGAGAACGCAGCTTCGACGAGCGCAGGATCCTCTTGCAGGATGGGTGCGATCGTCTTGAGACGGGCCTGCGTGCCCTCACCCGCGCGCGCCTTGCATTGGTCGAAGAGCTTGTCGATATGAGCGGAACGGACGGCGTTGTCCGTGAGGCCGCGCACCGCGCCGCGAAGCACCTCGCGCTCCTCGTCGGCGACATCGCCGTCGGCAGCGATCATGAGGAACATCGCCTCGAACAGCGCCTCGAATCGGCGCTTCGCATCGGGATCGCTCGCGAACGGATCGGTGTCCACGACGGGTCGCGTAAAGGCGACGCTCGCGGGTTGTCCGACCTCGCGGAAATGATCCCGGATGCGCTCGAGAGTCTTCGGCTGGAGCTTGATCATGGCGGCCATGATCCGCGCGCCAGCCGTCACCCGTCAACTGCTCGAGCGAAGGCGGTCTTTGCCCTCGCGTCGAACGCTCAACCCATGTGCTGAATGATCGCGTCGCCGAACTCGCTGCACTTCACCTCTTTCGCGCCGTTCATGAGACGGGCGAAGTCGTAGGTGACGGTGCCGGCCGCGATCGCGCCATCCATACCCTTGATCACGAGATCCGCCGCCTCGTTCCAGCCGAGGTGGCGGAGCATCATCTCGCCGGAGAGGATGACCGAGCCCGGGTTCACCTTGTCGAGGTTCGCGTACTTCGGCGCGGTGCCGTGCGTCGCCTCGAAGATGGCGTGGCCGGTGACGTAGTTGATGTTGCCGCCCGGCGCGATGCCGATGCCGCCGACCTGCGCGGCGAGCGCGTCGGAGAGATAGTCGCCGTTGAGGTTGAGCGTCGCGATGACGTCGAACTCCTTCGGGCGCGTGAGGACCTGCTGGAGCGTGATGTCCGCGATCGAGTCCTTGATGCGGAGCATCTTCTTCCACTTGCCCTGGCCGTGCGTGTCCCAGAGCTTGAGCGCGGCCTCTACCTCGTCGCAGAACTCCTTCTTGCTGTCCGGCGGGGCCATGTCGTAGCCCGGCTCGACGAGCTTGGCGTTCTCCTCGACGCTGAGGTCGGGGTTCGCTTCCTTGTTGCCGAGGATCCACGACTCGCGCTCGGTGACGACCTGGCCGCGGAACTCGCGCGCGGCGAGCTCGTAGCCCCAGTTTTTGAACGCGCCCTCGGTGAACTTCATGATGTTCCCCTTGTGGACGAGGTTCACGCTCTTGCGGCCGTAACGAAGCGCGTACTGGATCGACGCGCGAACGAGGCGCTCGGTGCCCTCGCGGCTGACCGGCTTGATGCCGATGCCGCTCGTGCCGGGGAAGCGGATCTTCTTCACTTTCATCTCGTTCTCGAGGAACGCGATGACCTTCTTCACGTCGGGGGACTCGGCCTCCCATTCGATGCCGGCATAGATGTCCTCGCAGTTCTCGCGGAAGATCACCATGTCGACACTGCCGGGCTCGCGCACCGGCGAAGGCACGCCCTTGAACCAGCGGACGGGGCGCAGGCAAACGTAGAGATCGAGCATCTGCCGGAGCGCGACGTTCAGCGAGCGGATGCCTTTTCCGATCGGCGTCGTGAGCGGGCCTTTGATGCCGACGAGGTATTGCTTGTAGGCGTCGACGGTGCCCTGCGGCAGCCAATCACCGAATGTGAGGTAGGCCTTCTCCCCGGCGAAGACTTCGTACCAGGCGATCTTCTTCTTGCCGGCATAGGCCTTCGCGACCGCGGCATCGAGGACGCGCACGCTCGCGCGCCAGATGTCCGGACCGGTCCCGTCGCCTTCGATGAACGGGATGATGGGGTTGTCGGGGACGGACAGAACGCCGTCCGAGTTCATCGTGATCGCATCACCAGCGGCGGGCTTCGGAAAATCTGCCATAGCGGTGCGGGGGGTATCAGAACGGACCATGTGCCGCAAGGAAGGGTTCGGACGCTCGTCCTTCCGATGGCGTCGACGCGGAGCGGCAAGGTCCCGTCGACCGTAGCCCGGCGACTGCGCGCACAGGCTTGGGTGCCAGTGCGAGCGCAGCGAGCACACCCCCCAGGCGGGACCCGAGCCGTCGTGCGCGCGCGAGGAAAAAAAGCCTATCATGGGCCGAATATGACGAGCATCATGCGAGCAATGCCGGCGGTTCGCTTATGCATCACCGCTGCGGGGGCGGGGTTGGTCGTCTTGTCGGCGGGGGTCGGGTGGGCCCAGGACGAGCCGCCTGTCGAACCTCCGAAAGAGGAGCCGACCGATCCTTCGCGCGTCCGGGAGAGCGACGCCGTTCGAGCCCAGGCGCTGTTCGACGAAGCGCTCGCGCTCGGCGATCAAGGCCGCTGGGCGGATGCGTGCCCGAAGTTTCGCGAGAGCCTCGCGGCGGATCCGGGCGTCGGGACGCTCCTCAATGTCGCCTCCTGCAGTGCGCGCGAAGGCAAGACGCTCGTCGCCCTGCGCGAATATCGACGCGCGCTCGAGCTCAACGAGAGCACCAAAGATCCGGAGCGGAAGAAGACCGTCGAGGTGCAGGTTCGACAGGCGCTGAAGGATCTCGGTGCACGGGTCGGGAGCCTGCGCGTGGCGGTCAGCCCGGCCACGGCGGCGGCAAAAGTGACCGTCGACGGCGCGGCGGTCGACGGCCTCGACAAGCCTCTCGATCTCGAAGTGGGCCAGCACACCCTGTCGGTCGAGGCGGCAGGGTTTCGAGCGTCGCAACAGTCCGTCGCGATCGTTGGAGGTCAAACGGCATCGATCGCCGTCGCCCTCGAGCCGACCGAAAAGCCCGTCCAGCCGGCGCCCACCCCGGCAGCGTCGCACCGGCTCGCGACCGCCGGTTGGATCACCGGCCTCGTCGGCGCAGGCGGGCTCACGACCGGCGCAGTCCTGGTTGCGCTCGCGGCCGATCGAGCGGGCGCGATCCGCGACGAATGTGGAGCCGACGCAGAGCCGCCGAATTGTCCGCTCGGCGACGCAAACGTGGCGAACGACCTGGCCTCCGAAGGTGAGGCATTGGCCAATGGTGGCTACGCGGCGCTGGGTATTGGAGGCGCCGCCGTCATCGCGGGCGTCGGCATGTTGATCATCGACGCCGTCTCGTCCGATACGCCCGACGTGCGCGTCTCGTTCGACATCGAGCCGGGGCGCGGCATGTTGGAGATCGGGGGGAGGTTCTGATGCGGCCGGGAAGCGCAATACGTCGCTCGGCGGTCGGCCTCGCGGCCGTTCTCGTCGGCTGCTTCGGGGAGTTCGGCGAATACCAGACCGGCAGCGGCGGCAGCGGTGCCGCGGGGCCGTGCGACCAAGACGAGGAGGCGTGCCCCGAAGGCGCCGCACCTTCCGTCGGAGGCTCGAGCGCACAGGGCAGTGGTGGAGCTGCCGATGATGCGGAGCTCTGCACCAACCGCAACGACGACGACGACGACGGATTGATCGATTGCGAGGACGCAAACGATTGCGGTGGATTCGTCTGTGTGTCGCTGCTGCCTGATCCGCAATGGATCGGACCGCTCGTCGTGCGCGGCGCCGACGACGCGTGCCCGGCGGGCTATCCCGATGCGGGGCCGGCGGGCGCCGTCCTCGCCGATGCGGCCAACCCTTGCGGCTGCACGTGCGGGCAGCCGACGAACGTGAGCTGTCAGGCGCTGCTGACGCTCTACGAAGACAACCAATGTGTCGAACCCAGCGAGTCGATCGACCTCCAGGCGACCTGCGCGGCCGGATCGGGAGCACCTTTCGCGAGCGCGAAAGCGACCCCACAATTGCTGACCGGATCATGCGACGCGAGCCCGACGAATCCAGCGATCCCATTCGAGTCGTTGAAGACCTGCCTGGGTGCAGGCGCAGGGTGTGAAGAAGGCGTTTGCGCGCGGCCGACGGGCCCGGACGAAGTCGTGTGCATCGCCGCAATGGGCGACCAGCCGTGCACCGCGCGGTTTCCGACGAAGAAGGTGCTCTATCCAAGTCCGCCCACCGACCCGAGCTGCAGCCAGGCCGATTGCAGCTGCGGGGCGCCGGCCGGCGTGGACTGCGTCGGCAACGTGAGTCTTTTCGATGTGTGTGGGGGCACGAGCCAGTTGGGCTTCGCGTCCGGGGGCTGTGCGGATCTCGGCGGGCCGACCTCGTTCGGCGGCGCGCTCTTCGCGGCGACCCCGAAGGCCGGCTCCTGCGCGCCCATCTCGAACGTCGACCTCACACGGTTCGGAGAAATCACGACGCTCTGCTGCGGGCCGGGATTCTGAGCGCCGAACGCCGCTCGTTTCGTGCTCTCGCGCGCTGGCGCGCCGGATGCTCCGACGCGTCCGGGATGGGCGCGAACGATACGTCGACGGCGAGTTTCTACGCCGATTCGGACCCGGAAGACCGCGAAATTTGTTTGGACGCCCGCTCGGAGATACCCGATAGGCACCCAGATATGGAGCCGAAGGCCCCCTCCCGCACGCGCGCACCGCGGCGTATCGCCTCGCTCGCGAAGCTCGTCCTTTGCGGCGCCGTCCTGGCGGGTGCTGCAACGATGCTCGAGCCGAGCTCTGCCGATGCCGCGGTCGTCGAGAAGATCGCGGCGGTCATCGGCGACGACTCGATCCTCCTGAGCGAGCTGCGCACGCGCGCCGCGCCGCTCATCCGCGTACTCGCGTCGAAGGCGCCGGCCGGCCCGCAGCGCACCGCGGCCGAGTCGCAGGTCTACAAGGACGTGCTCTCACGCATGGTGGAGGAGACGCTCGAGGCGCAGGCGGCCGAGCGCATGAAGGTCACTGTCTCGCCCGAAGAGATCGACCGCGCCCTCGAGAACGTCGCCGGCCAGCAGAAGCTCACCGTCGACGAGCTGCTCCTCGCAGCCGAGCAACGAAGCGGCTTGTCCGAGGTCGAGTATCGCGCCGAGATTCGTCGCCAAGTCCTCGAGGGCAAGCTCCTCTCGCAGCGCGTTCGCGGTCGCATTCGCATCACGGAAGAGGATCTGAAGAACGCGTACACCCGCGCCGTGCGCGAAGAGCGCGAGCGCCGCGAGTATCGCCCCGAGATCATTCTGTTGAAGATCCTCCCCGGCTCCTCGCCTGCCGCCATTGCGACGCGCGAGCAAGAAGCGCAGAACATCTACAATCAGCTGAAGGCCGGGGCGAGCTTCGAGGACATGGCGAAGCAGTACTCGGACGAGCCCAAGACGAAGGACAAGGGCGGCGACATGGGCATCCACGCGCCGATCAAGACGCAGGCCGCCCAAATGGGTAAACGCCCGGC
Organism: Polyangiaceae bacterium; assembly: GCA_013361525.1. Classification (GTDB taxonomy): domain Bacteria; phylum Myxococcota_A; class Polyangia; order Polyangiales; family Polyangiaceae; genus Xiheicaenibacterium. Next base: position 247 of record JABFXY010000082.1, on the reverse strand, counting down.
ACTCGCCGAAGAGGTCGAGGCCCGCCTCATGCCCCTCGAGCCCGGCGAGATCACCGCGCCGTTTCGCCTCGGCGACGCGATCCTCATCATGGGGGTCAAGTCCCGCCAGCCGTCTCGCTTCACGACATACGAAGCGGCCAAAGAAGAGATGGTGCAGCGCCTACAGAACGAGATCCTCGCCCGCGAAAATGAGTCGTGGCTCGCCGATCTGTAGAAGCGCACGCACTTCGAGATTAGGCTGTAGGCG
>JABFXY010000231.1 GCA_013361525.1 Polyangiaceae bacterium | reverse complement strand
TGGACAGCCCCTTCTTTGTCACTGGCCGCCCTTCGGGCGGACTAGCGAGCGACGCCCGGGAGAAAACAAATGGCGCGCACAGGTTTTGGTGCCCGTGCGCGCCAGATAGAAACCGTCAGCCCGACTCGCGAGCCGATTCCATCATCAGCGCGAAGATCGCGAGGGCGATTGCAAAGCGCGGATCGATGCGGTTCTGGTTCTGCGACAGATCGAGCGTGAACTCCTTCACGAAGAAGCGGAACACCTGCTTGATCTGACCGACGAGCTGGCCCTGAAGCTCGATCTTCCACTTGCCGAGGAGGATCGGGAACAGGCGTCGCAGGAAGGCGGCGCCCTCCTCTTCGCAGAGGCCGACGTTCTGATCGTTCGGGTCGAGGAGCTCGAACGTGTCGCGGAAGATCGACTTCAGACCGCGGCGGCGAATGCTACCGACCATCTGACCCGTCGCCGCGTCGAAGACGTCGTAGTTGTGGTTCAGCGCGATGACCTGACGCCCCTTGATGTGGAGCAACGGCATCGTCTGCGCCTCGTCGGCGAAGATCGTGAACTCTTGCTTCAGGCGAAGCAGCGGGTGCTTCACGAAGGCGACGAGCTGTCCGTCGGGCGCGTAGACGTGAAACTTGCGACCGAGGAGCGACCAGAACGGGCGCTTGACCGTGAGGACCGGGTGCAAGAGACCGGAGGGGATCATCCCCTGCTGGCCCTGATGGACCATGCCCTGCTGCGGGTAGCCCTGCTGCTGCTGGTAACCCTGCTGCGGGTAGCCCTGAGGCTGTTGCTGGTAGCCTTGTTGTTGGTAGCCGCCCTGCTGCTGTTGCTGCTGAGGGTAGCCCTGCTGCGGATATCCTTGAGGGGGCCCGTAGCCGTGCGGCGGTCCTTGCATGTTGGTGCTCGTCTCTCGTGAAGGTGGAGTGTGCGCCTGGTACGCGCGGTGACGATCAGACCTCCCCTTATCCTTCGATGCAAGCACCACGACCCTCAACGAAGGTTCGACTGCAAAATCGAAGACTTCAGTCCGATTTCAGGGCTTGTAGAGCGGCTCGTAACCGTCGGCCGTGTAGGACCGTGCGTCGAAGTACGACCGGAGCGCCGCGAGCGCAGGTAGGACACGCGCACGGTCGACGTCGTACAGGTTCCGAAGCTCTTTCGGATCCTTCGCGAGGTCGTACGCCTCGATCGTCTTTCGGCGCAGATCGACGATCACCTTCAGGTCGCCGACGAACATCGCGCGACGCAGGCGGCCCTCCGCGAGGACCGGGCGCTCGAGCTTCACGTCCTTGCCGGCTAGGAGCGGCACGAGGCTTTCGCCCGCGCTCCAATCGGGCGTGTCGAGACCGAACAGATCGAGGATCGTCGGCCCGAGATCGACCAGCGAGACGCGTTGGTCCACCGTGCGGTGCTCGAGGGGCTTTCCCCAGACGATGAGCGGCACCCGGAGCAGCTCGTCGTAGATGGTCTTGGTGTGCTCGCGCGTGCCGTGCTCGCCGAACGCTTCACCGTGATCGCTCGTCACGATGAGGATGCTTCGATCCGCGAGCGCAGACGAGGAGAGAGCGCGCACGACGCGCGCGACGTGTGCGTCGGCGGCGGCGATCTCCGAGACGTATCGATCCCACGCGGGACCGTTGCGAACCTTTCCGCGATCGTAAGGAGCGTGCGGCTCGGTCATGTGCGCAAACGCGAAGAACGGCTCGTCGGGATCGATCTCGCGCAGGCGATCGACGAGCGGATCGACGACCTCTTTGCCGCGCGCGTGACGCCGGCCTTTGGTGACGACGACCTCCTCGGTGAAGCCCGGTGCGACGGAGAACTCGTTGCGCAGGAACGTGAGGCTCGCCACCTTGAAGGTCGAGACGCCGCCGTCGGAGAGCGACGAGACGAAGCGCTTCGTCGGGTCTTGGACGGCGTATTCGAACCGCGACGATCCTTCGCCGAAGCGATCCCAACGCATCTCGGAGAAGAATTTCCCGGCGAAAAGCGCCGTCAGCGACACCGCCGTTTGGCTGCCCGGCGACCGCGCGTTGTCGAACGTGACACCTTCGCGCATCAGCCGAGCGAGGGTGGGCAGCTCGTCGGCGTGCGCAGGATCGAGGACGGCGTCGGCGCGAACGGCGTCGATCGTGAGGAGCACGACGACCGGCGCACCGTGAACGATGCGCTCTTCCGAGGGAGGTCGGTCGGGGACACCGGTGCGTGCCGCGAGCCATCGCGGATCGAGATCGGCAGGCGGAGCCGTGTCGAGCGCAGGTAGTTGCCATGCGACGTTCGCGAAGATCCACGCGCCGACGCCTCCCGGAGAACGGAAGAGCGCGAGACGCGCGGCGTTCGGCGTGGGAACGACGGCGAGCGCACACGCGGCGATCGCGCCGCCGACGAGACCTCGACGCGTGCGCTCCGAACGGGTCGCGCACCATGCAGCGAAACGCCGACCGACGCTCGCGCCTGCGAGGGTCGCGCTGCACCAAACGATCGCCGTGTGAATCTCGATGTAGTCGTCGCGGTAGAGCAACTCGTTCGCGACGAGCGCGGCGAGCCCGGCGACGGGGCCCAAGAAGAACCAGCGCGGCCGCTTCGCCAGAAAGCGACCGATCGCGAGCGACAGCGTCGGGCCGAGGCCCGAGCCTACGACGAACACCGGGTAGAGGAGCGCACGAAACCTGCCGCCGAGGAGCGCGTCGGCCTGGCGCGAGAAGATTCGCTCGAGGGTCCACCACATCCCGAAGATCGAGACAGCCCAGAGGAGCAGCCAGAAGGCCTTGTTCGATCGCCGGCGCACGCCCCGGTCCAGCGAGAACACGACGCCGTCGCACACGAGGCCGAGCGCGAAGAGCAGGGCCATGTCCCATGCGGCGTGCATCACGCGAACGCCGGGCCCGCCGAGCGGCGTCGCGACGTTTGCGGCGACGACGTCGACGACGCCGGCGAGGAGCGCTCCCAAGCAGATCGCCAGCGACGGATCGTGCTCGATCGCGGGAGGCTTCGCGGCGGGGACGTCGCCCGCCGGAGGAACAGTCGCGTCGTCGTTCAACGCGAGCGCGGGAACGTGACGCGCACGCGAGCGCCGCCGCGGGGCGAGTCTTCGACCGTGAGCTGAGCCTGGAGGTGCGACGCAATCGCGAGCGCCGCGATGAGGGGCAGCGCAGCCGCGCGCTCTTGAACGAGCGCGTCGTAGTCGCGCGATGCCGCGCCGCTCTTCGCCTTGGCGCTGAGCGCAGGGCCCGAGTCGTCGAACATGACGGTCACGCCGCCGGCGTTTTCGCTCACCGAGACGTGAACCTTCGAGTCGGCCGGCGACACGCTGATCGCCGCATCGAGCAACTCTTGGAAAAGGACGTGCACCGAGCCGACCGCGAGCACGTCATCGGTCGACGACGACGGCGCCTCGAGGTGGATCGAGACCCCGTGGCGCGTTGCACGCAGCTGCTCTGCCTTCACCACGTCGCGCACCAGATCCACGATGTTGCAGGGCGCGGGCAGCTCGTGGAGCGGGCAGCCGGCGAGCCGCGCCAGATCGCTCACGACCTCACTCGCGGCCGTCACGTGGCGCCCGACGCTCGCCGCGATTTCCGCGATTTCCGCGTCTTTTTCGCCCCAACGCCCGCGCTCGCGGAGAGGGACCATGTCGCGACCGATCGCCGCGAGGATGCCGCGGACGTCGGTGACGAGCGAACGGGCCATGCCGATGAGCGAGCCCAACCCGTCACCGCTCGGCACGCTGCCTTGCGACGGCGGCGGCGGAGGCTCGGACCGAGAGGACATGACCGCCGCGAGCTCGCGCGCGTAGGCCTCACCCTGTGCCTTCGCGTCCGCGAGCTCTTTGCGAAGCTCTTCGACTTCACGCTGCTCGTCGCTCGCGCGGAGGACGAGCGTGTTGTAGTTGCCCTCGAGGAAGAACTGGCCGCCGTAACGCGTCGCCATGCGTGAGAGCCACTGCGTCTCCGCGTCGAAGCCTTGCGTCTTGTCGGGCCCGAGCTCGACCGCGATGCGAATGTCCGCGCCGTCGCGCTTCACGCTGACGGCGACGGCACCTTGTGCCGTGGGATCCCCGCCGAGCGCCATGAGAACGTGCAACATGCGGCGCAGCTCGTTCTCGTCGCCGACGACGTCGAGACCGTTGCCCATCTCGATCTGCACGCGTGCTTCCGGCGCGATTTCCCAAAGGAGGGCGGCGACGTCGATCCGCCCGCGACGACCCTTCGGCTGGCCGCCGTAGAGCGACGCGAGGACGCTCATCGTCTCGTCGAGACGGTTGAGCACGCTCTCCACGCCGGTGTCCTCGTTGGTGAACATCACCGCCACGGGACCGACCGCGCTCGGCGGGGGTGTGCTCCCCGGATGCGGAGGTGTGGTGGGGGGCGGAGCGTGGCTGGAAGGATGGGCCGACGGCGAGGCCACACCACCCGACGACGACGGGGGCGGCGGAGGAGGCGGGGGTGGAACGGTGAGGCCAACGCCCTTGCGCAGCTTCTCCGCGGCCGCCTTGGCCTCTTGCGTGAGGAGCCACGAGAGCTCGGTTCGGGTCAGTCGATCACCAGACATGGATGGGTATCCTCTTCGCGACTCGCCGGCCCGCGCTTCGTCGATGATGCCAGAGCATAGGGGCTACTGCTACAGTTTCGGGGATGTCGCCTCCGCGCATGATCGGCCTCGAGACGGCCGTCCGAGCGGGGCGGCCGGCATCCTCACGTACCTTCATCGCCGCGCTGATCGCCTGCTCGATCACCGCGTGTGAAGGAACACCGCCCGACAACCCCTTCGTCACGACCGGGACGTCGGTCGGCGGCGGCGCACAGGGCGGATCGGGCGGGGGAACCAGCGTCGACCCCGAGCTCGGTGAGCCCTGCGTCGAAGACGCCCAGTGCAACGACGAGATCGATTGCACGGTCGACTCGTGTGACAAAGCCTTCGATCGTTGCAGGTACCATCCCGAGCCTGCGCCTTGTCAAAACGGCGTGCACTGCGACGGCGCGGAGGTCTGCGACGGCAAGCTCGGGTGTGTGCCTGGGCCGCCGCCCGACTGCACCGACGACAACATCTGCACCATCGACACCTGCGTCGAGGATAACCAAAGCTGCAGGCACGATCCCCGCGACGCCGACGGCGACGGCGATCCCGATGGGCATTGCCCGGGCGGCGGAGACTGCGACGACGCCGATCCGGCCGTGTCGTCGCTGGCCGAAGAAGTTTGCGACAACACCGTCGACGACGACTGCGACAGGACGGTCGACGAAGACGACTGCGCCGCGCCGATGAACGACACGTGCGTCGACGCGTTGACGATCGAGGCGAGCGGGACGTACGCGATGTCCACGTTCGGTGCGGCGGCGGACTACCCGACGGCTTGTTCGACCGGCGGAGCAGAACGTGACGTCGTCGCGGCGATCATCGTGCCCGCGGGTCCTCCCGTCGACGTCGTCGCCCGCGCGCGCACGGCAGCGAGCGCGGTGAGCACGGCGATCGCGGGCCAATGTGGAGACGCCGGCACCGAGATCGCGTGCGGCGCCTCGTTCGTGCGCGCAACCGGCGGCATGGTGTCGCGCCTTCGCGCGCGCGGCATCGGCGACCCGAGCGCACAGACGGCGCTTCCGTTCTACGTGACGACCGACGGAGGCTCCGACGTGACGCTCGACGTGTCGATCGAGCCCGCGACGCCGAAACCGACGAACGAAACGTGCGGTACGGCGATCGATCTCGAGCCGGGCACGTCGACCACGCTGGAGATCGTCGACGCCGCGACGGATCTCGAGACGGCGTGCGTGCGCATGACGGGTGAGCTCGTGTACCGCCTCGAGGTGACGGAGCCCTCCGATATCGACATCTGGGCGGTGAGCACCGACGGCGACGGTCAGGTCTCGCTCTCGCTCCGAGACGCGGCATGTGCGCTCGCCGAGGACGAAATCAGCTGCCACACCGCGGCGTCGGCGCACGTGTTCCGGCACTCGATCGAGCCTGGCGACTACTACCTCGCGGTGTCTTCGACGGCGCCGACGACGATCGATCTGGTCGCGGAGCTCGGGCCGCCGACCCCGCCGCCGGCCGACGAAGACTGCGACCTCGCCGAGCCGCTCACACCGGGCGTCACGCGGAACGTCAGCTTCGACGAGCACCAAGACGATCATCAGCTCGGCTGCTTCCAAGCTGCGGTCGATGCGGCGTATACGCTCGCGATCGACGAGCCGAGCGACGTGCTGCTCGTTCAACGCGTGTCGCAGCTCGACTCGGGTGGCATCTCGCTCGCGCTCCCCGGCTGCGAGCCCCAGGATTTGCTCGCCTGCGGGTTCGGAGGGAAGTCTCCGAACCGCGCGCGACGGCGAAACCTCGCCGCGGGCGACTACCGCGTCGTTACCGAGAGCCTCTTCGGGCTGCCGCAACAGGTCACCGCGTTCGTGCGTCCGTACGCTCCGGCGACGCTGGTCGTGTTCTCCGACGGGTGCGCCGATGCCGTCGAAATCCCGCAGACGGGGGGCTTCTTCCAAGGCAACACCAGCAACGCGACCGCCAACTTCAGCGCCGGGTGCGACGCTTCGGGAGGGCCACCCAACGGCGCGAAGGATCAGCTGTTGAAGCTCGATCTCGACGGTCCTCGCCGCGTGATTTTCGACATGAGCGGCTCGGGATACGACACGATCCTCAACGTGCGAGGTGGTCCCTCCTGCCCAGGAACGGAGCTGCCGCTCGCGTGCACCGCGACGGTCGGCGGAACGACGAGCTACCTCGATCTCGAGCTCGACGCGGGGATCTACTACGTGCAGATCGACGGCCTCTCCGGTGCGACGGGGCCTTGGGTCCTCGACGTCCACGTGGTGGAGCCGTGAGCCGCGCGACGACGCCTCGGCGAGCCGATCTCCGGCGCCTGGGCGTCGCGCTGATCGGAGCGCTCTGCATCGGCGTCGCCACGAACGCCTTCGCCGGGCCGACGAGCGCGGCCGACGATCTGTCGCGCGGGGATGTCGTGTTGCGCGCCGCCTCCGGCGAAAGCTCGCCGTCCGACAAGCGAAGAAAAGCGCTCGAGGCGCTCTCTCATTTCGAGGCGAGCTTCGGCACCGAGCCGTCGTGGCGTGCGGCCGCCGGCGCGAGCGACGCGAACCTCCTTCTCGGTTCGACTGCGGCGGCGAGCGGCTGGTATTGGGTCGCCTCCGACAACGCCGACTACTCCGAGGCTTACCTCGCGTGGCAGACGGATGCGCTCGCGCGCATCTTCGACAAGCGCGCGACCTTCACCTTCGACTTCAACGACGCGGCGGCCTCGCTGCGCATCGATGACGTCGGCATCCCGCCCGCGGCGGTCGATCGCGCGCTCGCGTTCGACGTCGGCACACACACCGTGCTCGCGACCTCGCAGCCCGGGAACACATTTCAAGGGAAGCTCGACGTCACACAGGATCAAATCGGCAAACGATTCTTCTTTCCGGTGCAGTTCGCGCGCATGCTGAAAGCCGGCGAAGAGGATCCGAGCTTGCCGCAAGCGCGTGGAAAGAAGCAGGAATCCTCCGGCCTCGGGCCGCTTCAGATCGGGATGATCGTCGGCACCGTCGCGCTCGCATCGGGCATCGCCATCGGCGGCAGCTACTTGTTGTTCGGTGAGGACAACCCTAGGGGTCTCGATACGCCCGAGGGCGCAATCATCGTGAGCGTCGAGCTTTTGGTCATCGGCGCCGGCACGGCGATCGCGCTGCTCTCGGACGGTTGAACCCAGCGCTGAGCTGGGTTCAACAAGAAGGAGAAAGCTCGGAGCTCACACCGGTGCGCAAATGCGGAGCGACCGGACCGCTCGCCCGTCAGGGCGGGCCGGTCGCGAGGTCAGCACAGGCGAGCTCCGAGCTAACATCCGTTCGGGAAGAACATGGCATCCGAAAACGACGCCTGCCCGCGTGCAGGCAACGCTGCGTTCACGCGCGGTCGAATCGCGCTCGCAGTGCTCTTTCTGTTCGCTTGCGGCTCCGAGGGGTCGCAACCAGGGGGCTCCGCGTCCGCCGCTCCATCGAGCGCGAGCGCGGTGATCGCGCAATCTGCAGAGGTTTCGATGAGCGCAACCGCATCGTCTTCTTCCGTCGTCTCCGGACCAATCCCGGAGGAGGCGCCCGCCGCAAAACACGGCCGCGCCATCACGAAGCTCCTCAGCCTTCGCAAGTTCGAGGACGTCGTCAAAGAGTTCGACGCGACGATGGCGAGCGCGCTGCCGAAGGAGAAGCTCGAGCAGACGTGGGACGGAATCGCCAAGGGCGTCGGCGCATTCGACTCGATCGTCGACGCCACGGTGATCGAATCGGGCGCGTACCGCACCGCCGTGGTCACGACGAAGTTCGGCTCGACGAACCTCGACTTGAAGATCGCGTTCGACAAGGACGACAAAATCGCCGGCTTCTTCGTCTCGCCGACGCCACAGCCATGGTCGCCTCCGTCCTACGCCGATGCCTCGCGCATCGACGAGCGAGACGTGCTCGTCAACCCCGGCCCGTGGCAGGTGCCGGGCACGCTTACCCTTCCGAAGGGTGACGGGCCGTTCCCCGCATTGATCCTCGTCCACGGCTCGGGACCGAACGACCGCGACGAGACCGTCGGACCGAACAAACCGTTCAAGGACATCGCGCTCGGCTTGGCTGCGCGCAACATCGCCGTTCTTCGCTACGAAAAGCGCACGAAGGAGCACGGGCCGAAGATCGACATGAAGTCGTTCGGTATCGACGACGAATCGGTCGAGGACGCGCTCGCGGCGATCGATCTCCTGTCGAAGCGCAAAGACATCGATCCGGCGAAGATCTACGTCGCCGGTCACAGCCTCGGCGGCACATTCGCGCCACGCATCGGCGAGAAGGCCAAAAACCTCGCCGGGCTGGTCATCCTGGCGGGCGCGACGCGCGGGGTGCCCGAGATGATGATCGAGCAGATGACGTACATCGCGTCCCTCGACGGGCGGACATCGGACGAGGAAAACAAGCAGCTCGAGGGCGTCAAGAAGGCACAAAAGCGCATCGCCGAGCTGCAAACCGGCGCCGCACCGAAGGACGGCGAGGTCGTGCTCGGCGCGGGCGCGAAGTACTGGGTCGACCTCGGAAAATACAAACCGACGAACGTGGCGCGCGACCTATCGATGCCGATCTTCGTCGCCCAGGGTGGACGCGACTATCAGGTGACGGAGGTCGATTTCCGAGCGTGGGAGGCGGCCATCGGCAAGAAGCCGAACGTGCAGCTCAAGCACTACCCCACGCTGAACCACCTGTTCATCGCGGGCACCGGCAAGAGCACACCGGAGGAGTACCAGCAGGCGGGGCACGTCGACGAGCTGCTCATCGACGACCTCGCTCGATGGATCACCGCACACTGATCCGGCCATAGACACAAGCACATCGCGCTCACGAAACGCTCGATTCGATCGCGTGCGCAAGCGGGGCACACGCCATGCTCCCTTTGTGTCGGAGGCAGCGGCGGCGTTGTCATGTCCAAACACGTCGAGGACCGGGCGCACGGCTCACGCGTGGAGATCCATCGCGGTCCTCGCTTCGTGCTCTTTCGGATCCGCGAACCGCACGGTCGTACGCGCATCCACAAGGCGGTTCGTCCGGGTCCCCGCGCTCCCGCGAGCACCGCGAAGCTGGAGCACGAGCTCGCGATGTTGCGGGACCTCCTGGAGGTCGAGCACATCGCGCGGCCGATCACCCTCGAGCCTGTGCAGGGTCGAACGACCCTCGTCCTGCGCGATGCCGGCCCTCGCGACCTGAAGGAAGTCGTCCGCAACAAGCCGCTCGGCCTCGACGACTTTCTTCGAATCGCGATCCAGCTCGCGGGGACCGTCGGGCACGTCCACGCGCGGCACATCATTCATCGCGACATCAACCCCTGCAACGTCGTGGTGAGCGCCGACCTGCGGCGCGCGACGCTGATCGACTTCGGCCTCGCGACGCACGTCGCAGGATCGACCCAACGCGAAGCGCCGGCGCTCGAGCTCGAAGGGACGCTCCTCTACATCGCGCCCGAGCAGACGGGTCGGATGAGCCGGCCGGTCGATCATCGCGCCGACCTCTATTCGCTCGGCGCGACCTTCTACGAAATGCTGACGGGCGCACCGCCGTTCGTCTCGACCGATCCGGTGGAGCTGGTGCACGCGCACCTCGCGACGCTTCCGGTGCCGCCTCGCGAGGTGAACGAGGCGGTGCCGAAGGTCCTCTCCGACCTCGTGATGAAGCTGCTCGCGAAAACCCCGGAGCAGCGCTACCAAACCGCGGAGGCGCTCGTCGCGGATCTCGAGGAAGCGCAACGTCGTTGGGAAGCGTCCCGTAGCATCGACGAGTTCGAGCTCGCCCGGCTCGACGTCGCACGCCAGCTTCTCACGCCGGGCAAGCTCTATGGGCGCGACGCGGAGCTGCAAACCTTGCGCGATGCGTGGGAGCGCGTGCGCTCGGGCGCGCGGGAAGTGATCTTCATCGGCGGAACGGCGGGGATTGGGAAGAGCTCGCTGATGCGAGCGCTGTTACCGATGTTCGAGGCCACCGGCGCCGTGCTCGCGGGGCGCTTCGATCCGTTGCACGGCAACACGCCGTATGCGCCGATCGTCGATGCCGTTCGAGCCTTCGTTCTTCGCACGTCGAACGAGCCGCCCGCGGTCTCGGAAGAGATCGGACGCCGAATCGCGGAGGCGCTCGGCGCAAACGCGGGGCTGATGACCGAGCTGTTCCCGGATCTCGAGCAGCTCATCGGATCGACCACGCCCGTCGCCGACGTGAACGCGGCGGCCGCGGAGCACCGGTTCGATTTGACCTTCACGCAGCTCGTCCAAGCGTTCGCGACGGAGGACAAGCCGCTGGTCTTGTTTCTCGACGATCTGCAATGGGCGGATACGGCGTCGCTGAAGGCGCTGCGCCTGCTGGCGACGCAAGTGGACCTGCACCACGTCCTGCTCGTTTGCGCGTACCGAAGCGACGAGATCGGCGCGGACCATCCGGTCCGAAAGACCCTCGACCTCATCGCGGAGGCTCGCGGGGAGTCTTCCGCGAGCATCGAGCTCGCCCCGCTCGACGTCGTCGCGCTCACCGGGCTCGCGTCGGACATGTTGCGCTGCTCGGCGGAGCGCGCGCGTCCGCTCGCGGAGATCGTCCACGACAAGACCGCCGGCAATCCGTTCTTCGTCGAGCGGTTCCTTCGGTTCGTCCAACGTTCGGGCCTGCTCACGTTCGACTTCGAGCGAAGCTGCTGGGACTGGGATACGCGGCGGATCGCGAAGCTCGAGGTCACCGAGAACGTCGCCGAGCTGATGGTCGCGGCGATTCGCGAGATGCCGGCGCGGACCCAAGCGCTCCTCGAGGTAGCGGCCTGTTTACCGGATCAGATCGACCTCGGATTGCTCGCGACCGTGGCCGGCGTCGCGAAGGCGGACGCGGCGCGGGATCTGTGGCCGGCCCTGCACGCGGGGTTGTTGGTCTCCGAGCTGACGCCGGCGCCTGCATCGCTGGAGCGTCCGACGGAGCGGCATCACCCGACCGCGGTCGAGGCGCGGTATTCGTTCATCCACGATCGCGTCCGACAGGCGGCGTATTCGCTGCTGACGCCCGAACGCGCGGGTGCCCTGCACCGCGCGACGGGTTGGCAGCTGCTCGAGGGTAAGAGAGGTCGCGCGCTGGAGGAACGGCTCTTCGGCGCGGTCGATCTCCTGAACCGCGGCGCCGACGGCGCGGCCGGCGAGGAGCGATGGCGCATCGTCGAGCTCGATCTGCGCGCTGGTCAAAAGGCGCGGGCCGCCTCCGCGTTCGGGCCGGCGCTCGCCTACCTCGCGCACGGCATGGATCTCCTGCCGCCCGACGCGTGGCAATCGCTGCACGCGCTCACGATGGCGCTCCACCGGCACGCGGCCGAGAGCGCGTACCTCTGCGGTGAGCTCGCGCTCGCGAACGCCATCATGGAGGCGGCGCTCGACAACGCGACGACGTCCTTCGAAAAGGCGGAGCTTTGTGTGATTCGCGTCGAGGCGAGCAACATGAGGCTCGCCTTCGCCGACGCGCTTCGCTGGGGGCGCGAGGGTCTGTTGCTCCTCGGCACGGAGCTCCCGAGGAGCGACGAGGTTCCTGCGGCGTTCGGCGACGAGCTGGATCGGCTGAGCGAGCGGTTCCACGGCTACACGATGGAGACACTCTTGAACGCGCCCGAGACGCGCGAGCCGGCCATCTTGCTCGCCATGCGCTTGCTCGCGTCGTCGGGCGTGGCTGCGTACTCCACCGGCGATCTCATGCTGGCGTCGCTCACGTCCGTGCGCGAGTCCGAGCTGACGCTGATCTTCGGCACGATGCCGGAGTCGCCGCTCGCGCTCGTCTATTACGGCGTCGTCGTGGCGGAGGCGATCGGCGACCGCGCGCGCGGTTACGCCCTCGCTTGCCTGGGGCTCGAGCTCGCCCGGAAGTACCGCGACCGAGATCCTTCGCGCGAATGCAGAGCGCTCCTCACCTTCGCGGCGCTCGTCAGCCCATGGCACGAGCCGATGCGGGTTCGAGCGCCGATGTTCCAGCGCACCGTGGGTATCGGCCTCGAAGGTGGCGATCTCCAGGGCGCGATTTGGGGCCTTCAGAGCACCGTCGCGGCCTTATGGGCGGCAGGCGCGCCGCTCGGTAGGGTTCACAACGAGTGCGGCGCTGCCATCGCGCACGTGCGCAAGCTTCGCCAGCCGTGGGCGGTGAACCAGATCCTGCCCTACCGCCAGGCGACGCGATGCCTCCAGGGAAGGACGAACGGTTCAACGAGCATCGACGACGACGATTTCGACGAGCGGGCTTTTCGCGAGCGTTCGCGCGACGAGCCTCACACGCTCTTCTTGAACGACATCCTTCGCCTGCAGACCTTGTATCTGCTCGGTGCATACGACCTCGCGGAGGAGCGGATCATCGCGGCGAACGAGGTCCCTGCGCTCCAACGCGTCGCCATCGTCGTCGAGCAGAACCTCTATTCGTCGCTCACCTACGCTGCGATTGCGACGACGGCCGACCCCGCACAGCGGTCGGCGCTGCTCGCGCGCATCTCGGCAAACCAAGAGCAGATCGCGCAGTGGGCCTTGGACTGTCCCGAAAACTTCCGGCACAAACATCGGCTCGTCGCCGCGGAGATCGCGCGGCTCGAGGCCCGATCGCTCGGGGCGACGCTCGAGCTGTACGACCAGGCCATCGAAGGCGCGCGCGACGAAGGTTTCCTGCAGGACGAAGCCGTCGCCGCGGAGCTCGCGGGTCGCTGCTGTGTCGGGGTCGGTCGCCGCCCGATCGGCGCGTTTTATCTGCTCGCCGCGATCGACGCGTATGACCGGTGGGGCGCGTCGGCCAAGGTCGACGCGCTCGAAGGCGAGTTTCGTGAGATTGTCAAAGGCGTGTCGCTCCCGCGAGCGACGATGACGCCAGTCACCGCGGACAGCGACTCGACGTCGATCGATCTATTGAACCTCCTCGAAGCAGCCGAGACGATCTCGAGCGAGGTCGTGCTCGATCGGCTGCTCGAGAAGCTCCTCGGCGTGTGTCTCGCGACCGCAGGCGCGACGCACGGCGCGCTGGTCCTGAACGAAGGAGGCACGTTCCAGGTGCGCGCAGCAGGCGCCGTGTCCGAGCCGGTGGTCCTCGAGCGAATTCCGCTGCGCGGAACGTCGCGTGCACCGGTCGTCCTCGTGGAGGAGGTCTTCCGCGCGGGCGAGCCGATCGTGCTGGCGGACGCCTCGCGTCACGCGAGGTTCGGTCACGACCGCTACATCGCCGAGCACGGGATCAAGTCCGCGCTCGGCATCCCGATCCGTCGCAAAGATGCGACCATCGGCGTCCTCTACCTCGAGAACCGGCTCGCGACGCGGGCGTTCACCTCCGAGCGCGTGCGTGTCCTCGAGGCATTGTCTTCTCAGATCGGCATCTCGCTCGAGAACAGCCGCCTCTTCGAAGCGCAGCGACGCGAAGAAGCGTCGGCGCGTTTCCTCGCCGAGGCGAGCGCAGTGCTCGCAGAATCCCTCGATTACACGACGACGCTTTCGAAGGTCGCGAGGCTCGCCGTGCCCGCGCTCGCCGATTGGTGCACGGTGGATCTCGTCGATCGAGAAGGCAACGCTGTCGCCGTCGCCGCGGCACACGCCGATCCGACGAAGGAGACGGTGCTTCGCGAGCTCCGACAATCGCACCGCTTCCGGCGCGACAAGGTCCCTTCCGGGCTCGTCCTCTCGACGGGCGAGCCTCGTATCGAGACCGAGATCACGGAAGCAATGATCGCCGAGATCATGGATGATCCTCGGCAGCTCGACCTCGTCCACGAGCTCGGGCTGTATTCGGCCATCGCGGTGCCGCTCCGCGCTCGAGGGCGAACCCTCGGCGCCATCACCTTCGCCTCGAGCCGCACGGACAAACACTACACCGAGCGGGATCTGCCCCTTTTCCAAGAGCTCGCGCGCCGTGCGAGCGCGGCGATCGACAACGCCGTCCTTTACCGAGAGGCGGAGGATGCGATTCGACTGCGCGACGAGTTCCTCCAAGTTGCGTCGCACGAGCTGCGAACCCCGATCACGAGCTTGCAGCTCACCGTCCAACACCTCGTCAAACACGCGGCGGAGAGCCCGCCCGAGACGGTGGCCCGCGCGCTCGCGACGGTCGAGCGACAAGGTTGGAAGCTCGCGGAGCTCATCGCGGAGATGCTCGACGTGTCGCGCATGCAGAACGAGCTGCTGAAGCTCTCGTTCGAGCCGGTGGACCTCGCGGACCTCGTTCGGACCACGACCGCACAGCTCAAGGACGGCCTCAACCGCGCGCAGTGCGCGGTCACCGTGACCGCCGACAGTCCTGTCGTCGGCCGCTGGGATCGCGCGCAGCTCGAACGCGTCGTCACGAATCTACTTTCGAATGCGATGCGATTCGGAGCCGGAAAGCCGATCGAGGTGGCCGTCGAGGAGCGGGACGGACACGCGCGTCTGGTCGTCGTGGACCACGGCATCGGCATCGAGCCGGAGCGGCTGCCGTACATCTTCGAGCGCTTCGTCCGGGGAGTCTCCGCGACGCACTACGGAGGGCTCGGTCTCGGCCTCTACATCGTGCGCGCGATCGTCTCCGCGCTCGGTGGCAAGGTGAGCGCCGAGAGCAAGCTCGGTGAGGGAGCGACCTTCGTGGTGGAGCTGCCCCTCTGACCCCGCTTCACCAATAGAGCTCGACCGGCTCGGTCGACTTGCAATCCGAGCGCTGGACGCCCATCTCCGCCAGTGCGTTTTCGGCTTCTCGGTAGGCGTCGATATCGCGAACGCCCGCGCGATCCATGAAGAGCGTGAGCGCGAGCCGAGCGCGCTTCTTCTTTCCCATTTCGCGATAAGACAGGCCCAAATAGAAATAGGCCTTGTCGACGATGCCGACCGAAGGGTCTTTCGCGAGCGCGCGTTCGATCACGGCGCTCGCCTGCGAAAAGCGCCGGCGTTGGTAGAGGGTGATGCCGGCGGCCAAGAGCTCCGTGCCGTCCGCGGACGCGAGGAGGTCGTTCAAGTCTTCACTCGTCATCAGCGCTTCGGCCAAAAGCAGGGCACCGACCGGCTCCATCGCGAGGAGCGGCCCGAACACCGCCCCCGTCGCCACCCCGACCCCGAGCGCGACGTTGTCGTCGTGGACCGCCTCGGCACCGATGTCTTCGTGCAGCTCGCGCCATGCGAGCACGTCCTCGCGACAACGCAGCTTGTTGCCGGTCAATGGATCGCGAAGCAGAAGCACCGTGTCGTCGACGCCCGGATCGTCGCTGCCGTTGGGCTGCGCCATCACGTACGCGTCGAATGCCGGGGAAAAACGAGCTTTGTCGCCGAACACCTCGGGAGCCGAAGCACACCCCGTCGCTCCCGCGATGCCGATACCAATCCACAGAGGCGCGGTGCGGGATGCGAGCCTTCGACAGATCTCGGACGCGGCGCGGACGCGCCGAAGCAAACCAGCCATTCGGAACATGGACCCCTCTTCGAAGTGATTGCGTGTCGTGAAGATGGAAGGCTCCGCCGGCAACGACCGTCGGTCGGTCGCCTCGCGAGCCTGGGAGCAGCGCAGATCAGCGGCCGGTAATCGCTTTGGCGAGGTCGAGCTGTCCGACCACGGCTACGTCGGCGCCGCGCTCTCGGGTGTCGCGCGCAGGCGGCGTGCCGAGGCCATACCAGCGCTCGCTCTCGTTGGAGATCGACCAGGAACGTGCCTTCGAGCGACCGAGATCGAGCACCGGCGGCCGCGACGAGACGTTCATGCCGACTTCGGAGACGGAGTGCGCGCTCCTCGGCGTCGAGCGAGCAGCGGCTCGTCGCGATCCGACATTCGGGAACGCCGCGAGCGAATGGTCCATCGCGGCAGGCCCGTCGTAAACGTCGTCCGCATTCGCCGGCCGCACCTCACGCGGGTCGCGAGCGCGCTCCGGGATCGGCGACGAGCTCGCGCTCACCTCGGACCCTTGTTTGCGCGCGCGCGAACGGACCGATGCGCGCCCGTGATCGAGCTTGGCGTTTGCGACGCGCGCGCCGGGATCGTTCGGCGCCCGCGCTTTGCGCGTCGGGGTCTCGTCGCGATCGCGATCCGGATGCTGGTCGTTCGGCTGTGCAGACGGATCCGGAAGCGCTTCTCGTTGTGGCTGCGTCGAGTCGATCGGCGCGGGCACGTATGGCGGTGAAGCAACGTTCGCCGGCTCTTGCCTTGCCGGATCGGGGCGAGCCTCCGTCGTGACGGACGACGGTACCCACCGAGCAGCAATCCCCGCAGCGAGGATTCCGACGACGGCGGCAAACGCCATCGCGGCCGTCGTCGACATGAAGCCACGCGACCGCACGACAGGAGGGCAATCGAGGACCCAATCCGCGTCGACGAGGCTGTTCCCCACGAGGCTCTCGATGCGCGACGTGCGGCCGCGCTCGGTGGTCACGACGTCTTGCCGATCGGGCTCGGCGAGGAGCCGCTCGAGGAGGCGGTCTTCGTAGTCGTCGGGCAGTGCAGGATCGCTCGGCTGCCAGCCGATACGACGACAGAAGGAGTCCCAATCGGGGTCGTTCGACTTTGCGTCGTCCCGTACGAGGCCCCCCGGCAACAGAACGAGATGGTTCGGTCGGGCGACCCCAAAACGGCCGCCGCGCTTTCGTGCGGAGCTCACGATGCAACCTCCCGACGGCTCTTTTCCAACGCTTCGACGGCTTGTCGCCAGAGGCTCGTCAGCTCCTCGAGCAACATGCCCGATTCATGCGCGAGCTGCGCTCGCGTTTTGCTTCCGTAGCTCAGCTCCGCCATCAGATTGGCTTGTTCGATGGGCAACAGCTCGTAATACGACGCGAGCTCTTCGGCTGCGCGCCGCGCTTTGAACAACCGGGTGGTGAACGTCGCGGTCGTCATGCCCAGCTCGAGCGCGACCGCGGCGTCGTTTCGCCTTCCGGCGGTCAAACTGGCCATCAGCGCTTCGGCCAGCGGCGCGGGCAGTCGCGTGAGGATCCACTGCATGCGCTCGAAGCTCTGGAGCGAGTCCTCGGGCGACTCTTCGAATCCGCCGTGCAGCGGCTCGTCCGCATGAGGCTGCCGGGCCTGCTCGCGCTTCTCTTTCGCGATGACGTCCAAGACGACGCGCCGCACGGAAACGAAGAGCTCTGCCGCGCTCTCCGGGGGCGACCATCCGGGCTCGATCCGCATCCGGCGCCACCAACGGGCATAAAGGGTCTGGACGACATCGTCCGCGTCGGCCCTCCGCCCGAAACCGCAGGCGAGACCGTGCAGTTTGCGAGCGTGCCGTCGCAAGTGTGCTGCAAGCTGGGGGTGTAGAGCG
Organism: Polyangiaceae bacterium; assembly: GCA_013361525.1. Taxonomy (GTDB): domain Bacteria; phylum Myxococcota_A; class Polyangia; order Polyangiales; family Polyangiaceae; genus Xiheicaenibacterium. Next base: position 13,691 of record JABFXY010000231.1, on the reverse strand, counting down.
GGGGTCATCGGCGAAGCCCGAGTTCGAGTGCCCGGACACCGGGCCTGACTCGACCATGGAACGTGCCCAGCCTTCCCAATTTTTCACCCCGGCGAATTCGGGGTCACAAAGGGTGAATTGCCCGTAAATCGGGGGCAGAAGCCGCGAAACGTCGTGCATCTGTCACGGCGGGGTGGCCAGGTCGTGAACGTGCTCGACCGCGATGGCCGCACCCTCGACCTCGAGCCGCGCCTCTACCGCCAAGGAGGAAATTCCCGGTAGCCTCGTACATCGAGCGCCATGTCCCCTGCCCGAATCATCTTTTTCGTCCTCGCGTTCTTTGGTCTCTGCGCGACCGGTTGGATCCTCAGCCGGACGGCGGAGATGTACGAAGTCCACGCGCAGAACATCGAGCGAGCCGATCGCGACGCGAAGGAGCTCGAGGGCTTCAAGTTCGACGAAAAGGGCAACGTGCCCGAAGACAAGCGCATCGACTTCGAGCTGGCGCTGAACCGCGTCGAGATGAACACCGACTCGATCCGGCACTCGAAGGAGCAAGTCTCGATCGGCCGAACCTACAGCGCGGTCGGGATCGGCGCGACGCTGCTGTTCGTGGTGCTCGGCTTCGTCCTCGGTCGCAAGAAGGCCGCGCCGCCCGCTGCTCCGGGCCTGCCGCCGGCCGCCTGAGCCGCGGCGTTCGGGCGAAACGCTAGGGCGCGATCTCCGGCCGCGGACGAAGCGCAAACGGAACCGGGCCCGGATTCGACGGCAGCGCTTCGGCGATGCCGGTCGAGAGCTTCGCGAAGTCGTCGTGGTCGTGGAGAACGCCGCACCCGGCGCCGCGATCGGAGGAGAGGACGAGCTCGTAAGGGTCGGTCTCGACGACGCCGTCGTGGTCGAAATCGATGCTGCCGTCCTCGAAGACGACGAACCCCTCGGGCTTGTAAGCCCCCAGCGCCGCGCGCCGCTCGGGCGGAACGGACTGGAACACGCCCGCTTCGACCAGCGCGCATTCGTCCAGATCCGGAAGCGCACCGACGGAGAACGCGACACTCGGCGCGGTGAGATCGAGCGGCCCCGGGACCACACTCGTGTCGTAGGCGTAGTTCATCACGCTGGGGTAGTTCGGCTTGTTGTTCCGGTGCTGGTCACCGCCGTGCATCAGACCGAAGTTGTGCCCGAGCTCGTGGATGACGAGCACGTATTGCCAATAGATCGCGAGCTCCGTCGCGTCGTCGGCAGGGTCTTCATTCGGTTCTTTGGTGGTGATGCCCACGCGCCTGCCGCCGATCTCGGCGATGCCTGCATTGTGGCTGCCGATGCAAAGCGCGATCTGGTGGAAGCCCTCGCGGTACAAGAAATTCGGCGGGCTCTCGTCGCCGAAATAGAAGGGCGCAGATTCGCAGATGAAGCCTTCTGGGAGGACCGAGTCTTCGACGAAGCGCAGGTCGACGCCATCGATGCCGTCGGGATTCGCGACCGCAAGCGATGTGTAGAACGCCTCGAGCCGTGAGAGCACGAGCGGGTGGAACGAAGCGGTGTGAGTGAGGCCGCTCGCGTCGGTGTACGACTGGTAATCGAGCTCCACGAGGACGTCCTTGTGCCGCGGATCGCAGCCGAGGCCCGCGTAGTCGACGCCCTCGTGACCGAGCACTTCCCACCCGTCTGGAATGCCGTCGCGATCGGTATCGGGATCGGCCGGATCCGTCCCTGCGGCGACCTCTTCATCGGCGTCGAGGAGATCGCCGTCGGCGTCGACACCATCGATGCGACGCACGGTGACCCAATCGGGCTCGGATGCATCGTAGCCGTCGTGAACGACGAGCTCGTAGACGAGCGCCTCGTCGAGATCGTTCGGCAGAACCAGGCTCGGCGTCGAGGCCGAGGTGTCGTCGAGCGCGACCGTCGGCCCGGATACCTGCGTCCACTCGAAGGTGAGTGCGGCGCGCTCGGGATCGGCGCCTGCTCCAGCGAGTGAGACGACGGCGTTTGCCACGCCCGTTCGATCCGAACCGGCGCTCGCGGTCGGAGGGCGGTTCGTCACGTCGACCGTCACCTCGTCGATCTCGGAGATGCCGGTGCTGTCCTCCACGAACAGCTGGAAGACGAGGGTCCCGGGGATGCTCGGAGCGAGCGCGTAAGGCGATTCGAGGTCCGCGGTGATCCCGACGTCGACGCCGCTCACCTGTTGCCAGTGATAGACGAGCGTTTCGCCTTCCAGCTCGGTGTAGCTCTCGCTTCCGTCGAGGGTGAACGAGGTCTGCGTCGGGACGGTTTGAGCGTCGCCTGCATCGGCGAACGCGGTCGGCTCGACGCCGCCCTGCCCCATCGACGAAGTGCTCCAGGGAGCCGTGCCCCCACTTCCGCCGCCCGAGCCGCCGCCGACTCCGCCTTCCCCACCACCGCCGAAGGTGGGACCCGCCGAATCGTCGCCGCATGCAGCGACGACGAGCGGCAAGACGGAGAGCATCAAGACCCGGCGCATGAGCCGGGTTCTGTAGCGAGCGGCGCCCAGGACATTCAGCGCCGGGCCCACTCGCCCGACTACAACACGCGTTCGACCGCCCGGGCGATCTTCTCGGATACCTCGCGCAAGACGACGGCGTCGGTCGTGCGGAAGGGGTGATTGTTCTTTCCGATTTCCAGCATGCCGACGACGCCGCCCGCGCAGGCGATCGGGACCATCGCGACGCCTGCGACCTTCGCCGGATCCGCGCCGATGCGCACCGCCGCGAGGCGAAGCTCGGGCTGCGATCTCGGATCGCCCATGGCGATGCAGCGCGACCGCGCGACCCTGAGCAGCGGATCGGTGCTGAGCAAGCGGACCCCGCGCTCGACCTTCGGAGCCATCACCGCGCGCGTGACCGGCGGTTTGCTCGGGTGATCGAAACAATGCACGACGGCAGCGTCACCGGCGACACGCTTCAGCGCGAGCTCGAGACCGAGGTGCAGCACCTCGTCGAGGTCGCCCGAGAGCGCCATCAACGACTCCAGCGCTTCGCGGGACTCGTTGCGTCTGCGCCGATAGATCGTGTCTTCGAGGGCGCGTACCTCGCGAATCGAATGGATGGCGCGCCAGTTTTGATTGCGCGTGTCGCGGACGTAGTGGCCATTCCAAATGAGGCCTTCGAGCACGCCGCGTACGAGGATCGTCGTCGGCACCGGGCCGACGGTCGTGTCGCCGTTCGTGACGAGCCAGAGCGGGGGCGGTCGTCGCGATTTGTGCGGATTCCAGAGTGAAAGCTGCATCGATCCCTCCTCGACGACCGGGGCCGGACGGCTCCCCGTGCGCACGATCCTTCCTTCGGCCGAATTGTTCCGGTCGCTGGAGCGGTGGGCCAAAAACTCGGCGCGTCGATCGCTACGCGAGGAACAGCGCCGCGCAGTAACCGACCAGGCCGAGGATGGCCGCGACGAGCGCCGGAACCGCACCGACGAGGCGAACGCGCCCGGACTCGTCGACGCCGAAACGCATGAACGAGGCGAGGCCGATCAACATGCCGATGAACGACGCTCCGAGCACCGCGCGAAAGAAGAAGCTCGGCCGCGTGTCTTCTGCGAGCGACGTGAGGATGCGCTGTTCGATGACGTTGGTGGGCTCGGTCGAGGCTTCCGGCGCGCGGACGCCGGTCTTCGCTTCGATGCGCGCGATCGCACGTGTGGCCTCGTCGGCCTCGGCCGCGTGCGGCGTCGTCACCCACTGCGTGGACTTCGACGCGGTGACGATCGCGCGGTACGCGAAGAGCGCCGTCTCCCAGAGCTTTCGCTGCTCCGCCTCTTTCGCGATGGTCATCAGCCGCGCATAGGCGACGCGCACGTGAGGCGCGCCGGGCGCGTACCAGAGCGCCGCCGCGCGCGCGTGGACGATCGCGTCGTCGGCGTCGCCTTTTTCCAGCGCCTCGGTGCTCTTCACGACCTCCTTTTCGCCGGCCCAAACGACACGAGCCGTCGCAGCCGCGGCCAGCGCGACGACGACGAGCAGGCTCGCGACGAGCGTGCGAACCCACCGCCGTTCCGGCGAAGTGGCGTCACGCGGGGCGGGCTTCGGCTCTGCGCTCACAGGAAATCGCGACGCCGGAAGATCAACACGGCGAGCGCGAGCATTCCGATGGACCAACCGACCGCGGTGCCGGTCGCCAACAAGACGTAGTCGACGCGGTCGACGGGCGCCTCCCCGGTCAGCAGAGGCCGCGGCGGAACATAGAGCTGAAGGTTCGGGACGAGCTTGCCGAAGACCTTCGCGACGTCCGAAATCGAGCCGAAATACTGCTTCGGAAAGCGATCCAACGAGTCGGCCGAGCGGCCGATGATCCACACGCCGACGGTGAGGAGCGCGGAAAGGAAGGGGCTCGAGAACGAAGACAGGAGGTTCGCGAACGCGGCGATGATGCCGATCTCGAGAAACGACAGGAACGCCGACGTGAGCACGAGCCGCCGCTCGTCCGGCGCGTTCCCTGCGAGGACCGCCCCGGCGACGAGAAAGGCGATCGCCCAGGGGATGAACCCGAACGTTCGGAACCACGCGAACTTGTAGGCGAGCGCGCCGAGCACGACGGCGAGCCCCACGCCGACACCGAGGACCAGCCCCGCGGAGGCGCCGGAGATCACCGAGCAAAGACAAAGGACGAGTCCGGAGTCGGCCGCGATGAAGACCCCGAGCGTCAACATCAGGCCGAGGTACTTCCCGACGACGTATTCACCGCGACCGATGGGGCGCGCGAGGATGGGGAAGATCGTCTTTTGCTCGAGCTCTCGGTAGAGGCTCGTCGCGCCGATGACGATGGCGACGGCGATGCCGAAGATCGAGATGCTCGCGGCGCCGAGATCGCTGACGACACGCGGAGCGTTGTTCAGCGTGAAGCTCGCGATGACCAGCGAGAACACCGACACGGCGAACGCCACGCCGGCGAGCCCGAGGAGGATGCGGGCGCGGACGGACTCGCGGTAAGCGGCGAGGGCGATCGTCTGCACCCGCTGCAGCATGGCCGCACACCTTACCACTTGAACGCGAGACGCTGTCCGCTAGAAAAAGGCCCATGGCCGCGACCGCTCCGCAGGTTCGAGCCGAGGGCACGCACGGGTCGGGCCCCGACGACGTGGGCGCGCTCGTCGATCTCGTCCGCGGCCGGAAGGCCGTCGCGTTGACGGGCGCCGGGATCAGCACCGAAAGCGGGATCCCCGACTATCGAGGGCCGGGCACCAGGGAACGCGCTCGGAACCCGATCCAACATCGCGACTTCGTGCGCGACGCGGCCGTGCGCCGTCGCTATTGGGCGCGCGCGTTCGTCGGCTGGGATCGGTTCTCTCGTGCGCGACCAAACGCAGGTCACGCCGCCGTCGCCGAGCTCGAGGCGAGCGGCGCGGTCACCGCGGTCGTCACGCAAAACGTCGATAGGCTTCACCAAGCGGCCGGCAGCCGAACGGTGATCGAGCTGCACGGCGCACTTTCGGACGTCCGCTGCCTCGGGTGCGGCTCGCTCGAAAAACGAGAGGACGTCCAACACAGGCTGATGCTGCTCAACCCGCGTTTGGTCGGCACGAGCGCGACCATCGCCCCCGACGGCGACGCCGAGCTCGCGCGATCGATCGTCGACGACTTCGAGGTCGCCGATTGCCTCTCTTGTAACGGCCCGCTCAAGCCCGATGTGGTGTTCTTCGGCGGCAGCGTTCCGCAGCCGGTGGTCGAGGCTGCGTACCAGCGCGTCGATGGCGCCGAGGTTCTTCTCGTCCTCGGGACATCGCTCGCCGTCTATTCGGGGTTTCGTTTCGTCCGGCGCGCGCACGAGCGAGGCATTCCCGTCGCCATCGTGAACCTCGGCGAGACCCGCGCGGACCCTTATGCGGCCGTCCGCATCGATCGGCCCCTCGGTGCGACCCTCACCGACTTGGCAGACGCGCTCCGTCGCCGGACGGACGGCTAAAGTTTCACGACAAACCAGGACAATGGTACGCCACGGGGCCATGTCGCTCTCGATCGACGACGCGCTGAAGAGCGCCATCGATGCCTTCATCGGCGCGATCGAAAACGAGCGGCGCGGCTCGCGTCACACCGCCGCGGCCTACCGGCGTGATCTCGACCAGCTCGCCACCTTCGCCCGTGACAAGCGGCCGGGACTCGCCCGTCCCGACGAGCTCGACGTGCCGCTTCTGCGATCTTTCCTCGGCTCGCTGTCGAAAACGCACGAGCCGTCGAGCATCGCCCGCAAGGTCGCGAGCATTCGGTCCTTCTTCCGCTACTGCGAGCGGCACGGCCTCGCGAAGAAGAACCCGGCGATGGGGCTCGTTTTGCCGCGTGTTCGGCGAAAGCTCCCGGTCGTGCTCAACGTCGACGCCGCCGCGCAAGTCGTCGAAGCACCCGCCGACGACACGGCCGAGGGGCTCCGCGATCGCGCGTTCCTCGAGCTTCTCTACTCGAGCGGGCTCCGCGTCTCCGAGCTCGTCGGTCTCGACATCGGTGACCTCGACCGAACCGACGGTCGCGCCGAGGCGCGCGTGATCGGCAAAGGAAACAAGGAGCGCCGGGTACCGATCGGTGGCCCCGCGCACCGCGCGATCGAGCGCTACCTCGCCGGCCCGCGGGAAGAGATCCTCTCCGGCGCCGCGAAGCCTCAACGAACGAACGCGCTCTTCGTGAGCAGCCGTGGCCGGCGGATCTCGGTCCGCTCGGTGCAGCTCCTCGTCAAGAAATACGGCGCCCTCGGCGCGGGCCGATCCGACCTGTTTCCCCACGCGCTCCGCCACACGTGCGCGACGCACATGTTGGAAGGTGACGCGGATCTTCGCTCGATCCAAGAGCTGCTCGGCCACGCGAGCCTGGGCACCACGCAGCGGTACACGCACGTCTCGATGACGCGCATCCTGCAGGTGTACGACGCCGCGCACCCGCTCGCGACGACGACCGCGTCGAATCGATCGCCCGCGGGCTCGACGCCGGATCTCGAGAAAGAGGCGAGCTGATGCGTGCGCTGGAGGTCCATCGGCGCATCACGCAGTCCCTCGCGGGCGGCATGGCTGCATCCGCCGGATGTGCGGCGCTCGAGGCCGTGTGGGCGCGGAGCGCGGCCGGTGCGGACGCGCCGCTGTTCGGCGACGCGCTGCTCGCGTGTTGGGGGCTGTTCGCTCCCGTCGCGGTGGTGACGGCGCTCTTCGTCGGCGCGTTCGCGATTTGGCTCGAGCCGCACGAGCCGCCGAGTCCGCGCGCATGGATCGGAAGGCTCCGGCGCTTCGCCGTCGGTCGCCAGGCCGACGTCGCGGCGTTCGCGCCGCTCGCGATCCTCGCGGCGTTCGTGTGGACGACCGCGACGGCACACGTCGCGCGCGGGATCCTCCAGCTGTCGGTCCTCCCGCGCCTCGCCGGTCTCGCGACGACGGGCGCAGCGCTCGGGCTCGGGTTGCTCCTCGGCGTCTTGACGCTCGCGTCCGTCCCTCCCCTGCGACGCGCGCTCGCGACGCTCGCCTCGTCGCGTCCCGCGTTCGTCGACCCTGCGACCACGGGTGGGGTCGCGCTCGTCGGTGTCGTGGGCCTTTTCCTCATCGGCATGTTGACCGGCTCCGTCTCCGGAGAGGGCGGTTTTCTCGCCGTTTACGGCATCTTCAAGCGCCCGGAGCTCGATCTACGCGCGCCCGCGCAGCTGTTCCTCATCTCGATCGCTGCGGGCTTTGCGCAGAACCTCGCGCGCCCGCCGCGGAGCCTCGGCTTCGTCACGCTCGTCGCGCTCGGCCTGCTCGCGCTCTCGCCGATGGGCCTGATCGTGAAGTCGGCGCGCGCACTCGACGAGAGCCCGGTGCTCGCACAAGCCGTCGAGCGCGGCGCACCGCTTTCGAAGCTCACGTTGCCGTCGTGGCGCAAGCTCACCGACGCAGACAAGGACGGCGTGAGCGGCAAGTTCGGCGGCGGCGACTGCGACGATTCGAACCCCAACATCAGCCCGCTCGCGGACGAGGTCCTCGACAACGGCATCGACGAAGACTGCAGCGGCGCGGACCTCACGCTCCGCGTGATGAAGGACCTCGCTCCGTCACAGAAGGCGGATCAAATCGACGAAAAGCTCGTCCCCGAGGACTTGAACGTCGTCCTCGTCACGATCGACACCCTCCGCCACGACCTCGGCTACGCCGGCTACAAGCGCCCCATTTCACCGAACATCGACGCTCTCGCCGCTCGAAGCACCGTCTTCGAGCGCGCGTATTCGCTCGCGAGCTACACCGGCAAGAGCATCGGCCCGATGCTCATCGGGAAATACGGCAGCGAGACGAACCGCAACTGGGGCCACTTCAACAAGTTCTCGGACGCCGACACGTTCGTCGCGGAGCGCCTCAAAAAGGCGGGCGTGCGCACGATGGCGGTCCACGCGCACCGCTACTTCGACGAGTTCGGCGGTCTGAACCGTGGCTTCGACGTGATCGATTTTTCGGCCGCGCCGCCGAAGGACGCGCCGTGGGACGTCGACACCAAGGCGACCAGCAAAGAGCTCACCGACGCAGCGATCGGCATGCTCGAAAAGCCGGAAAACACCGGCAAACGCTTCTTCATGTGGGTGCATTACCTGGACCCGCACGCCGACTACCTGCGGCACGACGGGATCGATTTCGGCGGCGGCCCGCGTGACCTCTACGACGGCGAGGTCGCGTTCACCGACTCGCAGATCGGTCGGCTGCTCGACGCGATCGACAAGGCGGCGTGGGGCAAGCGCACGGCGATCATCCTGACGAGCGATCACGGCGAAGCCTTCGGCGAGCACGACATGTTCCGCCACGGCTTCGAGGTCTGGGAAGCACTCGTTCGCGTGCCGCTTCTCGTACACGTTCCGACGGCTAAGGCCAGCCGCGTCTCCGCGCGACGCAGCGCCATCGATCTGGTTCCGACCATCCTCGACTTGATGCACGTGAAGACGCCGGCGCGCCCCGAAGGCCAGGGCGGCGGGACGGATTTCCTCTCCGGCAACTCGCTGCTGCCCGACGTCTTCGCGAAGGAAGGCTCGGCGCACGCGGTGCGCGACATCATCGTCGACATGCCCGCCGGCCCTTACAACGACGCGCGCCGCGCGCTGATCCACGACGACCTCAAGCTCATCGTCTCGAACGAGGCGCGCTTCGATCTCTACGACCTCGCGGCCGACCCCGACGAAGGACAGAACATCGCGAAGAGCGACAAGACGAAGCTCTCCGAGATGAAAGAGCGCTACGCCGCTTTGAAGGGCTGGCTACACGAGATCAAGGTGACGGGGCAGAAGAAGTAGCGACCCGCACGAGGATCGCTACCCACCCGTGACGACGATGCGGTGCTCTTTCGCAAAGAGCACCTTCGCGGCCGAGACGACGTCGACGGTGTCGACCTCTTTGATGCGCGAGCGGACGCGCCGCGTGTTCGACACGACCCACGATTTCGGGATGTGACGAAGCTTTGCCATCTCGCGCTCGCGGGCGAGCGCCGTGCGCAGCATGCCGCGCGCGGCATCGAGCTCGGCGTCGGTCGGGCCGTGCGCGACGAGGTTCGCGATCGCGCTGTCGACCGCCTTCTCCGCGTCGGCGACGGTGAAGGGCTCGATCGGCGTCGCGGTGATCCAGCCGACCGTCGATTGAGGCGCGAGCTCGAGCGCACACGAGACGTCGGCGGCGATCGAGCGGCCGTGGCGAAGCCCTTTGTGCGCCGATCCGAGCTTGGGATGGCACGCGAGTAGGAACGCGAGGTGGGCGGCCGTTTCGTCTTCGGGCTTGAGCGGCGGCGAAGCCCAACCGATCAGGATGTCGCGCTCTCCGCCGAGCGCCGTGCGGGAGCTCGCAGCGAGCTTCGCGATCTTGTCGGGGACGAAGGCGCTGCCGAGCGCCCGCTCCAGCGCGGAACCGATGTGCTCGACCGGGATGTTCCCCTTCAGGGTGATGGTCGTCTCGAGGGCCCACGGGGGCTCCGTCTCGAGGAAGAGATCGTCGTCGCGATCCGTCGTGCCGACGAGGAGAGCGCCGTGCATCGGATGGCTCTCGGGGAACGCCTTCGCCGAGAGCGCTTCGAAGAGCTCGAGGCCGCCTTTTCGCGCGTAGAACCCGCGGCGACGCACGGCCACGTGGGAGCGCAGGTCGTCTGCGGCGTCGGCGAGGACCTTCTGCAGATCCTTGCGGAGCGTCACCAGCGCCGGCTGAAGCTCCGCCGGTTGGGCTTTTCGGGGCTCGAGCTTGTGGGTCTTGCCGATCGGCTTTCGCTCGTTGGTCGGATCCACGACGACGATCGTCGCGGAGAGATCCACCGCCTCGCTCGCCTCTTCCTTCAGCTCGACGAAAAGGCCGTTCGACAGGATGTACGTGTTCGGTCGCGAGGAGACCGCCTCGAGCGTGGGCTTCGGCGGTGTGTCCTTCTTTTCCTTCTTCTCGCCCTTCGACTCGATCGGCTTGTCGTCGACGTGCTCGTCGACGATGGCCGACGAAACCGGCGCCGTGGCCGGGCGCTCCGCCTCTCGCTCCATCAGCGCGGGGAGCGCCGCCAGCGTGTGCTCGAGCGCATCGAGCGGTAGCTGCACGAGCTGATCGCCGCGTACGCCGGGCACGCGATCGGTGAGGAAATCGGGGTTGTACTCACGGAGCGTCGCGGTCGAGATGTCCGCCGCTTTCGCGATGAGGCCGAGGCGCGTCCCCGACGGCACGGCGATCTCGGCGAAGTGCATCGAGTCGTAGGGCTGCTCGTCGTCGAGCACGAGCAACTCGCGGTTGTGCGCGACGATCGCGAACGCATGGATCATCGGCACGTAATGAGCCGTCTCGCGCGGCAACACCTTCTGCTCCGCGAGCTGGTGGAAGGCGACGGGCGCGTTGGGGTCGAGCTTGAGCTTGTTGCGGGCGTGATCCATCGCCTCGAGGACCCTGCCCTCGCCGCAGTTGTACGCGGCGAGCGCGAGATCCCACGAGCCGAGCTGGTCGTGCAGGATCGCGAGGTATTCGATGGCCGCGTCGGTCGCCTTCGTGATCGCGCGCCGCTCGTCGATGTCCGGCGCGATGCCGAGACCGAAGCGCTCCGCCGTCACCGGGACGAACTGGAAGAGACCCGCCGCACCCGCCGGGGAGACGGCCTGCGGGTTGAAGCCGCTCTCGATCGCCGCGACCCAGAGGAGATCCTCCGGCATGTCGCGATCGCGGAGCTTCCGCTCGATGTGCTCGCGGTACTTCGACGCGCGGTGGAAGCGCTCGAAGAACGCCTGCCGGCCTTTGTCCGTGGTCCCGAAGTGCTCGACGTACCGCATCGTGAGCCGCGTCAGCGGCACGGGCAGGTCCGACAGCGTCGTCACCAGGCCCTCGAGGCTCGGCGTTGTGTTCGCGGACGGGTCCAGGAGCTCGAAGTCACCTGCGAGGTCGGGCTGCTCCGCTTCGACGAACGCGGCCGGTTCCGTCACGATCTCGGGCGCGCTCGACGCGACCGGGCACGTCTCGCTCGAGGACTCCGCACAAGAGACGAGAAACGCGAGCGCAGTGAGCACCCGCATGCCGACGAACGATCGATGACCCAAGACCCTGCACAGAAGACCACAACTGTGTCGCTCCGGCGTGGGCACTGAGGTCCCAAGTTTCCACGACACGCTTCGTTCCAACAACTGAACAATTCGACGCGTGATATGTTCGCGCGCGCTCATGGTGAGTCCATTTCAGGTCGCGCCGGGTGCGGTCGTCTTCGATCTCGACGGGACCCTGATCGACAGCCGCGGCGACATCGCCGCCGCGGTGAACCACGCCCTGCTCGCCGACGGACGAAAAGCGCTCACGCCGTCCGTGATCGCGAGCTTCGTCGGCGACGGATCCCGCACCTTGCTGGCGCGATGCGCGCGGCTGCCCGAGACGGACGAAACGCTGGATCGCCTGCTGGAGAGCTTCACCGAGTACTACCTCGCCCACCCGATCGACTTCACCAAATGGGCCGAAGGCGCGCCCGATGTCCTCGACCGCGTCGCGGAGCTGGGCCTTCCCATCGCTTTGTGCACCAACAAAGCGCGCGACATCACGGAGGCGGTTCTTTCCTCGCTCGGGGTGCGGACGCGTTTTCGCGCGATCTTCGCCGGCGGTGACGGCCCGGAGAAGAAGCCGGCGCCCGGGCCGCTCCTCGCCCTTTCGAAGAAGCTCGGCCAAGACATCACCGGCCTCGTGATGGTCGGCGACGGTCCACAGGACATCGAGTGCGCGCGACGCGCGGGGTGCCGCGTCGTAGGTGTCGTGTCGACCTACTCCGCGCGCGATCGGGTCGCGCTCGCCCAACCCGACGTGGTCATCGAGACGCTCACCGAGCTGCCGGAAATTCTGCGGCGATGGGGCGACGCGACGACGCGGCTCCAGGCGATTCGCCCTCGATCCTGAGTCGTGCCGCGCGGCGTCGACTTGCGAACGTAAGACGCATTTCTTTCCTCGCGTCCGCACCACGGCGCGGGTTTGGCGCCCACGTCTGTGCGGACAATTTCGACGACAAGGTGCGTCGTGACGGCATCAACCCACGTCGGAGCACGGCGCCTCTTCGACGTCCAAAGCAGGGGGTGAGAAAGGCGGTGCGGGACCTCGGCTCCGGTGTATTCTGCGACCGTCCCCTGCTCGGCACGTCCCTCGATGCCCGACACGTCCCTCATCGGAACGACGCTCGCCGGTAACTTCCGGATCACAGGTGTGATCGGGGAAGGCGGCATGGCGACCGTGTACCGCGGGACCACCGTCAAGGACGGCGCCGAGGTCGCGATCAAGATCATGAACCCGGAGCTCGCGAAGGAGAGCCGGTTCGTCCGTCGCTTCCGCCGCGAGGCGCGCGCCGCAGCGATGCTGAAGCACCCGAACACGGTGCAGATCCTCGAATTCGGCGTCGATCAGGGGTTCGTGTTCCTCGCGATGGAGCTCTTGCGAGGGTTCGACCTCGCGATGTTGCTCCACCGCGAGCGCCGCATCCCGGAGACCCGCGCGGTCCAGATCGTCGTGCAGGTCTGCCGTGCGCTCTCCGCCGCGCACGAGCAGTCGATCATCCATCGCGACCTCAAGCCGGACAACATCATGCTGGTCCGGCAGCCCGACGGTCAGCCCGCGCCGATCGCCGGCTTATCGCCGACCGACTACGTGAAGGTGCTCGACTTCGGCATCGCGAAGATCCTCGACGACGACGGAGAGAAGTCGCCGACCGATCCGCGAGCCGACCCGATAACGCAGGAAAAGTCGATGCTTACGCGCGTCGGCACGATCGTCGGGACGCCTGCCTACATGGCGCCCGAACAAGGCCGAGCCGAGTCGGTCGATGCGCGCACCGATCTCTACGCGTGCGGCGTGCTCCTCTACGAGCTCATCACCGGTCGAGTGCCGTTCACGGGCGAGACGCCGATGCAGGTCGTGATGCGGCACGTCAACGAGCCGCCCCGACCGCCGAGCGATTTCACGAAGCTCAACCCCGAGCTCGAGAAGCTCATCATGCGCGCGCTCGCGAAGTACCCGAGTGAACGCCAGCAGAGCGCGGAGGAGATGGCGTTCGACCTTCTGCGCTTGTTGCCGATCCTCGCGGGGCAGACCCCCGTCGCCGACGTCGACGCGGTGAAGAAGACGCTCGTGTTGGATCGCGCCGCGTCGGTGCCGAGCCCGCTTCCCGGGCAGGCATCCCTCCCGGCACCGCTCCCGGCGCCGCGACCCGCTGCCGGCGTTCCCGCCGTGCCGCGCGCGGTCGCGAGCGCATCGGGCGGCGGGCTGCAGGCGCAGTCCGCGGTCGCGACGAC
>JABFXY010000225.1 GCA_013361525.1 Polyangiaceae bacterium | reverse complement strand
GAGCTCGAACAGATGAATGCACCCGTCGAGGGCGAGCGCGCGGGGGTGCCGCTCGTCATGATGCACGTACGACTGCGCTGGTCCTAGAAGACGCGGCGCAGCCGTGAGCGATTCTTTGGGCTATATCGCAATGCCCGACCGCGACGTCCTATTCGCATAACGCGCCGGGGTCGTCCCCACGAGTCGCCGAAAATGGCGATTCAGCTGGCTCTGGTCATACAGGCCGACGTGCAGCGCGACCTCCGACGCGCGAATACCGCTGTCGAGGAAGCACCTTCGCGCGAGCGACGCGAAGGTGCGTGAGGTACGCGTGCGGCGGCATTCCGACCTGGGCGCGAAACGCGCGGCAGAGATGGAACTTGTCGAGGCCGGCGTAGCAAGCGAGAGACGGCTTGTCTTGGGCATTCTTGGCGGCGCGTTTTCGGCCAAGATTGTCCAAGTGGGCGGCGTTCCGGGTCCGTAGATCCGGCGCCATGCACGACAAGCAAGTCGCCCTGATCACCGGGGCAAACAAGGGAATCGGTCTTCAAATTGCGAAAGAGCTCGCCGCGCGCGGCTTCACCGTCCTCGTCGGATCGCGCGATCCGGCACGCGGCGAGGCAGCGGCGAAAACGATCGCCGACGACGCCCGCGCGGTCGCCATCGACGTCACCGACGGCAAGTCGGTCGCGGCCGCCGCCGAGCACATCCGGACGAAGCTCGGGCGCCTCGACGTGCTCGTGAACAATGCAGGGATCGCGCAGACGGGCAAACCGGGCCGGACACTCGAAGCGATCGTGAACGAGGGTCGAGCGAGCGTCGCGTCGCTCGACGACGTGCGCGCGATCTTCGAGACCAACGTGTTCGGTGTCATCGCCGTCAGCCAGGCGATGCTCCCGCTCCTTCGAGAAGCGCCCGTCGGGCGCATCGTGAATGTCTCGAGCTCCGTGGGCTCGCTGACGAGGAATGCGGATCCCGGCTTTCCTTATCGCCGGGTGTTCGGCGTCAGCTACGCCCCGTCGAAGACGGCGCTCAACGCAATCACGCTCTCGTTCGCGCTGGAGCTCGAATCGACGCGTATCAAGGTCAATGCTTGCTGCCCGGGATTCACCGCGACCGACCTCAACAACTTCCAGGGCACGCGCAGCGTGCAGGAGGGAGCGCGGTCAGCGGTGCGCCTCGCGCTCCTCGGTGCGGATGGGCCGACCGGGACCTTCTCGGACGACGAGGGCGTCATTCCCTGGTGACATGCGGCTCGGGGCGTCGTGGGACGCGGCTCCGCGACGCCCCGGCTTTACCGTTCCACGAGGGACCAGCGCCCGGATAGGCTTCGGCTTCATGCGCGCTGCCCTTCCATACGCCTCCCTCGCAATGGCTCTCGTTGTGTGTCTCGCCGGATGCGGCGACGACGATGGATCCGGCGGGTCCGGCGGCGGGGGCGGGGAGGGCGCCGAGGGCGGGAGCAGCGGCGGCTCCGACCCGTCGATCGTCGAGCCCGGAGCGCCGACATACGAGGAGATGGCAGAAGCCACGAATGGTGACAAGGCGGGCGGCGAGGTCACGGCACTCACGCTCGGAGAAGAAGGCTTCGTCATCGAAGGCCTCTTCGAGGCGGACGCACCGACGACCGACCATTACCAATTCAACACCGGCGCACACGGGGGCGCGGCCCAGCCGGATCTCCCGGGCATCGACGCATTCGTGTTCATCGACGGCAAGCTCTACGACAGCGGACAGAGCGACGTACACCTGACACTCGACGCCGTCGCCGACGACGGGTTCTCGACATTGAGTCTCGGCGGGTTCGACAACGCGGCCGTCACGAGCGGTGTCGAATACGACGTTGGGGTGAGCGTGTCGAACCCGGCGCTATACGGAAAAGCCTACCGGCTCGAGGTTCGCGGGCACGTCGAGTAGTCGCGACTTTCTCAGCCGGGATTTGAAGCAATGCCCAGTTCGCGTTCGATACTCGTCCTCGCGTTCGCGACGCTCTCCGTGGCAATGGCCTGCTCGGAGAAGAAGCGCTCGACCTCGAAAGACGACGAAGACGAACCAAGCCCGCGCGCTGCCGCCGCGGTCATCCAAGAAGGAGAACCGCTCTCCTGCCCCACGACCGGCTGGGAACACGTGGAGCGGACCGTCACGGCGAACGAGGCGGGAACGCTCGAGATCGAGGTGGTCGACCGCTGGGATCCAGCGAAGGACGTGACGTCGCTGATGGGCCCCGGCTCGGTTCGACACCTCGTCGCGACGCTCGGCCGCGAGGAGCTCACGGCGGGACAGACCGTGGACGTCAAATGGGCATTCGGCTCGGAGGCGCCTTCTCCGGCGCCGCCGCCAGGCCTTTGCCCGAGCTTTGCGCGTCATCACTCCGACCTTCTCCAAGCGTGGAGTGATCCCGCGATGTGCACGCGCGAGACGGGAAACCTCGGCACGGCCGGCAGCAGCTCGAGCCTATTTCTATCGAGCTGCGGGGGCCGCGAGTGGCGTGTTTACGGGGTCCAGCGCAAATCGCCTATTGCCATGTCGCGCGATCGCTGGACTTGGATCGCCGGGTGGGTTTGGGCGTACCCCGGTATGAAGGTAGAGCCCTTTCGTACGGAGAGCTCGTGGGCGTACGAGGTCGAGGGCCAGCGACACGACCCGACGACGGGGATTTACCCCGCGTGGACCTTGCGAGCGAAGCTGTCGGATCGGAAGCTGTCAAAACCGCAGCGGGTCGAGCCTGCAAAATAGAATGCAAGAGGCCGTGAGCGCGTCATTCGACGCGCTGCGTCCCCGACACACGGCGCCCGGGAGGCACCGGTGGGTAGCGCGACCTAATGTGCTACTCGGTGGGGAAACCGTAGGCGCGCCAGACGTCGAACAGCGCGCCGGCAGCATCGGGCGCGAGCGCTCCCCCGAGACGGCTGCCGGAGATCGAGTAGTTGAACGCGACGAACCAGTGCCCGTCGACGTAGTCGAACGTCGCGGCGCGCTGCCCGTGCACGTTGACGACCGAGTGGTGCAGCCCCCTCGCGTCTTTCTCTCCGCGGTTGACCAGGAAGGCCTGGCCGTCCACCTCGAAGTTTCCCCCGCCGTTGAAGTTCACGTTGTGAGAAGTCGTCTGCATAGGCGGCCTCAGGTGTTATCCAAAAAACCGCCGTGTCAAATGCCTATCGCGTGCTAACAGCAGATTGAGAATTGAACTTCTGACCGGCGGACGATAGGCAAACCCGCACGACGACGCCGACGTTTCAGAGCGAATCAGTTGACAAGTCGAGCGTCTTCCGCCGCCATGCCTCGGTGCGGCGGTGCTGTTGCGCGGTGCGCCGAGCTTCGGAGTGTCCGATTGTGCGGCGCAGCGTCGATGCCTGTTTCGATATTGCGAGCGCAGTCAAAAGCAGGGGCAGTTTTGGACGGAAGTAAGGCAAGCGCAGAGAAGGGGGCACTTGGGTGAGCTCGCCTCCCAACTGACGGTATCCCCTTCTTCCTTGCCTTCATTGCAGCAGCCACCATTCATTCCGGGTCCCGTGCATTGTCTCGCTTCGCCGGATGGATTGGTGCAGGTGCACGTCGTCTCCGGCATTTCGCCGGTGCCCATGCCTTCACACGAAGACTCGTATTCCGGATTGTCGGGGAAGCGGACGCTGCCCGATGTGACCATGTTCCCGTCGTCGATGGCCGTTACCTCGACCGTGCCGGAGATGGCTTGCAAATCCTGCTTTGCGTGTGAATCGAGGCGCCGCATGCGGACGACTGCAATACAGTCTGCGAACGGAGGCGCCGGCGGGTCGGACCCTTCATAAACGGTGCAGATACCGGGCACGGGCCCATAAACATCCACTTTGAGGAAGTTGACCTCGATCGTCTCCTCGAGCTCCTCGACGTTCTCGGCCCATTGACAGGTATCGGCAGCGTCCGTCAGAAGAACGGCGCGCGCGAGGGGCTCGCCGGAGTCGTCCATATAAATATCGCCAAAGGCCGCCGAGCCTGCGCAGAGGGGAGCACCAGGCAATGTCAGATCGCCGACAGCGCTATTGCAGTCGGAAGCGCCGCCGGAGCCGCCGCCACCTGTCGTGTTCCCGGCACCGCCGGATCCGCCGTCGGCTCCACCGCCGCCGTCGGCGTCGTCCGGAGGTTGCGTGTCGTCGCCGCACCCGTCGAGGACGGCGAGTGAAAGGGCCAACATCGGAAGGAGCCTGAGCAAAGGGAAGGAAGGCATGGGCGGGCGCCCCGAGCAACCGTCGTGCCGGGCCGCATGCGCACCGAGAGATGGTCCGGGTCAGCCGAAAACGGCGCGGACCGCTGCCGGTCGGATGACATTCGTGTCCTGGTTCGCACGTGCTTGCGAAGCGCGGTCACACACGTTCTGGAGCTACGATGGCGCGGTGCGCTCTTTCGGGGTCGTCGTTGGCTATGCCTGTATGGCTTCGGCGTGCGGAGGCTCCGCCGTGCCCGGCCGCGAAGGTACACGCGGCGCTCGGCAGTGACGTTTCGTTCGAGGCGGTCGACGACGACGCCGAGGCGCCCACGTTGCTCGCGTGGAACTGGTGTGGAGATTCGCCGACCACCGAATTCATGAGGCATACACGGTGTACGGTTCGAGTCCTCGAAGAGGATGGATGTTTCTATGCCGATCTCGTCACGGGTGATGGGCCGTGACGGTTTCAAGCGCCTATCGGTGCAAACCTCAATTACGAGCCACCGCCACCGCTGAGGTCGCCGCCGTCTTCTAGCGCCGCTTCCTCCACCGCATTGACGCAGCAATAGATCGACTCGTCATCTTCCTCGATCGCCTTGTCGCATTGAGACTTCGAATCTGGCGTGGCCCCGTCGAAGCACTCGACCGTGATGCGTTCCCCGCATACCGTCGCGTCGGCGTTGATGTCGCAGCGCTGGGTGGCGCTCGAGCCGTTGCATCCGCTCGAGTCATCGGATTCGGAACAACCGAGGACGAGCATCACGACCAATGACGGCAGAGCCGGCCCGCGCTTCGGAGCAATCACCCCGGCCGGAGGACCAAGAAATGTGCCACGTGCCGGAACGCATCGCGTGCGCGGGATTCGCGCAAGCTCGATGTGTCGGAGCGGTGCTGAACGCGCTCATCCGAGGCTGAATGCCGCAGGGAGCACGGCAGATGCCTGGCTCGCGAGAGAGCTGGGGAGACGCCTCGACCGCAGCTTCCCGCATGCGGCGCCCGCGAAAGATTCGCCCGGAGTTGCAGTGTCCCTGGCCGATTCATTCGCGATTCGGACCGTACGCATTTGGCAATTGGCGGGTCGGCCTGGCTAAACCCTTGGATGCTCGTCGGTCGACGACCCTCGCCGAGCTTGGATGCGAATGAATCGGGGGAGGACATTGCAAACACCGCCCAATCGTTCGCCGCGCCCGCCCCCCCTGTTGCCTGGGCCCAGTGCCTCGGCCTTGGTGCCTCGGCCTTGGTGCCTGGGCCCAGCGCCTCGGCCCCTTTGCCTAAGCCCGTTTGCCTGGGCAAGGTGCCTGGGCCCGTCCCCTCCCTGGGTCCCGTCCCTGGCCCTCAGCTTCGCTCGCTGCCCGCGGACGAACGCAGCGAGCTCGCGATTGATCTGCTCGGCGTGCGTGATGAACAACCCATGAGCGGCATCGCATAGGTCACGAGTCGACCGCCCGGGATGAGCTCTACTGACTTGCGACGGCATATCTCATAAGGCGCCAGCGCGTCGGCCCTCAGCCTTTGCGCCCGAGCGTCCCCGCTTGCACCACGGCGGAATCTCCGAAACGCGCTCGGACGTCGAGGAGCGCTCGCTCGAGCTGCCGGCGCTTCTGGCTGCCACCGTCGGCGAAGAGCGCTCGCTGCTCTTCCTTTTCGGCGACGATGCCCGACACTTGCACGCCGGTGAGGCGTACGCCTCGACCTTTGAGGTCGATGCGATCGAGGAGCGAGCACGCGGCGTGGTGAATGGTGACGGTGTCCTGCACTGCTTCGGGCAGCGTCGTTCGCCGCGTGATGAGGGTGTGGTCGCCGAGCTTGATCTTGAGCACGACGACCTTTCCGACGAAGCCTTTGCGCGCGAGCCTCGCGGCGACGCGGGCGGCCTGCCGCAAGATCGCTTGTTCGAGATCCTCGCGGCGGTGGATGTCGCGCTCGAAGGTGTCTTCGGCGCCGAGAGAAACGGGCTCGCGGCTCGGGATGACCTCGCGCGTGTCGAGTCCCCGCGCGAGCTCGACGATCTGCTCACCCCACGACGAGCCAAGGACGGCGCCAATCGTCTCCGGCGTCGACGCCGCGAGGTCGCCGATCGTGCGGTGGCCCGCGCCGCGAAGCTTCTCCGAAGCCTTCGGGCCGACGCCCCACATTCGCTCGACGGGGAGCGGCGCGAGGAACGCAGCCTCTTCACCGGGCGGGACGATCGTGAGCCCGTCGGGCTTCTGAAGGTCGCTCGCGATCTTCGAGACGAACTTCGATGTCGAAACGCCGGCCGACGCGGTGAGCTCCGTCGCGAAGCGGATGTCCTCCCGGATTTTTGCGGCGATCGCTCGCCCCGGCCCAAAGAGATCGTGACTGCCGGTGACATCGATGAACGCTTCGTCGAGGCTCAGCGCTTCGACGAGCGGCGAGTACTTGTGCAGGACGCCCATGACCTGCTCGCTTACCTCTGCGTAGCGCTCCATCCGCGGGACGATGACGATGCCTTGTG
Source organism: Polyangiaceae bacterium (assembly GCA_013361525.1). Taxonomy (GTDB): domain Bacteria; phylum Myxococcota_A; class Polyangia; order Polyangiales; family Polyangiaceae; genus Xiheicaenibacterium. The sequence goes on along the minus strand of JABFXY010000225.1, from coordinate 25,100 downwards.
GGCACCGGCGCACAGCCTCCGCCATGGGCATGGCACTTCGGACCCCGAACGGTCGCGCTTCATACGAAGCCGTGCACACGACGGAGCGAAGCGAGCGGCCGCCGACGATGACCGGTTTGCCGCGGAGCGTCGGATCGTCGCGCTGCTCGATGGATGCGTAAAACGCATCCATGTCGACGTGCAGGATTTGACGGTGCCGTTCAGGTTCCATCTGGCTTCACGTTCATGCTCTCATGACCGCGCTCGGTGCTCGGTTCGTGCGCCCGAAGGCGTGTGCGCCGACGCCTCGATCCTTTGAGGATGTTTTTGTTGTTCGAGCAATGGATTGCGCGAAGTCTCGTTGTCGCCTGCGACCGGCTGCGCGTCTCTGAACGACCCACGCTCGACCGGCCACGTATGCCTCGTTCCCGTTAGGGAGTTGGGTCATGTCGTGCCGTTAATGGATTGACCGATTGCCTGCTCGACTGATCCAACGCTAGAGATTTCAAGAAGTTACCCTGCGGCCCGCTTCGTGCTTACTCGAGGCCAACGCCGTCGTAGCAAACTCTGGGACTACAAGGAGACTGCTCATGCGAAAGGGACTCTTCCTCGGTGCACTGCTGGCCACGATGCTCGTTGGTGGCACCGCGCTCGCCGAGCGCAGCAGTGATTCGGACAACAAGCCGAGCCGCGGACACGACATCAAGCAGCAGGTGCTCGAGAAGCAAAAGGAAGGGCTGAAGTCCCGCTCCTCTCGCAGCGACAACGTCGCTCGTCGCGACGTGAAGCAGAGCGCTCTCAAGGAGACGCGTGTTCGCCCGAAGGGCGAGGTCTACGGCGATCAGGCGGCGCGCACGTCGTCGAAGAGCCGCGCGACCTCCGCGTCGGGCCGCAACATGAGCTCGACGAACCGCATCAACACGCCGGCCGAGGTCCGCGCGATGATGAAGATGATCAACCCGATGCTCGGCGCGTACCGCACCTCGGAAGCGGCGGAGAGCACGGATTCTTACGGTGGCAGCCAGATGTCCCGCATCTCCGCGGGTCAGGGCGGCGCGTCCAACGTCAAGAACCTGAGCGCGACGGGCAAGATCAACACGCCCGCCGAGATTCGTCAGTTCATGAAGCTCATCAACCCGATGAAGGGCGCGTACAGCACGTGCGCGGCGGCCGAGGGAACGGACTCGTACTCGGACACGCAGACGAGCTACACGAACCTCATGAAGAGCGCCAACCGCAACGTCAACTTCAAGAACGAGCGCGGTCAGGTCGTCGGCAGCGCGAAGGCGAGCACCGACGCGGCCTCGAAGAACAAGGCCTCGCGCGAGAAGCTGACCAACATGGTCAAGGAGAAGATGGCGAAGGCGAAGGAGAGCAACAAGTAGCCACCGCGCGGGGCGCGCGAGCGCTCCGCCCGCATCTTCTTCGGAGGGCCCTCCTCACACGCGTGAGGGGGGTCTTCCCTCTTTGTGGGCGCGAATCCGATCCCGTCGCCGGTCATCGCCTGCGGCGCGCGAGAAAGGTCGTCGATTGTCTCGCGTACTTCGCCTCGTTCAAGCTTCTGCCGTGACGAGGTTCGGCGTCCACAAACGAACATCGCGGCTGCCCCGAGCGCAGCCGCGATGGTGATCGAGCCGGAGGCAGCTCGGATCAGTTACCGCACTGAACCTCGCAGATTTCCTTCGCGGTGTTCACGCAGACGTCGTCCCACGAGTTGTTGCAGCAGAACGCGTCCTCGCTGCAGATGAGGTCGGTACAGGTGTCGCACGAGGCCTGGCGTGCGGGGCCCGCGACGCAGATGTCGGTGCAGGCGCCCTCTTTGACGAGCGCGTCGGTAACGAACGCGGCCGGCGGAAGGACCATCGAGCTCAGGCCGGGAACCTTGCTCTTGATGCCGCACTTGTCGCCGTTCGACTCGGTGCACTTCGTGAGCGGGCCGTTGAGGTAGGCCGAATAGAGATCGTGGTACCCGCGGAGATCCTCGCCGGCGTTGCTCGGCGCGAGGCTCGTCCCCCAGGAGTTCTTGATGCGGATGAAGTCGATCGTCGCCTCGGGCGAGAGCGCGGCGTCGAGCGCCTTCTGGTCGGTGACGACGGTGCCCGCCTCGAGCGTGCCGAAGCCGGGGACGTTGCTGGCCTGGTAGTCCTCGACGACGGTCATGTGCATGCCCTGGCGGCCCGGCGTCGTCGGCGGCGCGAAGAAGCGGTTTTGGCTGTCGAGCGCGGCGAAGTCGACGAACCACACCAGGATGACCGGCATCCCGCTGTGCATCGCTTCCTGCATCTTGCGGTAGAAGTCGCGGCGAGCGGTGTCACCCGTCGGGAAATTGACCTCGTTCCAGGCGTATTTGCCCTTGCGCTGAAGGACGTTGAAGCTCGAAGCCGGCGTGCCGATTGCGTCCGAGAGGGTGATGCCGTTGGAGCCGACCTCGATGTCCTTCACGAAGCGGAGGCCGGACTCACCGACGCTGACGCCGCTGGAGAGCAAGGTCTTCGAGACGTCCGCGCCGAAGATCGAGTCGAGTTTCTGCGAGACCTCGGGCGTGAGGCCCCAAGCCTTGTCGAGCTCTTGGCGGACGAGCTTGCGGTCGCGGCGCGCGGCGGCGTCTTTCAATGCGCCCGACTTGAGCGACGCGTTGATGGCATTGAGCGCCGAAGACTGGCGCGAGCTGCGAGCGGCCTCGGCCTCTTCAGCGATGAAGGCACCTTCGTCCATCACGCCGTAGCGGCGCATGATCTCTCCCGCGAGACCGAACCAACCGCCGGTCGAGATCTGACCTTTGTCGAGCTGCGCGAGGCTCGTCTGCCCCGGAGGTGCGCCCGCGATCTCCTCGTACCAGTGCCAATAGGAGATGTACGACTCCGACAGGTTCAGCTGCTCACCGGAGTGCGTGAGGCGCAGCGACTCGGCCCAACCGACGCTCGCGTAGACCCAGCAGTTGCCGATGGACTGGTTCTTCACCGAGCTGTTGTTCACGTTCGTGATGTCTTCGTCCTGGCTCTCGATCCCGTCGTCACAGGCGACGGCGAAGGGGACGGTGGCGAACGCGAGGGCAGCGGCAAGCGAACGAGCGCGGTTCAACATGGTTGCGCCGCTGTTAGCACGGGGGGTGCCACATGTGGGACCCCCGAGAATCCCCCGAAAGTCGCAGGGTGTAAGGGGTGGGGAGCCGGTCCGAATGGATCCGATGTTACCCACCCCTTTGATCCAGGCTGACGCCCGAACCAACGCATTATGCTCCGGTGCGCGTGGCGATCCGAAAGAAGGAAAAGGCGGCGAAGGCACCGAAGGAACGCAGGCTCATCACCGTCCGCGACTACGAGCGCAGAGCCGAAGCGCTGCTCTCGAAGATGGCGTACGACTACTACCGGTCGGGTTCCGACGCGGAGCAAGCACTCCGGCGGAATGTCCGGGCGTTCCGCGACTACGTCATCTGGTACCGCGTGCTCGTCGACGTCGCGGAGCGCGATCTGTCGACGACGGTGCAGGGCTTTCCGGTCAGCACGCCGATCCTGATCGCGCCGACCGCGTACCACAAGCTCGCGCACCCCGACGGTGAGATCGCGACCGCGCGCGCCGCGGCGGAGCTCGGCACCATCTACGTCGCGTCGACGCTCGCGACGACCACCCTCGAAGAGGTCGCCGAGTCGACCTCCGCGCCGAAATGGTTTCAGCTCTACGTGCACAAGGATCGCGAGTTCACCGCGTCGCTCGTGCATCGCGCGGAGGCGGCGGGCTACGACGCGCTCGTCGTGACGGTGGACACGCCGCTCCTCGGACGCCGCATCCGCGACGAGAAGAACCGCTTCGATCTACCGAACGGCCTGGTGATGGCGAACCTCGTCGCGGCGCTCGCGGATCGTCCCGATGATTCGAGCCTGCTCTCGAGCTACGTCGCGCAACGTCACGACGCGAGCTTCACCTGGGCCGACATCGGCTGGCTCCGATCGCTGTCGCACCTGCCGATCATCTTGAAAGGCATCGTCCGTGCGGACGACGCAGCGCGTGCGGCGGAGGCCGGCGTCAGCGGGATCATCGTGTCGAACCACGGAGGGCGCCAGCTCGACGGTTCGCCCGCCACGCTCGACGCGCTGCCGGGCGTCGCCCAGGCGGTCGCGGGTCGATGTGAGGTGTATCTCGACGGCGGTATTCGCTGGGGCGAGGACATTTTCAAGGCACTGGCGCTCGGCGCTCGAGCCGTCCTCGTCGGCCGGCCCGTGCTCTGGGGTCTGACGGTCGGCGGACAAGCAGGCGTCGCCGACGTCCTTCGACTTCTAACGAACGAGCTATCACGCGTGCTCGCGCTCGCCGGCTGCCCTTCGGTTCGGGGCATCGATCGAACGATGGTGGCGCGCGGCTGACGCGTCTGCGCTAGATCGTCAGAAGAATGAATCCAACAGACCAGGTCGTGCGTGCCATGACCAACGACCACTCGTTCCGGGTGGTCGCTGTGTCGACGACGGCGTCTGCGCGCGAGGTGCTCGCCCGGCAAAACGCTGAAGGGCTCGTCGCGAAGGCTCTCGCCGAGCTCGTGACGGGCGTCGTGCTCATGCGCGAGACGATGGCGCCGGATCTCCGCGTGCAAGGTTTGATTCGAGGCGCGGGCGGCAAAGGGACGCTCGTCGGCGACTCGTTTGCCGACGGCGGCATCCGCGGCCTCGCGCAGGTTCGGACGGATCCGAAGCTGTTTTCGCTCGGCAAGGGCTCGGTGCTCCAGATGATGCGGAGCCTGCTCAACGGCGGCGTGCAACAAGGCATCGTCGACGTCGGCGAAGCGGGCGGCATCGGCGAAGCGATCACCGTCTACCTCGGCGAATCCGAGCAGCTCGTCGCCGTCGCGCGGATCGGGTCGCGCTTTTCGGAGAGCGGTCTGCTCACGTGCGGAGGGTTCGTCGTGCAGCTCCTGCCCGAGGCCGAGCGAGGAACCCACGCGATCATGACGCAGCGTCTCGAGGACTTTCCGTCGATCGACGAGTTCCTCGAGAAGCCCGACTTCAGCGCGCAGCTGCTCCTCGACGAGCTTCTCTACGGCATGCCGTACACCGAGCTCGCGCGCTCCGAGCTCCGATTCCACTGCCGGTGCGACGAGACGCTGGTTCTATCTGCCCTCGCTTCGCTGAACCGCGACGACATCCAGTCGATGATCGACGACGGCGAAGGGCTCGATATCCACTGCGACTACTGCGGCAAGGACTACCTCATCGCGGTGGAGCGGCTCCGTGCGTTGCTCGAGTCGAGCTGAGACCAGGTCCTCGAATTAGCCCGCGTTGTTGATCGCTTCGTGCAGCAAACGTGAGTAGCGCGCACGCAGCGTCGCGTCGCACCCGAGCCGACGGCCCATGCGTGACGACCAGTCGACCCACGCCTGCAGCGACAGGCCATGTTGGGCGAGCGTCACATTGCGATCGCGCGCGCTCGCGAGCGCTGCCGAGACCCTCACATATCGCGCGAGCTCGGCATCCGAGACCGGCTCCGAGCCGGACGCGATCGGCTCGAGGTGCATGACGATCGTCCCTTGCGGCGTGCGCGTCGGCGCCGTCGGCGCAAGCGGCTCCGACATCAAAGTCGGGGGCATCGACCGACGACCTTCACGTGGGGTCGTCGGTGCCGCCTCGATCATCGTCGGTGCGGTGAAGCGCGGCGCGAGCGCCGACCAAGCCTGCGTGTACCCCTCGCTGTAGCGGCGCGCGAGCGCGTGGTGACCGGTCCGCGACTCCGCCTCGAGGACGACGCGCAAGGCGGCGTCGAGCTCGCGCCAGGTGCGCTCATCCATCCCGAACGACGCGACGACGTTCGCGAGCGGTCGGCCGGCATCGAGCCGCGCGCGAATCACGCCGAACGTCTCGACCTCTAGCTGGCGAGCACGAAGCATCTCGATGACCGCGAATCGGTGGCGCCGGAAGCCGACGGGGTAACTCTCGACGTGGGCAGCGGCGGTCGCGGACATGGGTGAGCTCTCCTTCTTGGCGTACGACATTGCGACGTGGTGCGAGCCGAACGTCTCGCGGGTCGAGCTGGTGCAGGCGCTGTGCCCGCGCGCGCTCAGGCGGCGCTCGTGAAGAAATCGGCTGGAGTGGGGCCTCTCGGCTTCCGTCGGAATGACCGCGACCGTCAGCCGGTTACCGGTGCAACACGTGACCGTGGTTGCACGCGACGTTGCACTTCCAAGCAGCTCGGCCCCACTCCTGCTAAGCCTACGGCCAATGATGAAGCCGCAGGTCGCGGCCGACGCCCTCCGCAAGTCGCTCGAGCCCGCCCGTCGTGATTTCACCGTCGCGGACGCCGCCGCTTCGAGCGGCCTCTCCCTGGTCGACGCGGAGCAAGGCCTCCATGCGCTCGTCAGCGAGTACCGCGGCCATTTGCGCGTCACCGAAGAAGGGGAGATCGTCTTTCGGTTCCCTCACGGCTTCTCGAAGCCGTGGGAGACGACGGATCGCCTCACCGCGTTCTTTCGATCGATCGGTCGAGGTCTCGAGGGTGCGGCGAGGTTCGTCGTCCGCGCGTGGGTCTCGATCGTCCTCGTCGGCTACGTCGTCATTTTCGTCGCGATCCTTCTCGCGTTCGCGTTCAGCCGCTCGTCCGACGATCGGGGCAATGGTCGCTCGGGCGTGTGGATGTATGGGCTCTTTCGCCTCCTCTCCGAAGCGCTCTTTTGGACCTTCCACCCGTTTTCGCCGTTTTACGAGAGCACCTACGCCGCGGCGCGGCCAATCAGGGGCCGTCGCAGCTGGGACCAGCCGGAGGTCCCGTTCTACGAGCGCGTGGACCGCTTCTTTTTCGGACCCAAAGATCCCCCGCGGGATCCGACCGAATCGCAGCGGGCGGTCCTCGCCGAGATCCGAGCGGGCAAGGGTCGCATCGGTCTCGCAGACGTGATGCGGGTCACCGGCCTGCCGCGCGAAACGGTGGACCCGATGATGAGCAAGCTGATGCTCGACTACGGCGGCAGCGTCGAGGTCTCCGAGGAGGGCGGCATTGCCTACCGTTTCCCCGCGCTCCGCAAGACGGTGGAGCAGGGCGAGACTCGCCGCGCCCAACCGATCTGGACAAGGCGCGAAGAGGTGCCACCGATCACCGGCAACCCGGAAGGATCGGATTTTCTGATCGGGGCGCTCAACGCATTCAACCTGATCGCGTCGGGCGTCATGATCCTGAAGGGTCTCACGCTCGAGCGTCTCATCGCGACGTTCTCCAACGTCCCGCCCGATCAGATCCCCGCGCCGGGCTTGCCGATCGTGCTCGGCGTCGTTCCGTTCGTCTTCTCGCTGTTGTTGTTTTTGCTCCCGCTCGGCCGGCTCGCGCTGCGACGTCGCAAGATCAAAGCGGTGCAGCGCGAGAATGGGCGGCGCGCCGTTTTGCGCGCGGTGCTGGAAGGCGCGAAGAGCGGCGGCGTCAGCGACGAGGAGCTGAAGCACCGCTACCGTGTCGCTTCGGGCGCAGAGCCGACCGACGAAGAGATCACCAAACAGGTCGTTGCGCTCGGCGGCGACGTGGATCTCGCGCGGGCGGGTGAAGGCGTGCGCTATCGGTTCCAGGATCTCGAGCTCGAGGCGAAGGCCGTTCAAGCCGAGCGCGAGGCCGCGAGCGAAGAAGAGGCGAAGGTCGGGAAGGTGATCTTCTCGTCCGAGGATTAGGAGCGCCGCTCTACGAGCGCTTCGTGTTCCGCATCATCGAATCGTTCGGCGGACGGCTCGACGGGGTTCGCCCCGAAGCGGTTCGCCCTTCGATGATTCCGCCGTCGGCCGTCATGCCGACGATGACGCCGGGCTCGGTGAACAGCGCGACGATCGGCGCGGTCCAGCCCTCGTCTTGCCACATCGGGTCCCACTGCCCGAGCGGCGGCTCGACGCGACCGGTCGCATGCGCCGTCCGATGGTGCATCCAGATTTTGCCGGCGCTCGCCGTCCACCCGCGGCCCGACGCGTCGATCGCGGCGGCCGAGAGATCCGGCTTGCCGCTGACGAACTCGTGGCGAACGCCGTTCGGGTACACCCACACGACGGCGCCGCTCGCGCCGACGGCGAGGCCGCTGTTGGCGGTCGCTTCTCCCTGACAGGCCAGGAACGCGCGCACGAACGGCGTCTCGACGCGCTCGATGCTCCACTCGAGGGGGCGGTAGATCGCCGCGTAACCGCCGCCGTCGCGCGCGCGGCCGACGAGCAGCCACTTCGCGTCGCCGATGCGTGCCATGCGCGTGATGGCCGCGACCTCGTCGACCGGGAGGGGCTTCAACCATCGTCGCGACGTGAGACAGCAGAGCTGCGGCGGGCCGCTCTCCGATACGCCGACGAGCACCGCGATGTCGTCGATGTCGCCCGAGAGCAGCTCGTAACGAAGGCCGCCGCTCGCGAAGCGGCGCACCTCGCGCGGACCCTCCGTCGAGTAGAGGGCGAACGTCGCCTCGTCACCGCCGACCAGCCATTGGCCCGGGCCGACGCGACGAACGAACCGGATCGACGTCGGATCGGCGATCCCCTCGTGGGAGACATTTTTCCAATGCGAGCCGTTCCAGAACGCGAGGCCTTCGTTCGTTGCGGCCATGCACCGACCGTCGCCGTCCCACGCGACGTCGCGGATGACCTTGCCGAACGTCCCCGGGTAACGAAGCGGCGTCCATTGCCAGGCGACGAGCTGCGTCGTCTCTTCCGACTCCTCGAGGTGTGCGCGGCGCTTGTGGACGATGCTCAAGCGCTGCGGCTCGCTCTTGAGCCACGGTGCGATCATCATCGAGAGCGCGTCGGCGCGCTGCGGCCGGACCTCGGTTTTGCCTGCCGTGCCGCACGCCAGCGCATAGTCGATCGCTTTGCACGCCTCGCTGTTCGCCCGGATGGCCGGGTCGAGCCACGGCGCTTCACGAATGGATCGGCGCGTGTTCGCGAGCGCTGCCATGAGCGCGTCCGAAGGTGATTTGACGTCGAAGTATTCCTGCCCGGTAAGGACGAAATAGATGACCGACGCCATGCTGAAGACGTCGCTCCAGCTGCCCACGGCCTTCGCATCCATGGTCGCGAGCTCGGGCGCGGCATAGCCCAGGGTGCCGACGATGAAGCCGCCGAACGTCGCGGCGACCCCGGTCGGGCGCGCGACGCCGAAGTCGGCGATCTTGAAGATTTCGTCGTTCCCGAAGCCGCAGCAAAGGACGTTGTCGGGCTTGATGTCGCGGTGGATGACGCCGACCTCGTGCACCGCCGAAAGGCCCTGGCCGATCGCTTCGACGAGGTTCGCCGCGCGCTGGCCGTCGAAGGCGTGGCCCGTCGTGCGGATGGCGTGCATGACGCGCTGGCTGAGCGTCGTCCCCTCGACCCCGCCGTGCACGTACTCGACGACGAGCCACGGCGTGCGGACGTTGATGCCGCGGCATCGGACGTTCACCGCGCCGGTGTCGATGAGCCGGACGACGAACGGCGTCGGCGGCACGTGCTCGTTCAACCGGCCGAGGGCGACCGCCTCTTTCTGGACGATGAGCTCCGCGGTCTTGCCCCACTGCTGCACGAACCAGGGGCGAAGGATCTTCACCACGACGCCGCACTCGCCTTCGGGAGCGATGCGCATCGCGTAGAAGGCCACACCCATCGCGCCTTCACCGACCCGCGAGATGATCCGGTAGAAGCACTTCGGGGTCGTATCCGACGGGAGCTCGCTCCCGATCAGGACCTCGAGATCCTCGTCACCAGACGCAGGCACAAGGGACGCCACGCACCGGCATGGTACCCTACGCCGTCGCTCCGAGGGCCGCTTTAAGCCGACGGTGCTATGACCGCGCACGACAGGGGCCGGAGGTCATCGTCCTTTGCTGTTCGTGCACGCGTCCGACATTCACCTTGACAGTCCCCTCGTCGGGCTCGAGGCATACGACGGCTGTCCCACGCACGCGCTTCGCGCGGCGACCCGGCGAGCGCTCGCCAAGCTCGTGGACGTCGCGATCGACGAGCAGGCGAGCTTCGTCCTCGTCGCGGGCGATCTCTACGACGGTGCCTGGAAAGATTACTCGACGGGGCTCTATTTCGTCGCGCAGGCGCGCAAGCTGCGCGAGGCCGGCATCCCGATGGTGCTCTTGCGCGGCAACCACGACGCCGAGAGCCAGATCGCGAAGCACCTCAAGCTTCCCGACAACGTGCGCGAGCTCTCGACGAGGAGTCCGGAGACGCTTCGGCTCGAAGGGCTCGACGTCGCCATTCACGGCCAGGGCTTCGCGGTGCGCGACGTGCGCGAAGACCTCGCCCGGAGCTATCCGCGGGCGGTGAGCGGCGCGATCAACATCGGTATGCTCCACACGGCGCTCGGCGGCCGCGAGGGCCACGAGACGTACGCTCCGACGACGCTCCCGGTGCTCGCGGACAAGGGCTACGACTACTGGGCGCTCGGGCATGTGCACCGCCGCGAGGTGGTGAGCCGCGAGCCGTTCGTCGTGTATCCGGGCAACATCCAGGGCCGGCACATCCGCGAGACGGGGCCCAAGGGCGTCACGCTGGTGACGGTCGAGGGCGGGCGCGTGCAGGGAATCGAGCATCGCGACATCGACGTCGTTCGCTGGGCCGACTGCGCCGTCGAAGCGGGGCTCGACGATTCCGTGGCGACGATCCTCGAGCGTGTCGAGCGCGAGCTCGAAGCAGCTTCGCGCGCCGCGGAAGAGCGCCTGGTCGCGGCTCGCGTGACCGTGACGGGCGCGAGCGGCGCGCATGGCGAGATCGTGCGCGACGCCGAGAAGTTCGCGGCCGAGGTGCGAGCGCGCGCGATCGATCTCGGCGGCGACGCCCTGTGGGTCGGGGACGTTCGCGTCGAGACGCGCTCGCCGCTGGACATGTCGGCGCTCGCTTCTTCGACCGATCCGCTCGCTCTTCTCTTGCGTGCCGCGGATCGTGCCGCCTCCGACGAGCAGACCGCGCGTGAGCTCACCGAGAGCCTCGGCGACCTCGCGGCGAAGCTTCCGGACGAGCTCCGTCACGATCCGGCCTTCGCGTTCCTCGACGATCCGAAGCAGCTGCCCGCGGTCCTTCGCGACGTCGAAGATCTCCTCGTCGCGCTCCTCATGGACAAGGAAGGCGCGGGCGCGCCTTGAGGATCCACGCGCTGCACCTGCTCGCGTTCGGCCCCTTCGAAGACCGGACACTGGACTTTTCGGCAAAGCCGAACGCGCTCACCGTGGTGTTCGGCCGCAACGAAGCCGGTAAGAGCACGAGCTTGCGCGCTCTCGAAGGGCTCTTGTTCGGCATCGAGTCGACGCAGGACGCGCACAAACATCCGGCGCCGAACCTCCGCGTCGGCGGGACCATCGTCACGGCAGCCGGCGAGGAGCTTCGGTTCGTTCGCAGACGCGGCAAGAAGGGGACGCTGCGCGACGACGACGATCAAGTGATCGACGACGCACCGTTGAAGCGCGTATTGCGCGGCGTCGATCGCGAGCTCTTCAAGACGCTCTACGGTCTCGACCACCAGCGCCTTCGCGAGGGTGCCAAAGCCTTGTTGTCGGTGAAGAGCTCGCTCGCGGAGAGCTTGTTCGAGGCTGGGCTCTCCGGCGCCGGCGTGGCGCGTCTGCTCGCGTCGCTTCGAGAAGCGTCGGAGGAGATCTTCGTCCCGCTCGGCAAGAAGCGATCGCTCAACGAAGCGCTGCGCTCCTTCACCGATGCCCGCAAGCACGCCCGGGAGTTCGCGACCGCTCCGTCGAAGTACGAAGAGCAGGTCGGCGGGATCGAGCGCGCGCGCGAGCGGCGTGCGAAGGCCGAGGAGCAACTTCGCACGGTGGAGCGCGCGATGCGCAGGCTCGAGCGCGGCCTGCGCGTCGCTCCTCTCGTCCTCGCGCGTAGGGCCCTCCAGCGAAAACGCGTCGCGCTCGGCGAGGTCGTGCTTCTTCCGGCGAACGCCCCGGACGAGCGCGAACGTGCGCTCGCCCGTCGCGAAGAGGCCGAGGGCGCGCTGCGGGCTCTCGAAACGCGGCGCACCGAGCTTCGGATCGAGATCGCGAAGAGCTCCGCCGGGAACCTTCCGATCGATCCGACCGACGCGATTCAAACGTTGTCGCAGCTCGCTGGCGCATGCCGCGACGAAGGTCGCCGGCACGAGCTTCGTGAAGAACGCGACGCGCTCGTTTCGCGGTACGACGATTCGTCGCGTCCGCGGCTCGCGCCGATCGACGACGACCTCGCGCGCGCGATCCTCGACGCCGTGACCGCGCGTGACGCGGCGGAGCCTTTGCTCGAGCGGTCGCTCGCGGAGCTCGCCGAGCTGATAGCGGCGGCGAAAGGGCTCGCCGTGGGAAGCTCGGCCTCCTCTTCCGACGGGCTCGATCTCGAGCACCTGCGCGTGGCGCTCGGCGATGCGGAGCGCGCCCTCGGCCGGCTCGGCGATCGGCGGGACGTCGGCCGTCGCGCGGAGGACCTCGGTGCAGCCGCGCTGCGCGTCTACACCTCGGTCGGTTCCACGCTGAGCCGAGAGCTCCTCGCGTGCGTGCGCATTCCCACGGCGGAGGAGATCGACGAATGGTCGAACGCCTACGCCGAAGCGATCGCCGACCGCGATCGCGAGGAGCGCGCGCACCGCGACGCGGAAGAGCGCCGCGTGCGCCTCGTGCGCGAGCGCGCCGGGGTCCTCGAAAAGGGAGAGATCGCGACGGAAGCGGAGCTCGAGGCTGCGCGCCGGTCGCGCGACGCGGCGCTCTTGTCGCTCGGTACGAAGCCAAAAGAGACGAGTCTCGACGAGGTGGTCACCTGGATGCGCCGCGCCGACGCTCTCGCGGATCGGATGCGGAGCGAGGCCGAGCGGAGCGCCAGCCTCCGCCGTATCGACGCATCGCTCGCAGAGCTCGAGGTCTCTTCCCAACGCGCCGAAGCCACTGCGCGCGATGCGCGAGCCCGCGCGGACGCCCAAACGCGCCGCGCGAACGACGTGATGGGGGCGGTCGGCGCACCGGCGCTCGACGACCCACGCGCTCATGCGGGCTTTCTGTCGCGGCTGCGCGCCTTCTGCGAGGCGGAGATCGCAGCGCAGCATGCGCTCGCGTCGCTGTCGTCGCTCGATCGCGAGATCGAAACCGCGACGGAGAACCTCTGCCGCGCGCTCCCGGAGGCATCCCCGACGGACTCCGTCGCGCTCGCGGATCTGGTCGCGAAGGCCCGCGCGCGCGTCGCGCACGAGACGAGGGTCGCGACCGATCGCGAACGAGGCGCCGCGAAGCTCGAAGAGCTGCGACTTTCGCTCGGCAAGGTGCAGGCGAGAGTCGACGTTGCCCGCACGCGCGCGGCTGCTGCACGCGATGCCGCGGCGACGGCGCTCGGTCATCTCGACCTCGACCCCGCGGCGAGCAAAGACACCGTGCGTGAGGCGATTCAGCGCCGGAAGGACGCCGCCGACGGCCGCGCACGGCTCGCGCGAATCGATCTGCAGCTCGCGCGCATCGACGAATCGGAGCGCCGGCTCGCCGAATATTGCGACACCCTCGCCGCGGCGCTCGGTCGCGAGGACATCGCGGGCCTGCCGATCCTTCGCGCGGAGATGCTCCTCCACGAGCTCCGGATCGCCGAGCGCGCACAGAAGCAGCTGGTCGAGCTCGAGCTGCGCCTCGGCGAGACCGAGACTCGATGGCGCGACGCCGAAGGCCGCCGAGCGACCGCAGAGACCGACCTCGCCTCGTACATCGCGCGGGCATCGGCCCCCGACGCGGAAGCGCTCCCGCTCGCGGAGCGCAGAAGCGCCGAGGCTCGCGCGCTCGACGCCGACATCGCACGGCACGAAGGACTGATCACCGCGGCGGGCGACGGCGCCGGGCTCGACGAGCTCGACGCCGAATACGGCGCGTTCGACGTCGAGCAAGCGGAGGTCGAGCAAGAGCGTCTCGAAGGTGAACGCGAGGCCCTCGAGCGCGAGAAAGATCTCGCCGCGAAAGAGCGCGCGAGCATCGAGGTGGGCTTGCCGAAATACGAGGAGTCGCAGGCTGCCGAATATGCCGCGAGCGCGCAGTTGCATCTCGCCCGCGCCCGCACGCTCGCCTTGAAGTACACGAAGCTGAAGCTCGCGAGCGTCGTGCTCGAGCGCGAGATCGAGAATTATCGACGGCTCCATCAAGGCCCGGTGCTCGCCGGCGCAGAGCGACACCTCGATCGCCTCACGCGCGGAAACATCCGCGAGCTGCGGGTGGTGCTCGGGGATCGCGATCAGCCGGAGCTCGTCTGCGTGCGAGGCGGGCAAGAGGTTCCCATCGACGGCCTCAGCGACGGCGCGAAAGACCAGCTCTTCCTCGCGCTGCGCCTGTCGACGATCGAGCGACACTCCGAAAACGTCGAGAGCCTCCCGCTCGTCCTCGACGACATCCTCGTGAACTTCGACGAGGATCGGTCCAAGGCCGCGCTCGAGGTCCTCGCCGGCATCGCGCCCCGAATGCAGGTCCTCCTGTTTACGCACCACGAGCGCGTGGTCGAGCTCGCCCGTGAGGCGACGCCGGGCGTGCAAGTCGTGGAGCTTTGAGCGGTTTGGCGCGCCGGCGGCGTTCCGAGGTCGAGCCGTGCTCTGGCTCGCGCTGCCAATCGGTCCTGTGTTAGCTTCCCGGCCCGCTATGAAGACCTACCTCTCGATTGGTATCGCATTCGTTTTTGCGGCCGCGGCTGCGGCAGCGTGCGGGCCGAGCCAGCCGGCGAACACCGGCGACGACGGAACGACCACCGAGCCGACGGCGACCGCGACCGCCACGGCCACGTCCGAGGCGGGCGGAGCCGGCACCGGCGGCAGCGAAGCGGGCGGCGCCGGTACGGGCGGCACCACCGAGACGGCGACGGCCACGGCGACCAGCACGGCCACGGCCGGAACGACCGGCACGGCGACGGCCACTGCCACGACGACCGGTCCGACGTCGGCCGAGCCGCCGGCCAAGCTCGTCGCAGCGGGCGACCCGGCGAACGGCAAGAAGCTCTTCGAGGCGAACAACTGCAACGGCTGCCACGGCACCAAGGACAAGCCGAACGCGAAGTTCCCGAACCTCTACAAGATCAAGTGGGACGAAAAGGAGATCAACCACGCGTTCGATCTCGTGAAGAAGGGCAAGGCGCCGATGCCGCCCTACGGCGACAAGCTGCAGGACAAGCAGATCGGCGACATCGTCGCGTTCCTCAAGCAAGGCGGTAAGTGATCGATCGGACCCGTTTGCGCGCTTCACAGCGATTGCGCTGGAGCCGCAAACTGGTCCCTCGAATCACCGTCGTGCGACCGTCGCATCCATGATCGGCGATCGCAGGACGCGCCGAGCGCACGCACCGCTGCTTGCGCTCGAATACTTCTTGGACGCCGAGCGCGCCCGATCGGGTGCCTCGGCCGTCGGCATTTACCTCGACGACGAAGTGCTCGCGACGAGCGCCGTCGATCAGCGATGCTCGCGCGCGCTCGGTGACTCCATGTCCGGCTCCGACGCCGGCGTCCGCGATGTCTACGTCCTTCCCCTGCGTGTCGGCGAGCATTCGCTGCGTGTCGCGTCGCTCGATCGACGCGTCCGTAGCGTCCGCGCCGTCGAGCGGACGGTGCGCCGCATTCTGGAAGTGCCCGCGCCCTGAGCGGGGCTACTTGCACTGGTGAGCGTCGGTTTAGGCGTCGTCGAAGGCTTCTACGGTCGCCCGTGGTCGTTCGGCGCGCGCAAGCGCATCGTGCGACTGCTCGGCGACGTGGGCCTCGACACGTACGGGTATGCGCCCAAAAGCGACCCACTGCATCGCGCACGCTGGTGGGAGCCGCTCGGCGTCGACCAGCTGCGCGCCTTCGAGGAGCTTGCCTCGGTTGCGCGCGATGCAGGTGTCCGCATCGTCTACGGCATCGCGCCGGAGCGACTGTTCGGCGGGCGCGCGAATCTGAAGCCCGGATCCACGCTCGGCGACGCGCGCTTCGAGCAGCTCGTCGCGCGTTGCGTCTCTCTCGTCGCGCGCGGCATCGCGTCGTTCATGCTGCTCTTCGACGATACGTGGCCGACCGTGGTCCCACGCTTCGCTTCGTCGCGCATCGGCGAGCGGCACGCAGCCGTCGCGAGCGCCCTCGTCGAGCGCCTGCGTGCGGTCGATCCTTCGGCTTCCGTGACGGTCGTGCCCGCGATCTATTCGGGACGCGCGTCCGCGCTCAGCGCCGGGGCGCGCGCGTATTTGCACGGCCTCGCCACCAAAGGTGACTTCTCCCTCGCGTGGACGGGGCCGCGAATCTTCAGCCCGTACATCACTGCGCGCGAGGTCGAAGCCTTCGCAAAAGCAGCGGGACGCGCCGTCTGGATCTGGAACAACGCGATCGCCAACGACTGGCTTCCGCTGGCGACGGGGGAAGCGCTCGGTTTGGCCGGGCGCTGCCGGCTCTGCTTCGGGCCTGTCGCGAACCTCGCCCACGGCGCGATCGACGCCTCTTCGGGCGTTCTCTTGAATGGTGCGCGCGAGCCGGTGGTCACCGAAGTCGCGCTGACGGCATGGGCCGAGCAGGTTCGTGCACCGACCCCAGCCGGGCGGGATGCCGACGCCGCACTCTCGCGCGCGCTCGACCGCACCTTCGGCAACGCCGGCGCGCTCGTCGCGCAGCTCGCCGAACAAGTGCGAGGTCACCCTATCGCCGCCGCGCACGTTCGCGGAGCCCGTCCGATCCAGGAGATCGCGTTGCGCGCGCGCGCAGGTATCCCCGGCGCTCGCTCGGCGCTCGAGTCCGCGCTGGTCGAGCTCGCCACGCTCGAGTCCCGTCTTCGAGGCGCCCTCGGCGGCCACCCCGGATGGGAAGATCTCGAAGGCACCGCGGCGAAGGTGGCGCTCGTGTCGAAGGCACTCCTCGCAAAGCTCCGCAACGACCCCGACGCGAAGCGGCTTCTCAAAGAAACGACCGCCCATCGATGGTCCACGTCGCTCGACGAGCTGCTCCACGACCTTTGACCCTGGGGACCTCCGGCCGCTGGCGCGCCGCACGTGTTGCGTGGGAGATTGCGGCCGTGCCGACGCAACAGGCCAGCTTCGTCACGCGCCTCGCGCGGCTCGCGCCTCTCTCCGTCGCCCTGGTGCTCGGCTGCCAGTCTCGTGAGGAGAAGGCCGTCGAGCTCGTCGAGTCGCTCGCCACCGTGTTCGAGAAACACGGCAACGGTGATTGCGCGGTTCTCGCCGATCGGCTCGAAGGGGCGCTCGTCGGCAAAGACGACGCGCTCGCCGCCCTGGCCGAGAGCGACGCGAACAAAGAAGCCCGCAAGCGGAGCGCGAAATACCAACAGCGCATCGACGCCGCATTTCAGAAGATCGTCGACAACTCACGGATGTGCGGCAAAGAGCCGCGCGTCGGCGCTGTTCTCGCAAAGATTCTTTGAGCGATAGCGAGCCCGGGAAACATCTCGAGCTCAATCGCTCATATATTCCCAGTCGACGTCGACCACCACGTTCGCCGCATCGTAGAAATACCACCCGCGGTGCAGCGACAAGAAACTCGAAGTCGCAAGGTCCGGTCCCGAATAGCGCTCGATGCGGGCAACGAGCTGCCCCGACCGACGTTCCGCCGTAAGCGCGCGCGCCGCGACGGCCGGCCATGGATGCGCCGACCAACCAGCGGCAGGGCGAACCTCCGAGAAATCGGGATCGTGCCCCCACTTCACGCGCACGTCTGCTCGACTCGTCGTTCCCGGAGGAAACTCGGCGAGCATGCCGGCTCGCCGCTCCGCTGCGTAGCGCGCCGGCGAGCCACATCCGGACGACACGGCAACGACGCAAAGCACGATCTGCAGCGTCTTCTCGACTGTCATGGTTTCCCTGTCGTGAGGTCGGGTCATCATCGCCGACGCCTGCCGGATCGTGACAGGAGGGGTCAGGCTGGGGTGCGAGCGACATAAACTGACATACCGCTGACACGCGGCGTCTCTAAGGTCCTCCCCAGCAGTGCACCGAACACCCGGAGAACAGCCATGAGCCTGACCTTCTATTACGCCCCGCAGTCGAGCGCCTCGCCCACGCACTGGATCCTCGAGGAGCTCGCGATCCCCTACGAAAAGGTCCTCGTCGACCTGAAGAACGCCGACCGGAAGAAGGAGGTCTTCGCGAAGGTCAACCCGAACGCGAAGGTGCCGGTCATCGTTCACGACGAGACCACGATCTTCGAGTCGGTCGCGATCGCCATCTATCTCGGCGAGACCTTCGGCGTCGAGCGCGGTCTGTTCCCCGCGGCCGGCCCCTCGCGTGGAAAGGCGATCCAGTGGCTCGTCTGGTGCAACGTCTCGCTACACGAAGCGATGTCGCGGATGTTTTGGGCATCCAACGACCGCATTCCCAAGGAGATGCACAATGCGGCTCTTGCCGCGGCGGGAAAGGCCGAGGTCGCACGCCTGCTCGGAATCTTGAACGCCGAGCTCGACGGTAAGGAGTATCTCGTCGACGACAAGTTCTCGATCGTCGACGCGCACCTCTGTTCGTGGGTCGAATACGTCTCCATTTGCGGCGTCGACATGACCGGTTACGCAGCGATTGGTGCTTGGTCGAAACGCTGTCTCGCGCGCCCGGCCGCCGCCGTGCAATGACGAGCTCCGCTCGACCGGGGTGGTGTGCCGAGCAGCATGCCACCCGGCCGTTCGCGAGAACTCGAAGCGACGTTTCGTGACCGTCGCGTAGCTTCGCGTCGAGAACGGCCCGGGCATCGAAGCAAAGCTCGCGATCTTCCGGCGTGTCGGGCGTGGCATTCGAGTTGCTCTACGCGCCGGAACGATGATGACCACGAATTCCCGTTTCTCGTTGCGCCTTTTCTTCAGCACCTGCGCGCTCGCGCTGGTCACCTCGGCCGCCGGTTGCGTCGAAGCACCGGCCGAGGATGACTCCGACGAAGAGCCGATCAGCAGCCCGCTCGCCGACGGCGAGGAGCGCGTGAACGGCGAGCACCTGGCGACGCTCGAGCTCGCCGGCGGTAGCAGGCTCATCTTCATCGGCCTCGGCGAAGGTGACGAAGAGACGGTCGCCGTCGTGAGCGCGACCGCGCCCGGAGCCCGCCCGTTGTCCGCATTGCCGGAGCTGGCGGATGCGTCGCCCCTCGAGATCTTCAACGCGGCCTCACCCGCCGGCACGCAAATCCCGGACACCATCGCGCGTCTCTATGGGCGGCAATCCACGCTCGGACCCCAGGGCTGGGCGCTCGAACAAGTCGGACAGCCCATCGGTGACGACCCGTCGATGCTTCAAACGGGTCATTGCAACAATGCCAACTTCACCGCTGCCGTAAACGCGTATGGGTACAACGACCACGGTCCGGCGATCCGTCTCGACCAGGAGCCGGGCATCGATGCCCAGGGCGTCTGGGACTTCTACGAGGATTGCTTCGACCAGTTGTCGGAGTGCCCCTCGTATTACAAGTACGAGCGGCGCTACGCCGATATCGATGCTTTCTACGGGCGCGTCGCTGTATGTGCCCTGGACGAGCACCCCTCGCTGTACACAAGCTGGGGCACCGTCGCTCGGGTCCATCCAGGCCCGACGATTCAGTTCTGGTACCGCTCACCTGGCGCCACGTCCTACTCTCTTGCCTACTCAACAGACGTCTCCGCCGGCCAAGTCGGTACGGCGTGGGACTATCATGGAATCGCGACCAACTACGATTTCAAGGCGGTCGTCATACAGGCCGAGGCGCACGACGGCTTCGATATCGGCACGGCGGGCGAGGACTTCTGAGCACTGTCGCCGTGAACGCCGGTGAACGAGCCATCGAGGCGCAGACGCTCGAGGTCACGCACGGATGCGACAGCGAAGTCGATTGCCAACGGATAGACCAGGCGACTACCTTCGCGTCCGCATGCGAGCCCACCCGTTCTTGGCGCTTCTGCTGACTTGTTGCCACGCCTCGCCGGGGGCGACCGGGGTAGCGCCGTCGCCGGGCTCCAAGGAAGAGACATCGGCCGCAGCGACATCGATCGAAGCGCCCGCACGGGTCTCGGACACCACACCGGGCGGCGCGCCGGGACCCACCGAGGACGGAGCCGTGCCCGGGGCCTCGGATGGCAAGCGCTGTACCGTGAGCCTCAATTCGGTGCCGGCCTCCGCGGTGGTGCTCGATGGTCGTGACGTCGGCTCGACCCCAATCGTCCGCGTATCGGTGGCCGAGGGCCCGCACGGTGCTCAATTCTCGGCGCCAGGCCTTCAACGCGACGTCGCGTTCACGTGCGCGCTCGGCGCGAGCCAAACGATCGCCGTCGACCTCCGCACTGGGGCCGTGCCTCCGGCCGGCGCTCCCGCAGGCGGCGAAGGGCCGTTTCTAGAGCGCCGCTAACTCGATGACTTGCCGAGGTCCTGACTGGCAAATGAGTGGCGCAGTTTGGTCGCGTCGGTGACTCCACGCCAAGTCGATCGCTATCTGCTGTATTCCGCCTTCGCACAGGGCGGTATGGCGACCATTCATTTCGGGCGGCAGCTCACGCCCGTGGGGCCAGGAAGACTGGTTGCAATCAAGCGGATACGCGGCGACCTGGCTCGGAGCGGGCAGTTTCGCACGATGTTCCTCGACGAGGCGCGGCTGACGAGCGGCCTCGATCACACGAATGTCGTCCGGACACTCGATTTCGTGACCACCGCGGACGAGCTCATGATCGTCATGGAGCTCGTTCGCGGGGAATCGCTATTCAAGCTCCTACGTGCTTGCGGAGAGCGGCAAGTCTCCGCTCCGCTGCCCATCATTTCGGCGATTGTGGGTGGTGCACTCGATGGCTTGCACGCTGCGCACGAGGCACGTGGCCCGTCGGGACAGCCGCTCCAAGCGGTGCATCGGGATGTTTCACCGCAAAACATTCTGATTGGGACCGACGGCGTCGCGAAGATTGCCGACTTTGGGATTGCCAAAGCCGTTGGCCGCGCGCACATCACGCAAGAGGGCGAGGTGAAGGGCAAGCTTGCCTTCATGCCGCCCGAGCAACTTCGCGGGGAGGCTGTAGATCGGCGAGCGGACGTCTACGCCATGGCTGTCGTGTTGTGGGAAGCGATCGCAGGAAGGCGGCTATTTGCCGGTGACCAGGCGTCCGTCGTCTTTCAGATTCTCGAGGACCAGCCGGTCCCGCCGAGCACATATCGACCCGACGCCCCCGCCGGTCTCGACGCGCTGGTGCTGCGCGGACTGTCGCAGGACCGAGACGCCCGATTCTCGACCGCGCTCGAGATGGCTCGAGCACTCGAGCAGATCCTCCCGCCGGCGCGGCCTCGCGAGGTCGGTGAGTGGGTGAGAATGCTCGCTGCGGAAAGCATCGAGGCTCAAGACGCTGTGGTACGCGAGATCGAGCTGGCTGGAACTGCTTCCTTGCCCGCTACGCAGCAGTTGCCGGCGACGGATCCTCCCAAGACCGTCAGCGCTCCGGCGTCTCGCGATCGCCAGCCCCCTGCGTCAAAGCGGGTTTGGACATTCGGGCTCGTGGCACTTTGCGCCGCGGCGCTTCTCGGTGTCGCCGCGGCAAGCCTTTGGCTCGTCGGCAGTGACGCTGAGGAGCCGGATCGTCTCATCCCGCTGCCGAGCACGGGCAAAGACCTGAAAAGCAGCACGCAAACAGCAGACGGCAAGACGACAACCGCGCCGTCGCCACCGCGCCCGACCAACAGCCCGACGGCGATTGCTCCCAGTCCTACATACCCGACGGTGACGACGACAAAGCCGGGGCCGTCACAGCCCACCCGAAGCGACGGAAGGAGCCCGCGAATGCCCGAGCCCCCGACGGTCCCACTGCCAAATCGTGGTCCAGCGGCCTCGGACCCGTTTCGGACCCCCGAGTGAGCAGCTTTTCACGGCAGGCGTCCCACAGGCGTCCGACGTCAGAGCCGGCCGCCCGCGCCCCCATCCCCACCTGTCCCGGCGATACCGTATAGCGGAGCGGCTCCGCCGAAGCCTCCCTCGTCCGCGCCCCCAGCCCCTCCGTCAGCGACGCCCCCTGCGCCGCCATCGACAGCGCCGCCGAAGCCACCGCTGCTGTCCACAGCGCCGCCGCTGCCACCGCCGCCGTCGGTCACCGCGCCCCCTGCGCCGCCGCTACCGGCGACACCATAGACGGGCGCCACCTCCGCGCAGCCGACCATCGTCGCGAGGCCCAGCGCAATCGCCGCCGCCGTGCGCGGGAGAGGGCCGCTCCCCAGCGGCTCTTCACAATGGGGACATCGAACCTCCGTCGCGCGGACCGGACAGCTGCAAGAAGGACAAGAGATGAAAGCCATGTGCGTATTGCACCCCTTCTTGCGATTGAGGGCAACCATGGCCCATCCGGCCGCGGCTCGCACGAGCACGCGTCCACGTGCATCGAGCGCGATGTTGCAACCCGTGCATGCGGCGAGGAATTCCGCCGCGACTGTCTCCTTTTTGCCGCGGATCCTGTGGCAACCTAGCCAAATTCTGCAGTACTTTCGCGGCACGAGTGTTGCGACGGCCACCGTTCCACCTGAGAAGCTTGGCGTCGGGAAAGCGGGCCTGGTGGTCTGTTCTTCTTGCCTCGACCTCCTCCGGCAAAAAGGAGGCGGTTATGGTGACGACGCGCGCGCCCCGGATGGACGACGACGGCGAATCGAGCCCGGCGCTCGATGGGCTGGGCGCACTGCGAACGGAGCTCGAGCAATGGCGGATGGATCCGCCGGCGTCATCGGCCGAGAACGTCGAGCGCTGGATCGAGCGCGTGGCGGCGATCCGACGCCAGGTCGAATTGCTCGAGACGGTGCGGCTGGCGGAGCGCGAAAAGCTCGCCGTCGCCCATCGCGCCGTCGACCTCGAGCGGAAGAAGCAGCGCGAGCTGCTCGATGCAATGGGCGATGCGTGTTTTCTGACGGATCGCCTAACGACCATTCACGCCGCGAATTCGGCAGCGTCGCTGATGCTCGGTGTGAGCTTCAACACCCTCAGGGCGAGACCGCTAAGCGCTTTCGTCGCGCGATCTTCCCTACCAATGCTCTATTCGGCGATCGAGCAGCTGCCCAACCAAGGCGTTGCCCTGGCTCGCGTTGCGCTCGGCAATGGCGCAATCCGCAGCGTCCGCGTCGTTCTTCGAGGCACGCTGCTCGAGAGCCTCCATCAGGCGCTGTGGATCTGGACCGAAGAGCGTCGCGCCTCATAGGAGGCCTATTGCTTCGGCGGGCCAGCGGACAACATGACGTCTACCTCAGGTTGCAATCGCAACCGAGCTTGATCGATCACCCGGAATCTTTGTGCGTTAGACTCGGCCCTCCTCACGGGGTCGCCGATGTCCGAGTATCATCAGCCAGACAGAAGCAGAGCAACGACGCGGATCGCGACCAGCCCGGCCGCGCTAGGAAGAGAGGCTCGCCGGCTCGCTGCAGCGCTGGAAGGGATGGCGTCGCGCGGCCCGCGAGCTCGCGCGGAGCAAATAGGCGGTCTGCTCGAGCGGGCGCGCGCGCTCGATGCCGAGCTCGCCGGAATGAGCCCGGGCGACCGCGACCGGTTGGATATCGCGTCGACGACGCTGGAGCAGATACGCGAGCTCGCGCTCCGCCTGATGACCGAAGCGCCGTAGTGGCATTGTCGCAGCGGGGTGCGCGCCTAGGCTCTTCGCGTCGCCAACCGCCGGCCGGCAAGGAGCGCGCCGAGCGCAGCAATGCTCGCTAGGAATGCGAGTGCGAGGGGGTGCGTCGCGAGGTCCGTGTAGAGGCTTCGCTTCATCACGTGGCCGTCGTGTCCACCTCGCTCGCGCAGGTTGCGTCCCGGCACGAACAAGGAGTCGCTCGCGGTCGGGCCCGGCCGGTCGGTTCGCTGGGCGGTGAACATTCGCCTCTCCATCACCTTGTCGGTCACGCGCGGCACGACGCGACCCGAAGCCGCGAACGCCTTTGCGCCGCCGCCGGCGTAGAGGTCCCGAACCGGATGCTCCGCCGCATAGAGAATGGCCTTCGCGGCGACGGTCGGATCGTAGACCGGGCCGGGCTGTCTCGGCGCGACGCCGAGGTAGTTTCGTCCGTGCTCGGGATAGGGGGTGTCGATGGCGGCGGGTTTTATCAACGTGACGGAAATCGGGATTCCTTCCTCCTCGACCTCCATTCGGAACGCGTCGGTAAACCCCTTTACCGCGTGTTTCGTCGCGCAATACATGCCCTGAAGCGGAATTGCACGATCCGAGAGGACACTTCCGATGTTGATGATCGAGCCGCCGTTCGATCGCATGTGCATGAGCGCGACTTGAGAGCCGTTCACCACGCCCCAGAAATTGGTGTCGAAGAGCCTCCGGGAGTCGGACTCGGGCACGTCGACGAGCCTGCCGTAGATGGTGACGCCCGCGTTGTTGACCCATGTGTCGATTCGGCCGAACACGGAGATCGCCTTGTCCGCGATCGCTTTGACGTCGTCCTCGTTGGCGACGTCCGCGACGACGTATTCGACCTCGGCACCTCCGCGGCTGAGCTGCTGTGCGAGCGAACGAAGCGCGCCCTCGTCGCGCGCCGCGAGGACGAGCCTCGCGCCGCGATCCGCCGCCATCCGCGCGGTCGTGAGCCCGATGCCGCTCGACGCGCCGGTAATCACGACAACCTGTTCGTCCAGGGATTTGAGCTTGGGATGCATGACGAGGCCCTCGCTGCGACTCGCGGTTACGCCCTCACGCGCGATCGCTGCAACGGACACGCCGTCGCGTCGTCGTATCAACGGGACGTCCGCGGCGATGGACCGGCGGCGCCCCGAGGACCATAATCCGACCGCACCCCGATGGAGGAGACGCGCGTCAAAGGGCAGGGCTTTCGCGGCATCATCGCCGCCGTCGAGAGCCAACACGGCAAAGGCGCCCTCGAACGTGCACGCGCGGCGATGGATCCCGACGTTCGACTCGACGGCATCGTCGCGTCGGGCTGGTACCCGATGTCCTGGTACCGCGAGCTGCATCGCGCTGCGGCGATCGCGATTCCCGGCGTCCCGGATCTCGCGTTCGAGCTCGGCAAGGAGGCGATGCGCAAAGACCTACGCGGGGTCTATCGATTCATTCTTTCGATCCTCGGACCGGACCGATCGTTTTCACACGCGGAGCGGGTTTTATCGACCTATTTCGAGGGCGCCCGATTCGAGGTCGTCGAGCGGCGGCCGGACGGGCTCACCGCGCGTTTCTTCGAGCTCCGAGGCATGGACGACGCCTGCTGGAACGATTTGCTGGGTGGTACCACGATCGTCGCGGAAGCGCCGGCCGGCCGGGGAGGGCGTCTGAGGCG
>JABFXY010000198.1 GCA_013361525.1 Polyangiaceae bacterium | reverse complement strand
GCCGAGCGATTCGTGAGCGAAATTCACCTGGCTTAGGCTCTTGTTCGCCCCGGCAGGCGAATGGCGTTGGTGAGCCGGCCCGACAAATGGGGCCGGCGACGCCCTCGACGCAGCAATCACGCACCTTTGAAGGCGGCCATCACGTCGGCGAGGAGCTTGAGCGCCTCGGCTCGCGGTCGCTGGAACGCGTTGCGGCCCATGATCGAGCCGAACGATCCGCCCTTCGCCATCTGCCGAACCTCTTCGAGGACGGCGTCGGTGCCTTTCGCCTCGCCGCCCGAGAAGATGACGACCCGGCGACCGCCGAAGGTGTTCTCGATCACGTGCTTCGTACGATCGGCGAGGGTTTCGAGCTTGCTCGGGAACTTCTCGTAGACCTTCTTCGACTCCTCCATCTCGACGTGGGCGGTCGGCGGCTTGACCTTGATGATGTGCGCGCCGAGCTGGGCCGCGATGTGCGACGCGTAACAGGCGACGTCGACCGCGGTTTCGCCGGCCTTCGAGAGCCCGGCGCCGCGCGGATAGCTCCACACGATGACGGCGAGGCCCTTGCGCTTGGACTCGATGGTGAGCTCGCGCAAGTCCTCGTACATGCGGTTGCGCTGACCGCTGCCGGGGTAGATGGTGTAGCCGATCGCGACGCAGCCGAGCCGAAGCGCGTCCTCGACGCTGCCGGTGATGGCCGAACAGGGCTGGTCGATTTTCGCCAGGGTGTCGCTGTTATTGAGCTTCAAGATCAGCGGCATCTGACCCGCGAACTTGCCGGCGACCGCCTCGAGCTGGCCGAGCGGCGCAGCGTATGCGTTGCAGCCGGAGTCGATCGCGAGCTGCACGTGGTACTCCGGGTCCTGCGCGGGCGCGTTGGGCCCGAAGGAGCGCAAGGGGCCGTGCTCGAAGCCCTGATCGACGGGGAGGATCACGAGCTTGCCCGTGCCGGCGAGGGTGCCGGAGTTCAGCAGGCGGTACAGGTTCGTGAGCGTCCCGGGGTTGTCGGACGGGTACCACGACAGGATCTGCTTCACGCGATCGGTGACAGGCATCGGCTCTCTCCCGGCAAGGTTTTTCGCGAGAACGGCCCTTCATCCTTAGCGCCAGCCCGCGCGGGGAGGAAGGTCGTTTCTTGCCACATCGTCGCGTCGAGACGTCCGCGCCGTCACGCGGCCGCGCGTGAACGAGGGCACGCTCCCGTTCGGCGATGCGCCGTGGTAACCCCCGACGCATGAGCGACGTGAGCGGTACGCAGGCCGTGAGGATGGGCATGACGCTGGAGACCTTCATCATGGAGGGCATGCTCGGCTCGCCGGCCGCGACCGGCGTGTTCACGTCGCTGCTCAACCAAATCAGCTTCGCGGCGAAGCTCGTGACGAGCCAGGTTCGTCGCGCAGGTCTCGCCAACGTCCTCGGGTACACCGGCGAGGTGAACGTCCAGGGCGAACAGGTGATGAAGCTGGACGAGCTCGCCAACGAGACGCTGGTGACGACGCTCGGGCGGCGCGGTCATTGCGCGGCGATCGCGAGCGAGGAGCTCGACCAGATCCACCACATCACCAACGACAAACGCGCGCGCTACGTCGTGATGTTCGATCCGCTCGACGGCTCCTCGAACATCGACGTGAACATCTCGATCGGAACGATCTTCGGCGTCATGCGACGGAGCGACGACGGCGACGTCACCGAGGCGGACTTCTTGAAGCCGGGTCGCGAGCTCGCAGCGGCCGGATACGTCATCTACGGGTCCTCGACGATGCTCGTCCTCTCGACGGGCCGCGAAAAAGGCGTACACGGCTTCACCTACGACCCGACGGTCGGCGAGTTCTTCCTCAGCCACGAGAACATCCGCACGCCGAAGAAGGGATCGACGTTCTCGATCAACGAGGGCAACGCGAGCCGCTGGGAAGAGCCGGTCAAGCGCTGGAGCGACTGGATCAAAGGGGACAATAAGGCGGAAGGGCGTCCGTATGGGGGGCGCTACGTCGGCACGCTGGTCGCCGATGCTCACCGGACCCTGCTGAAAGGCGGCATCTTCGCGTACCCGGCCGACAAGAAGAGCCCGGAAGGCAAGCTGCGCCTGCTCTACGAAGCGAACCCCTTCGCGTTCCTGTTCGAGGCATCCGGTGGGATGGCCACGAACGGGACTGACCGAATCCTCGATATTCAGCCGACGAAGCTCCACCAGCGGACGGCGCTGGTCCTGGGATCGCAAGAAGACGTCGCGACGTTCTCGCAGTTCATGCGAAAAGAACGCGTATCGTAGAGGTCATGAGCAGGCTCGCAGGTCTGGGGGCTTTCGCGGGGGCGTTCCTCGCGGCGTCCTTCGCGCTCGCGCAGCCCGCCGATGCTCCGCCGGACCCACCGGCCCAGGCGCCACCGGCGACGGGCGAGCCCGCGAAGGAGCTGCCGCCTCCGTCGGACGAGCCGTGGGTCCACCACCCGGACGCGCAGGCGGAGCCCCCACCCGCGGAGTCGATCGACGAGACGAGCGCAGCGCCGCCGGCGAGTGAGGCGATCATCGACGAGCGCCGCACCGCGCCCGAAGAGCCGGAAGAGCCGTTTTGCACCTCGTGCGTGCTGATCGGCGTCGGCGCGGTGGTCCTCATCGGGACGATCCCGCTCGCCGCGCGACTCGATCGGGCGATTCGACGGCGCGATCGGATGCGCATCTGGCTGGACGACATGGGCGGCCCGGGCGCCGACGTGGGCTTCATCGCGGGCTACGGCATCGCGAAGGCCGACGAGGAGGAGCGCAACTTTGCCATCGCGACGGGCATCGTCGGCGGCGTGGGGTTCGTCGTGCTCGCTGTCGGCGTCGGGATGGTCGCGGCCGAAGGCGGCTTCATGAAGGGCCCGAAAGAGAAGAACCGCAAGGCGAGGCTCGAGCTCGGTGACGCGACGATCTCGGTCGCGGGCGGGGCGTCTCCCGAAGGTGGCGCCGTCGCGGTCGACGTCACGTTCTGATCGCGCTCCGGCTCAGCTGCGACCCCACCAGGTCTTTAACGACGTCCACATGCCTGGACCTTGCGCGCTCCGAACGACACGCGCGACGACACACGTCACATTGTCGGTCGATTCGGCTTCGATCGCGCGGTCGATGAGCACGTCGCAGAGCTCGGCGACGGAAGCCGGGCTCTCGACAATCCGCTCGATGGCGTCGTTGGAGAGTGAGCCTGCCAGACCGTCCGAGCAGACGAGGATGACGTCGTCTTCGCGCAGCGCGACGCGGACGAGCTCGACGTCCACCTGCGGCTGCGTCCCCACGGCCTGGAGGATGACGTTCCGATACGGCGATGCCTCCGCCTCTTCGCGGGTCATCTGGCCGCGCTCCACCATGAGCTCGACCATCGTTTGATCCCGCGTGAGCTGTGTGAGGCGGCCGCCGCGAAACAAATACGCACGGCTGTCGCCGACGTGGCCGATCACGAGCTCGCCGCCCGCGATGGCGGCGACGGTCGCGGTCGTTCCCATGCCGGACAGGGACACCTCCTTTCCTGCGCGGGCGTGAATCGCGAGCGCCGCAACGCCGATCGCGTGATCGACGAGGCTCGCAAGCGCCTCGGGACAGGCGTTGCTCGGCACCTCGGCTAACTCGGCGCGGATCAGGTCCGCCGCCATCGCGCTCGCGACCTCCCCTCCCCTTGCGCCACCCATCCCGTCGCAGACGCCGAAAAACGAGCCGTCGTGCGAGGCAAACGCGACATCTTCGTTGTGAGACCGAACCGGGCCGGTGACCGATCGCTCGGCAATCTCCAACTGAAGTGGCGAAGGGCGACCTGCGACGGCGTCACGGCTCGGCCGCGAAGAAGGGGGCTCGGGTTCCATGAATCTCAAGCTACGTTTGAAACTATAGTTGTCAACTGATTCAGAAATGAATCCGTGCGCGCAGCTCGCAGTCTGCTTCACCGCGGGTAGAGTGAGCCTCGTGCGTGATTGGCAAGCGCGGCTCGCAGAGGCGATGGACGCGCGTGGGATCTCCGGAAGCGAGCTCGCGCGGCGCTCGGGTTTTACGCCGCAGTACATCAACTCGCTGAAGACGAAGGAGCGTGGTGGGCGGCTGCCTCACGACACCGCGAAGCGCCTCGCCGCGGCGCTGGGCGTGACGGTCGAGTGGCTCGTGCAGGGCTCCGGGCCCCGCGAGCGGTTGAGCGACGTTTACCCGGTGTATCAGGCCGATCCGGACGAGCCCGCATCCGGCTTCGTCGATCGGTACCCGTCACGCACCGAAGCGATCGCGCTGCTCGTGAGCAGCGTCGCGACAGAGGTCATTCGCGCGCTTCTTGCGGCGACGCCGCCGGAGGCTGGCGTCGATCCAGGCCGCGCTTTCTGGATCGACTACGCGCGACAGCTCGTCCGCGATCACAACCGCATCAAGAACGACCCGACGTTCTCGAGCGCAACCGACGCGCGCGCGAAGTCGAAGTCTCGATAGCTGAAAGCAAACGGGCGCGCCGAAGCACCCCGTATGTCAGGCAGAGCGCGCCGAAGCGCGCCCTGTGCTCAGACCGTGAAGATGGCCGAGCCCCAGGTGAAGCCGGCGCCGAACACCGTCGACAGGATGCGGTCGCCCTTCTTCACCTTCCCTGCCTTGCGGTAGTGGTCGATGGTGAGCGGCACCGTCGCGGCGGTGGTGTTGCCGTAGAACTGAATCGTGTTGAGCGCCTTCTCCGGCGGGATCTCGGCGTATTGCACGACGGCTTCGTTGATGCGGAGGTTCGCCTGGTGGGGGACGAACCAGTCGATGTCCTCCCAGGTGAGGTTCGCTTCGCGCATCGCGCGCTGAACGCTGACGACCATGTTGCGAACGGCGTTGAGGAACACCTTCTTGCCGTTCATCTGCGGGTACTTGATCTGGTTCTGCTCGCGATCGTTGGCGTCGTAATAGACATAGGGGAGCTTCGCGATCTCGAACACCTTGAGGTGCAGATCCATCGCGCCGGCGCCGTCGGCCTGGCAGTGCGTGTGGAGGATGCCTTCCTTCGCGTCGTCCGTCTCTTTCGGGCCGATGACGGCCGCGCCCGCACCGTCGCCGAAGAGCACCATGACGTCGCGACCGCGCGTGGTGTAGTCGAGCGAGTGGCTGTGGACCTCCGCGCCGACGAGGAGGATCTTCTTGTAGATGCCCGTGCGGACGAAAGCGTCCGCCATCTGCAGGCCGTACACGAAACCGGAGCACTGCTGCCGGATGTCGAAACAGGCGCAGCCCGTCTCACCGTCGATGCCGAGCTTCGACTGGAGGAAGACGGCCGTACCGGGGAAGTGAATGTCCGGCGAGAGCGTCGCGAAGATGATGCAGTCGAGCTCCTTCGCGGTTGTGCCGGCGTCCTCGAGAGCATTCTTTGCCGCGAACAGACCGAGGTCGCTCGACGCGAAGCCCGAGTCGTTCGGAACGTAGCGCCGCTGCTCGATCCCGGTGCGAGCCTTGATCCACTCGTCGTTGGTCTCGGTCTGCTGCTCCGCGCAAACCTCGTGCTTCTCGTTGAGGAACCGAAGCTCGTCGTTCGTGACGATGCGATCGGGAACGTACGATCCAAGGCCCAGAATGCTCGCGCGAACCATCCGGCAGGCTCTACCGCATGCGCGCGCGCGGCGCCACGGAGAGGGGCCGAGTGCCACTCATCGCAGGATGCCCCGCGTCAAAGCGCTTGGGCCTGCGCTAGACGCCCTGAGCCTGCGCTCCCCAAACGACCTTGTGAATCTGCATGTTCAGCCGGACGGGGAGGCCGTCCTCGAGGAGCCACGCGACCAGGTCCTTGGGGTCGAGCTTGCCCCAAACTGGCGAGACGAGGAGCGGGCATCCCAAGGCCGCGAGCTTTCGCTCGGCGACGACGGCGCGCATCCACTCGTAGTCCGCGCGACCAGCGAGGACGAACTTGATCTCGTCGGTCGGGCGGATGTGCAGGAGGTTCTCCCAGCGGTTGCGGTGGCTCTCCCCCGAGCCGGGCGCCTTCAGATCCATGATCTTGTGAACGCGCGGGTCGACGCGTGAGACGTCGGCCTCGCCGCTGGTCTCGACGAGGACGGTCTTGCCCGCGTCGCAGAGAGACGCGAGGAGCGGGATTACGCCGGGCTGAAGCAACGGCTCGCCGCCGGTGAGCTCGACGAGCGGTGTGCCGAGGGCGAGCGCGCGCTCGAGGACTTCGTCGCGGCGCATGCGCGTGCCCTTGTAGAACGCTTGCTCGGTGTCGCACCAAGCGCAGCGGAGATTGCACCCGGTCAGACGAACGAACGTGCACGGCACGCCGGCGAAGGTCGATTCGCCTTGGACGCTTTTGTAGATCTCGTGGACGACGAGCGTGTCTTCTTTCACGACGGCCTCGCGAACTTGGCCTATCGCCGGCCTCGATGCTAGCGCCGACGAGCAATGCTGCGCCGTCGTGCGATGCAAACCCTCGTGGCCGCGGCCGGCATCCTCGCACTCGCGCCGCTTGCCGAGGCAGCCGAAGAGGCGAGCAAACCCGCCGTCACCGCGATCCAGCACGCGCCGAACGGAACGACCCTCACGTTGAGGGCAAAGCACGCGCCGTATCCGCACGCGGGCGGCGCCTATGACGACCCGACGGTGTTCGTGTTCGTGCCTGCGAGCTACCGACTGCCGTCCTCGAAGCGCGTCGACGTCGTCGTGCATTACCACGGGCACAACACCACCGCGGCGAAGGCGCTCGGGACACACGCGCTGCGCGAGCAGCTCGTCGAGAGCAAACAGAACGCAATCCTCGTCGTGCCACAGGGCCCGGTGCTCGCGGCGGACGGCGACTTCGGTAAGCTCATGGCGAAGCGCGGCGTCG
Source organism: Polyangiaceae bacterium (assembly GCA_013361525.1). GTDB lineage: Bacteria > Myxococcota_A > Polyangia > Polyangiales > Polyangiaceae > Xiheicaenibacterium. The sequence continues at coordinate 25,199 of JABFXY010000198.1, read as the reverse complement.
CGAGGCTGCTCGCGGAGGTGCTGAAGCTCGCAGCCGGCGCGAAGGCATCGAAGGAGCTCGGCGATGCGACGCTCGCGAAAGCGGACGGCGTCGGACGCGTCATCGCGTCCGCTCACTCGGGCGGCTACCGAGCCGCGGCGGCGGCGGTTCAGCGGGGAGGCGTCGACCTTCGCGAGGTGTACCTCTTCGACGCGCTGTACGGCGAGGTGGCGACCTTCGCGGACTTTGCCAGCGCCGGAAGCGACGTGAAGCACAAGCTGGTGAGCTACGCGGTCGCGGGTGTTCCGCTCGCAAACGGCGCGAAGCTCGCGTCGATCTTGGAGGCGCGCGGCCTCGAGCCGATCGTGGAAAAGGCGGATCGACGCGTCTCGCGCGAGGAGCTCGTCCGCGGGCGCGCCCTGTTTCTTCTCGGCAAGGCGACCCACGCGACGGCGACCTACGAAGAGCGTGCGCTGCGCGACTGCATGTTGGCGTCGTGTTTCGTCGGCTCGGGCACGAAAGCCTGGCACGCGAAGAAACACGAGCGCCGCTGAGCTCAGCGGTGCACGTCAGCCAGAATCTCGACGTGCCCGGCGACCACGGCGGTCATCGTGCCAGCGTCGTCGACGACCGACAGGCGGCCATCGTCGAGGATGGCCGACGCGACTCCTTCGACGCCGTCGATCCGAACGCGCCGCCCTAGGAGCGCGTCGCGCGCGCGGAGCTCGGGGAGAAACGGCGCGAGACCGGCGCGCTGGTAGCTGTCCCAAGCGTCGAGGATCCCCGCGGCGAGCTCGACGACGAGCTCGCTGCGATCGACGGTTTTGGCCCCTTCGCGTGCGAGGGACGTGGCGATCGCGTCGAGCTCCGGCGGGAAGCTCGTCGTCGCGACGTTGATCCCCACGCCGACGATCACCGCCGAGGCACGCGTCCCACGCGATAGGGCCTCGACGAGCACACCCGAGACCTTGCGACCGCGGACGTGGACGTCGTTCGGCCACTTGATGCGCGCGACGTTCTCCGTGCCGATCGCGCGGTCGACCGCGCGCGCGATCGGCAACCCGACGACGAGCGCGAAGCTGGGCCCCGCAAAGGCGCCCTCACCGGCGAGAAGCGCGACGGAGGCGTAGACGTTCTCCCCGCGGGGCGAATACCACGCGCTGCCGCTCCGCCCGCGGCCTGCGGTCTGTTCTTCCGCGACGACGAGGGTTCCGTGCGCGCAGCCTTCACGTGCGAGCCGCTTCGCGTCGTCGCTCGTCGACCCGGTCGACGCGTGGACGCGGATGCCGCCTGCGTACGCGGGCCGCCTTTCGCGCAGCGCGCGCATGATGCGCGTTTCGTCGAGGTGCCCCGACGACGTCACGAGATCGACAGATCGAGCGAAATGTCCGCGGCCGGCGCGGAGTGCGTGAGCGCGCCGACGCTGATCACGTCGACGCCGATGGCCGCGAGGCGCGCGATGCGTTCGAGCGTGATGCCCCCCGACGCTTCGAGGATCGGCGGATGCGCGAGCGTTCGCACCTTCTCCACCGCGCGTTTCGTCAGCTCGTCGTCGAAGTTGTCGAGCATGACGATGTCCGCGCGCGCACGAACGGCTTCGTCGAGCTGCTCGAGATCCGTCACCTCGACCTCGACCCGCGACGTGTGCGGCGCCCGAGCGCGGGCTCGCTCGATGGCGACGGTGATGCCGCCGCTCGCGACGATGTGGTTGTCCTTGATCATCACCGCGCTACCGAGGTCGTTGCGGTGGTTGTGCGCGCCGCCGATCCGAACCGCATAGCGGTCGAGCACGCGCATGCCGGGGGTTGTCTTGCGGGTATCCGTGATGCGGGTCTTTGCGCCCCGCGGAACCGCATCGACACAGGCGCGAGCGAGCGTCGCCGTGCCGCTCATGCGCTGAACGAGGTTCAGTGCCGTGCGCTCGCCCATCAGCAGGATTCGGGCCGGGCCCTCGAGGCGCCAGATGACCGTCTTCGCTGGAACCTTCTCCCCGTCCGGGACGAGCGCTTCGAACCGCACAGACGTGTCGAGCAGCTCGAAGACCCGCCGAAAAACCGCCGCGCCACACACGACGACGGGGGATTTCGCGAGCGCGACGGCAGACGCGCGCCGCCCCTCGTCGACGCACGCTTCCGCGGAGAGATCGCCCCCGGCGAGATCCTCGCGGAGCGCATTTTCGACGATGGGATCGATGATCGGGGTGGTGAGCATGGGGACGTCGGGGTGTGCGGGGCGACAGACACTAGCGCGGACGCCCAAGGTCTGAGAGAGTTTCGAGGAACTAGGGCCAGCGGGCCTGGTCGACCCGCACCTTCCCTCGTCCGGCACGAATTTCGATCCTACCTGTCGTCATTTGTCTCCCAGCCCCGTCGAAGAGGTTGTGAGACTGTTCCGAAGCGCCATGACTCCCGCGGGTTCTGGGTTTGCCGGGCTCGCACCTGCCCTTGCCCCTGTCGCTTCCGCGTGGACACCCCGCGCGGACCTTGCCGGCGTCGGATCCGATGGCACGAGCTACGTGACCACCCCCCCCGTCAAAAACATGCGTCCTCAGGTCGGCCAGCTCATCAACAACAAGTACCGCCTCTCCCGCATGCTCGGCGACGGCGGTATGGGCAGCGTCTTCGAGGCGCAGCATGAAGTGCTCGGCAAGGCCGTCGCGCTGAAGTTCCTCCACCCCGAGCTGGCGCGCCGCCAAGGCCTCGTTCAGCGCTTCCTCCAGGAGGCGCGGGTGTCGGCGACGATCGACAGCCGCCACGTCGTGAAGGTGACCGACGTCGAACAGACGCCGACCGGTCTGCCGTTCATGGTGATGGAGTTCCTCAAGGGCAAGAGCCTGCAAGCGCTCTATGAGGACAACTACCGCGAGGGCAAGCGCCTCGGCTACGAAGACGCGCTCAAGTACGCGGTGCAGATGCTCGACGGCCTCGAAGCCGCGCACGAAGAGGGCGTCGTCCACCGCGATCTGAAGCCCGACAACGTGATGATCGTTCACGGCAAGCGGAACGAGCCCATCGTGAAGCTGCTCGACTTCGGCATCGCGAAGCTGAAGATCAACGGCGAGCTCTACAAAGGGCTCACGCGACCCGGCGTCATCATGGGCACGCCCGAGTACATGGCGCCGGAGCAGGTCTTCTCCGCTGACGCAGTCGATGGTCGCGCCGACATCTTCTCCTGCGGCGTGATGATCTTCGAAATGCTCGCGGGCCGGCGTCCGGTCGGCGGCGACGAAGCGCATCAGATCGCCGCGGCTTACCTCTCGGGCAACATCGCGCGTCTCACCGAGCTCGCGCCTCACGTCCCCGCCGGGCTCGCCGAGATCGTGCACAAGGCGATGTCACCCGATCCGAAAGATCGCTACGCGACCGTCGCCGACTTCAAGCTCGCGATGGAGCCGTTCACCAAGGGCGTCTCGAAGCTGTCGAACACGACGCCTCCGCCGAACGTCACGCCCTCGCTGGAATCGTCACAGCCGAACATGGCCGCGCTCGTCGCGCCTGCGGTTTCCCCCGCGCCGATGGCGAAGAGCATTCCGGGCGCCGACGGCGGTGTGGTCGTCGGTCCCGAGCTCGCAGGGACGGTCGGCGCGAAGTCGCCCGACGGCTGGTCGGTCGACGGCGCGGCCCGCTCGAGCAAGCTCGACGGCGCGGCGACCGACAAGATGTCGCATCCGTACGTCGGTGAAGACATCGCGTCGATCAGCGCCAAGCTGAAGGCTGCGGCGGGTGGCAAAGAGCAGGTGAAGTTCGACTCCACGGTCGAAGGTCAGCCGTTCTTCCCGGGCTCGACCGCGGCGTACCAAGCGCCGACCTCGAACCCGCCGCCCGCCCACGACAACATCTCGCCGAAGACCTCCGCGATGCCGCAGATGGCGGCACTGCAAGCCGGTGCCATCCGCCCCGGCGGCACGGACATCGGCGGAGCGGTGATGCCCGCGACGGCAAGCTACGACTCGGCACCGCGCCCGGCGTACCCGGTGGTTCCGACGCCTGCATATACGCCGGCGCGCCGCCGCAAGAAGTCGGGCATCGGGTTCGGCTCGATCCTCATCATCGGCTCGCTCGTCGCGGGTGCGGTGGTCGCGGGCGTGTACGCCTTCGAGCACTCGAGCAAGACCTCCACGAAGGAAGAGTCGAAGACGGTTGCGCTCCCGTCGAAGCCCACGACCACGCAGCCGGTCACGCAGAACTCGGTGGTGACGAATCCGCAGCCGACGCAGCCGGTCTACACACCGCCGACCATCACGCAGACCAACACGACGCCGACGCAACCGAAGCCGACCACGACCGGCCCGCGACCGACGGCGCCGAAGCCGAGCGCGTCGAACACGAACACGCCTCCCATCCTTCCGAGCAGCCTCCCCGGCATCCCGTCGTCGTTCCCTCCATTCGATCTGCCGTTCCCCGGCATGGGCAAGCCGACGTCGAACCAGCCGCAGGATCCGCCGCCGAAGAAGCCGGGCCGTCCGGGTCTCGAGCCGATCCCGCAAGGGAACCTCGAGCCCGCTCCGATGCAGCCCCAAAACAACCAGCCGCAGACGCAACCGGAGACGAAGCCGAAGCCGGTCGAGCGGCCGACCCACGCGTCGACGCGCCCGCGCGATCGCTTCCCCGAGATCCTGCGCCCGTCGAAGCCGGCGACCTCGTCGCAAGCACGCGACACGAACGCCAAAACGGTGGACCAACCGCGCAAAACGTCCAGTCGGGTGGTGCCGGTCGGTGCGCGGATCAACGCGCCGAAGCACTGAAAAAGCGAGCCGCGAAGTCCGTCGTCGTCGCGCTCCGCGCTGCCGGATCGGCGCGATCTTGCTAGGGTAGCCCGATGATGAAGGAGCAAGCTCCCCCGCCGGTACCGGAGATCGGTCCGGCGGCCGCGGAGAGCGCTGGAGCGGCGGATCAGGCGTTTCCGCCTCCGCCGACGCCCGGCGCCGGGCTCGGAACGGCGCCGTTTCTGCCGCCATCGTTCTTCGCGCAGGCCGGCGCCGAGCAAACGGCCGGATCCGCCGCAGCGGCGAATACCCCGCAGGCCCCGAAGGTCGCGCCCCCGCCCGCACCATCGGCAACCAACGTCGGCATGCAGCCCGCGCCCACGGAGCCGACGCTCGCGCTCGGAGGTGTTCCCGACGAAGCCGCCCCGATGCCGGCGCTGCCGCCGATCCCCGTCCCGGCGCCGCCGATCGTGCCGATCGCCGCGCCGGCGCAGCCGCTTCCGCCGGTGACGCGCGTGAGCGAGGCCGTGCTGCTTTCGCCCTCGGTTCCGAACACGACGGTACCGATGCCCGTCGCGACGGTTCCCGGTGTTCCACTGTCCGCGCCTCAGCGACCGCCCCCGCCTCCGCTGCGCGCAGCGACGCCGTCGAGCACACTGGCTGCGGCGCCGCTCGTGCCGTCGGCCGCCCCCGCTGCGGAAACGTCGCCGATCCTCGTGGAGCCGCTCGTCGACATCGTCGTCTCGCAGGCGCCAGGCGTCGAAAGTCCCGCCGAGGCCGACGGCACCGCGACGACGGACGTCGATGCATCACCCGGCGTGAAGCCTGCGTCGGGCCGACGCAGGATGTTCGCGCTCCTCGCGGTCCTGGGCGTCGTGGTACTCGCGATGGGCGCCGTGTTCTTCGTGCTGCGCGGCTCGGACAGCAGCGAGTCCGACGCGGGTGCGTCGGCGAGCGCCAGCGCCAAAGCGAAGAAGGCGAAGAAGAAGCGCAAGAAGACCGCAACCGAGGCGAGCGCCGCGCCGGCAGGTCGGCGAGGTCCCGGGCGAACGGCGACGCCGGGTCGAACCGCACACGCGGCGCCGAAGCCCCCCGCTCCTCCCGCGGACGAAGACGGCGCCGAGGAACCTGCGGAGCAAGAGGCGACCGCCTCGCCTCAACCGCGTTCGCCGAGGAAACAGTGAGCAAACCTTCGATCGGTGTGCTTCGCCAGTTGGTCGAGTCCGCGCACGCGACGATCGAAGAGGGCGCGTTCATCATCGCGCAGGACGCGTACCCGAACGTCGAGCTCCCTCGGTACCGCGCGAAGCTCGACGCGCTCGCCGAAGCGGTGGTCGCCGAGCTCGATCGAGGCTCGACGATCCGCGAGCAGGTCGCGGCGTTGTCCGACGTGCTCTATCGACGCGGAGGTCTGCGCGGCAACCGAGGCGACTACTACGATCCGCGCAACAGCTATCTCACCGACGTCCTCGATCGCGGGCTCGGCATTCCGATCTCGCTGTCGGTGGTGATCCTCGCGATCGCTCGGCGGTCCGGCATCGTCGCTGAGCCGGTCGGGTTTCCTGGGCATTTCATCGTCCGGATCGGTGGGCCGAACGGGCTCTTCATCGATCCGTTCGATCGCGCGCGCATCCTGAGCAACGGAGATCTGCTGGGGATCGCGCGCAAGGTGCTCGGCGAATCGGCCGAGGTTCGGCCTTCGCACCTCGAGCCGGTTGCGCTGCGAACGATGCTCGTTCGAATGCTTTCGAACCTCCGAGGGATCCACGAGCAGCGAAACGATCATCGCGGCGCGCTCGTCGTTTGCGATCGGCTCGTGGAGCTCGACGCCGGCGCGCCGGCGCGCCGCGACCGAGGCCTGCACGCGCTCGCGCTCGGTGCACGCGCGGCCGCGGCGAGCGACCTCGCGTATTACCTCAAGGCGCAGCCCCAGGCCCCGGATCGGGTCGAGATCGAGGGCGCCCTCGCCCGCGCGTCCCTGGCCGCGAGCTGGAACTAACGCCGAGGATGTCGCGCAGGACGGCCGCCGTCGGCGTGTCCATCTGCGCGACGGCCTGCGGCGTTCCTTCGGCGACGATGCGACCACCTGCGCGGCCACCCTCGGGACCGAGCTCGACGATCCAATCGGCGGAGGCGATCACGCCGGGGTGATGCTCGATCACGACGACCGTGTCGCCGCGTTGGACGAGCTTGTCGAGCACGCCGATGAGGCGCGCGACGTCGCTCCAGTGCAGCCCGGTCGTCGGCTCGTCGAGGACGTACAGGGTTGGTTTCGTCCGTACTTGCGCGGCGAGCTCAGTGGCGAGCTTCAGGCGCTGCGCTTCGCCGCCCGAGAGCGTGTGCGAGCCCTGGCCGAGCTTGAGGTAACCGATGCCGAGATCGACGACGAGCTCGAGCATGCGGGCGATCTTGCTGTGCGACCGGAAGAACGTGAGCGCCTCCTCCGCCGATAGATCGAGGACGTCGCCGATCGACAAACCTGCGTAGCGGACCTCGAGCGTCGACGGCTCGAAACGCGCGCCGCCGCACGCCTCACACGGCGTCGTCACGTCCGGCAGAAACGACATCTCGTGCGAGGTGACGCCTTGCCCATCACACGCCGTGCATCGTCCGCCCTTCGCGGTATTGAACGAGAACCGCCCGGCATCGAAGCCACGAACCTTGGCGTCGGGCGTCGAAGCATAGAGCCGTCGCACGTCGTCGAAGATGCCGAGGAACGTCGCAGGGACGGAGCGCGGCGTGCGCCCGATGGGCGACTGGTCCACGGCGAGCGCGCGGCCCACCGATTTCGGCACGACGATGCGGTCATGCACACCGGGGACGTCCGCTTCGAGCTTGAGCGCGCGACGAACCGCGGGATAGAGCACGCGACCCGTGAGCGTGCTCTTGCCGGAGCCGCTGACGCCGGCGACGACCGTCCATCGCCCGACGGGAAAGTCGACGCGCGGTACGTCGAGGTTGTGTGCGCGGGCTCCGTAGATCGAGATCGACTCGTCGCTTCCGCCTTTGCCTTCGCGGACGGTCGCGATGCGCCGCTCGTCCGCGAGCGCGCGCCCCGTAGGCGACAGTGGGTCGGCCAGAACCGTCGACGGCGGCCCACACGCGACGACGCGCCCGCCGCCTCGCCCGCCCGAGGGCCCGAGGTCGATCAGATAGTCGGCAGCGCGGATCGTGTCCGCGTCGTGCTCGACCATCAGGACGGTGCTGCCCATGTCCGCGAGCTTGCGCAAATTGTCGAGGAGACGCCGAGTGTCCCGCGGGTGAAGCCCGATCGTCGGCTCGTCGAGGACGTAAAGCGCGCCGGTGAGGCCGCTGCCGAGCTGCGCCGCGAGGCGGAGCCGCTGCATCTCGCCGCCCGAGAGCGTCGCCGCGATTCGATCGAGCGAGAGGTAGTCGAGGCCGACCTCGTCGACGAACGCCAAGCGGCGCACGAGCTCTTTGTGTGGGGCTTCGGCGATCGTTTTGCGAACCCCTTCGAACGCGAGGGTGCGAGACCACGCATACGCATCGCGAACGCTCTTCTCGGTGACCTCGTGGTACCGAAGGCCGGCGAGACGCTGCGCCCGCGGGAGCGGCGCGAGGCGTGAGCCTCCGCAGGCTTTGCACGGCGTGAGGTCTTCCGGATCGTCCGCGTTCTTTCGTCCCGAGCCCTCGCAGGTCTCGCACTGACCTTGCTTCGTGTTGAAGGAGAAGTAACGCGGGTCGAGCTCGGGCACGCTCTCGCCGCAGAGACGGCAGCTTCGAAGCGTGGAGATGAGAACGTCGCCTTCGCCGCTCGTCGGCGCGTTCGCCTTGCGGATCTTCACCGCACCTTTGCCGAAGGAAAGCGCGCGGTCGAAGAGCGCACGCGGCAGCTCGGCGAGTGAGCCTTCGTGCACCACGATGTCGATCGTGTGCTCGTGCGTCTTCTTGAGGCGCGGGGGCTTGTCGGTCTCGACCATCACGCCGTCGGCGATCGCCTGTCCGAAGCCGGCCCTCGCAGCCGCCGTGAAGACGTCGAGGTACGTACCCTTTCGCGCCTGCACCGCGGGCGCGAGCAAGAGACGTTTGCCAGCCGTACGGCACACGCGTGCATACGCTTCATCGGGCGCGATCGCCTCGATGGGCACGTCGCACTTCGGACAGTGCGGCTCGCCGACCTTCGCGAAGAGGAGGCGTAGGTATTGCGCGATCTCGGTGACGGTCGCGACCGTCGACGTCGCACCTGCGCGCGAGGTGCGCTGTTCGAGCGCAATCGCAGGGGGCACGCCGACGACGCGATCCACGTCGGGTCGAGGCATGCTCGGGAGGAATTGGCGCGCATAAGGCGTCAACGTCTCGAGGAAGCGACGCTGACCTTCCGCGAACACGACGTCGAACGCGAGCGTGCTCTTGCCCGAGCCGCTCGGCCCCGTCACGACGACGACCTCGCCGTGCGGGATCGTGAGACTCACGTTCTTGAGGTTGTGCTCGCGGGCGTGCTCGATCTCGATGCCATCGCTCGCGGGCGCAGCGACCACGTCGAACGGACCGGCCCCGCCGAGCTCGAACCCCGCTCGCCGCGCGCGAATGGCCGCGGCCGTGCGCGTCTTTCCCTTCGCGACCTGGGCCGGTGTGCCCTCCGCGACGAGATCTCCACCGTCGCTGCCGGCGCCGGGTCCGAGCTCGATGATCCAATCGGCCCGGGCCACGATCGACATGTCGTGCTCGACGACCACGACGCTGGCGCCGCTCGCTACGAGCGCATCGAACGCGCTGCAGACGTGGGCGACCTCGTCTTCATGCAGGCCGGCGCTCGGCTCGTCGAAGATGAACAGCTTGCCGCGTTTCGTCTCGGTGAGCGCCCGCGCCAGCTTGGCGCGCTGCGCCTCGCCGCCCGAGAGTGTCGAGAGCGGTTGCCCGAGCGTGAGATACCCGAGGCCGAGCTTCACGAGGGGACCGAGCGCCCGCACGATCGCGGGATCGGTCCCGAAAAACGTGAGCGCATCGGTGACGGTCATCGCGAGCACGTCGCTGACCGTTTTGTCGCGGTAGCGGATCTCGAGGATCTCCGGCTTGAAGCGCTTGCCGCTGCAGGCCGTGCACGTCAGCACCACGTCGGCGAGAAACTGCATCTCGACCGTCTCGGCGCCTTCTCCGGAGCACGCTTCGCAACGGCCACCGGCGACGTTGAACGAAAAGTGCCCCGCACCGAGGGCGCGCACGTACGCCTCGGGCGTCTCGGCGAACAAGGTTCGGATACGGTTCCAGGCGCCGCTGTAGGTCGCGGGGTTGCCGCGTGAGGTCCGGCCGAGCGGCGACTGATCGACGAGCGCGACGTCGCGAACGAGCGACATGCCGTCGATCCCGTCGTGTGGGAGCGGAGCCTCGATGACACCTTGCCCGAGCTGGCGAGCGAGGGTGCGGTAGAGAACGTCGGAGACGAGCGAGCTTTTGCCAGATCCGCTCGCGCCCGTGACCGCAACGATGCCGTGCAGCGGGATCCGCACGGTGAGGCCGCGCAGATTGTGCCCGCGCGCGTTCTTCACGAGGAGCGACGTCTCGTCATTTTCGACGAACGTCTTCGACGGAGCCACGAGAGGTGCGGCGAGCGCCCTGCTGGTCGCGAGATCGGGCCGCGAGACGAGGCCGGCGACAGGTCCGTCGTACGCGATGTTGCCGCCGGCGGCGCCCGGTCCGGGGCCGAGCTCGAGCACGCGATCGCAGGCGGCGATCACCTGTGCATCGTGCTCCACGACGAGCACCACGTTGCCTCTTCGCGCGAGCTCCCGCATCGCTTCGACGAGCGGCGGAACATCGGTCGGGTGCAAGCCGACGGTCGGCTCGTCGAGAACGAAGAGCGCACCGACGAGCGCCGTGCCCAGCGCGGCCGTGAGCGATACCCGCTGCGCTTCACCGCCGGACAACGTGCGCGCTTGGCGATCCAGCGTGAGGTAGCCGAGGCCGACGCGCTCGAGGTAGCGCAGCCGCGACAAGATCTCCGAGCGCGCGACGGCGCCCTGTCCCGTCACGGCTTTCACGTCGTCGAGCAGGCGAGCCGCCTCGCGAATTTCGAGGCCGTGCCACGAGCCGAGGTCGAGCCCGGCGATGCGATACGCGAGCGACGCCTTCGACAAACGCTTGCCGTCGCAATCCCGGCACAGGTCGTACGAGCGGTAGCGCGACAAGAGCACGCGCACGTGCATCTTGTAGGTGCGCGTCTCGAGCCATTCGAACCATGCGCGAACGCCGGGGTACTTCCCGCCCGTCCACGTCCCCTGCCCCTCGATCACCATGTCGCGCTGGCGCTTCGTCAGCTCGCGCCAGGGTCGATCCATCGGGATGCCGTTTGCCTCGCAGAACTTCTTGAGGACCTTTCGCTCGTATTGCGCGCTCTTTCCGCTCCAAGCGCGGATCGCGTGCGACGACAGCGTGAGGTTTTCGTTCGGGACGACCTTGCCCCAATCGATGCCCATCGTGCGGCCGAAACCGCGGCAGGTCGCGCACGCGCCGACCGGCGACTGGTAGGAGAACATCGCGGGTGCGGGCGGCGCAAAACCGCGCGCGCACTTCGGGCACACGAGCCCTTGGCCAATCGGCACCGGCTGTTCCGCACCTTCGACGTGAACGAGCGCGCTGCCTTGCGACCGCGACCACGCTTGCTCGACGGCCGCGGCGAGACGAGCGCGCTCGTCCTTCGCGATCTTGATTCGGTCGACGATGACCGAAAGCGTCCCTCGTCCGCCCTCGAGCACCGCGCTCGGCGGCATGTCGTCGAGCTCGCGCGCCTCCGTGCCGACGAGCACGCGGCGATAGCCGTCGCGAAGCAGGATCTCGCGCGCGTCGAGGTACGCCTCGGTTCCGTCGACGCGCAGCGGGTACACGATCGTCGCGCGCTTGCCGCCGCGCTCTTTTACGAGGCGGGCGGCGGCGATGGTCGGATCCGTTCGTTCTGCGAGGACGCCGCAGTCGGGGCAATGTGGGATCGCCTCGCGCGCGAAGAGCGCCGACATGAACGGCTCGAGATCCGCCATGGTCGCGACGTTGGAGCGCGAGCTCTTGATCGGTGCGCGGCGATCGACCGCGATGCCTGCCGCGATCGGATCGAGCCGCTCGACGGGCGGGCGGTCCAGCCGCTCGAGGAACTGCCGCGCGTACGGCGTGAAGCTCTCGACGAAGCGACGCTGGCCCTCGGCGTACAGCGTGTCCATCGCGAGCGACGATTTACCGGCGCCGCTGGGTCCGGTGATCGCGACGAGCTCCCCAGGGCGGAGCGTCAGATCGATGCCTTTGAGATTGTGTGTCTTCGCCGCGACGAGCTGTATGGGACGCATAAGGACTACTGCGGGCGTGCGGGTTAACACGTCGCGGAATATTGCGCACGCGTCGCCGGCTATTCTTCGCGCATGCCGGCGCTCGACAGCCTTCTTCGCATCGTGGACCAGCAGGGGGCGAACGAGCTTCGCCTCGGCACCGACAAAGCCCCGAGCATGTTCGCGCAGGGCACGCCGAAGAAGCTCGCGATCCCCGCGACTTCGACGGAGACGCTGCGCGAGCTCTTCGGCGAGCTCCTCGACGACACACGGCTCGCCCAACTCGAACGCCTCGGGAGAATCGAGTTTCTCCACGAATCGGACAAGGCCGGTTCGTTCAAAGTGACCATGACGAAGCGCCCCGGCGCGGCGCTCGCGTTCGATGCGATCGTGCTCCGTGCGACGCCGGGCGCCCGCGAGGAGAAGGCGGCGACGAGAGCAGCACCGGTCGCGCCTGCACCTGCTCGAGACGAACCGCCGCCGCGCGAAACGGCTCGCTACGCGCCGGCTCCCTCAGCGGTCGAGGCCTCGCGCCGACCTCGAGCCGAAACACCGCCTCCGCCGCCCCCGGTGGTCGCGCAACACCAGCACCCGTACCGACTCGCAAATAGCCTCGAAGAGCTCGTCGCACGGGCGATCGACGTGGGCGCGAGCGACGTGCACGTCTCCGAAACCGATCCGCCGGTGATGCGTGTGCACGGCCGACTCGTCCCCTTCGAAGAGCGCCTCACGACGCCGCTCTTCGAGCTGTTGCGCTCGTCGTTTGGCCCCTATCTGGACGCTCGACTGGGCGACGGCGCTTCGTGCGACCTCGCGCTGGAGCTTCCTCGCGGCGCTCGCGGGCGCGTGAACGTGTACGCGACGTCGCGCGGGCTCGCGATGGCACTTCGAATTCTTCCGCGGGAGGTCCCGGCGCTGAAGAGCCTTGGTTTTCCCGTTCCGCTCGACGATCTCGCACGGTTGCCCAACGGTCTGGTGCTCGTGACGGGCGCGACCGGGTCGGGCAAAAGCACCACGCTCGCGGCCCTGACGCAGGAGGCCGTCGCGACGCGCTCGGTGGTGCTGGTCACGCTCGAAGATCCCATCGAATACGTGTTCGACGACCGCGGAACCCAGAGCCTCATTCGCCAGCGTCAGATCGGCCGGGACGTGCGTGATTTCGCGACGGGGCTTCGTGACGCGCTCCGTGAAGATCCGGATGTGCTGCTCATCGGTGAGATGCGCGATGCCGAGAGCATCCAGCTCGCGCTCACCGCCGCGGAGACCGGACACCTCGTGCTCGCGAGCCTCCACAGCCGAAGCGCGGTGAGCGCCGTGGAACGCATCATCGACACGTACCCGCCCGAGCGGCAGGGTCAGATCCGCGTCATGCTCGCCGACTCGCTGCGGGCGGTCGTCGCGCAGCGTCTCATCCCGCGCGAGTCGGGTGAAGGCCGCGTGCTAGCCGCGGAGGTCATGCGCGTCACGACCAGCGTGGCGAGCTCCATTCGGGACGGTAAACCCAGCGCGATCAGGAGCGCGATGCAGGCGGGCCGCGGCGAAGGGATGATTCCGCTCGAGCGAAGCCTCGTCGACCTGGTGAAGAAGCGAGCGATTTCGGTCGAGACCGCGCGCGCCTCCGCAAACGACGCGGCGACGTTGGCGCAATACATGGCCACGTGACGCGCCTACCGATCTGCTAGAAGGGCGTTCCGGCGCCGTGAGCAAGGACGACAAAAAAGCCCCGACCATCCAATTGATCGCTGTCAATCGGCGCGCGACGTTCGACTACGAGCTCGAGCAGCGCTTCGAGGCGGGGCTTCAGCTCATCGGCAGCGAGGTGAAGGTCCTTCGCAACGGCAAGGCCGACCTCACCGACGGCTGGGTGACCTTCGACGGCAATCAGGCCTTCGTCCGCGGGGTGAACATCCCGGTGCTCGAAGGGTCGCCGTATTCCCACGAGGCAAAGCGCGCCCGAAAGCTCCTCCTTCACGTAAAGGAGATCGAGACGCTACGCCGCGGGATCGAGCGCGACGGTATGACCGTCACGGTCACGAAGCTCTATTTCAAGGGCCCACACGCCAAGATCGAGATCGCGCTCGCCAGGGGCAAAAAAGCCTACGACAAGCGTGAGAGCCTCAAGCGCAAAGAGGCCGACAAAGAGGCGCGGCAAGCCATCTCCGCCGCGCGGAGGCGCGAGCGATGAGCGCGTCGGCTCTCGCGATCGGCTGGGACGGCGGGGAGCGCGGGCGCGTCGTCACCCTCGCCGGCGAGAACATCACGGTACGCTCGTCGAAGCCTTTTGCGCCGGGATCGCGCCCCGAGGGCAAGGTGGGGTCGAGCGACACCCTCCGGATGAAGACCCACCGGTGCCGCCGCGAAGACGGCGAGGACGGCCTCCTCTACACGATCGAAGGTCGCGCGCTGGACATGCCCCGCGACCTGCGCGTGCGTCTCGAAGAGCTCACTCGCTGAGGATGAGCCCGCCGTGGGCGCGCCGCGCGACGTTCTCTGCGCGCGCCATGGCGAGCTCGATCTCCTCTTCGACACCGTGCGCTTCCGCGACGACGCCGTCCGGGCCAGCCACCTTCCAGATGAAGCCCCGCCGCTCCCCCGGCTTCTCCGGGCGCCAGACCACATGGAGCGAGTAGCCCTCGAGCTCGGACTTGTAGCTGCCGTCTTCCTCGCGCTCCCAAGCGCGCACGTTCGCGTGAAGGTCCATCTCGACCCGGAACCATACACCACCACCCGACGTGGGGAGCGCGCTCGACGCGTCGAGGCGCTACGCTTCGCTTCGCCATGAAGATCCCGGCCCGGCCCAAGGTCATTCTCCGGCATTGCGACAGCTACGATCCGGGCGCGATTCGCCGGATCGTGCGCGAGGGGCTCGACGAGCTCGGCCTTCGCCCGCGCGGCCGAACGCTCGTGAAGCCGAACTGCGTCGCCTCGAAGCCGCAGTTTCCGCACGCGTACACGCGCCCGGAGTTTCTCGAGGGTGTGTTGCTCGCGCTGCGCGATCGAGCAGACGACACGCTGGAAGAGCTCGCGATCGGCGAGCGCTGCGGCATCACCGTCCCCACGCGGCTCGCGTTCGAGGGCGCCGACTACTACCCGATGCTGAAGCGCACCGGGGTGAAGCACTACCACTTCGAAGAGGTCCCGCAGGTCGAGATCCCGCTCAGCCACCCCGAGCGCCTGCGCGATTACCTCTTCACCCCGGAGCCGGTCGCCAAGGCCGATTTCTTCGTCAACTGCCCCAAGTTCAAGAGCCACCCTTGGACGACGGTGACGTTCTCGCTGAAGAACTACATCGGCATTCAGGACGATCGGCATCGCCTCATCGATCACGACCACAGGCTCGACGAGAAGATCGCGGACCTGCAGTACATCGTGCAGCCGGAGTTCATCGCCATCGATGCGATCGAGGCCGGTGAAGGACGCATGTTGACGCCCATCCCGCGCCACATGGGCCTGGTGATCATGGGCAACTGTCAGGTCGCATTCGACGCCGTCTGTTGCCACATCCTCGGCATCGATCCGCTCGGCGTCGACCACATCCGCCTCGCGCACGAGCGCGGCTTCGGCCCCGTCGATCTCAGCGCGATCGAGGTGACCGGCGACGTCGGCCTCGCGGACGCGCAGGCCCGCGCGAAAGGCTTCAAGGTCGGCCTCATCCGCGTGGAGAAGTACTTCGAGGGGACGACCATCAGCGCCTACGCGGGCCCTCCCCCCGAGCCCGAACGCACCGACTACTGCTGGGGCGGCTGCCCCGGCGCGATCGAAGAGGCGATCGAGATCCTGCGGCAGTTCGACGCGCAATGCGACGCAAAGATCCCGCGCATCCACATCGTCTTCGGCGCCTACGACGGCCCGATCGATGCGAAGCCCGGTGAGCGCGTCATCTTCATCGGCGACTGCGCGAAGTGGGAGGGCGACATCGCCGGCAAGCCGATCAAAATCGAGAGCCTCTACAAGGACCGCCGGACGAAGGACCCGTACACCGCGAAGCACGAAGACATCTACGCGAAGATGGTCACCGTCAGCGCGAAGATGGCCGACAGCGCGCGAACCGGCGCGCCTGTTCGACTCACCGGCTGCCCCGTCTCGGTCGCCGAGCAGCTGCTCGCCCTCGTCTACTCGAGCGACGTGAAGAACCCGATCCTCGAGCCCGAGAACGCCTTCCGGTTCAACCGCGCGTATCTCGGTTGGCGCGCCAACACCGTCGCGCAGCGCCTCAAAGGCACGCCCTACCAAATCCAAGGCGCCGCCGACCGAGGCGACGCCGCTCCCGAAGTGGAGCGCTGAGAACAAGAGCGAGAGGGGTCGCCAAGGGCGCCAAGAGAAGAAAGAGAGAGAAAGAAGAGCGAGCGTTTGTTCTCGGGCGCTCTGCCTGCCGAACCCTCTTCTTCCTCCTTCTGCCCTTGGCGCCCTTGGCGAACCCTCTCGTTTCCAGGCCCTGCGGTTACGCCGGGCCGAACGCGAGGCGGTAGACGATTTCGACGTCGTCATCGACGCGGAAGGCGCCGAGGGGACCTTTCGGCGGGGTGATGCCGAGGGCGGGGAGGTTCACTTTGACGCGGCCGTTGGCTGTGACGCGCGTGTCGGTCGCGTCGATGTCCGCGCGTGAGACGAGCTGAGCGCTTCGCCCTCCGACCTCGATGCGGCCGCGCGCGTCGGCGCTGCGTTTGCCGGCGGCGATGGGAGAGCCACCGACCGAGGCGCGCATCGCGACCACGACCTCTCCGGAGCGGAGCACTTCCTCGCGAATCTTCTTTTGGATGTCGTCTTTGTCCGAGCGCGAAAGGACGCCGCGATCGATGTCGCCACCTTTGAGGACACCCGCGACCTCCAGCTTCGCGACCGGGACACGGAGCTCGACGACGGCTTCCTCGCCTTCGATCCGAAGCGTCGCCGACGCGTCGCGCGCGTCGATCGACAGATCGTGCGCGAGCTTCGCGAGCATGCCTTTGGCGCGCGTTTGAACGACGACCTGCGACGCGGACGCGTCGAACCGAAGCTCGGGCTCAGCCATGGGGCGACTATTGTCCCGACTGCTGCTCAGGATCATCCACAAAGTTCGCGGCGCGCGAATCGTGGCGAGGATGCGTCAGCGCTTGCAGCGAAGCGCACACACCGCCGCGCACACGATCGTCACAGCGACGAGCACACCGGACGCCGCGCGTTGGGGAACGTCGAGCGGTGCGCTCAGGCCGATCAGGTTGTAGGCGCTACCGCGCGGCAACAAGACACCGAAGACCCCGAGGGAGCCGACGAGGAAATCCGCGAGCAATACGTATCCACGCCCGCCGCCCGAGCGCCCGAACGTCGCCCCGAGGCCGAACCACGCCGCGTAGGCAAACGCAACGAGCGGCGCGATCCAGATCGTGGCGACGACGTCCGACGCGAGCGTCATGTCGCTTGGACCCGACGGCGCACCGAGGCGCGCGACAAGGACGGCGACGACGGCCGCGAGAAGCGACGCAATGGCACCCGCGGCGCCGCCGACGGCGACGTGACCCAGCGCGACGAATCCGCGATGCAGACCGAACCGCGCCGCGGGCCACACGGCGTCGCGAAGATTTTTCCCGCCGATGGGCAGCTGCGAGAGCGAGAAGGTCAGCAGCGGAACGACGAATCGAAACACCGTCGAGAGCGCGCGATCGCTCGCGCCGGCCGTGGCCTCGCGCCGCTCGACGAGCGCGACGATGATCGGAACGACCAGCGCGACGAACGCGACCGCGATGGCCGCACGGCCCTGAAGCCTCGCGATCGCCATACGTGCGCCTGCGCGCGCAGAGACGACGGCGCTCATCGGGGAGGCTCCTTGTCACCGGTACCGGGCGAAGGGGAAACGACCGGCTCCTCTTTCCCGCGCGCTTGCGGCGAAAAAGCTGGCGGCGCCGGAACCCCTTGCTGCGGAGCCCCACCGTAGCCGTACGGCTGCGCCCCAGGCGCGGGCATGCCGTATGGCCCAGGCATCTGCGCGCGCTGCATCGCCATCATCTGCGCTTGCGCCTGCATTTCGAGGGCACGCATCTGCTGCGACGCGAGCTGGCGCGAACGCAGCTCGTGCTCTGTCGCAGCGCGAACCTCGGCGAGACCGGGTGCGCCTTCGGCGACGGCGGTCACGGCCGCACCCGAGGCGCGCGTCGCATCCGCGATCGCGAGCGCGAGCGCATCTGCGTCTTTGCCACTGACACGAAGGATCCCCGACGTCGCGTGTGCGTCCGCGTCGTTCGTCGTCGCGTCGAAGGCGATCGACGACGCCGCGGGGTCACGCGACAGCGCCGCCACGAGCTCGCGCGCGCCGCTCGAAACCCAGACCGTGAGGCTCGCATCGAGCGCGGGCGCGAGCCCGGCGTGCGCGCCTTCCGTCGATCGCGCGAATGCGCCTCGATGAAGGACCACGCTGCGACCGAAGCGCTTCGCGTCCGCGGGTGACGAGGTGATCGCGACGACGGGGCAAACACGCGCGCGCTCGGCGAGCGCCTCCTCGAGTCGAGCGCGCGGCACCATCGAGAGATCGGCGAAGGGCTCGAGGGCGACGACCAGCGCAGGATCCGGGATCGCGAGCGCGAGCGCGATCTCGACGGCGCGCACCTCCGACGCCGTGAGCGACGCGACGGCCCGCGGGCCGAGCGCGCCGAGGCCGAACCGCGCGAGCACGTCCGCCGCCGCGACCGGGCTCGGCCATGCGCTCGTCGCGAGGTCGACGCTCGCGAGCACCGAGGCCGCGAGCGGCAGCGCCGGGTCGATCCCGATGGATGCGATGCGGCATCGAAGCTCCACCGCGTTGAATGGGTCTTTGCCTTGCACACGCACGGTGCCGCGATCCGGTCGAAACCTTCCGACGAGCACCTCCGCGAGCGCGAGCGTACCGTCCTCGATCGCGCCGACCACCGCGACGTCGGTCGCGCCGAGGTCGAGCGAGACGCCGTACAACATGCCGCGTGCCGTCGCCTTCGCGCCCGCTGCATCGCGCGCGACGACGTCACGAAGGACGAGCGCCGGTTGTCCGGGCTGAGTCGGGGCGGTGGTCATGCGAGCTCGCCTGCCCCCACCGCGTACAAGAGCCCGTTGAAGACCGTGAGAAGCCCGCCGGTGACGGACAGAGCAGGATCGCGCGCGACCTCGGCGACGAGCGCCGAGACCAACAACACCAGGATGAAGACGGTACGACCGCGGCGAGGCGCGACGCTGTCCGACGCGGCGCCGAGCGCGCCGAGCACGGCACACGCGACGGCGACGAAGACGAGCGTTGCGACGACGAGGAGCAGCCGCTGAACCAACACGGCCGCCGAACCACTCGCCGCCATCGCCGCGAGCGTGGCCGCCCCCGCAGGGATCGCCATCCAACGGAACGAGAGCGAAAACGCCGCCGCGGCGCGCACCAGCGTCAACCGTGAGCCGTCGAAGCCCCGCGCCAGCGCCAGCATCTCGACGCCGTCTCGCCTGTCCGTCACCCCGCGCTGATGGCTCGCCGCGAGCGCGATGACGATCGCCACGAGCCACATCGAGATGCGTGTCGCGGACACAGCGACGGAGGCCGTCGGGGCCGATGCACCGTCGGTGGCGCGAACCACACCGATCATGATGCCGGCGAAGATCGCGATGGCGAGGCTCGCCACGCGCGCGAGCTTCGCGAGCCGCGTGTCTCCCAGCCGAAGGGCAAACAGCCTCACCAACGCTCGAAAGGTGGCGAAGGAGCTCGCAGCGGCCGACACGGCGGCGAAGCATAGTACGTTCCCCCCATGCGAGGCAGAGTTCTGGTCGTCGCGGGCTCCGACTCCGGCGGAGGCGCGGGCATCCAGGCCGACATCAAGGCGATCACCGCGCTCGGCGCATATGCGGCAACGGCGATCACCGCGCTCACGGCCCAGAACACACGCGGCGTCTTCGGCGTCCATCCGGTGCCGGTTGCGTTCATCCAGCAGCAGATGGACCTCGTCTTTTCGGACCTCGGCGCCGACGCGGTCAAGACGGGCATGTTGCCCGACGCCGACGTCATCGACGCGGTAGCGAAGGCGATCGCGCACGCGCGCGGCGCTTCGAACGAGACCCAGCTCGCGCTCGTCGTCGACCCGGTGATGATCGCGAAGGGCGGCGCGCGGCTCATGGACGACCGCGCGCACGCGACGCTCCTGTCGTCGCTCGTGCCGCTCGCAACCATCGTGACGCCGAACGTTCCGGAGGCCGAGGCGCTCACCGGGCTGAAAATCGAGGGCGAGGCATCACTGGTCGACGCCGGTCGCGCGCTCCTCGATCGCGGCGCGCACGCCGTCCTCGTCAAAGGTGGCCACCTCGCGGGCCCTGACGTCGTCGATGCGCTCGTGCGTCCGGGGGAAGAGCCGCTGTTGATCCGTCACCGCCGCATCGACACGCGTCACACCCATGGAACGGGCTGCACCCTGGCGAGCGCGATCGCCACGGGGCTCGCGCAAGGCTCTCCCCTTTCCACGAGCGTCGAACGCGCAATTGCGTACGTCACGCGAGCGATCGAGACGGCCCCCGGTTTCGGCGCGGGGCACGGCCCGTTGAACCATGCGTGGCCGCTCGAAGAGCGGACGCGCGCGTAGGCTACGGGACGACCCACCTGCGGCCTTTTTTCCGCTCTTTTCCGAAGATCGTCACCTTGCCCCACTCCCACGCGACGGGCTTTCGGAAGGCGCCGTAGTCGTCGCCGCCCATCACGTGAACCACGCGACCCTCTTCGCCCTCACCCAGCGTCGGTTGCCAGCGGTCGCTGCTCACGAAGACCAATAGCCGCATCGAACCGCCCACGTCCCGTCCGACGAAGGCGCCGCACTGCTTGTGGTAGCTCGCTTGCGCGCATCCGCCGGCGACGTAGAGCTCCTCGTTGCCGAGCGGGTGCCAGAGCCAGACCCGCTCGACGTGGAACTCCTTCGGCAGCGCCGCCGTCTCCTTCGACGCGGGGTGGGTCGCCTCACCCTCTGCGCCCAGCGACTTGCCCTCCGCCAGCTCGGTGAGCGCGTGAATGCTCTGTTCGAATCGAGCCGCGGTCTCGGTGTCGTCACGCCGGTATTGCAGCGGCGTCCCGCGCGCCACGTCGAGGACGACCTTCGCCGAGTTTTCGGGCCCCGCGCAGCAGCGAACGCCGATGTTCGGCGCCGGGGTCTCCGGTTTCTGCGGGCGCACGTGCGCGCAGCGTCCGACGAGCTCGCCGTGTTGTGAGTTGCCACCCTTCACGACGGCCAGCCCTTCCGTGCCTCGCGCGTAGTCGGAGCTCGTCCAGAACCAGACCGTGCCGTGCGTATCGTGAACGCCGAACGCGCTCGCGCAGCCGGCGTGGAAGCCGTTCGGCGTCAGCGAGTCGCCGCCCTTGCCGGTGCCGCATACGTCGAACCGATATTCGCTGCCGTACGGGTACGCGAAATTGTCGGCGCCTTTGCACGCCCGCTCGATCTCGAGCTCGGTGCACAACCGCTTCTGATCTCTTTCGCAGAGCTCCCGCGCCACGTCGCGCGTGACGTTCGTGGTCGGGATCGCGCCCGGCTCGTTCGGGTGCGGATAGACGTCGATGTAGAAACCTTCCAGCGCGATCTCGTCACCGGCGAGCTCGGCATCGGGCACACGCGGCACGCGATCCTTCGGTGTCCCGGCGAGCAGCGTCCCCTTCGGGATCCACACCATCCCGGGCCGCGGCGCGACCTTCTCCTCGGCGCTCGACCAGGGCGGAGCCTGGCTGCTCTGCGTGGGGTCGCGTTTCGCGTCGCTACAGGCGACCGCTGCGAGCGCCGCCACGACCGCCGCGACGGCGATCGCTCGGGCGACCCGCTGTCGATGCGCCCCCCGCGACGCCGGACCGGGACGCGACAGCCGAGCAATCTCGGCTGCCGCATCGAGGCGCACCCTCACCTCCCACGCGAGCCGCCTCCCATGGTCAGTCTTGCTCCCGTTCGCGCAGGCCCAGCTCCTTCATCTTCAGCTGAAGTCCTTTGCGCGAAATCTTGAGGAGGCGAGCTGCGTGCGTGACGTTCCCCTGCGTCTGTTTGAGCGCGCGCTCGATGAGGTCGCGCTCGAGTCGATTCATCGCGGCCTTCACCTGCTCCTTCAAACCGTCCGACGAAGAGACAGGGCTCTCCTCGCCGGTGCGGAGCGGGCTCAACGGCTCGACCGAAGGCGAGCTCGCGCGCCCCGTCGACGTCGCGCCGCCGAACGACGCCTTCACCTCGTCCGAGACGTCGTTCGCGCTGATCGTCGACCCATCGGCGAAGAGCACCGCGCGCTCGATGACGTTCTCCAGCTCGCGGATGTTGCCCGGCCACGCATAGTGGATGAGCCGCTCCATCGCGCCCTCGTCGACGCCTTGGATGCTCTTCTTCAGCCGCGCGTTGAACTTCGCCATGAAGTGCGAAACGAGCAGTGGGATGTCGCTGCTGCGGTCGCGCAGGGCGGGCAGCGCGATCGGCACGACGTTCAGGCGGTAGAACAGATCCTCGCGGAACGCGCCCTGCGCAATTTCCCTTCGGAGGTCGCGGTTCGTCGCGGCGATGAGGCGGACGTCGACCTTGATCGTCTTGATGCCGCCGACACGCTCGAACTCGCTCTCTTGCAGGACGCGCAGCAGCTAGACCTGCATGTCGATCGGCAGCTCGCCGATCTCGTCGAGGAACAACGTGCCACCGGTCGCGAGCTCGAAGCGGCCGGGCTTGGACGCGACGGCGCCGGTGAACGCGCCGCGCTCGTAACCGAACAGCTCCGCCTCCATCAAATCCTTCGGGATGGCGGCGCAGTTGACCTTGATGAAAGGCCCTTCATTGCGGGACGAGTTCTCGTGCAGCGCACGCGCGACGAGCTCTTTCCCCGTGCCGCTCTCACCCGTCACGAGCACGGTGGTCGGCGTGTCGGCGACGCGCTCGAGCACCGCATAGATATCCAGGATGGGCTGGCTCTGCCCGATGATGCCGAAGCGGGCGCCGGTGTCCTCGCGCGGCTCTTCGACGCGGGTCGCGTCACGGCTCGCGAGCTCCCTCGTGCGCAACGCCTTGCGGACGACGATGCGGACCTCGTCCTGGTCGAACGGCTTCGTGAGGTAATCGAAGGCGCCGGTCTTCAACGCTTCGACGGCCGTTTCGACGGTGCCGTGCGCGGTGATCATCAGTACCGGCCGCGCAGGATCGTCCCGGAGCGCGGCGCGCAGCAGGTCCATTCCGTCGACTTTCGGCATGCGAAGGTCGGTGATGACCAGGTCGATGTGGTGCTCGCGCAACAACGCGAGGCCGGCCTCGCCGTCTTCGGCCACGTGGACGTCGTAACCATCGCGCGTGAGCTGAGCGGCGAGGACGCGGCGCAGGTTCGCCTCGTCGTCGACCACCAGGATCTGCTTGCGCTCGGGGGGAATCACGAGGCGAGCCTATCATCATCACGCGGCAGGAAAGAACAGGCGTTCACGTGGCCCTCCGTTCGCACTAGAGGGCATCCCGGTCGAAGAGGGCTCGAGGGTCTTCGCTGTCCACGAAGGACCGCCCGAGACGACTCTTCGCCCGCGCGACGCCGCGCCTGTCGATATGAGAGGATACGCACCGTGACGCACCGCTGGCTTACAGGTTTGGCTGCATTGCTCTTCAGCTCGGCATTGACCTTCAGCGCCGAGGCTCAGGACAAAGTCACCAAGCTGAAGTCGCAGTATCCGCTCTGCACGAAAGAGCCGTCGACCGCGGACGCGGAGGCAGCGCGCAATACCCACAAGGCCGCGCTCGAAGCGTACGACCGCAAGGAATACGACAAGGCGGCGCGCCTTTGGACAGAGGCGTACGGATTCGATTGCTCGCGACCCAAGGTGTTTTTGAACCTCGGTGAGTCGTTCGAGCGAGCCGGCAAACAGTGTGAGGCGCTCGCGATGTACGAGCTCTACCTCGAGCGCGCGCCCGGGCCCCACCCCGACGACATCCCCTCGAAGATCGCCGGCCTTCGCACCCAATGCGCGAAACAGCCTTCGGAGAAGACCGAGACGAAGATGGAGCGGCCGCTCGGCATCGCGCCTTGGATTATCCTCGGAAGCGGCGGCGCCATCGCCGTCGCGGGCGCCGTCCTGGTGGGGGTGGGCGTGACCCAAGCGAGCGACGCCGCCGACAAATGCGAGGATCCCGAAAACCGGACGGGCTGCCCGACGACTGCGGCCGAGGACGGCGAAGCCGGCGAGACGATGAGCCAGGTCGGCCAAGGCCTCCTCTACGGCGGCGCTGGCGTCGCGGTGCTCGGCATCATTTTGCAGTTCGCGGTGAACGGCGAGCGCCCGGTCAGCCAAGAGGCAGCCGGCATCACCGTCCTTCCCGTCGCGACCCCGGATTACGCGGGCCTCTTCGTCGTCGGCCGGTTCGAGTGAAACGCGGCCTCGTCGCCATTTCGCTCTCGATCATCCTCGCCGCCTGCACCGGGACGCCCGAGCCGACACCCGAAAGTGCGCGCGCGAACCCGAGCGCGACGGCCACGCTCGCGAAGCCCGAGTTCGTCCGAGCCCCCGCGGGCACGACGTCGGGGGCGCAATGGGTGACTTCCGAAATGGCCAAAGCGAAGGCCGACGGCACGAAGCTCGTCATCTACGTCGGCGCGACTTGGTGTGAGCCGTGTCAGGTCTTTCACCGAGCCGTCACCGAGGGAAAGCTCGATCGCGATCTCGCCGGCGTGCGTTTCCTCGAATTCGATCACGACGAGCATGAGGCATTCCTCAGTGACGCCGATATGCGCTGCGAATCGAAGCTCATTCCCCTTTTCGCGCGCCCGACCGAACAAGGGACGTGTGGCACCGCGCGGACCGAAGGTGGCATCAAGGGCGAGGGAGCGGTCGGCTACATCCTGCCGAAGCTCCAGGCGATCTTGAGCGAGGCGCCATGAGCGGGGCGAGGCTGTTCGTTGCGTTTGCCCTCACGCTCGGCGCCGCCCATTGCCGAGGCCACGCCGGCGCGCCTGCAGCTCAGGCCGAATCGGAAACACCGCCAGCCGCGGAGGTCGTGATTCCCCCCGCCGCGAGCGCAAGCGAACGCCCGGCTCCGGTCGCCGTCGCGCCGCCTGCCGAGACGAGCACCACGAAGATTTGCGATCGCTATTGGGCGAGGCTCATCGCGTGCAACGAGGCGATGACGGCCAAAGCGCCGGAAGCGACGCGCGCCCGAATGCGGGCCGACCTGGCGGCCGCGGAAACAGAAGTGAAGAAGGCGTGGGCGGAGATGGAACCCGAGATGATGGACAGTGCTTGCAAAGCGGCGCTGGACGCAATCGAGACGAATCCCGCCTGTCCGAAGTGA
>JABFXY010000035.1 GCA_013361525.1 Polyangiaceae bacterium | reverse complement strand
CAGATAGGCGGCGCGCCGTAGGGGGGCGCGATGTTGCCGCCGAAGCCGCCGGTGTCGGGATCGCCGCCGGTGCCGTCGCCGCCGGTACCCGCGCCGCCGCCACCGTCGGGTGCGCCGCCTGCGCCGCCGTCCGATGTGGTGCCGCCGCCGCCGGATGCGGGATCACCGCCCTGGTTCGTGCCACCGTTGTTGTCGCCGCCGTTGTTCTGGCCGCCGGTGTTCTGACCGCCTGCGTTTTGGCCGCCGCCGCCGGCGTTCCCGGTTCCGGTGTCGTCACCACACGCGACGAACGTCGTCGAAGCGAGGGCGGCGCTCACCGCGAGCAGCGCTGCGCGACGCGCGCCGCGCATCGGCTCGGCTCGCTCGGGAAGCTGCGATAGCGAAGCGCCGCAAAACGGGCAGGTTGCTTCGCGACGGACGTGACGCCGGCATGACGGGCAAGGATGCAAGCTCATGGGGCCTCCGAAGGGCGACCATGATGAGCGAGGTCGCCGCGTTCGTAAAGCCCGCGGCAAGAGACGGGCGCGACCGATGCCTGCACGGCTCAGAGCCGAATCACGAGCCGCTGATCGAGCGCAGCATCGACCTTCTGACAGAAGGCGCGGAAAGCCGCGTATTCGGTGGGTGTGATTCGACTCTTCGTCACGGCGAGCGTCGACGTGACGACGACGCGCCCAGCCTCTTGTTTGACGGTGACGACGACGCTACCGAAAGGACCTTCGACCTTCGCGTCCTCCGGGAGTCGCTCGATCTTCGCGCCGGCGGGCAGCTTGAGGACTCGCTCCTCCGTTGCAGACGAGCGCGCACCGAGGAGCAAATCGGTCTTCCGCGTGGAGAGCGAACCCGCCGACGACAAGAGCTGCACGCTGGAAGCAACCGCCATGCTGAGCGTGTCGCCCTCCTTCCGCGCATAAGACGGCGCTTTGCCTTTCGCGGTGAGGACGATCGGGCTCTCGACGTCGTTTGCGTATTTGATCGATAGCGAGCCGGCCTCTTTGCCGATTTCCACATTGCCGAAGAACGCCGACAAATCCTGCGTGGCCCGCTCGCGGCGTGTTCCCTCCGACTGATAGCGCGCGCGCCACGACGGAGCGTGGACCCCTTGCACGCTCGACTCGATCGAAAACGTCGCGGAGCCGTCGTTGGCCACGGCAAGCTCGATCTTGCGAGCGTGCGGAGAGGCCTCGGGCTTGGGATCGGGAAGGCGCACGAGCTTCGCTTTGCCTTCGTTGATCTGGAGCGCGACGCTGCCGCGATCCATCGCGGGCAGCTCGGTGGTGCCGGTGCCCTCGGCCGTTCCATCGAGGTACAGATCCAAGGACGGCACGTACGCGATCGCGTGATCGAAGAGGCCGAGGCTCGGCGGCGCGTCCTTCGGCAAGTCTCCACGCATGCCCGTGCGGACCAGCACCAGCGTCGCCGGAATACCGAGCTCGCGGAGCATCGTGACGATGACCGTCGCCTTGTCTTTGCAATCGCCCCACCCGCGCGCCATCGACAGCGCGCATCGCCGCGGCTTGATGCCTTCGAGGCCGAACTCGAGCGCCACGTACCGCAGGCCGATCGCGTAGTGGTAGATCGCCTTGACCTTCTCGAGCTCGGTCTTCTTGTCCTTCGTGAGCTCGGCGACCTTCTTGCGAACGCCCTCATCGACGTCGAGCTGGTCGCGCGCGAGACCCCAATACCACTTGCCGAGATCCTCCCACGACTTGAACGTCGAGACGTGCACCTGACCGAGCAGCTCCGGGGCTTGCGGCTGCAACGGCTCCCTCGGTAGGCCGGGCACGTCCTTCGCGAAGAAGCGATGGATCTTGTGGTCGCCCTCTTCTTTCACTTCGGAGACGACGCCCCCGAGGTTCGCGACCTGCGTCTTCAGCTCGCGCGTCTTCGGTGCGATGAGGATGTATTCGCTCTCGCCGATGGGGTCGCGATCTTGGAGGTATTCGACGTCGTAGAACGCATCCGCGACGTCGTTCTTCACCGCGATGTCGTCGACGCGGTAGCGAAGCTCGACGATGTCGCCGGGGTTCAATCGCGGGAACGTGATCCCGAACGTGCGAACCGAGGTGTACATCGCGATCGACGGATCGTTCGCCGCGCCTTCACCGCTCTCGATCGCCTCCGCAACGGTGCCGTCCTTGCGATACACGCGCGACAACCGCAGCTCGATCTCCTGGCGATTGCCCTCGTAGGAGGTGAGGTATTGGCGGGCTTCGGCGGCTGCTTCGTCGGTGAGCGGCTGAAACACGATTTGATAGAAGCGGCTTGCGAGACCGTTCGGATACACGGTCGTGACGGCGAGCCTTCGGAGGATGCGCGTCCGTTCGCCCTTCTTCGCGGGGACGTCGGCTTGGACGATGCGCTCTTTGTTCCAGGCATACGCCTCGTCCTGGCGCGGCTTCGGCGGCGAGAGGTACTCGACGTAGGCGCGGACGTCTTTCGCCTGCGGGTAGAGCTGAAGAATCTTGCGAAGGTATTTGAGCTGCCCTTCGCGATCGCCGTCTTCGCCAGAGAGATCGGCGAGGGTGCGGAGGATCGTTTGATCCTCCGGCGCGGTCTCGAGCGCGGTCTCGAGAGCCTGGCGCGACTTGCGCGGCTGTCCGAGGGAGCGATAGGCACGCGCGACCATCAGCTTGGCGATGCTCTCGTCGGGCTCGACGCGTTCGAGGCGCGCCATCCATCGCTCGGCCTTCTTCGCGTCGTTCGCGGCGACCGCGCGGTCGACCTGTCGCACGATGAGCTCGGTATCGTCGGAGCGGAACGCGAACCAACGCCCGTCGATCTCGTCGGCTTCGGCCGCGCGACCCAGACCGCGAAGCTGCGCCGCGTAGACCCGCAAGAGCGACACGCTATAGGGCTGCGCCTCGACGGCTCGCTCGAGGACGCTGAGCGCGGTGCGCGACAGCCCGGCCTGCAAGTAGAGCTCGGCGCGACCGAGCAGCGCGAACACGTTGTCCGGTTGGATCGTGAGGACCTCTTCGTAGAAAGGCGTCGCATCGCGCCAATTGACGCTGGAGCGAGCGAGGCGCGCCTTTGCGAGAAGCAGGGCGACCTTACCGCGCGTGTCTTTCGCGCCGACGAGCTTCTCCGCTTCTTCGACCCAGGCGCGCATCCCATTGCGGTTCTCGGCGAGATCCGCGGCGAGGAGCGCTCGCTCCCAGCTGGGATCGGCCTTCGCGGCTTTGTCGGCGAGGTCTCGCGCGGTGTGGGCACCGCGCGGATTGCCACCCGAAAACGCGAGGTAACGTGCGTACGCTTCCATGTCGCGCGCGGACGGCTTCGCGCCCGCAACGGCCTTCTCGAAGGCTTGGATCGGACCGACAGCGCTGCCCGTCGCTTGCACCGGCTTCGCGGGCGCCTTCGGATCCGGCTTGTTGTAGACGTTGCCCTCGGTCGACGACGGGTCGTGCGAGAACACGACGCCGAGATCCGGCGCACCCTGCGCGTTCGCGACGCGAACGGCGATCTTCGGTGCCGTGCGGTCACTGCAGACCTTCACCGTGAGACGGTTCTTGCCCGGCATCAGCTGCACGGAGGTCGCGAACCGATCGAAATCGAAGCCTCGATACGCGGCATCTTCGAGGACGGGCTTGCCGTTGAACCACATCTTGAAAGCGCCCTCGGCGCCGACCCACAGGGAGACGGTGCGGGGCGCTTTGTGGCCTTCCTTCGTCTCGAGGACGCTCACGGCGTAGCCGCAGATCTCCTCGCGCGGGCGGATCCAATCGCCGAAATCGAAGACGGCGGCGTGCGAGCCCTCGGTGTTGCGCCAGCGGACCGGCCGCAATTTGCCGTCGAACGAGCGGCCGGGGACGACTGGCTCGGCGAGCTCCGCCTCCGGTTGGAAGGGCGAGGCGAAGCCATCGCGGTTCTGGTCGTCGAACGGGCCGACGAACAGCCAGCGATCGACGAACCCGAGATCCGCGAAACGCTTCGCGGCGCCGGCTGAATCACCGCGCCTGCTGCGCGCCTCGGCGACGAGAATGGTCGCGAAGACGCGGCTCGCGGCGGGAGCCGACCCGTCGCTCGCGGCGGCCTCGAGCGCCTGCTCGATCTGGCGCGGATCTGCGTGATCCCACAGGTTGAAGAGCGCGCGCATCGCGGCGTGCTTCTCGACGCCTTTCGCTTGCGCGACGGCTTTCGAGAGCCGGTCGACGTCCGCCTGGACCGCACCGTCCGCGAGCGCGCGGCGGGGCGTCGCAAGGACGAGGATCAGCCAAGCAACGAGCGCGAAGACCCCATGAGTCCGGCGCGAGCAAACAGACGAACCAGCCCGGCGCATCGCGGGAGTCTTCGCGCGTTCGGGGTGGGGGGTCAATCGGACGGGGTCGCGTGGACGTCGGGGGCGTGCTCGTTTTGTTCGGCTTCGAGCGCGGCGAGCGCTTCTTCGACACCTTCATCGTCGTTCAACGCGCGCTCGATCGCGATCCGGAGCTTGGGCGACGCGCTCGCCTCGGCCGATTCGCGCACGCGAACGCGCTCGTCGGGCGTGAGGCTGGGGCCGACGGCGATGGCCGCGCATGCGCGATCGCGCGGCGCCGCGCTGGGATCCAAGGCCGCCGTGAGCAGTCGATCGGTGGGGATCGCGGCGCGCCGGTGGCTCGCGCCCTCCCCTCGGCCGAGGGCTCGCAGTGCGTCGACCCAAGTTCGATCATCGCGGCCCGCCCGCGCGAGGGCTTCGATCCGCGCGCCCTCCCGTGCCGATTGAAACTCGGCCAGCGCTTGGCGCACCCGCGCGTAGAGGGCGGAGCAGGCCAGTTCGGCCTCATTGGCCTCGCCGACGGGCAGCTGGAGCTGCGCGCCGCCGTGAAAGAACAGCTCGATGCCGACGATGGGGTTCGGGGAGCGGCCGGCGTCGTATCGACAGACGCGCTCGATCGTCGAGAACGGGTAGAAGCGACGACGGCCGAGCCAGCGCGTGGAAATGCCGTCGATCCCGACGCGAACCCGCGTTTTGACGGCTCCGAGCAGCAAGTACACGGCGCTCGCCCCGCCTGCGGCGAGGAGGGCCACACGCAGGCCCGGCTGATCGTCTCCGAGCAACATCAGCAGGACCACCACCGCGACGAACCAGGTCGGCAGCTGCTGCGCGAGCTTCGGGTACCGATGGAGAATGGAGCCGGCGCGGACGTCGGCCGACACCTGGGAGGTGTCGAGGCCGAGAGCCTCCAAGATTGCCCGCCCGTCATGCTGGGTCGGCACGGCGATCTCGGTCGGCGGACCCCATGCATGCTCGAGTCGCACCTTCGGTTTGGCGTTTTCGTGGAGGACGAACCCCTGGCGGAGCGCCGAACGCGGAACGACGAGCGTACCTTGGTGCCAAACCCCTGCACCATCGACGGTGATGCCGCGTTTCCCTGTCAAAGACGTGTCGGGCTCGGGTCGCCACTGCGCGACGCGCGCCACGACCGAAAGGACGAGGACGAACGCCCCCCACGCCCGAACTCGGCCGAAGCCGGCGCCAAACAGCACGGCGGAGAGCGCGACCATCCACAGGACCACGCCGAACACGCGTAGGACGGCAGGAATCCAGGGGCGCCCGAGGAGGACGGCCCGAGAGGATTCCACGCGGGAAGAAGCCACCGGCGAAACCACCCTGGCGATTATGGACCCGTTCGAGACCACGTCTTGCGACGTTCCCCGGTCATCGGATAGAAACGACGAGCGGTTGTGTCGCTGTTCTTGGCTGGCGCGTGAGGCTCTCGTAAGAGCCTGCGCTCCAAGTCGGTTTGTTGGGAGGCATGGATGGTCAATCCCCAGATGGTGATGTACGAGGAAGAGTTCAACCAGATTCAGACAGTGGTTGACCACCTCGTCAAAAGCGCCAACGCGAAGAGCGTCTTCATCGTCGACAAGAACGGACAGCTCATCGCGGCAAGCGGCGACGTGGAGCACCTCGACACGACGTCGCTCGCCTCCCTCACCGCCGGCAACATCGCCGCGACGGGCGGCATGGCGAAGCTCCTGAAGGAGAACGAGTTCGCCACGCAGTTCCACGAGGGCGAGCGAGCCAACGTTTACATCACGCTCGTCGGCAACCGCGTCATTCTCGTCGTCATCTTCGACGCGAAGAGCAGCCTCGGCCTCGTCCGCCTCCGCGTGAAGAAGGCGAGCGAGGAGCTCAACCACATCTTCGAGAACCTTCTCAAGAAGGTGCAGGAGCCGGGAGGTGACTCGCCATTCGCCGAGATCACCGACGAGGACATCGACAACCTCTTCAACGATTAGGAGCGCGCTAGATGAGTTTCATCAACCTGATGGCGCGCGAGATCAACTGCAAGATCGTCTATTACGGTCCGGGTCTCTGCGGCAAAACGACGAACCTGCAGTACATCTACGAGCGCACGAATCCCGAAGCGAAGGGCAAGATGATCAGCCTCGCCACCGAGACGGATCGAACGCTCTTCTTCGACTTCCTCCCCCTCGCCCTCGGTGAGATCCGCGGCTTCAAGACGCGGTTTTATCTCTACACCGTCCCCGGCCAGGTCTTCTACGACGCGAGCCGCAAGCTCATCTTGAAAGGCGTCGACGGCGTCGTCTTCGTCGCCGACTCGCAAATCGCCCGTATGGAGGCGAACCAAGAGTCGCTCGAGAACCTGCGGACGAACCTCGCCGAGCAGGGGTACTCGCTCGACAAGATTCCGTACGTCATCCAGTACAACAAGCGCGACATGCCCGACATCGCGACGTGCGAAGAGCTACGCGAGGTGTTGAACCCGACGAACGTGCCCGAGTTCGAAGCTTGTGCGCGAACCGGCGTTGGCGTGTTCGATACGCTGAAGGCGGTTGCCAAGCTGGTGCTGACGGAGCTGAAGAAGGGCGGGCCGTAGGCCGAGGCTCTTTGTGTGGTGCGGGGCCCTCTCTGCTGGATGGCGGAGGGGGTTTCGTCGTTTGTCGACGAGTGACGGGCGACGGCGACAACCGACGGGCGACAACCGACGGGCG
Organism: Polyangiaceae bacterium; assembly: GCA_013361525.1. GTDB lineage: Bacteria > Myxococcota_A > Polyangia > Polyangiales > Polyangiaceae > Xiheicaenibacterium. The sequence goes on along the minus strand of JABFXY010000035.1, from coordinate 2,167 downwards.
ACGGACGACGAGCGACAACCGACGAGCGACGACCGACGGGCGACGGGCGACGGGCGACGACCGATAACCGAACATCGATCTCGATGGTCGAGGTTTGGCTGCCCACCTCCGCCCCGGGCGCCGGCTGCGCCCTTAGCGCGCACTTTGCGCGCCAGCCCCGCTTGCAGCGATAGGGCGCTTGCGCGGCACGGATCGAGCGGGGCTGTCACGCAAAGGTGCGCGGTTGGAGGGCGAAGCCGGCGCTCGGGGCGTCGGAGGGAGGACCGCCAATGCACGACATCTTCGCGTTTCAGAAGCTCGACGTTTATGTGGTCGCTCGCGATTTCGTCCGGCTCGTTCATCAAGCCGGTATCGGAGACTCGGAGCTCCGGGATCAGGCTTCGCGGGCTGCGAAGAGCGCTTTCCTCAATATCGCCGAGGGGCTTCCAGAGCGACGACAGGGTATTCGTCATCGTCACTTCAGCATTGCTCGGGGGTCACTGGCTGAAGCGGTATCCGCGTTGGACGCGGCACTCGTGATTGGGGCGTTGGATGCGGCTCGGGTGGCGGCACTACATACCTGTGCTTCGCGGCTGAGCGCTTTAATTGGTGCTCTTCACAGGCGCTAACAGGTGGTGGGGCGTACCCCTCTCGCGCGCGCGCAGGCGCGGAGCGCCGAGCACGCGTAAGAGAGGGGCCGAGGCGCGAAGCGCGGAGGGGGGAGAGCATTGAATATGTCCCACTTCGAGGTGTGGGCACGCACCGCCGGCGGCCGCGCGAAGGAATGCGGGGTGGTTGCAGTAACGGGTAGTGATTCGTTCGCGATTGAGCGGCTCATAGAAAAGCGGCCCACCAAAATCCATCCATTTTCCTGGCACGGACGACCAGAGACGGGCGGCGAGCCAACAAAGGGGCTCCTTTTCGCGAACGAATCGGGCGGGGATATTGCAACCTATTCGGATTCGTTCGCCAGCGACTGTAGCCGGGTTAGCGCGAGGCTTTGCGGTCGCCCTGGCCGAAGGCGCCTTCGCGAACGAGTCGAGCGCTGCGATAACGAAGAGTCCGGCGTTTGCGCCAAAAGCAAACCCCGGTCCGCTCGTGGCGGCCGGGGTTTCGCTTCGAACCAACGACGAGGCGTCAGATCGTGCAGATCGAGTTATCAACCGGGTTGATGGTGCCCGGGCAATCCGTGGTGCTGCACGAACCTTCGTCGTTGCAGTAGTCGCACGACGCGACCAGGGCGTCGGCGCAGTCGACGTCGTGGAGACCGCAGCCGCAGTCGCAGGTCCCGTCGGCGAAGTACGTGTCGTCGCAGGTCCAAACCGCAGCGTCGAAGCAGCCGCCACCCTGGCAAACCTCGCCAGCTTCGCAGCCATTGACCGTTTCTCCGGCCAAAGCGCAGTCCGGGTCCGGAAGACCGCAGTTGCAGTCACAACCATTGCCGGCACCCTGGTCGTAGGTGTCGTCGCCGCACGTCCAGTCGGTGGGCGTGCCCTCGCATTGCGCGGTGGCTCCGCAGGTTTGCCCAGGCGCGCAGGGGAAGATCTCGAGCTCGGGATTGGAGCAATCGGGGTCTACCGCGCCGCACTCGCAGTCGCAGTATTGCTCTTCAGCGCCCTGGCCGACTTCATCGTAGTAGGCAGCAGCGCATGTCCAGCCGGGGGTCGGCGGGTCGAGCTGGAACGCGAAGTTCTCGATGTGGACGCAACGCCCATCGACCACCTCGGTGATGGCGCCCGTGTCCGGATCGAGCGTCGCCTCGACCAACGTGACGTCCGAGAGCGAGCCCGCGATGTAAAACGGCGGAGCGGTCGTTCCGAGATCGAGCGTTCCGGACGTTGCGAAGTAGTACGCCCCGACAGCCTCTTGGGTCTCGTCCTCGAAGCCGACCACACAGATACCGGTACCGTTGAGGCACACATCAGCCGCAGCTGGCAGCGTAAGCGTGTTACTCCCGGTCGACTCGGGCGGGAGGTACAAGCCGAGCGAGTCGGGATCCGCGCCAGCGAGCATCGGCTCGATTCCGCCGAAGAACGACAGCCCGGTCTGACCCGCGGCGAACTCGGTCACGTCGGTGATCTCGATGCACTCGCCCGGCGTGCCGCCGCCGCCACCACTGCCACCATCGTTAACGACGTTTCCGGTTCCGCCTTCGCCACCGTTGTTGCTGCCGCCGTTGGCATTGCCG
>JABFXY010000151.1 GCA_013361525.1 Polyangiaceae bacterium | reverse complement strand
AGGCCGCGCTCGCGCCCGCCCCGAGCGCGCCGCACGCTGCCGCGCCCTCTGCTCCGCACGCGGCTGCGCCGGCAGCGTCCGGTCCGACTGGGCCCGCCGCTGGCGTGACCGAGAGGCCCGGTGCTGCTTCGTCCGCAGCGGCGCCCGCTCCGATTCCGCCGGCTCCGCCGAGTGGATCGAGCCTCCCCGAGCTCGAGCCCGAGAGCGACGACGAGCCGGCAGGCGTGGCCGCAGGTCGCGGCGTCAGCTACCACGAGCCCGACCAGGCCCAGGTCCGCGCGCTCATCGATCAGGCTCAGGCGGAGGCACAAAAGGGCCGTAAGCCCACCGCGCTGCAGAAGTTCCGCGAGGCGTTGAAGCTCGACCCTGCAAACGCCGAGGCGCTCGCGTGGGTCGACGAGCACCTGCGCCAGAAGCGCATGTACACCGATCTCCGCGACGTGCTCCTCGCTGCGTCGCGCGTGGTCTCGCAAGCGGCAGAGACGCGCAAGGCGCAGCTCCGCGATGTCGCCGGCATCTGCGAGACGCAGCTGCGCGACCTCGACACCGCGATCGCCGCCGCGAAGCAGATCGTACAGCTCGATCGCGCCGACGAAGCCGCTCGCGACCAGCTTCGCCGCCTGCTCGAGAAGGCGCAGCGCTGGGACGACCTCGCTACCGTCCTCGAGCAAGAGGCGATGAGCGCGCCCGACGTCGAGAACAAGATCGCGCTCGAGAAGAAGCTCGCGCAGCTGCAAGAGGTCAAGCGCAAGGACCCGGTGGCAGCCGCCGAGGCTTGGGCGCGCATCGCCGCGCTGTCGCCTTCGGACGACACGGCCATCCAGACCGCGGTGAAGCTCTTCGAGAAGGGCGGCCAGTTCGAGCAGGCAGCGAGCGTCATCGCGGAGAACGTCACCAGCCTCGAGGACGCGGCTCAGCGCGGAAACCTCCTCACGAAGCTCGCCGAGCTCCGTTTGAAGGCGGGCGATCACGGCGGCGCCGGCGACGCGTTCTCCGAGGCGGCCGAGGCCGCGGGCGGCGACGCCAAGCTGTGGGAGAAGGCGGAGCAGGCGTACGTCGAAGCCAAGCGCTTCCTCGACGCGGCGAACGCGATCGACCAGCGCTCGAAGCTCATCGGCGACGCTGCGACCCCGACGCAACGAGCAGAGCTCTTCGCGCGCGCGGCCGAGCTGTTCGAGCAGGCGCAAGACGCCGGAGGGGCGATCGAGAAGCTCCTCGAAGCATCGAAGCTCGATCCGCAAAACGACGCGCACGCCGACAAGCTCGAGGTGCTCTTCCGCACGACCGAGCGCATCACCGAGCTGCCCGGCTACCTCATCGAGCGCGCCGCCAAGCTCGTCGACAAGGACAAGCGCGCGAACGCGCACTTCAAGGCAGCGGAGATCCAGCGCGAGATCGGCGACGCCGAGAGCGCGCGCGAGACGATGCTGCTGGTGTTGAACGACGGCGAGAACGAGCGAGCGCTCACCTGGCTCGTCGACGACGCGGCTTCGCGCGGCGACCACCAAGAGCACGCGGATCTCATCCACCGACTCATCGCCGTCACCACCGACAAGGATCGCAAGCTCGAGCTGTCGCTCCGCGGCGCAAATCTGATCGCCGAGCCGCTCGACGACCCGAAGGCGGCGATCGAAAAGTACGAGATCATCGTCCGCGATTTGGATCCGAAAAACCGCATCGCGCTCCACGCGATCGCGGACCTCGCCGAGAAGATCGGCGAGGAGAAGGTCGCCGCGGACGCCCTCGAGCGCGAGATCGAGCTCGCCGAGGGGGACGAGCGCGTCGAGCTCGCGCAGCGTGTCGCACAGCTCTACGAAGGCCCCCTCGACGATCCGAAGCTCGCGATTCGCGCGCTCGACGTCGTCCTGACGGCCGACCCGGGCGACCTCGACGCCACCGAGCGCCTCCTGAAGCTCTCCGAGCGTGAAGAGCAGTGGGACCGCGTGTCGAAGCTCCTCGGCGTCCTCATCGAGTTCGAGGGCGACGACACCGAGGCCGCGTCGATGACGCGCAAGCTCGCGTCGATCCTCGAAGAGAAGCTGAACCGCGGCGACGAGGCGCTCGGCGCGCTCGAGAAGTACGCCGATCAGGGCGACGACCCGTGTCGTCAGGCGTACGTCGAGCTGGGCGACAAGCTCGGTTGGAAAGGCATCGTCGCCTCGAAGCTCATCGAATGGTACGAGAGCGCGCCTGTCGCGCGGCGAAACGAGGCCTACCGCAAGGCCTTCGATCGCTTCGCAGAGATCGGCCGCGAGAAGGACGCGGCGCGCGTCGCGCTCGAGCTCGCGAAGGCCCGCGCGGCCGACAAAGAGCTCGGCGAAAAGCTCGAAGAGATCGCCATTCGTGGCAAAGACCTCGACGCGCTCGGTGCGGCCCACGAGATCCTCGCGCGCGAGTACTCGGGCATGGATCGCGCGCGGGAGCTCGTCCGCCAGTCGGAGGTGATGCTCCAATCCGGCGCCGATTCGCTCGATGCGATGCAACACGGTGAAGCCGCGCTCGCCAGCGTCGCGCCGCAGGACGTGGAAGAGCTCCTCACCCGCCTCGCGGCGTTGACGAGCGCACCAGGCCACGTCGTCGATCTCTACGAGCGGCAGGTCGGACGCTGCAAGACGCCGCCCGCACGCCTCAACGCGCTCGCGCGCGCGGCGCAGGTCGCGGTCGAGCGAGGTGCACACGATCGCGCGAAGAGCTTCTTCGAGCTCGCGCTCGCCGGCGGTGCTCAGGAAGAGACGATCCAGAAGCTCACCGACTCCGCGAAGGAGGCCGATGAGCGGGCCGCCGCCGATGGTGCCGCACCCACGGGCTCGACATCGCTCCGTCGCATCCTGGCCGAGGCGCTGGCCTCGGGCGGGCAGGGGTCCCGCGACGGCGGACGCACGCGCGCAGCGCTCTTGCGGCGCGCCGCGACGCTCGCCCACCGCGAGCTCGGCGACGTCGACAAGGCCTTCGAGTGGATCGGCGACGCGCTCGTCACCTTCGTGGACGACGCGACGCTCGGCGCGCTCGATGACCTCGGCGCGGAGGTCGGCGATCTCGGTCGCGTCGAGGCGACGCTCGCTCGAGCGCTGGAAGAGGTCTTCGACGGCCCCCTCGTACGCAAGCTGCTCGCGCGGCGGGCACGCCTGCGCCGCGACCAACTGAACGACTTCGCCGGCGCGGCGCAGGACCTGAAGAAGCTCCACGACCTGTCCCCGTCGGACCAGGAGGTCATGAACGAGCTGTCCGGCCTGCTCGAGAGGCTCGGCGACCATCGCGGGATGATCCAGCTCTACGAGGACCAGATCCTGCGAGGACGCGATCCGGCACAGCGCGCGGAGCTCGCGCGCAAGGTCGCGCGTCTGTGGGAGGAAGAGCTCGGCGATGCGCGCGAGGCTGCCGACGCGTGGCGCCGCGTGCTTCGCATGAAGGCGAACGACCCCGAGGCGACTGCCGGGCTCGACCGCGCCAAGACGAACAAGCTCGACCACCGCCCGTCGCAGCGGCAGCCGATCCCGGAGCGATCGGTTCCCTCCTCGGTTCGAGGCGCCGCTCCCGCTTCGGCATCAGCGCGCTTCGACATCTCCGACGCCTCGACGGGGGGCGTAACGGCCGAGCTGCAGACGCAGCCGACGCCGCTCGTCATGGCCGCGATTCCCCCTGCGGCGATCGCCTCCAACGCGGGCGCGCTCGTAGCCCCGCGAGCCTCGGAGCAACCTGACGCGGTCCTTTCGTCGATGGCGGTGGTGGCCGCGCTGTCGGAGGCGTCCGGTGGTGCCGACGTCTTCAAGGGCATTCCCGAAGAGACCGCAGACTCCGACGACGCGGAGGCGGCGCTTCGCGAGGTTCCGTTCGCCTCTGGTCCCGCGACGGACGCGCCGGCAGCCGAGGGCTCGTCGGGTGACGCGGCCTTCGCGGCCACGGCGACCAACGCCGGTGACGTCGATGCGCAAGGGCTAGGCGCGGAGGGGTTCGCCGAAGGTGAACGCGACAGAGAAGAGCCTGTCGCCCACGAAGCGCTGAGCCCCGACTCTCGCGCCGCTGCTGCTCGTGCATGGGCGGAGCAACAATGGGCGGGTGGTCACGCCGGTGTCGGTCACGGCGCCGCCGGTGGCCATGATGCAATGGGCAACGGCACGGCCGATGGCCAAGCCTGGTCGGGCGGAGCTGCGCCGGGCTATGGCCAGGAGGCGTACCCGAACCAGGGCTATGCGAATCAGGCCTATCCCCAACAGGGCTACGGTGCCCAGGGTTACCCGCAGTCGGAGTCGCAACCGCCGGCTCAACCGCCGTACCCGAGCCAACCCGCGCCTGCGTTCCCGGATCCGGCGTACGCCCAGGCCGCCTACCAACAGGGCTACCCGCAACAGGGTTATCCGCAGCAGGGGTATCCCCAGCAGCCGTACCCGCAACAGGGCTATCCCCAGCAGGGTTACCCGCAACAGGGTTATCCGCAGCAGGGTTATCCGCAGCAGGGCTATCCCCAGCAAGGTTACCCGCAGCAGGGTCATCCGCAGCAGGGTCATCCGCAGCAGGGTCATCCGCAGGGCTATCCGAACCAGGCCTATCAGGGGTCAGAAAACCCGAATCAGCAATACCCGAATCAGGCGTACCCGGGCGCCGCGCCTGAATATCCCAATCAAGTGAATCCCAATCAGGGGTATCCCAACCAGGCATATCCTCAATCGGGGTACCAAGCTGTTTCCGGCGCACCTTCGGCGGCGCCGGCTTCCGGCGCTCCTCGCAACCCGTCGAAGCCGCCGTCTCGCCCGCCGCCGTCGCGTCCGGCTCCGCCGCCCGCGGAGGAAGACATTCAGGACGTCTCCGACGACGAGCTGCTCGACGACGACACTTGATCGGCAGTCATGCAGTTTGCACGAGGTCTGACGATTCCCCCGGCGGTTCGGCCGGGGGACCTCGTTTGTGTCGTCGCCCCTTCGAGCCCGTTCGAGCACGCTCTCGGGTGGCGCGGTCTCGGTTTTCTGCGCGAGCGGTACAGGCTGCGTTTCGACCGCGGGATTTTTTCGCGGCGCGGCTACCTCGCCGGTGACGACGCTCGACGCCGCGACGAGCTCGCCGCCGCGATCGCCGATCCTGACGTGCGCGCCATCATCGCGGCCCGCGGTGGTTACGGGGCCTCCCGGTATTGCCACGAGCTTGCCTGGGACCGACTCGCGGCCGATCCGAAGTGGATCGTCGGCTTCTCCGACGTGACGGCGCTTCACGTGGAGGCGGCGCGCGTCGGTGTCGCTTCGCTTCACGCCCCGCACCTCACCGCGCTCGGTCGCGCCGATGCGCGCGGGCGCGCTGCTTGGATCGACGCCGTCGAGGAGCCGACCCGGCCGCGTCGCTTCGACGGCCTCGAGCCCATCGCGAAGGGTCATGTCGAAGGCCCGCTCGTCGGCGGCAACCTCACGCTCCTGCATGCCTGCGCCGCCTCGGGGCGGCTGGTTCTTCCCGAAGGCGCGATCCTCTTTCTGGAGGACGTAGGCGAGCGGCCTTACCGCATCGACCGCATGCTCACGACGCTCATGGCCGGGGGCCATCTCCGCGCCGTTCGAGGGATCGTGCTCGGCGACTTCACCGACTGCCATACCGGCGCCGACGGCGTTCGAATCGACGACGTGCTCACCGAGCGGCTCGCGTCCCTCGGTATTCCGCTCGCCGCCGGCCTGCCCGCGGGACACGCGCATCGCAACGAGCCCCTGGTCCTCGGCGCCGTGGCGGAGCTCGACGTCGCTGGCAGCGCCCGCCTCGTGATGCACCGCGATCGCGTTTGAGCCGCCGGTACTAGGGCTCGTCGAGATCCGTCGGAATCGCGGCCTCGTCGCCGACGCCCCGCGCCGCGAGCTGACGAAGCGCCGTCACCGCAAGCGCCCGCAGCTTGCGTGGCGCCGATCCGTCGTTCGCGAGCGCGAGCAAGTCCTCGCGCGCTTTCGTTTCGCCCTCCGGATCCAAACGTTCGCCGATGCGTGGAGGTGCGCGGAGCACTGCGACGAGCGTCTCTCCGTCCTCCTCCGCGTCCGATCCAGCCGCGCGCAACCTTCGCGCGAGTGCCCCGATCGCGAGCCCGTTGTCGGCGACGTCGGGTAGCGCCAAGCGCGAGACCTCCGCATACCGCGCGTCCTCGAGCCCGCGCACCAATCCCGCACCGCCCTCACGCTGTCCGAGCTCCGCGACGTCGAGCGGGTTCTTCGTGGAAGCCGCCTTCTCCCACCAAGGTCCGAACACGTACAGGTCCTCGCTCGATTCGGCCGACGTCGCTGCGCTCGATCCGCTCGATGTGGTGGTCGAGCGCTCGGTCTCCGACGAAGAGCAGCAGACAAGCCCCACCACCGCGGCGGCGACGTACACGCTCGAGCGCAACGGGTGTGGTAAACCGAGCTTCGAGAGAGAAAGCACGATGCAGATCCTGATTCGCTACTGCCACGCCTGAAACTACAAACCCAAAGCCGCGGGTCTCGCGGCGGCGATTCTCGAAGCGGTTGGTGAAGAAGCGAAGCTCGTGGTCGGCAAGCCCGGCCAGTTCGACGTCGAGGTGGACGGGAGGCTCATCTACTCGAAGGGCCAGACGGGGCGTTTCCCCGAGCCGTTCGAGGTGATCGAGCAGATCAAGTAGACGCGCCGATCCCCGCGTCAGAAACCGCGGTCGCGAACGTGGTCCTTGCTGATGACGCCGGCCTGCGCGAGCTGCTTCAGGTGCATGTCGAAGGTTTGCATGCCGTAAGGCACGACGCCCTTTTCCATCACGTCTTTGAGCGGCGGGTTCTGCTCCGGCCGCTTGATGGCTTCACGCGCCGTTCCTGAAGCGACCAAGATCTCCTGCACCAGCGTGAGCCCGGAGCCGTCGCGCTTGGTGACCAGCCGCTGCGCGACGATGCCTTGCAACGCGTCGCCGAGCCGCTCGCGCAGCTCGCCCGGGTTCTTCGCGAGCGACATCATGCGGTTCACCGTCCGCGAGACGTCCGGCGTGTGCATCGTCGTGAAGACGAGGTGCCCCGTCTCGGCCGCTTGCATCGTGATCTCGAGCGTCTCTTCGTCGCGCACCTCACCGACGAGGATGACGTCCGGATCTTGGCGCAGCGAGGCGCGGAGCGCTGTCGCGAAGCTGTCGGTGTCGATGCCGACCTCGCGTTGGCTCACCCCCGAGCGGCTGTCCATGTGGAGGAACTCGATCGGGTCTTCGATCGTGACGATGTGCTTCGGGAAGCTCTGGTTGATGTAGCCGATCATCGACGCGAGCGTCGTGCTCTTGCCGTTGCCGGCCGCACCGACCACGAGCACAAGGCCGCGATCGAGCTCGGCGAGCGCCTTGATCGGCGGCGGCATGCCGAGCTCCTCGAACGAAGGGATCTTGATCGGGATGCTGCGCATCACGATGCCGAGAGACCCCCGCTGCCGGTAGACGTTCACGCGGAAGCGCCCGATGCCCGCGGCCGAGTAGCTGGTGTCGAACTCGCGGACGGTCCCGACGTCGTCGACGCCGCGCGAAGCGAGCAGGATGCGCGCGAGGGCCTCGGTGTCCTCGGGCTTCACCTTGTCGACGCGGAAATAGACCATGTCGCCCCGGACACGAGCCCCAGGCGGCTGACCCACCTTCACGTGGATGTCACTGGCGTTCGCTGCGAGCGCCTTCGTGAGGAGCTGGTGGAGGAACTGCTCCGACGCGTAGGGAGTCTGCACTGCCGGCGAAAATAGCAGTTATGGCGTGACGTCGCGAGAACGTGCACGTCCGCGGGTCGAGGCGCTGGCGATCATCGCGCGGTCAGCGCTGCTCGCGCGCGGTGTCCAGCCAGCGGGAGACCTCGCCCATTCCGCTGGTCTTGTCGAAGACGAGGGCGACCGCCTCGGCCCTGCGCCTGAGCGCGTCGTCCGTCGTGCCGGTCAAAAACGCGATCTTCAGGCCGGGGTTTTCGTTTCGAAGGTGCGTCGCGAGGTCGATGCCGCTCTCGTCGCCGATCTCCAGATCGAGGACGGCGGCGTCGAAGGCGCGCGCTCCGAGCGTCCGTGCCTCTGCGGCGGACGCGCTCGTGGAGACCGTCCAACCGCGCGCCGTCGCGTCGCGCGTCACCGCGGCGAGCACGAACTCCGAGTCGTCGACCAAGAGGAGCCGCATCGCGTCGATGCCACAGCAGCTCGCGTGCCATGTTCGGCGCCGTCGGGGGAGTGCGCCCTAAACCAGCGGCGGGACCCGCTTTTGTCGTGCGTCCCCGCCGAGATTGGAGCTAGATCCGGGGCAGCATGACTCAGTCCTCCGAGCCTCATCGTTCAGCACGAAACGAAGCGATTTCTGGTTTGAAACGAGAGGCTTTCGACGCTGCAGAGGGCCGCGAATCGACCCCGTCGCAAGACGCCGCCCTGAGGCACGACTGGACGGTGGCCGACGTTCGCGCCATCCACGACCTTCCGTTCTTCGAGCTGCTCGATCGGGCTCGCCGCACGCACTTGCAGTTCCACGGCGCGAGCGAGGTCCAGCTCTGCACGCTCCTCAGCGTGAAGACCGGCGGCTGCCCGGAAGATTGCGCGTATTGCCCGCAATCGAGCCACTACGAAACGAGCGTCGGCAAAGAAAAGATGCTCGACGAAAAGCAGGTGCTCGAGGCGGCGGAGCGCGCGAAGGCCGAGGGCTCGACGCGTTTCTGCATGGGTGCTGCATGGCGCGAGGTGAAAGACGGCCCCGCGTTCGATCGCGTGCTGTCGATGGTGCGCGGCGTGAAGTCCCTAGGCCTCGAGGCGTGCTGCACGCTCGGCATGCTCTCGCCGGACCAAGCGAAGCGCCTCAAAGAGGCGGGCCTCGACGCCTACAACCACAACCTCGACACCTCACGCGACGCGTACCGGTCCATCATCTCGACGCGCACGTTCGACGACCGCCTCGCGACGCTCCGCGCTGTCCGTGAAGCCGGCATCACGGTGTGCTCGGGTGGCATCGTCGGCATGGGCGAGTCGATCGACGACCGCTGCGCGATGCTCGTCGAGCTCGCGCGGATGACCCCCCACCCGGAGAGCGTGCCGATCAACGCACTCGTTCGCGTCGAGGGGACGCCGCTCGCGGCGCTGCCGCCGGTCGACCCGGTCGACTTCGTCCGGATGATCGCGACCGCGCGCATCCTGATGCCGCGTGCGATGGTGCGCCTCTCCGCGGGCCGCAAAGAGATGTCGCGCGAGACGCAGCTGCTCTGCATGTACGCGGGTGCAAACTCGATCTTCTACGGCGATCGCCTCCTTACGACGGGCAACCCCGACTGCGACATCGACCGCGACCTGCTCGCCGCCGCCGGGGCGAAGCCGATGGCGCCCTCGGTCTGAGAACCGAGCGAACCGCAAAGACACAAAGGGCAGAAGAAGAGCGCAAGGGTAGGAGCTAATTCCAAACCTTCGCGTGCTCTCTCTGCCCTTCGTGGCTTTGCGGTTTCTCTCGATCAGCTGCAGGAGGGGGGCAGCGACGAGATCCACCGCGCGATCGCCTTCGACGGCCGCGAGCCGCGGTCGTCGTCGGAGCGCATGAGCGGCGCGGGCAGATCCTCCGAGTCGATCGTCAGGCCCCCGAGCCACTTCTTCGACGCGCGCTCGACGAGCTCGACGCGACAACGAACGAAGCTTCCCCTGGGCGTCGTGTTGCCCCCGCGCAAGATCGGCGCGTCCGCGCAGGTCACGCGTGCGACCGTCCCGACTTCCGCGGGATTGGACGCTCGCACCGCCGCGTCGAGCTCGTGGAACGACGGATCGACGGCGGGCCCCGCCGTGTCGATCGAGACGACCTTCCCGCAGACCTTCGGACCCCCGACGAGATCGACGCGGTTCGGTTGGGCGACGAGCTCGCCCAGGTGAGGCGTCATCCGCGACGCGGCGCGCCCGCTCGGCAACAGAGGCCGGATGAACGAGGGCGTGTTGCGTGAGAAGTACATCCCCAATCCCACGAGCACCACGATGGCCAGCGGCGCGAATGCGAGGAACGCACGTCGCCGCGGCGCCGGTGCCGCCTCGGCGGCGGGCGCGGGCACGGGCTGGCTCGGCAGTGGACCGGTGCCGGCCGTTTCGTAGGTACGCCGCGGCGGCGGGAGGAAAGAACCAGGCTCTTCGTTCATCACCAGCCCTCCGCAACGAGGCCCGAAGGATTGCGCGCGACGTCGATCTCGCCCTCGAGGTCTTCGATCGACGCGTCGAGCTTCGACTTCAGCGTCGCGTCGCAAGTCGATTGGTACTTGTCGTATTCGGCGCGCAGCGCCGGGACCTGCGCGTCCATCTTGCCGCGTATCTTTTTGTGCACCGGATGCGTGCTCGGCGCGAGCTCGTTGCTCGCGAGCTTCAGCGCCGCGACCGCCGCGTCGACGTCCTGCACGTGCCGCGACGTCTCCGGATCGTTCGTGCACTGGGCGATGGCCGCGCGGCGAACCGACTCGAGCGCCGCCCGAGCGACCACGGTGTAGTTGCGAAACACCGGGTCGCCGTGCGCACCGCGATCGTCGGCGCTACTCACCCACCAGATCGCGAGCCCGATCATTCCGGCGATCGCGAAGACCCACGCGCCCGCAGTCTGTCGTGCGAATAGCCGCTCGTATTCTCTGTCGCGGTCGAAGAAATCCCCAAAGATCCCCATCTGTCACCCCGGATCGAAACTGTTTTCTTCGTCGGCGGAAGGAGGCGGCCGTGCCCCGAAGGACGTGGCGAGCACGCGCCGCAGACGATGTGAGAGGCGGAGCATGTCCTCGACCGCTGGACGGAGCGTGCGGACATCGAGCATCTCCACCGGCTCGACGAGCGCCGCCGTCACGAGATCACCTTCGAGCGCGATGCGAACCGCGCCGACCGATCGATCGTTGGCCGTCGCCAGAAAGCGAAGGAACGCGGTGCTCGGTCGCTCCGGCGTGCGCGCGACGACGACCGACATCGCCACGTGGTACGGCGACTTCCCGATGATGCGGACCGACAGCTGTCCGGCGCCCGTCTCGAGCCGAAACGACTGCTGCCCGGTGCGACAGACCGACGGAGCGAAGCCCAGCTCCTCGACGATGGCGACGGCCGCACGATCGGCGACGACCACCTCCGGCGACGAGAGATCGTCCCAGTCGTGAAACCGCCGCCGCGTGCCGCACCCGCGACACCGCTCGCTCGACAGGTCGAGCACCTGTTCGCATACGTGGCACGTGTACGAAGGTCCGCGTGTCGGGTCCGCTTGTGTGCTCGCGATGAGCGGCTGAATCTCGTGGATCGCGACCGCGAATCCGAGCGATTCCCCGTCACGCCGACCGAACGTGTTCATCGCGATGACCGCGCCGCTGTCGTCGAGCAGCGGGCCGCCGCTGTTGCCCGGATTCAGCGCCGCATCGGTCTGCACGTGGTCGACGCCGCGGACCTTTCGCAAGGCGGACACCACGCCGGACGTGATCGTGTACTCGAGACCGTGCGGATGCCCGATCGCGATCACCGGGTCTCCCGGCGTCAGCCTGCGCGCGTCGCCGAGCGCGAGCGGCGGTACGCCGAGTGGGGTGAGGGGAGCGACGATCGCGACGTCCTTGCGCGCGTCGACACGGACGACGCGCCCTTTCGAGTCTCTCCCGTCGTGTGTGCGGAGGACGACATCCTGGTCGTAATCGACGACGTGATGGTTCGTGACGACCAGCCCGTCTTTCGTTGCGACCCAACCGGTGCCTCCGCCGGTTGCGACACGGACGCGCACGACGGACGGCGCGAAGCGAGGGGATCGTTCACTCATCCCGAAAGCACCGTGAGGCGGCGAGGCTCGCCTCGAAGCATGAAGTTCACGCCACGCAGCTGCGCCTCGGCCTCGCTGAGCAGCGTTCGTTGCGCGTGGAAACGAAAGCCCAACATCGTCGAGACGTAGGGCGAGCCGTTCGCGACGTCGCTCAGCGCGTGGACGAGCCGGGGCGGCGGAACCCGCGAAAGCCGGTCGCAGAACCGCAGCACCAGCACACGATCGCGCAGGCAGATCCTCGCGCCGTGAGGCAGCTCCGCGTTCAGCTCGAGCGCCGCGCGGAATGCGGCCGCTTCCTCCACTTCCGGAACGACGATGAGCGGCGACTCGACAGCGATCTGCTCGAGCTGCTCGTCGATGACGACGAACATCGGAGCCGTACCGATCGACAGCGCGAAGCCGACCCCCTCGGGAACGCGCTTCGCGTTGGGCGAGGGGAGCCGCAGGGCGAGCAGGCACTGGCTCACGTAGCGCGGAAACTCGCGCGCCTCCCATGAAGCGAAGGCTTGGTGCAGGTGTGGAAAATCCTCGCGCAGGGGGCCGTGGAAAGCGGGCGGCGGGACGCCGACCCCTCGCACGTCGAGGGCCGGGGCCCCTCCGCCGCACACCGCGCACGGTCCTGGAGCATGGCGTGGAAAGCCGCAGATCGGACAGCTCATGACGCTGGCGCGCCATCATAGGGAAGGAGAGGCTGTCGTCTACGGCCCCCGGCGGGGTCCGCTCACGAAACTGACAACGACGTCGCCCGATCGATCATCGATCGAATCGCGGACGCGTAGTCGGCCGGCGCCTCGAAGGCAGGCTGAGCTCGGTAAAGCTCGAGCGAGCGGCGAACCTCCCGGATTTCGCCGAGCGCGCGCAGCGCTTCGACGGTGGTCTTGCGGGATGAGAGCGCGTACGTGAGGCGCGCGGGGTCGACGCAGCCCCGCGCGACGTTGAGGTTCACTTGATGCGCGCAGCGACAGCGGTTCGCCGGATCGGCGACGCCGCAGTGTTTGCCGACGAACGCATCGAGCTCGGCACGGGCGCGCGACAGCCGCTTGCGGAACGCAGCTTCGGAGATCTCCAGGATATCCGCTGCTTCGTGCGAATCGAGCTCGCAGATCGCGCCGAGCACGAACGCGATCCGTTTGTCGGCGTCGAGCGCTTGCAGCATCGCCTGCGTGCACCCGAGGAACGTCTCTTCTTCGAGCAGGCGCGCATCCGCGTGGGCGAGGGTCTCGGGTTCGATCGCGTTCGGCGGCTGGCCGAGGTCGTCGTCCGCGAGCGACTCGAAGGTCCAGCGGCGAGCGCGGCTCCGCATGCGCAAGACATGACGCGTGGCCACGCGGTAAGCCCAGGTCTTGATCGAGCTCTCGCCGCGGAACGACGAGAGCTGCGTGATGACCAAAATCAGGATCTCCTGCGTGGCGTCGCGGGCTTGCTCGGGGTGGCCGAGGATGCGCAGCGCGAGCCGGTACATCGGATCCTGCAAGCCGCGCACGAGCGCCTCCAGGCTGTCTCGATTTCCGGCGCGCGCCTCTTCGGCGAGCTGGTCGAGCGTGATGCTCATGCCGACAACCTACTCGCCCAGGCCGCGATCGCCTGCGCAATCTCGGGGCCCGAGTCCTCTTGGAGGAAGTGGAGCCCGCGCACCGTGACCTCCTCCTGGTTGGGCCAGCGGCGACAAGCTTCGCGAAGCTCGCCCGTGAGCACGCGCCCGGGCTCGGCGTTGACGAACAGCTTCGGGATTTCGGAGCCGGCGAGGAATTCTGCGTAGGCCTTCACGATCTCCACGATGTCGGGAGGGCTTCCATCGAGGGGCAACATCCGCGGAAACGCGAGCGTCGGACGGCGCGATTCCCCGGGTGCGCGAAAGGGCCTCCTGTATTCATCGAGCTCGGCCTCGCTGAGCTTCCGCAGAATGCTCGCAGGCAGGATCTTCTCGACGAACATGTTCTCCTCGAGGATGAGCCGCTCGCCCTCGGGTGAACGGAGTCGCTCGAATACCGCGCGCGGCCCCGGCTCCCACGCATCCCATCGGAGCGGGCCGGCAATCGCCTCCATGTAGGCGATGGCTCGGACGCGCGTCGGGTTGCGTCGCGCCCAATCGAAGCCGAGCGCCGAGCCCCAGTCGTGCACGACCAAGATGATCGGCTCGTCCGGCACCACCGCGTCGAGGAAGCCTTCGAGGAACCTTCGATGCTGCTCGAAGCCGTACGAGTCGGGTCCGCTCGCGACGAGCTTGTCGGAGTCGCCCATGCCGAGCAGATCCGGCGCGATGCAGCGTGCGCGTTCCGCGAGCGGGGCCAGCACGTCGCGCCACAGGAACGACGATGTCGGGTTTCCGTGCAGAAACACCATCGGCCGGCCGGTGCCGCGCTCGATGTACGCGAGATCGTGACCCTGAATTCGGATGTGCTTCTTCTGTCGGGACCAGGCTGATTGCGTCATGCCCGGTTGGAGACAGGCGACGATCGAGCTGTGACAGAAATCGACCGTCAGCGTCGCCGGCGCGCGAAACCCAGCGCAACCGCGGCCCCGAGGAGCGCGATCCACCCGCTCGAATGCGTCGATTCCGAGACCGAGCAACCGTCGCTGCCACCTTCGTCGTCGTCTCCGCCGGTCGTGCCGTCGGCGCACTCGTCACCCATGCCGTTCTTCGGGGTGGGGTTGCACGCCGCGCCTCCGTCGGCCGGGTAGATGGCGCAGATCCCGTTGATGTCGTCGGCGTCGAGCGTGCGCAGCGCGGTCGACATCGGCGGATAGTCGGCGAACATCGTCGCGTCGCTCGACGGTGCATGCGAGAGGCCGAGAAAATGGCCGGCCTCGTGCGTCAGGATGCTGAGGAGGTCGACCTGCACGTTCTCGTCGCCGGTCGTGAAAACGGCATTGGCGCTGTTCAGCTCGATGTCGGCGTCGCGAATCTCACCCGTTTCGAGGGCGTAGGTGACCGTCGTCAGCGCGAGCGCGGACGAGGGGTGTGGCCACGACGCGTCTCGAAACACGATGACGTTCGCGTTCTCTTCTTGCTGGTTGTACTCGACCTTGTCGCAGGTGACCGGGCCGAGGTCCTGCGCCTCGATCGCCGGGTGGGTGCCACCCCCGCAATCAGCGTCGCTCCACGCGGCGAATGCTTGCGCCGCGACGTTGGAAGCGGTGTTGAGATCGACTTGCGCCGACGCGTCTTTTTGAAGCGAATAGCCGACGCATCGAGAGGGCCAGAAGAGCGGGATCCCACAATCGCTCGGCTGGCTCGGAAAACACAGCGCGCCCACGCCGTCTTCGCAGCTCGACGTCCGGCAGTACGCCCCCGCCGTCGACGAGACCGAGGCGACGAAGGTGGCGCTTACCAGGGCGACGGCTGCCGCGCCGAGCGCGCGCGTCACTTGCTTGCCTTCTTGAGCTTGAGAATCTTCGTGCGCGCGAGCGTCAGTGTCTCACCAAGGAGCTCGTCGCGCGCCGACTTCGGCGGCTCGGTCTTCTTGCGAGGGATCAACGTGCCGGTGTCCGGGCTCGAGGTGAGGACGCGATCTTCACCCGCGGTGAGGAGCGGAAAATGCCCCTGCGCCATGCCGATGACGACGTTGGCGTCGCCCGCCTTGCCGAGGAAGATGAGCGACGTCTCCCCGAGGGTGAACGATGCCTCGCCGGCGACGTGCTGGCCGATCCCGTCGACCTTTCCGCCGAGCGTTCGCACCCAGATGTCCGCAGGCTTCTCGTCTTTGGCCGCACCGAAGACCGTCTCCTCCACGACGAGGCGCGTGTACGTCACGATTCGCTTCGCGCCGCCGAGCTCTTCCCACTTCGAGTAGCGCTCGACCGGCTGCGCGACGATGGCGCGCCCCGACGACGTGACGAGCTCGTCCAGCGTCATCAGCACCGAAACCGTCGCATGCGCATCGCGGCCGACCTGGACGCCGCCGTCGGGGGCCAGCCCGCCGACGAGCGCCGCGCCCGCGATCGCGAGGACGCTGGTGCTACGAACGAAGCCTTTCCATGCTCTGCGACAGCGAACGTAGACCCGACGGCACCCCTGCGACATTGGGCGAAGCTTACCAGCTTGTCGCCGCCCGAACCATTCGGTACTCGCCGGATCGATGCTCGACGCGCTCACCATCGGAGACTTCACGTTCCGCTCGCGGCTCTTCGTCGGAACGGGCAAATACAAGGACCTCGCGGAGACGGAGGAGGCAACGCGCGCCTCCGGCGCGGAAGTCATCACCGTGGCGCTCCGCCGCGTGAACCTCGCCGACCGTGGCGAAGGATCCCTTCACTCGCTGCTCACCAAGCTCGGCATGACGATCCTGCCCAACACGGCGGGCTGCTACAGCGCCGAGGAAGCGCTGAGGACCGCGCGCCTCGCGCGCGAGCTTCTCGACACGCCGCTCGTGAAGCTCGAGGTCATCGGCGACGAAAAGACGCTGTTCCCCGACAACGAGGCGACGCTCGAAGCCGCGAAGGTCTTGGTGAAGGACGGCTTCACGGTCCTACCGTATTGCATCGACGATCCCATCGTCTGCAAGAAGCTCGCGGACATCGGCTGCGCCGCCGTGATGCCGCTCGCCGCGCCGATCGGATCGGGCCTCGGCATTCGCAACCCGTACAACCTCATGATCATCCGCGAGCAGATCAAGCTCCCGGTCATCGTCGATGCGGGTGTCGGCACCGCGAGCGACGCGGCCCGCGCGATGGAGCTCGGGTGTGACGGCGTGCTGATGAACACCGCGATCGCCGGCGCGAAGAACCCGGTCATGATGGCCGAGGCGATGCGCGACGCGATCGCCGCCGGGCGCAAGGCATTCCTCGCCGGGCGCATCGACAAGAAGCTCTACGCGACCGCCTCGTCACCGACGAGCGGTCTCATCGACTGAGGTCATCGCGATGATCGCTCGCCACGCCTTTGCGCTCGTCTTCGTCGCGGGCACCTCCATCGCGCCCTTCCAATGTGCGAGCGAGCCCGAGCCGCAGCTCGCCAAAGAAGAGACGCCCGGCGAAGCGCTCAAAGGCCTCGCCGACGAGTTCGCCAAATCCGGCGACGACGAGGCGCGCATCCGCACGCTGAAGTACATCGTCGAGCGATATCCCCGCAGCAAATACGCCGAAGAGGCGAAGACCGAGCTCAAAGAGCTCGGCGTCGAATTCGAAGCTCCGGCTGCCAGCGCTTCAGCGGCGGCGGCGAGTGCTTCCGCCGCGGCAAGTGTGTCCGCTGCGGCGAGCACGTCTGCAGCACCATAGCGAACCGCGGCCCTCGGACAGAGAGGGGTCGCCAAGTGCGCCAAGGGAAGAAGGAGGAAGAAGAGGAGGGTTCTGATCGTCGCTCGTTCCGGCCTCCTCTGCTCCTTCGCGTCCCTCTCGGACCACACGCCGGATAACGTCTCCTCATCAAAGAAGACGACGGCGTCCCGCGAGCAGCCCCGACCGCGCCCAATCCCTACGCTCCACCAGGCCGGGATGAGGAAGGGCCCCCGAGCAGGGCATCCGCGCGCGCCTACGAGGTCCAATTCCTCGCTCGAAGCGCCCTCCGCTACGCGTCGTTCGGCATCTTCTGCTGCGGCGCGCTCGGCATCGTCGCCCTCGTCCGCGCCAATCGCGCCATCGACATCATCGACCGCGAAGGCGTCGGCCACGAATACCGCAAGATGGCCACCTACGCCTCGGGCCTGGGCATCCTCGAAATCGGCCTCTTTGTCATCGTTCTGGCGCTGCATCTCTTCACTTGATCGAAACACCCAATGAAAAGACGAGAGGGGTCGCCGAGGGCGCCAAGGGCAGAGGAGGGAGATGAGAGGGATGGAATGTTCGACGGTCGCGACGCCGAGCTTGATTCCCCCTCTTCCTCCTCCTCTTCTTCTTTCCTTGGCGCCCTTGGCGACCCCTCTCCTGGCTCCGTCCCGAGGCTGACGCAGATAACCGACCACGTGCGTGTGCCTTTCGAGGTGCTGCGTTCGAGGCTCGAGCGCGCGCCGGAGCCGGTGTTGGTGCAGGTCCGTGACAAGGATCTCGACGAGGCGGATCGCATCGCGCTCGCTTCGAGGCTTCGCGATCTGGCTCGCGCGCTCGGGCACCTCGTCGTGTTCAACGGCGCGTGGGAGGTTGCCTTGGCGCTCGGGCTCGACGGGGTGCACCTCTCGGGCGACCGCGCGCACCTCGTTCGGGACGCTCGATCCGCGCTCGGCGAAAGCGCGCTGATCACCGTGGCCTGCCACGACGTCGACGACGTCTTGCGTGCAGCTGCGCTCGGGGCGAGCTCGGCGATCCTGTCGCCGATCTTCGCGACGCCGGGGAAGGGGACACCGCTCGCGCTCGAATCGCTCGAACGAGCGCGCGCCGCGCTGGATCGTCAGAGCGCTTCGACCCGACTCGTCGCACTAGGAGGGATCGACGAGACGACCGCCTCCTCTTGCATCGATGCCGGCGCCGACGGTGTGGCCGTCATCCGCGCGGACCTCGTGGCGTGGCTACAGGCGCGAAAGCTCGACGCTCCCATTGGCCCTTGCTAGACGAACCGTTCCAATCATGAGCGAAAAACCTCGAGGCACCTTCTCTCCCGTTCGCGCCGAGCTCGATTTCCCCGGTGACGAAGCGCGCATTCTCGCGCTCTGGAAAGAACGGTCGATTTTCGAGAAGAGCCTCAAGGCCGAGACCCGCGCGACGGGGCCGAGCCAGGGGACGTTCGTCTTCTACGAAGGCCCGCCGACCGCCAACGGCATGCCCCACAACGGCCACGTCCTCACGCGCGCGGTGAAGGACGTTTTCCCTCGCTACAAGACGATGCGCGGCTACGACGTCCCCCGCAAAGCGGGTTGGGACACGCACGGCCTGCCTGTCGAGGTCGAGGTCGAAAAAGAGCTCCGCATCCACGGCAAAGCGGAGATCGAAAAGTACGGCGTCGAGCCGTTCACCCACCGCTGCATCGAGAGCGTGTTTCGATACACCGAAGCGTGGGAGCGGCTCACGTCGAAGATCGGCTTCTGGGTCGATCTACCGACCGCGTACGTCACCTACCACCGAAGCTACATCGAGAGCGTCTGGTGGGCCCTCTCCGAGCTCTTCAAGAAGGGGCTTCTCTACCGCGGACACAAGGTCGTCTGGTGGTGGGCACAGGGCGGTACCGCGCTTTCGAGCGCCGAGGTCGGCCTCGGCTACAAGACCGTCGACGATCCCAGCGTCTTCGTCGCGTTCCCGTTCGCGTCGGATCCGTCGTCGTCGCTCCTCGTCTGGACGACGACGCCTTGGACCCTGCCGTCCAACATGTACGCGGCAGTTCATCCCAACTTCACCTACGCCTTCGTGGAGGGCGTGCCCAACCACGGCAAGCTCGTCGTCGCGAAGGACCTGATCCCCGCGCTCGAGAAGAAGCTCGGCGCGACCCTCACCGTCGTCAAAGAGGTGAAAGGCACCGAGCTCGTCGGCACCAAATACGTGCCGCCGTTCGACACCTTCGCCGAGGAGGGCCGCGCGCACGAGAAGGTCTTCACCGTGATCGCGGCGGACTTCGTCGTGATGGACGCGTCCGGCATCGTGCACGTCGCGCCCGCCTTCGGTGAGGACGACAACAACGCGCACCGAAAGCTCCTCGAGAAGAACCCGGAGCTTCCGCTGCTGTGCGCGATCTCGCCCGACGGGACGTTCACCTCGCGCGTGCCGAAGTACCAGGGCCGCTGGGTGAAGGACGCCGACAAGGACCTGATCCACGACCTCAAGCAGAGCGGCAGTCTCGTCCACTCGGAGGTGTACCGCCACGAGTATCCGTTCTGCTGGCGCAGCGACAACGACCCGCTGATCCAGTTCGCGCGGCCCGCTTGGTACATCCGCACGACCGCGGAGATCCAGCGCGCGATCGAGAACAACCAAAACGTCAAATGGCTCCCCGATCACATCAAAGAGGGCCGTTTCGGGGACTTCTTGCGCAACAACGTGGACTGGGCACTCTCGCGTGAGCGCTATTGGGGCACGCCGCTCAACATCTGGGTCAACGACGAGACCGGCGCGCTCGAGGCACCTGCGAGCGTCGAGGCGATCCTCGCGAAGAACCCGAACGCCTTCGACGCCTTCCACGCAGCGAAGAAGAAGGATCCGAAGCTCAGCGAGCACCTCATGGTCCACAAACCGTGGATCGACAACGTCACGTGGCAGAACCCGGGCGAGCCCGGCACCTATCGCCGCGTGCCCGAGGTCATCGACTGCTGGTTCGACTCCGGCTGCATGCCATTCGCACAATGGGGCTATCCGCACGCCGCGGGCTCGAAGGAGATCTTCGACAAGGCGTTTCCCGCCGACTTCATCAGCGAGGCGATCGACCAGACGCGCGGCTGGTTCTACTCGCTGCTCATGATCTCGACGCTCGTCTTCGACAAGGCGCCGCTTCCGCACCCATACAAGACGTGCGTCGTGCTCGGCCACGTCGGCGACAAGGAAGGCAAAAAGGAGTCGAAGTCGAAGGGCAACTACACGCCGCCCGACGTGATCCTCGATCGCGTCCGGATGGAGTTCGTCGCGGTCCCCGCGACCGAGGTGAACGGCGTCACGCCCGCGCCCGGTGTCGCGTTCATCGCACGCGAAGACTACGAAGGCCTCGACCTCACCGGCGAGTCTGCGGAGGTTCGCCTCTATCGCAGCGAAGAGCGCGGATCGACCAAGGACAAGATCACCCTCAAGCCGACGAAGGCGCTGCCGCGACGTGTGGTCGCCCTCGCGAAGCAGGATCTCGAGCGCTTGAAGCTCAAGCCGTTCGACGGTGCGCTACGCATCCTCGCGAGCGAGGTGCCGCGCCTCGGCGCCGACGAGAAGGTTTGGATCGAGGACCCGTCCGCTCCGAGCCCGGGCGCCGACGCGTTCCGCTGGTTCTTCTACGCGTCCAGCCCCTCGTGGACGAACACGCGCCACTCGCTGACGAACGTGCGGCTCGAGCAGAAGGAGTTTCTGGTCAAGCTGCGCAACGTCTACAGCTTCTTCGTCATCTACGCGAACATCGACGGCTTCGATCCGTCGCGCGGCAACCCGAACGCGAAGCTCTCCGATGGGTTCCTCTCGACGTCGACCGGCTACCGTCCGGTGAAAGAGCGCGCCGAGCTCGATCGCTGGATGATGAGCGAGCTCGCGCTCACGACGAAGAAGGTCACGCAGGCGCTCGACGACTACCTCCTCTACGACGCGGCGCGCTCGCTCGTCGACCTCGTCGAGAGCCTCTCCAACTGGTACGTCCGCCGAAGCCGCGATCGGTTCTGGCAGAAGGGCAGCTTCGCCGACGGCACCGTGTCGCAAGACAAGGCCGACGCGTACTTCACGCTCTACGAGGTGCTCGTCACCACCGCGCGGCTCATCGCGCCGTTCGTGCCGTTCTTCGCGGACGAGCTCTGGCAAAACCTCGTGCACACTCCGTGGAAGGGAACGATGCCCGAGAGCGTGCACCTCGGCAGCTGGCCGGCCGTGGCGGAGGCCAACGTCGACGTATCGCTCGCCAGGCAGATGCGCGCGGTGCGCGAGCTCGTCAGCCTGGGCTTGCAAGTCCGCACGCAGAGCAAGATCCGCGTCCGCCAGCC
Source organism: Polyangiaceae bacterium (assembly GCA_013361525.1). Taxonomy (GTDB): domain Bacteria; phylum Myxococcota_A; class Polyangia; order Polyangiales; family Polyangiaceae; genus Xiheicaenibacterium. The sequence continues at coordinate 72,047 of JABFXY010000151.1, read as the reverse complement.
GCTCCGGCAGGCGGACATCGTCGTCTCCGACAAGGAGCTCTCCGCGGCGCTCGCCGCGCACGCCGAGCTCATCGAGGAGGAGCTCAACGTCCACAAGGTCGAGATCCTCGCGCCGGGGCAGGAGGCAGGTTTCGTCAAATACGCGATGAAGCCGAACTTCCGGGCGCTGGGGCCGAAGCTCGGCAAGAAGGTGCAGGCGTGCAAACAGGTGCTCGCGAAGGCGGACGCCGGCGCCCTCCGCACCTCGCTCGCGACCGACGGCAAGGTCACCATCGACGTCGAGGGTGAGAAGATCGACCTCGGCCCGGAGGAGATCGACATCGCGGTCGAGGCGCAGACCGGTTACGCCGCGGCCGGCGGCAAGGTCGGCGTCATCGTGCTGCACGTCGACATCGACGACGAGCTGCGCGACGAAGGCTTCGGTCGGGAGATCGTCGCCAAGGTCCAGGGCATCCGCAAAGAGCTCGGCCTCGACTTCGTGGAGCGCATCAAGCTCCACGTCGCGGGCAGCGAGCGCGCGGTCGCCGTCGCCAGGAAGACGAAACATCTGCTCGCGAGCGAGTCCCTCGCGACCGCGGTCTCCTTCGGCTCGGAGGCATCGGTCGCAGGCACCGCCGCGCCCAAGTCGTTCACCATCGATGGCGAAGAGCTCGTCGTCTCGGTCCTCGGCGAAGGCTCGGCGAAGTAGGCGCGAACCAGCTCCCGAAGCGGGGTGTATCAGCGGGCTGATACACCCGATACAGCTGTATCCGCGAAAACCGGCCTGATACAGGCCGGTTTTTGCCGTATTTGCCTGCGATCAGGACGGTCCACCCGTTGCAATGGGTCGCCCTCGATGGCGATACCCACTTTGGATGTCCGACTCGAGTCGGACGAGTTCGACTGCACGGGGATCTTCGTTCAACGACTTCGTGGATCCGAGGAGCTCTCTCGGGTCTTCGACTTCAACATCGACATCGCTTGCCCGCTCGTGGCGCATGCACGCGCATCCGAGCTGTTCGGCGCGACCGTCCGTCTCGTCTTCTCCGTCGACGGAGAAGACGTACGTGTCGTCCACGGCCTCGTCGCGGAGGTCATCGACCAGCTCGCCGCGGATCAGCCGAACGCGCTGTCCGCCCTCTTCGGCGCCGGCGCGCGGGCCTATCGCCTGCGCATCGTGCCGCGCGTGCACCGGCTCACGCTCGTCGAGACGCAGGACGTCTTCGTCGACATGAGCCTGCCCGACATCATCCGAAACAAGCTGTCGCTGTTCGGCTTCGTCGAGGGCGTCGACTTCGATTTGCGCCTCGTCCGCCGCTACCCGACGCGCGAGTTCGTCGTCCAATACAAGGAGTCGGATCTCGCGTTTTTGCAGCGCCTAACCGAGCACCTCGGCATCACGTTCCACTTCGAGCACGCGTCGGGGTGCGACATGATCGTCTTCTCCGACAACAACGGCGCGTTCGGCCCGAACGGCTCGCTGCCTGCGCACGGCTACGATCCGCGCGGCCTCGCGAGCGTCTCGAGCATCGAGCACGTCCGCAAGCTCGCACCCTCGATGTTCGCGGTGCAGGACTACAACGAGCGGACGCCGCTCGTCGACGTGTCCGGCAGCTACGAGCTCGTGGACGGCTTTTGCGGTGGTGTCGTCGACTACGCGCCGCACGCGCTCACACCGTTCGAGGCGCAAGCGCTCGCACGGGTTCGGGCCGAAGAGCGCCGCGTGCGGACCGATTACCTCGACGGTCGCAGCGGAGTGATGGCGCTCGCGGCGGGTGAGCGGTTCTTCCTCGCCCAGCACCCGATCCTCGGGACGTCGGAGCTCCTCGTCACCGAGCTGACCCACGACTACGAGGCGCTCGCGTTCTCCTCCAGCTCCGGCGATGGCCGCTCGAGCTATACCAACTCGTTCCGCGCGCAGCCGACGAGCGTTCCGTTCCGGCCCGCGCGTGTCACGCCGAAGCCGAAAATCAGCGGCTTCGTGACCGGTCTCGTGACGCCGGTCCCGCAGAGCCTCGACGGAGCCGCCCTCGGGGCCCGCGAGTCGATGCCGAAGATCGACGCCGAGGGCCGCTACATCGTGCAGCTGCACTTCGACACGGCGCCCCCGGGCGAGCCGAAGGCTTCGTGCCCGATCCGCATGGCGCAGAGCCACGCCGGCGCGGGCTACGGCATGCACTTTCCGCTGCGACCGGGCGTCGAGGTGCTCATCGCGTTCCTCGACGGCGATCCCGACCGACCGATCATCGTCGGCGCGGTCCCGAACGCCGTCACGCCTTCGCCGGTGGCCGCGTCCAACGCGTCGTTGAACCGCATCGTCACCGCCTCCGGAATCAGCATCAACATCCGCGATTTTTGAAGGAGACGACGACGATGCCTCTACCACTCTGCACCGGCGCAACGCTCTCCTGCACGATGGGGCTCGCCCCGTCGGTCTTCGTCTCCACGCCCAAGCCTGGATCGCTCCTCGTGCTCGGAGCCGCTCCGGCCGCGACCATCGATCAGATCACGCCGACCAACATCCCTCCGTTCGGGATGTGCAAGAGCCAAGCAAACCCGACGGTCGCGGCGGCCACGGCCGCGGCCCAAGGGGTGCTCACGCCGATGCCCTGCACGCCGACGGTCGTCGCGCCGTGGGCGCCGCCGGCCGTGACGCCGCTGACCACGATGCTCCCCACCGCGACCGCGAACAGCCGGTGCACGTGCGCGTTCGGAGGCTCGATCTCCGTGACTGCGCCGCTCCCGGGGCCGACCCAATCCACCTGATTTTCAGCGAGGAAGAAGAGATCGATGAACACCGGAGAGACAGGCGACAGGTTCTTCAACGTCTACGTCCCACGCGCGAGCGCGAGCTCCACATCCAGCTTGAACGGCTCGCCTCAGACGGCGACCGCGACCACGTACGAGAGCTACTTCCGGGTCGGCGGCCCGGACGCAACGACCGAGGCGAGCTTCCTCGACACGCTTCGTGACGACTACGCAGGCGCCGACTCGGAGGCCGCGGTGCGCGCCGCCTTCGGATCCAGCGCGACCGGCGGCGTCGCGTTCTACACCGAAGGTGATCTCGTCCAATACGTCGGCGGAAAGTCGGACACGCGCGTTCTCAACGACTCGTACGTCGTTCACGTGCTCAACAAGGAGGACGTCGATGCAGCGATGGCCGGCGACGATCGCAAGACGTTCCGGACGTATTTCCGCATGGGCAAGCCCAACGCGGACATCGAGAAGCCGCTTCGCCTGAACGCCGAGCCCGACGACCTCGTCGAGATGATCGCCGGCCTCGAGCCCCCGGCACGTGACTACGGCTGGTTCGAGATGAACCTCGGCGGGGCGAAAGAGGCGATCTTGAGCGGCGACCTCGTCGTGCGCTCGCTCCTCGCGAACCGCGCCGACCGCGGCGACACCGCGGCGATCGCGGTCCTCGACGAGCTGCGCGTGACCGACGACCCGCGCGGCGAGGACGTCTACGACGGCAAGACGGCGAAGAACTGGGCGCTCGCGACGCTGCAGTCGATTCACCTCGGTGCCGCGAACTATCGGCGCGACAAGGCTCTCACCGGCGACCTCACCTCGCGCAACATCCTCGAGCAGCGCGCCGGTGCCGAAGATCCGGTCTCGATCCGCAAGCTCGTGGAGCTCGCCGAGAGCCGAAATCCCGCGGCCATCAGCGAGCAGAACGGCCAGACGCCCGCACGCGAGTGGGCGAAATCGATCCTCGACGGGCTCGCACCCTCCGAGCTCGAGGCTCGCTTCAGCCTCGGGGACGGCGTCGCGCTCTACTCGGACAAGTCGGTCACGCTGAGCACGCCGGAGACGCTCAAGGTCACCGTCGGCAAAGACACGCGCACGGTCCTCGGGCCGACGTACTCCGAGACGTACGATGTCTCGGACGAGGTCATCCAGCAGATCAAAGACGGCTGGATCAGCGGCGTCTCCGAGATCACCGACAAGAAGCTCATCACCGCGTCGCTCACGCGCCGCGATGCCTTCGGCCTCAGCTGGCGCACGACCAAGTTCGATCTCGCGAAAACGCTCACGTTCGCGGCTTCGGACAACGGCGCGTTCACGCTCGGCTCGGCCTACACGTACTCCGCGGGCCTCAAGTTCGGCAATTCGCTCGGCGTCTCCTTCGATGCGTCGACGGGCGCCTCCGTCAGCGCGCCGCTCTCCCTGAAGGTCGAGCTCGTCGCGAACCGCGTCGAAACGGCGTGGGCGCTCGGCAAGATCGCCTACGGCCACAAGGGCTCACTCAAAGGCGGCAGCTCGATCGAGATCTCGGTCGACCCGACGACGAAAGGCACGCTGGTCGCGCTGAAGCCGGTGTCCGACGTGATCCGCATCGGCATGGGCGTCATCAACGCGGCGATCGCCGCTTACACCGCGGCGTTCACGGCGATCGGCGCCGCGACGAGCGCGGACGACGACGACGGCTCGACCATCGACGTGAAGGATATGATGGAGACGGGCGAGGCGGTCTACCTCGCGGCGCAGGCCCTCAACACCGTCCTCGCCGTCGTGTGCATCGTCGCGGGCGTCGTGCAGATCGCGACCGAGAAGGTCGCCAAGGCCGCGAAAGACGGCTCGCCGGTGCAGCCGTCGAACATCGTGATGAACGACGCCGGCATCAAGCTTCAGGTCGGCACGACATACATCCATATCGGCACGACCGGCATCCTGATGAGCGGTACGCAGATCGTGACGGCCTCACCGGCGTCACAGTTCGTCCCGCAAGTGGCGCCTGGAAACATGACGCCCGTGGGGTTGCTCGAGATCGCGTCTTTGGCGAGCGATGCCGGTGTGTCGCTGCCCGCGTGGGGTCTGTGAGGGGAGGGGAAGGAGGCCGACCATGGAACTCGTGAACACGACGCCGTATCGATTCCACGCATTCGACTGCTCGATGGGCCCGACGCTCCCCGCGCTCTCGCTCATCGTGAAGGGCACCTTCCGGTTGAAGGCCGACGAGGCCGCCGAAGCCCTCGGCGAGAAGGAACAGCAGGGGTTTCGCGGCGACGAGACCTACATGGACGATCTCGGCCGGAGCCTTTCCTATGCGACGGATCTCGTCGCGTTCAAGGCGCGCGGCGAGGTGACGGTGAGCGCCACCTGCTACGCCGAAGGCGGGCGCCCGCGCGCCGAGTGTGACGTCGCGATCGGTGTCGGACCGATCCACAAGACGCTCCGCGTCTCGGGCGATCGCCGCTGGTCGAAGGGTGGGGCGCGCTCGATCGGCCCGACGCAGCCGTTCGAGTCGATGTCACTCCGGTGGGAGCGCGCGTTCGGCTCGCTGTCGTTCGGCGCCAACCCGCTCGGTCGCGGTGTCGAGCCGAGCTCGCCCGATCCGGCCGACGACGCGATCTACCTCCCCAACGTCGAGTATCCGCAGCGCCGCGTGACGTCGGCGAACGACAGGCCGCCGCCTGCCGGGTTCGGGCCGGTCTCTCCGAATTGGCTTCCGCGCGCCCAGCGCCAAGGCACGCGGGATCAGCGTTGGGCGGCATTTCGTGCGCCGCTTCCGCCGCTCGACTTCGACGCGCGCTTCTACAATGCGGCGCCCGACGATCAGCAGCTCGACGAAGGGACCTTCTTCCGCGGCGACGAGCCCGTCACCCTGACGAACCTTCACCGCGAGCTTCCGCAGTTTTCGAGCCGCTTGCCGGGAAAGCGCCTGCGCGTTTTTCTATCGCTTCGCGGACCGGGTGAAAGCCCGCGCTTCGTCGAGGCCCCGATGTGCTTGGACACCGTCGCGATCGATGCGGAAAAGGACGAGCTGGTCCTCGTCTGGCGCAGGCCGGTGAAGGTCTCCTCGCCGGCGCACCCGGAGATCGAAGCCGTCTACATCGCCGAAGAAGACCTCGCGACCGAGCCGCTCTCGCCCGCCGAGCACTATGCCCGCTACCGTACGCTGCGCCCGGTGAAGCTCTCCGAGGCGGAGGCGATGCAGGCCGAGATGGACGCCCAGATGGCGGAGGCGAACAAGGTCCTACGCGAGTCCAACGTCGACCCGAAGCTGACGAAGCAGGTCGAAGAGACGAAAGATCCGAAGGATGTCCTCACGATCCTGATGCAATTCGCACAGCTGAAGATCCTCGAGCTCGAGGCTGCGACCGCGAAGCTGAAGAGCTCGCCGCGGAAGCCCGCCGCCTAGCTGCTCGGCGTCCGGGTCGGCTTTACGAAGCGGGCGCGAGCCCGTACCGTGGAAGGTGATGTCAGCCATGCCGCCCGGACAGTGGGGACCGCCTCCGCCGCAACAACCTTGGGGCGCACCGCCCCAAGGGCAACACAACCCTTATGCACCGCCGACGGCCCCCTACGGGATGCCGGGGGCCTATCCGCAATACGCACCCCACCCCGGCGCCAGCAGCAACGCGCAGTGGGCGATCGGTCTCGCCATCGCGAGCTGGTTGTTCTGTGGCCTCTTCACCTCGGTCCCTGCGTTCTTCATGGCGCGCTCGGAGATGCAGGCGATCGATCAGGGGACGTCGCCGCCCGCCGGCCGCGGGCTCGCGCAGGCGGCGTTCTGGATCGCCGTCGCGAACATGGCGCTCACCGCCCTCGTCATCGTCGGGTACATCGTGTTCTTCGCCGCATTCGCGGCGAGCCTGCCTCGCTGACTCTCCGCCATGCCCGGCGGGGACCAACCTCCCGAGAGTCGGACGCTCGAGCTCGTCGACGCGAACGGCTCCCGCCGCGTACGCAAGGAACGGCGGTACCTGTTCGTCGTCCTCGAAGCGCAGCGTCCGTTTTCAGGCGGCGCGCGCTTCGCGATCGACGACGTCGACGAGATCCTCATCGGGCGAGGCGCGCAGCGGTCCTTCGATACCCCGGCGGGGGCGCCGCGCACCCGGGTGTTGACGCTCCCGGACAAGGTCGTCTCGTCGCGGCACGCGCGCATCGTCGCCGAGGGCGACGGGCTCTACTTCGAGGACCTGGGGTCGCGCAACGGATCGCGCGTCGACGACATCACGGTGCCCTCGCGGGTGTCGCTCGGCCATCAGTCCATCATCGAGGTCGGCGGCACGTTCCTTTCGATTCACGCATCTGCGAGCGAGGGCGCCCCTTGTCGAGACGTGGATTTCGCGCGCGCGCCGGCGCCGTCACTGGGCCTCGCGACGCTGCTTCCCGACTACGAAACACGCCTCGCGGATCTCGCCCAGGTCGCGATCGTCGACATCCCGATCCTGCTGCTCGGCGAGACGGGTACCGGCAAAGAGCTCCTCGCGCGCGCCGTCCACGCGCTCTCGTACAAGTCTGGAGCCTTCGTGCCGGTGAATTGCGGCGCGCTCCCGAGCACGCTCATCGAGAGCAATCTCTTCGGTCACGTGCGCGGCTCCTTCTCCGGCGCCGCGCGCGACGAGGTCGGCCTGGTCCGCTCGAGCCACCGCGGCACGCTGTTCCTCGACGAGATCGCCGAGCTCCCGAGGCCGTCCCAGGCCGCGCTCCTCCGCGTGCTCCAAGAGCGTGAGGTCCTTCCTGTCGGCGCGACCAAGCCCGTGCCGGTCGATCTGCGCGTCGTCGCGGCGACCCATCAAACCATCGAGTCGGCGGACGATCGCTTCCGCGCCGACCTCTTTGCCCGTCTCGCCGGCTTCACGCTTCACATCCCACCGCTACGCGACCGCATCGAGGATCTCGGCGTGATCATCGCCGGAATCATCGGCCAACACGGTGACCCGATGCGCGGCCTCAAGCTCGCGACCCCGCTCGCCCGCGCTCTCTTGTCGCATGATTTTCCTTACAACGCGCGCGAGCTCCAACAGCTGCTCAGCGTCGGTGCCGCGCTCGTGCGCGAAGGCGAGCTCGATCTCAAGCACCTACCCGAAGGGCGCCTCGCGTCGAAGAAACGCACCCAACCCGGGCTCGAATCGCCGGTCGTGCTCGACGACGACACCCGCGCCCTCAAGGCGGAGCTCGTCCAGCACCTCGAGCGCTCCGGCGGCAACGTGAGCGAGGTGAGCCGTACGATGGGGAAGACGCGGATGCAGATTCATCGATGGATGAAGCGCTTCGGCGTGGATCCGGCGCAGTTTCGCCGCTGAAGGTTTGAAGCTGACAGAAATGTCGGTTTGGTAGGCTACTCAGAACGGGATCGACACCCCGAGGCCGGCGTCTCCAACACCCACGAAGCCGACCTTCTTCGCGTCACTCGAGTCGCTCGGCGGAACCGCCAGGATCACGATGAGCCCGACCGCCGCGCCGACCCCTGCGAGCGCGAACGTCACGTTGGACGCATTGGCGAGCGCGTTGAGCTCGTCGAGCTCGTCGCCAGGGCCGGGCCTCGCGCAGCTCCCCCGGTCGCACTCCTTCTCGAGCGAGTTGGTGCGCGCGAGTGAAACGGCGCCGGTGATGATGCCGGTGATGAGAGACGCTCCCGCGATCGAGAAGCTCGTGATGGCGATAGGAAGCCCGATGTTGCGTTCGCTCGCGGGCGTCGGCGTCGGATCGATGACCTTGGGCCCCGGCGTCGGCTTCGGCTCGACGACCGGCTCGGGCGCTTTCTCCTTGTCGAGTGCGGGGATCGTCACGGGCACCTCGATGGGGCCCGTCGGGACGTCGACCTCTTGTGTCGAGGTGACGTAGCCGGCTGCGCTCGCTTCGATCGTGTGTTTGCCGGGGTTCACCGTGAGCGCGGTGACGAGGACGCCGGCATCGAGCTTCTTTCCGTCGAGCGCGACGGTGAGGCCCGGCGTCGGCGCGGCCTGGGTGATCTTCAGCTTCGAAAGCTTCTTGCCGAGATCGGTCGCCTCCGAGCGGAGCGACTCTGCGCGCTTCGTCTCGTTTCGCCGATCGGCGAGGCTTGCCGCCTCGGAGAACTCGGCCCAGGCCGAAGCGGTCTTACCGATCTCTTTGTGACAGTAGGCGACGTTGGTGAGCGTGCTGAGCTTCGGATCGAGCTTGTTGCTCTGCTCGAAGAGCGGGCATGCCTCGGCGAACTTCTTCTGGTCGAAGAGTTTGATGCCGTCTTGAAAGAGCGACTCCGCGAGCGCCTTGTCGCTCGCGTCCTGCGCGCTCGCCGCCGGAGCGAGAAGTGTCAGAGCGATCGCGAAGGCGAGCTGAAGCGGTCGAATGCGCATTAGTCCCTCGTGCGGACGATGCCGGTGGTCGGGAGGGCCGAAGCGGTTGTGGTCGTTGCGGTGGGAAGGCGCCGGAGACCCGCAGTCGGTGTCGGCGTCGCGGATGCCGTCGTCGACGGTGCGGACGCGACGGGTTGCGCCGAGGCAGTCGCCGGCGCTTCGGGGGCGGTCAGCGCGGCAGTTCCGATTGCTTCCACGGACGGCGTGGGCGCGTGGCCGGTCGCCGCGGTGGTTTGGTCGGTGCGCGACGAAGCCGTCGTTTCGGCGCCACGCGCGCTCGCGCCGACGTCTTGCGGCGGTTTGTCCGGCTGGCGCACGACGAAGTAGACCCCGACGCCCAGCGCGACGACGGCGACGAGCGCGGCGATCGCTTTGCGCATCGGCGTCCCGCGAGGGGACGATTCCACGACCGACATGCTCGTCTCGGTCGAGTGGGCAGGGGCGGGGACCGAAGACTTGCTGGCTGGTGGGCCTTCGGCCGAGACATGCGTCCGCACAGCCGGTGTCGGCGGGCCCGCGGCCTCCGTCTTCTTCATCGCCACGCTCGCGAGCCGCGTCGGCGCCGAATCGACAGGCTCGCCGCCGCTGACGGGTGTCGGCGGCGATCGAACCGCGTCCGGGCTCTTCATCGTGGCGATCGGGTCGCCCGCGACCTCCTCGTATTCGGCGACGAGCGCGCGCATCCGCTTCGACGCGAACGGTGCGAGCGCCGCCATCATCGTCCGCACACCAGGGAAGCGGTCGCTCCGGTCTTTCGCGAGACAGCGGCTGAGCACCGCTTCGAGCTCGAGCGAAGCGTCCTCGCGCCGCTCACGCAGCGGCGGGACGCTGGTCGTCAGGATGTTCGCGAGGATCTGACCCGAGCTCGAGCCATCGAACGGGTACGTCCCGGTCAACATCTCGTACAAAATGACGCCGATCGCCCAGAGATCCGTGCGGTGATCGACGCTCTTCGCGCTCGTCACCTGCTCCGGCGACATGTACCGCGGCGTGCCGAGCATCTGCCCGGCGGAGGTCGTCGCGCCGGCCTTGAGGCCGTCGTCGCCTTCGCCCTCGATCACCTTCGAGATGCCGAAATCGAGGAGCTTCACCCGGCGGCTGCCGTCGTCGCGGCGCTCGAGGAAGAGGTTCGACGGCTTGAGGTCGCGGTGCACGACGCCCTTCGCGTGCGCAGCATCGAGCCCCATCAGCGCTTGCAGCACGATGTCGACGGCCAAGCCGACCGGCATCTTTCCCTGCGCGACCATCGCGTCGTGGAGATCCTCGCCGTCCAGGAAATCCATGACCATGTAAGGCGTTTTGCCGTCGAGCAGATCGACGTCGGTCACCCGCGCGACGTAGTCGCTCGAGATCTTTGCGGCGGCGCGCGCCTCGCGCAGAAACCGCTGCGCGAGCTCGGTTCGCGTCGCGAGCTCGGGCCGGATGATCTTGATGGCGACCGGCTTGTCGAGGATCTCGTGGTGGGCTCGAAGGACGGCTCCCATCCCGCCGGCGGCGAGGAAGCGCTCGACGCGGTACTTACCCGCGATGACCATGCCCGGTTGCACGGGCAGCGAGCGGACGAGGTCGTCGTCGATCGGCATGAAAACGGCTCACGATACCGTGCCCGCGGGGTCGACCGGAAGCGGCGCGTGCACGATCCGCGAGACCCCCGACCCGAGGGGCCGAACCATCGCTTTGTTCTGAATCGTTTAGGAGCGACAACGACGCCGAGTGTTCAAAATGCCGGGTTCAGCGCTCTGCTGCTCAGCCGCGCGCTCGCCGCTGCCGCCGGAGCTTCGAGTACCCGGGATGTACGCCCGGGTGCAGTCCTTGGTGTTCGGCGACGCGAGCGAGCAGCGTCGTCAACGTCTCGCGCTCCGCCGGCGTGAGGGCGGCGAGCAAGGACTCCTCGTGATCGCGTCCCACACGTCCGATCGACTCGAGCGCGCTCGCGCCCTTCTTCGTCAGGTGGAGCGCGTACACGCGGCGGTCGTCTTCGTCGTTGCGACGCTCCACGAGCCCCCGCCGATCGAGCTCGTCGAGCAGCTCGACCAGGCGGCTCGGCACGATGCCCAGCGTCTCCGCCAGCGCCTTCTGACTCGTGCCCTCCGACGCGAGGATCGCGCGAAGGATGCCCGCATGCGGCGGGGTCAGATCGAGGCTCGCCATGCGCTCGCCGAACTTCATCGCCGCATACGCGCCGATCTGCGCGAGCAAAAACGCGGGCCCGACCGCACCGGTCTGCGGCTTTCGGCCTTCGTGCTTCTTCACGGCCGGCGTGTAGCAGGTACGAATAGTTCTTACTAAGAATGATTTTGCGGTTGAACGGAGCCCTCGGCCGGCGCTCGGAGGCGCACGCGTTATAGTCCGCTGTCGGTGCGCGCGATCGTAGACGGACAGGCCATTCACTACGACCGCGTCGGGTGTGGGCCTCCGCTCTATTTCCTCCACGGAGGGCCTGGCCTCGATCACACCTATTTCCGTCCGTTCGTCGATCCGTTGTCGAGCGACGCCGAGCTGGTCTTCTACGATCAGCTCGGCAACGGCCGTTCGGACCGGCCTTCCGTCCTCACGTGCGGTGTCGATGGCTGGGCGCGCGAGCTCGAAGGTCTGCGAGCGGAGCTCGGCCACGAACGAATCGACCTCGTCGCGCACTCGTTCGGCGTGCTGATCGCCGCTGCGTACGCGCTGGCGTTTCCGGACCGAGTGGGCGCGGCGGTGTTGGTCGGCGCGCCTTCGGTGTTCGACTTCCCGGGCATCTACGCGACACGCCGGGCGAGGCCGGTCTCCGCGCCGAACGACGATGAGTCGTTCAGGCAGCAATGGCTGCGGCGGCTGCCTTCATACTTTCATCGGTTCGATTCCGAGGTCGGAGCCGCGCTCGACAGGAACACCCGCTACGCCGTGAAAGCGAACCAGCACGGGATCGCGTCCTTGTCGACCTTCGATCTGCGCGCGCGCGCGAAGCATTGGTCGGTCCCGTCCTTGGTCGTCGCCGGACGGCACGACAACATCACGACGCTCGCCGAGGGTGCGCGTCCACTCGCTGCGGCGCTCCCCGGTTCGGAGCTCGTCGTCTTCGAGCAAAGCGGACATTTTCCGTTCATCGAGGAGCAGGCGCGCTTCGTGGACGTCGTCCGGGCGTACCTGAGACGACCGCGCGGGCGATAGATTCACCTCGTGTCGTTCGGATCGCGACGACCAACAATTCGTCACCGACTCGCAAAGTCGTGCCGCTCCATGACGATAGTTGGTACGTTCGGGTCAAGGGAGCATGCAGAAGGGGTCGGGGACGAGCGCCCTCGTCGCTGTCGAGAGACGAATCGGTGGAGAGATCGAGTCCACGCTCCGCAAGCGAAACCCGATCGAGCCGCGGCTCGCCGGGGCTGCGCGAGCGATTGCGCCGCATTCGGTTCAGGTGCGGACGCTCCTCGCGTCCGCTCTGAAGGAGCTCGTGAAGGTCGATGCGTTCGACCGCGAGCTCTACGGCGCAGGGATGCGAGCGCTCGCCGAAAATGGTGACAAGAAGCTCGGCGCGTTACTCGCGTCGGCATTGAAGACGGAGGACTTCGGCGGCTTGCCGGCGCTCAGCGCGGCCTGTTTCGTCCAAGATCCGGCGCTCGGGCCGTCGCTCGCCCGCGCGGCCGCGTGCTCGAAGACGCAGCTCGCCTTCGCCGGCGAGGTCGCGCGTCTCTTCCGCGGCGAGCCGACCGGTCCGCGTCTGTTCTCGCTCGCGGCGCGCATCAAGGAAGCGCACCGCATCGCGCTCTCGATCGAGCTGCTCTTGCCGCTCTGTCTGCGCCAACACGAGGTGTCGGAGAAGGCGTGTGCCGGGCTTGGTGACGCGCTCCACGTGCTTCGCGGTTCCGAGCGGCACCTCGGGCGCTGGCTCTTGATGGCGGAGATCGCGCATCGCGGAGGTGACCCGCGCCCTCTGAAAGAAGCGATCGAGCGGACGACGACCGGGCCCGACAGCTCGCGCGCCGCGTGGTCGCTCGTCGTTTGGGCTCTGGATCCGAACCGCGGAACCGGCGGCACGCGACCGACATCCGAGCTCGTCGCGCGCCTCTCCCATCGCCCGAGCGCCGATCGCGACACGGGCTTTCTGTTCCGCATGGCACACGCACGTGTCGAGGTCGCCCGCCCGATGCTCGAGGCGCTCGCTCGCACCAAGCCGCTCGGCGACGACGTCGCGCTGCGTGCCGCGTTCCTTCTCGCCAAGAACTTCGACCGGTCGGAGTTCCTGCGCGAGGTGATCGACTCGTCGGAGACCTCGGCCCGCGACGACATTCGCGGGCTCGCGGCCGCGGCGCTCTGGGACCTCGGTGACCGCGAGCGCGCGCTCGGTGTCGCCTCGACCCTCGCGGAGTCACCGGATCTCGCGGCGCTCGCATGGGGCGCCCTCGTCACGACCGCGGCCAACGGCTCCGGCGGCAAACGCAGCGGCGACGTCCTCACCGAGACGGCGTTCCGCCGCGTTCAGCTCGGTTGGATCGAGTGACGTCGTCGATCGGATGATGGGGGATCGAGTGAAGCCGGCGAGCGCGTGGTCGCCCGCTCGATGCGCGGCGCTCGCGGCGGTCGTCTCGACGATGACGGCCACCTCGATCGGCGCCGCTCCGTCCACCCAACCTGCCGTCTATTGGATTGGCAGCGGCGACAATCCGTTGGACGATGCCGCAGGCCTCGCGATCGCTCGGACAGCGCCGCCGGTCGGCGACGACGGCGAGAGCTACGGGTTGCTGCTCGCGGCGAGCGATGGCGCGGAGCTGCCGAGCAAGGTCACCATCACGTCGACGCGCGCGCCCGACCTGTCGCAGTCGCGCGCCGCCGTCGAGGTCCTGGAACGCGCCGTCGAGCCGGTCGCGTGCCCCGCCTTCGCGAAAGGCGCGACGAAGTGTGCGAGAACGAAGCCGCTCCGGCTGGTGTTCGACGACGTCGACCGGCGCCATCCGCTGCTCGCCGATCGGTCCATCGTCGCCGAGCTCGGTGGATCGATCTCCGTGAGCGGGCAGGGGATCTCCACGCAAACGAAGCGCGTCGAGGGCGCGCTCGGTCGGCAGCGCGCGCAGCTCCGGGTGCGGCTCGTGCGCATGCGGCCGAAGGACGTGCCGCCCATCGGCGCCAACGACGAGGACGCGCTTCGCCTCGCGCGCGAAGAGATCGACCGCGCGAGCCTCGTGTGGAGCACGTGTGGCGTGTCGTTTGGTCCCTCGACGTCTGCGGACGTCGCGGTCGTCGACCCGCCCCCGTCGTTCCTCATTTCCCTCGGCTGTGAGGCGCCTTCCATCGCGACCGGCGGGGACATCCGCTTCACCGCGGACGGCCGCGAGGTGTCCGTCGCCGTGTCGGCGGGTACGACGCCGCGCGGGGCTGCTCGCCTCGTCGAGGCCGCCCTCGACAAAATGGGGTTCCGCGCGAAAACGAGCGACAACCGCGCGACACACGCCGCGACACAGGCTTCGAGCGACGTGCTCGTGTACCGCGCGGACGGCAATCCGGCGACGCTCGCCGCTCCGAAGCAGGGCGCCGTCTCGTCGGACGCTGCGCTCGACGCTTGCATCGGCTCGGTGCGCCTCGAGGACGGGCTTCAACACTTCACCGACGCCGACGCGATCGCCGGCACGCTGGAGGAGCGCACGCTCGTCAAGGCGTTCGACGACGGCGACCCCGCCACGCTCGAGGTGCTCGTCATCCCGAGCTTCGCCGGCGATGGCCGTATCGGCGAGTCGTTCATCTTCCTCGAGCACGGCGCGATTCGGAACGTCGTCCTCGAGGATCGTGCCGGCCTTCGTGCGCAGAAGTCGTCGTTCACGCTCGCGCACGAGCTCGGCCACGTGCTCTTGGATCAGCCTGGGCATCCCGACGACTTCGCCGGCGATTCGCCCTCGTCGCTCATGGACGCCGACGCGGTCAACCCGACGGCGTTCGGCCCGCGCCGGCTGAGCCTCGCCGAGTGTCGCCGGGCCGACGCGCAGAGCGGCGCGAAGAGCCTCTCGCGCGCCCTCTCGCCGTGGCCGCTCGCGCCCGTCGCGACGCCGAAAAAGGCGAAGGCGCCGCAGCCCTGACGGGCTGCTGTTTCCCGCGCGCGCAGGTGCCGCGGGCGTGCCCGATCCTCCCGGAACTCTGATAGAACCGGCCCTCCGTATGCCCAGCGCGCAGCGCTTCGCCATGTATGGCGGTCTCGGCCTCGTTTCTCTCGGGAGCGTGAGCCTCTCCGTCGTTCTGACGAGGCTGTATTCCGCGGCGCTCGGTCATCATCTCGCCTTCCTCGCCGTCTCGCTCGCGCTGTTCGGTGTCGGCCTCGGCGGCGGGATCGTCGTCGTCGCCCCGAGGCTCCTGCGCACGCCGTACCTGTTTCGACGGATGAGCCTGTTCGCGGCCCTCGCCAGCGTCACGTCGATCATCACGATCATCAAGACACTCGTGACGAAGGTCCCCGAGACGCTCGACAAGAACGCGCTCGTCTCGATCGGCGTGCTCTACGCGCTCTCGACGTTGCCCTTTACGTTCATCGGGATGATCGTCGCGGCCGCGCTCAAACACGCGCGTGGCCGCGCCGCGCGCCTGTACTTCGCCGACATGGTCGGCGCAGCCGCCGGCGGCGCCTGCGCACTTTTGCTGCTTCGGCTCGGCGCCCCGCGCGCGGGTCTCGTCGTCGCGATCCTCCTCGCGGTCGCGGGCGTGATGTTCGCGATTGGCAGCCTCGAGAAGCGCGGACCGTTCTCCGACGGCGAGGTGAGGGGAGCGGGTTGGTCGTCCTCCGCGATCCTCTGCAGCACGCTCGCGCTCTTCGCCGGTGATTACGGCGAGCAGTGGCTCACCGTTCGACAGCTCCGGTTCGTGAACCTCGACCGCGCGCAAGTGGTTCGATGGAACGAGCTCGCGCTCGTCACCGTCGACCGTCCGGTCGGCGGCATGGCCTGGCTCCGCATGGATGCGAGCGCTGCCAGCGCCATCCTCAGCGCGAAGACCCAGGTGCCGAAACATCCGGCCGAGATGGGCTACACGCTCAGCGGCGCCGAGGGCCCGACCCTCGTCATCGGCGCCGGCGGAGGACGCGAGGTTCGAGCGGCGCTCGCCGCGGGGCAAACCGAGGTCGTCGCGGTCGAGATCAACCGCGCCATCGCGCGCGAGGTGATGCTCGGCAAGCTGTTCGACTACAGCGGGGGCCTCTACGCGAAGCCCGAGGTGAAGCTGGTCGTCGCCGACGGCCGCTCGTTCGTGCGCTCCGACGACCGGCTGTACCGCAACATCGTCCTTTCGCTCGTCGACACGTGGGCCGCCTCCAGCGTCGGTGGCCTCGCGCTCTCCGAGGACGGGCTCTACACCGTGGAGTCGTTCCGCGAGCTGTACGATCACCTCGCGCCCGAAGGCGTGCTGGTGGTCAACCGCTGGGATCCCGAGATCGATCGGCTGCTCGCGCTGGCTTCCGCGGCGCTTCGTTCACGCGATGTCGCCGATCCCCGGGCGCACCTATTTGCCTGCTCGTACGCAGGCTCCACCGCCCTGCTCGTCGCGAAGACCGCGCTGTCGGCCGATGCGATCGAAAAGCTGCGCGACAACTGCGAAAAGCAAGGGTTCGTCGAGGTGTTTGCGCCCGATCAAGAGGCCGGCGATGTGCGCGCGCGGATCGTCGCCGACCCCTGGAACACCAACGGCCTCGTCCGCGGTCGCGACATCTCGCCGCCCACCGACGAGCGCCCCTTCTTCTTCTACACCGTGCCCCCACGCGAGGTATTCGCGACGATCCGGGATCGCGCCCGCCTCGCGAAGGAGCAACACGGCCTTCTGACGGCGCTCGTCGTCCTCGCGGTCAGCGCGATCGCGTCGCTCCTTTTTCTCGTCCTGCCCGCGCTCGTTCGACCTTCGGAGCTGGTGCTCGCCTCCGCGCGTTTCTCTCGGGTCCGTGCGCTCGCGTTCTTTGCGTGCATCGGCGTCGGGTTTGCGGTCGTCGAGATCGGTCTCACGCAGATGTTGACGATGTTCCTGGGGCATCCCGTTTATGCGCTGTCGGCGGTGCTCGCTTCGTTGCTCCTCGCCGTGGGCATCGGGAGCCTCCTCGTCCGGCGCGTGCCGATGGGCACCGCGAACCTCGTCGCCGCACGCCGTGCCCAGATCCTCACCGTGCTGCTCGTCGCGTGTGCGCTCGGGCTGCTGCCGCTCACGAGCGCGCTCGTGGGCTTGCCGTTCCCGGCTCGCGTCGTGATCGCGATCGTGGTCTGTGGTGTCCTCGGCATCTTGATGGGCGCGCTCGCGCCGCTCGGAATCAGCATCGCGTCGACCCGCGGCGGAACGCTCGTCGCCTGGGGTTGGGCGCTGAACGGGTTCTTCGGCGTGACGGCCACGGCGCTGGCGGTGCTCATCGCGATGAACCTCGGCTACTCGTTCGTGCTCTTGCTCGGCGCTGCTGCGTACTTCATTGCCTCCGCGGTGGTTCCGCCGGCGGCCCCGCCGCAGAGGTCGAGCAGGCCGAGCGTCCCGTCGACGCCGGAGCCCTGAGTCAGAACGGGTTTGGATCCGCCGCGCGCAACGACAGTGCGAGCGGCCGGTTGAGGAAGACGGCTTCGAAGCGCGCGACGATCGGCTCGAGCGCACGCACCGTCCCCTCGTCGCCGAGCGCGTGAGCTGCGTCGAGGCGCACCGTCATCCGATCGAGCGTCGCGAAGAAGCCGCACCGAGCGCACGCTGGAAAGGTTTCGCGGAGCCACTCGCGAAGCGGGTCGCGTGCATCCTCGGGCACGGCAGCGAGGCGGAGCAGCCCTCCGGAGGTCGCGGCGCCGCTCTCTTCGAGCGCCGCCGCGATCGCGGCTCCGTCGTTCATCGGAAGGGCCGCCACCCAAGTGCGTTCGTCGCCGCTCGCCGCTTCGGGTGCCGAACCGAACACCACCGTCGCGACCTCGCGGAGCGGATCGTCCGCTGCGAGCGACGCTGCGTGTTTTTCGAATCGCTTCATGTCACGCGCACGGAGCGCGATCGCCGCCGCCAGTCTTTCCACGGCAGCGCGCTCGGCGGCGGAGCCTCCGTCGCCGATCGCGAGCTGCGCCAACGCTTCTTCGACGAGCTTCTCGGCGTCCTCGTGACGGCCTGCCGCGGAGCGCTCCGCGCCTATCGCGACGCGAATGTACGCCGACTGGCCGGGCGTGAGAGAGCCCGACGCGTTCTTGCGAACGTCTTCGTACACGGCGATCGGCTCGTCCACGATCGCGACGAACGGCCGCTCCACGAGCAGCGCGGGGTCGATTCTGAAGAAGCTCTTTGCGTCGAAAGGCTCGCCCATCTCGGCGCGCAGCGCCGCGAGCCATCTCCGCGCGAACGCCGGCTCGAGGTCGAGGCCGTCGAGCGCAGCCGGGCGCTGCTTCTTGTGCATCTCCGCCCACTCGAGCCGGCACATTTTGAGCGGCGCGTCGGGCATGTCGGGCCCTTCGGCGAAACAGGTCGGTTCCCCGTCGGGGGTGCGCAGCTGCCGCGAGATGATCGACTCGGTCTCGGGCCCGACTGCGCCCATGAAGTCGCCCATTTTGAACGCCGCGTAGCCGATCGGATCGCCGGGTGCGTTCCTGCACGCGGTCATCAGATCCTTGAGCGCGCTTCCTTGAAGCGCTTCGGCGAACGCATCGAGGCCGACCTCACACGCCGGGCCAGTCGGGTTCGTGAGCGCGAAACGGCCGGCGTGCGTGCGAAAGCCGTGCTTCGCGAGGCGTTCGACGCCGCGATCCGTGTCCGCGTCGATCCTGGCCGCGAGCACCAAGCGAGCCTCACGCACACCGGGCGGTGACCACCGTGTGGACGTCGAACCGTTCTCGAGCTGATCGGCGATCCGATGGCTGGCGAACGGGGCCACCGTCGGAACCATGTGCGCGATCACGGCGGTTCCGATCCGCTGCCCGGGGAGCCCGTCGTTCGGCTCCGTCACCGGGAACACGAGGAGCGCGAAGCCGACCGCCGTGCCCGCAAGCCAGAACGCGGCGATCGTAGCGAGCTGACAGACGAGCCGCACCTTGAGCGGCTGAGCCGGCGGCCCCCACCTGCGCTTCACGAAGCGCATCGCGGACGGCGATAAAACCGCGCTCGCGACGAACGACGCGACGACGAACAGAATCGGTCCGTAGGTGAAGAGCGGGTGCGGCTCC
The DNA here is from genome assembly GCA_013361525.1 of Polyangiaceae bacterium. GTDB lineage: Bacteria > Myxococcota_A > Polyangia > Polyangiales > Polyangiaceae > Xiheicaenibacterium. Next base: position 52,882 of record JABFXY010000151.1, on the reverse strand, counting down.
GGCAACGGCGCGCAGAATACTTTAGCTTTTGCGCCCGCGCTCGCGACGGATGAGCGATCGGATCGCCGGCGGCGCCGCATGACCGGCGATGAAGAGTCGGCGAAACCAGCCCCGCGCGGGATCGCCGTCGTGCCGTCGCGGCCAGAGCGAAACCACCGACGCCGGCTCCAAATCGATCGGCGGATCCATCACGCGGAGACCGAAGAGCTCGCGCGCCCGGTGCGCGACCGAGCTCGCGATGGTGCAGATGGTGTCGGATGCGAGCACGGCGAGCGGCGCCGAGACGAAGTGCGGCACGCGAAGCGCCACACGACGAGCCTTGCCGAGCTTCGCCAGCGCGCGGTCGACGGCGCCTTCCCGCCGCCCTTCGATGCTGACGAGCACGTGCGAAAGCGCGAGGTACGTGTCGAGGTCGAGGCGGCGGCCGATCGCGGGATGATCCGCGCGCGCGATCACCGCAAACGGGTCTCGGTACAGCGTCGCCTTGCGCAAGCCCGCGGGCGACCGCGGAAAGGATGCGCCGATCAACGCGAGGTCCACGTCTCCGGCGACCAGCGCCGCCACGGTCGCCGGCGTGAAGCGCTCGATCTCGAGCGTGACGTTCGGTGCGTGCGCCGCGAGATACGAAAGCACGTGGGGCAACATCGTGAGCTCGAAGTAGTCCACCGTCGCGAGGCGAAACGTGCGCGTCGCCGTCTTCGGATCGAACGGCTCCGGCACCGCGATCGCCCGCGCGAGGACGTCGAGCGCACCCGGCAACGCCGCCAGCAGCTGCGTGGCGCGGGGCGTCGGCGCGAGGCCACGTCCGTCTGCGACCAGGAGCGGATCGTCGAACACTGCCCGCAGCTTCGCGAGCGAGTGGCTCATCGCGGACTGGCTCACGTGCAGCTTGCGCGCCGCGCCGCCGACGCTCCCCTCGACGAGGAGGGCTTCCAGCGCAGGCAGCAGGTTCAGGTTCATCGCTCGCACATCGAAATCGCTCATGGGACCTATGAGATAGAATCACTTTTCGTCATGGGTCGCCGGCATCATCTTCGCTTTCATGAACGAACACGACGTCGACGTGATGGTGACCGGAGGGACGGGGCTCATTGGTCGCTGGCTGCTCGCGGAGCTCACCCGTACCCGCGGTGTCGTGGCGCCGGTGCGCCGGGCGAACGAACGCGCCGCCGAGCTTCGGCGCTTCGTCGACGAGCACGGCGGCGACGCGAGCCGGCTCGTCGTCGTCGAGGGTGACGTGGAGGTGCCGGGCCTCGCCGTCGAGGGCCGCTTCGACGCCGTTCGCGACGTCTTCCACCTCGCCGCCCGGTTCGCCTTCCGCCTCGGCGCGGAAGAAGCACGGCGTGCGAACGTCGATGGCTCGCTGCACGTCGCCGAGTGGGCCCGCGCGCGACCCGCGCTGCGGCGTTTCGTATACCTCGGCGGGTATCGAATGATGGCGCGCTCGTCGATCGTCCGCGGGCCGGCTCACGGTGTCGACGCGTCTCTCGCGCGCCTGTCGGACGACGAACGAAAGCGCCTCTACCGCGATCACGGCGGCTACGAGGCGTCGAAACACGAGTCGTACCTCGCCGTTCGCGCGTTCGCCCACGCGCACGAGCTGCCGTGGACGGCCGTGCATCCGAGCAGCGTCATCGGCGATGCGCGAACCGGCGAGACGACGCAGACCACGGGCTTCGGCGATCTCGTCGCGCGTCTCTTTTGCGGTCAGCTCCCCGCGCTCGTCGGCTCGGCACGGACCTTCCTTCCGCTCGTGACGGTCGATTACCTCGCGCGTTTTCTCGCGACCGTCCCGGAGCGCGCAGAGACCGAAGGTGAGGACCTCTGCGTTCTCGACCCCGAGACGCCCGACCTCCCGGTGCTCGTCCGCCAGATCGCCGATCACCTCGGCGTCGCCGCGCCGCGCATGATCCTTCCCGTCGGTCTGGTGCGCGCGCTCCCCGCGAAGCTGACCGGCATCGAGCCGGAGAGTCTTCGGTTCCTCTCCGAGGAGCGGTACGACATCGCTTCCGCCGAAGCGCACGCCGGGGCCGTCGGCCTCGCGAGACCGCCCATCGAACGAGCCGTTCGGCGTTGGAGCGATTTCTTGGTGTCGACCCGGTTCGGCGACGATCCCCGGGCCGACCGCGGCAGCCTTCGCGACGGAGCGTTCGTCGTCGGCGATCCGCAGACCGCCGAGGTCGTGTTCCTACACGGCCTGCCGTTCAACTCGGACGCGTGGAAGCCCGTCGCGGATGCGCTCGGCGTGCCTCACGCGCGCATCGATCTGCCTGGCCTCGGCCGCTCCGCGCCGACCGATCTCGACGCCGTCGCGTGGCTCGATCGCCTCCTCGCGGGTCGCGACGAGCCCGTCTACCTCGTCGGCCATTCGCTCGGCGCCGCTCTGGCCGTCCGCTACGCCCACGCTCATCCCGACCAGGTCGCCGGCCTCGCCCTCGTTTCACCCGCCTTCCTCCAGCGTCGCGCGAGCCGCTTGCTGCGCATCCCGCCGGCTGTCTCGTTGTCTCTCCGGCGCTCCACTGCCGCCGCGCTGGCCGAGCGCTTGTTGCCCGAGCTCGCCGGCGCGCGAGCCGATTCTCCCGAAGCCTCGCGCATCCTCGAGAGCGCGACCTCCGACCTACGTCGTCGCGGCGTCGCGGCCCGCGTCGCGAAGGCGCTGGCTCGAGCCTCGAAAGAGCCGGTCCGGGCGACCCTCCGGTGCGACCTCGAGTCCATCAAGGCCCCGGTCGTCCTCGTTCACGGTGAGCACGACCCGCTCCTCTTTTCGTCCCGTCACCCGGTCCAAGCCGTCCCCGGAACCGCACACAACCCTCACATCTCGAGCCCCCAAGCCGTCGTCGCGCACCTACGGCGACTCCTTTCGGTGCGCTCGTCGGTCGTCGCGCTCCGTCCTCCGTCTGTTCCGCTTCACAATTAGCGAACCGATCCATTGCGCAACTAGCGCACTTCGATCGTCGATCTCCGGTGATCCCCTCGTTCCGTAAGGGCACGCCCATTGCACACGTGGGCCCCGATGGAGATCAGCCGGGAAGCCGTCGAGCTCATCATCGCGTGGGAGATCGCGGGCGGTGACTACAGCGCTGCCCGGTCCGTGTACGACCGCAGGTACACGCATCCCCACTGGCCCGGCAACGCGGCGTCCGGTCTGACGATCGGCGTCGGCTACGACCTCCGCCACCAGACGGAGCATTACGAGCGCGATTGGAAGTCGCGCCTCTCGGCCATCCAGAAGCCGAAAGACGCCTACGACAGGCTTCGCGGATACCTCGGAAAGAGCGGCACCAACGCGGCCGTCGAGAAGACGAGCGACATCGCGATCCCTTGGGCGGACGCGCTCGCGGTCTACCGCATCGACGTCCTGCCGCGCTTCATCACCTCCACCGAAAACACCTTCCCGGGCGTCGAGGGGATGCATCCGCATGTGCGCGGTGCACTCACGTCGCTCGTCTACAACTGCGGGCCCGGGACGAAGGGCGACGACAAGATCCTGAAGAAGCAGGCGTTCGATGCGATCAGGGTCGCCGTCGCGGACAAGAACGTCCGCGGCGTCGCAGACGGCATCCTCGCGATGAAGCTCTATCACGAGCCGAACACGCGGGTGCGCGAGGGCCTCTACAGGCGGCGCGAGGCCGAAGCGGCGCTCGCGTTGCAGGGCGAAGTACGCTGAACTTCTTGTTCGAGCTTCGACGGACGAAACGGGAGACGACACGATGAGCAATCAAGCCACGACGACGATCGCGAGTGGAGACGCCCTCGACGTCCGTTCCTTTGCGATCAAGCAAGGCATGAGTCAGCTCTTTCATATCGATGTTCGCGCGGTATCGCGCAATCTCGATATCGACTTCGACGAAGTGATCGGCAAAGACGCGAGTGTCTCGCTTCGCACCCAATGGACCGCGCCCTCGTGGCACGGCATCTGTACACAGATCGACCAGGTTCGGGTCGACGCCCAGGGCCTCGCGACGTATTCGCTCGTCATCCAACCGCGCGCCTGGCTGATGACCCAGCGGCGCAACTATCGAATCTTCCAATTCGAGACCGAGCTCGACATCGTGAAGAAGATGCTCGGCGAGTGGAACGTCGAGTTCGAGGAGCGAGTCGACCCCGGCAACTACAAGCCGCGCAAATACCGCTGCCAATACGACGAGAACGACTTTTCGTTCATCAGCCGCATGTTGGAGGACGCCGGTGTCTCCTATTACTTCGAGGAGAAGAACGGCAACAGCGTGATGGTCCTCGACGACGCGCCGAACGCGCGGTCGCTGTCGAAGCCGCTCATTCGCTTCCACGACTCGCCCGCCGTCACCGACGGGGAGTTCGTCACCCGGGTCGCGGTCTCGCAGCGCGTTCGCCCGGGCAAGATGACGGTAGGCGACCTCGATTACCGCAAGCCGGCCGAGGGGCAGCCCCGGTTCTCGGCGCAGGGCGGCCTGCCGCAGGAGCAGAACCTCGAGCAATTCCACTACGAGCCGGGCGCGTTCCTCTATCAACAAGGCTCCGCCGGCGGGAACACGCCGACCGCCGACGATCGCGGAGCTTCGCGCGTCGACTCCCAACTAGGCACTGCCAAGACGGAGAATCGACTCCTCGGTAAGCGCGGCAACGCGAAGCGCATCACGTTCGAGTCGAACGTCCTCGACCTCGTTCCCGGCGTCATCACCAGCGTCACGAACCACCCGCACCGAGCCCTCTCCAGCTCGACCCCGATGCTCGTGACGGAGGCGTTGATCGAAGGTGATCACGACACCGAATGGCGCGTCCACGCCGAGATCGTCCCGACCGACGACCCGTTCAAGCCGTCGATCAAAACCGCGCGCCCGAAGGTCCAGGGGCTCGAGAGCGCGACCGTCGTCGGCCCCGACGGGGCCGAGATCCATACCGACGAGTACGGTCGCGTCCGCGTGCAATTCCACTGGGACCGCGAGGGCAAGAGCGACGAGAACAGCTCGTGCTGGATCCCGTCCAGCCAGCCGTGGGCAGGTGCAGGCTTCGGCGGCGTGAACTTGCCGCGCATCGGCCAAGAGGTCCTGGTCGAGTTCTTGGGCGGCGACCCGGATCGCCCGGTCGTCATCGGCCGCGTCTTCACCGAGACACAGAGCTCGCCGTACAAGCTTCCGAAATACAAAGACGTGATGACGCTGCGGTCGAACACGACCGGCCGCATGGTGATGGGCGCGGCCGACGGATCGGTGCAGCCGAGCCCGACATCGAGCCTCCTCGGCGGCGGCATCCCCTACAACTCAGGCCAGATCGGCGAGCTGATGAGCACCCTCGGGGGCCCGTTCTGCGCTCGGTCGGCAGACGGCGGGACCCACAATTGGGGCGGAAGCGAAATTTCGCTCAATGACAAAGACCAGGTTTTCTACACGCAGGCCGACAAGGATCGGCACGACTTCACGAGAAGCGCCTCGAGGGGCGTCATCGGCGCCGAACGCACGACGACGATCGGCACCGACGATCTCACCCACGTCGAGAACAAGCAGACGACCAACGTCGGCTCCGATCAGGCCCTCAGCGTCGGCGGCGATCAGAGCATCACGGTGACGGGCAATCTGACCGAGACCGTGACCGGCTTTCTCTCCCAGAACGTCACCAAGGGCATCGGCATCTCCAGCGGGGCCTACATTCTCCAGCTCGCGACCGGCGGCATCGTCCTTCGCAGCGATCACATGATCACCCTCCGCGTCGGCAAATCGGAGATCGTGATTACCGATCAAGAAATCAAGATTCAGAGCGGCGACAAGGTCCACATCAATCCCCGCCAGGGTGAAGAGGAAGAGGCCAAGAAGGCCAAAGAAGCCGCCGAGGCGAAGGAGAAGGCGAAACAGGACGTGCTCAACACGCTCGAAAATGGCGGCCTCGGGACGAACGCGGGCAGGGCCGTCCAAGGGTCCCGCAACGCTCTCCAGCGAGCAGGCTATACCGAGCAGGAGGCGAACCAGATCCTCGGCGACTACTTCGAGAACAAGTGGACGCAAGCCGGGACGGACCCCCAAACAGTCCAGTCCAGTCTGCAAGGCTTGGGGCTACGCTGAGGCCATCCGATGCGACTTCGAGCGATCGATCTACAGGGTATTCGCGGGTTGCCGTCCAAAGCCTGGGACTTTCCGTCGGGCGGTAGCGATGGGGACATCATCGCGGTGACCGGGCCGCGGGGCTCCGGCAAGACGACCTTTCTAGAGGCGGTCATCGCAGCGAAGGAGCGCGTCGCACCCTATGGCGTCGGCGACGCGCGCTGGGCGGGCCTCGTCCCCGCCGGGGCGCGCTCGGCCAAGGTCACGCTCACCTGGGAGCTCTCGGCGGCCGAGATGGATCGACTGCGCGTGTCCGAGCCGCAAATGGATGTCGAGAGCATCCTCGGCAATGTCGTCGGCGGAATCCCACGTCTTCCGCAGGCGGGGCGGACGCTGCTCGGCACGTGGAGCGACGACGCCCTCGGCCGCATTATGTACTTCCACGAAGGGCGGCAGCTGCCGTCTCCGGTCGGCATCGAGCCCGACCGCGCGGCGCGGCCCTTCGTCCTCACCAGCAGAAACACGAAGTTCCTCGGTCTCTACCCGATCTTGTCGGAGCGGTCGCTCAGCGCGAAGAAAGAGCGCGCGAGCACCTACCTCAAATCGCTCTGTCCCGAGCTGTCGTTTTCGGGCGTCACCTCGTCGAGCGGCATATCGGAGCCACTCATGCTGCATTCCGGTGGGGCCGAGATCTCGTATTCGATGTTGTCGTCGTCCGAGCAGCAAGCGGCGCTCGTCGCGCTGACCTTCGCATCGGTGCCGGTTCAGGACTCGGTGATCCTCTTCGATAGTCCGGAGCGTGACTTCGGCGACGCCGGTGCGCTCGAGCTCCTGCGCGCGATGCTCCAGTGGGGCACTGGAAATCAGTTCGTCGTGGCTACGAGCTCTCGGGAGCTGCTCGCAGCCCTTCCTCGCACCCGCGTCGTGGAGCTTGCGTCATGACCTGGGCGATGGCCGCCGACTTCGAGTTCGAGCTCCCAGGTCCCGACTGGGTGGAAGAGAGCATTCAGTCGTTCTCGGCGGAGGACGCGAGCATTTCCCAGGTCGTCGCTCGAACGGCGCTGCCCGAGGAAGGCGTCGGTCCCGTTCTCGAGTTTTGGAAGAACAAAGTCATCGAAGCGGGTGAGGACCATGACGTCCTCGGCGAGGACGACATCGCGGTCGGCGAGGCGCTCGGTAGAGAAGTGAAGCTGGTGGTGCGGACCCAGGGAAACGCTCAATACTGCCGGTTGATCGTGGTCGAGTACTACGAGCTCGCGGTCATCTTCTCTCTGTTCGGACCCGCGCGCAGCCTTGCGGAAATCGACGAGCGCGCCGACGCGCTGATTGCGAAGACCGAGTTCAGGAGACAATGATGCAGCTCTATCATGTCTCGGAATGCTCGTTTCCGGTCGACCCGTCCTGGGACGACCGGAGCTTCTACCAATATCGAAACGACGACATCGACGTCGTCGTGGTGCGGCGGCCTCGCGAGCGCGATCTGCAGACCTTCGTGGACGCCCAAATCGCCAGCTTTCGCTTGGGTATGAGCCGCTACAAACTCCATGCGTCGACCAAGAGCGATCGCCCGACTCCTGGCGCGATCCTCTTACGACATCAGTACGAGACGGCCGCGGGGCCGCGCTACGATGCATTCGCGTTCTTCGACCTGTTCGATCGAACCTGCGCCTTCGTCGCGAGCGGCCCGGCCGATCGCGCCGAAGTGACGGAGCACGTATTCGAGCGATTTTTGAAAACCTTCCGACCCCGAGAGCTCGCAAAACCATGATGCTCCCCGCCGCACGCCATCACGACCCGGTCGGTCAGAACTTTTCGATCGCTGGGGCCGTCGCCGGAACGATCATCGGCTTCGTCATCACGGCGCTCATCAAAGTACCCGCCGTCCAAATCGTGAACATCGGCCGTTTTCCAGTCGGTGGCAGCCGTGTGGCGCAGGCGTTGTTCCGCGCGTGGTCGGCGTCGGTGAAGGCGGCGCGCGCCGGCGTGAAGGCGGCACCGGGCGAGGCAATCGGTCAGGCCAGCGAGGCCGCGGGCGAAGCGGCCGGCGGCAGCATCGTCGTGGCGGGTGCTGAGATTTCGGACGGATCGAACGACGTCTTCATCAACCTGCGCAAGGCAGCGCGCGTCCTCGATCCCGTCGACGATGGGAGCAAAATCGCCGAGGGCTCCGAGACGGTCGTCGTGAACAAGCGCCCTGCGGCCCGAAAGAGCGACAAGACCGACAACGGCAACTTCATCATGGAGGGCTCGGAAAACGTTCTATTCGCTGGGCCGAAGACCACGCAGACGAGCATCTCCCCGAACGAGAAGGGGCCGGCCGCCGACGTCGCGCTCGAGGCGTTGGGCGGCGTCATCGAGTCGCTCATCAAGAAGAAGAACCCGGCGGAAGGAGCCCTCGAGGGTGCGGCGCAGGGCCTCAAGAACGTCATACGAGATCACCTGCTCGGTGGCGTGAAATCGCTGTTCTGAAGCGTCCCCCGGTACCGAATAACGTGGCATAACCCGGCCTCATGAAGCGCCAGCCGGGGTCGGCCCTGTGTTTCGTCTGTGGCACCGAGAACCCTCACGGCCTAGGCGCCGTGTTCGAGGACGACGGTGTCCGCGTGTGGACGGAAGTGACGCCTGCGGTTCATCACCAGGGTTGGCCCGGTGTCCTGCACGGCGGAATCATCTCGGCGATTTTGGACGAGACGATCGGGCGCGTCGCCTTTTTGCACGATCGGTGGGTTCAAACCGCGCGCCTCTCGCTCCGCTTCGTGAAGCCGGCCCCGCTCGGCGTGCGCCTGCGCGCGACCGGTGAGCTCGTCAAAGATCAACGCCGCCTCATGCAGATGCGCGGCGACTTGGTCAACGCCGAGTCGGGTGAGCTCCTCGCGCAAGCCGAAGGAACGTTCATCGCCCTCAGCGACGCCGCGCGCGACGCCGTGGTCCAAGAGCTCGGTGGTGACTTCGCAGCCTGGGAGACTTGGCTACGCAACAAGCGTACATGACCGAGGATGAGACTCGGTCGCGGCTACAGGCTTCAGACTTCGGGCTACGGGAAACCCCGGATACTTGCTCTAGCGGGTAGCCTGACTGTGGCGTTGGCGTCGAGCGCGTGCTCGACGGGGCAGGGGACGCCACCCGTCGAGGCGCCGCCCAAGGCCTCAATCAACGCGGAGCCCGTCGCGCCCGAGCCGACGACCGTCGCGCCTGTCGTCGAGCCGACTTCGAGCCCACCACACGCCGTGGCTCCAGCGCCGAAGACGTTGGTCGAGCTCAGAGGAGAGCGGATCGAGGCAGGCCCGTCGACGGCCGAGACCTGCAAACCAGAAATTTTGGCGCGCAGCTTTCAAGAACCCGGGGTGTTCACCTCGGGTGAAACGGTGTTCGTCGTCGACACGAAGACGAACCGCATCGGAAGCGACTACGAGCATCGAACGCGCGTGATCGAGCTGCGCCCCGGCGCCAAATCTCGCCCTATCGTCGATTTCGTCGCGGATCTCTCCGACGTCGAGCTCGTCGGCTCGCGCGTGGCCGTCCTCGACGCAATCGAGAAGACGGCGACCTGGGCCGACTTGAAAACGGGCAAACGCGAGCCCGTCAAAATTCCTGTTTGGGAGTTGGGTAAAAAGGACGCAGCGCTCTACGGCGTCTCGGTCACCGATACCCATGCCGAAATTCACTCGGTCCCCGCGAAGGTAGGCGATTCGAGCGCGCTCGTCGCGAAGGTGGAGGGCAAGCTCGATGCGCCGACGTCGCTCGTGTCGACCAACGTCAACCTCTATTTCTTCGCGAGCGCTCTCGGCGAGACCGAGCCGCTTCGCAAGAACGCATCGCGGTTGGTCCGCGCCAATCCGTCGAGCGGCGACGGCGAGATCTTCGGCATGGTGTTGCTCGCGACGCGCCTCGCAGCGACGAGCGATACCGTGTTCGTCGGCTCGCTCACCGACGTCCTGCGCCTCGACGAAAAGACGGGAAAGATCCTTCGAGCCGGCACGCTCGGCGGCGCGAGCGCGATCGCGGCCGACGAAGAGGCCGCGGCATGGACGGACTTCGACAAAGGAACCATCACCATGTGGCCCAAAAACGGCGCTCCGCACGTCGCGTGCGAGGTGCCTTTCGCGAGCCATATCGCGCTCACGAAATCCCACGTGTACTTCACCGCCGCGACGAGCGACGAGCTGGCCCCGAACGGCGGCGCGTACATCGCCCGGTTCCCGCGCTGACCAGAAAAGACAAACCGCAAAGACGCAAAGAGCAGAGAGAGCGAGCGAAGGAGGAATGTAAATACCCTCTTCCTTTGCGCCCTTCTTCTGCCCTTCGCGCCTTTGCGGTTCACGCTCGAGAACAACGGCTCAACGCGCGAGGCCGAGCTCTTTTTCGATCAGCATCACGACCTCGGCCGGCTTGCAGGGTCGAGCCGCGCATTTCTTCTTCACGTGCTCGCCGACGATGTGGGCCTTTGCGCGGAAGTGCTCGTTGTGATCGCTCGCGAGCGCGACGACGTGGTTGTTGAGGCAGTGCGCTCGCCATGCTTCGTCGCCGTCTTTGCCGGTGAAGCGTTTGGCGCAAACATCGAAGTCGTCGCCGACCGAGGCCCGGTACCGGCAATAGGCATTGGGTGAGAGTGAGTTGATGCGACAGCGACAATTGCCCTTTTCACACGGGGTCACGACGCCGCGGTCGAACTTGTAGACCTTCGCACCGCCGCCCATGTCCTCGATGATTCCGCCTTCTATCGGGAAGATGCGCGAGGATTGCAGACGAACGTGACGTGCGAAGGCGACGAGGCCGCGGACGTATTGCGCCCGATCCGCCTCCTTCAGCGCGGCGAGCGGCTCTGCTCGGTCAGCGGCATCCACGATCCAACGCGCAGCCGTCTCCGGGGGCGGGTTCGCGATCGTCACCTCGGCGTCGAGGCCGAGCGTCGAGTATTTGCAGCGCCTTGCGCCGGCCGGCAGGCGCTCCGCCGCCGCGGGCTCGCACTTGTCTTCGACGTAGGGCTTCGCCTCGAATACCGCGAGGACTTCGGGTGGGATCTCGATGCGCGGGGCGGGCGGTGTCGCCGCGCTCTCGGGCGCCGAGGCGGTCGGCGTCGTGACAGAGCTCTGCTCGCTCGCGACAGGGGGCGGCGTAAAGGTCGCTTGGGTGACCGGCGCGCTCGGCACGTCCTCGGGCGCCGAGCACGCGCTCACCAACGCGAACACCGCGCAGCGCCGAATCATCACTCCGGCGGCGCGATCTCGCGCAGCTCCGTGCCGCCTGCGTACGCGTAGCTCACGAACGCGTCCCAGCCGTAGACGATGATCGAGACCGGGGTGTTCGAGACGATGCGGTGCACGCCGTCGTTTTGGGTGCCGACCGCGATGATCGGAGGATCGATGGAGCTGTCGATGGTGGGGAAGCTCAGCTGGCAGCGATACACGACGTGGGTCGGATTTTCGGTGCCGCGCGTCGCGGCGTCGAGCCCGTCGGCCGGGGTTACCTCACACGTCTCGGGCCCGAGAGGCTGATCGTCGAGCAGCACCGTGGCGCCGAACGGCGCGATCACGACGACGAAGTCGAATGCGTATTTGTCCGGCGTCAAAAAGACGTAATCCGGGCGCCATTGCTCGATAGGCGGAATGAACAATAGGCTCGGGTCGCCGCCGGGATAACCGGATTTGGTGACGCTGCCGGCCTGCTGGCTCGCGTTCACCTGCGCGACGAGGACCGGGTCCGAGCTCGTCGCGAGGAAATCGGAGAAAACCCGCACCTCCGCCATGGCACCGGCCGTCGCGAGCTCGATGTGATCGTCGGGGGCGGGGAGGGTCGTCTCGATGACCGCGCCCTGGTCGTGCGTCGCGATGAAGCGCACGTACTCCGGCTCGATGATGGGCTTTACGTCGGCGCCGGCGGCTTTCACGGCGTCTCCACGGTTCGGCGAGTGTGGGATCGCGAAGGTGGTTCCCGCCGTTCGGATCGGCGCGACCTGCTCCTCGAGGTGATCCGCGCAGCAGCGGCGCTGGCTGAGTTTGTCGAAATGCGGCGCGTCGGCCGCTTCGCTTCCGGAGAACACGGCGACCGGCCCGTCGGCGAAGATCTCGGTGCCGGAGAAGTCCGCTGCGAAGTCACCCGTCTCGAGGTTGAGGACGTCGAACGCGCCCAGCGTCACGTCGATCATCCCGCCGGGCTCGGTCATCGCGACCGGTCCTCCCGGGACGACGGTCGTCGACGGGATCACGCGAACGAGCGTCTCCTCGCGGGTGCCGACGATCGTGAGAAACGATCGGAGGTGTGTCGGATCGAGCGGGTTGAAGTTCGTGTCCGGGTCGTCGGTCGCGGCGATCGTCTGCGGCCAGCCGAGGACGACGTACGAGCGAACCAAGCTCGACGCATCGCTCGTGAGCGCCTCGCGCGGGTAGAGGAGGGATGCGTCGTTGGAGAAGACGCTCACGTTCTCGAGGGGGTTGAATTGATATGCAACGACGGGGAAATCCGTCGACACACGGTACCCGTGCCGTGTGAGCGCGGTGTGTGTCCCCGTGTCGAACTCGCCCTCGGGGCTTCCATCGACCTCGCGCGGACCGAGCTTGAACACCTGCAGGTTGAGCGGCGCGATGGTCGCCTCGGCGATGACGTGTGGGTCGTTCGCCGTGCCGGGGAGCGAGTCGTCCTGCTCGATTCGAACGACGACCGGCACGTCGGGCTGGGGATTCGACACGACGACCGCGAACTGTTGCGCGGCGGCGTTGCTCGTCGCGTCCACGTTCGCGTTGTCGAGATCGACGGCCCAATACTCGCAGCCGACGTTGCTCTTGAAAGCCAGCGCGTCGTTGCACAGCTGTTTGCACTCGCCGCCGCGGCAGGCGCGCCCCTCGGAGGCGTCGCAGGTCGTCACGTAACTCGACGACTCTCCCTCGGCATCACAGACGCGGACGTCGAGCCCATCGCAAAACTGCGCCGACGGGCGGCACGTCTTGCACTCGAAGATTCCCTCGACACAGATCTTGTCGCGCGCCGCGCAGTCGTCGACGACGACCCACGCGGTGATGTTGCCGGTCGCGCGACACTCTTCCACTGCGGTGGTGCAACGCTTGTCGCCGACGTTGCAAACCGGCGGAGGCGGCTCCTCGTCGAGCCATCGGTCGCCGCGCTCGAAACAAGCCCCGACCATGAGAGGCCCCGCGCACAACACGAGGATCGGCGCGAACAAGCGCCCGCGAGTGGACGGCTTGGTCACGGCAGGTGCGCGAGGACGTAGTCGAGGGAGTACGCGGACATTCCGAACGGACGCAGGTGTCTGTTTCGAAGCGCTGCGTAGTCGAAGTCGTCGATGCGGGCACCGTAGACGGCGACGCTGACCGAGCCGGACGGCAAACCTGTGCCTTCGAGGGCGCGGAGATCCGGGAGCTCGACGGCGCGCGCGCCCCCCGGGACGGCGATGGTCCAGTGGACGAGCCCGTTGTCGGAAACGATATCGTAGACGGTGAGATCGACGGGTGCGCCCGCGCTGAACGTCGTCTCGAGGTGGCGTCCGTCCCAGCTCGCGTTCAGCTCCGGCGTCTCCAGCGTCGGCAGCCCCACGAAGCCGCCCATCGTGATCGGAAACGCCGTCGTCGTCGTCTGCACGCTGCCGATGACGCTCATCGGTGCGACGAACGACGGCCCGGTCACCGCGCGCGAGCTGACGTAATACGTCGAGCCCTCGAAGCCGTTCGCGAGGAGCGGAAGGCCGACGAACGTCACGTCGCCCGATAGAGGCAAGAGCGGCGTCTTTTGCCCGGAGGGCAAGATCGCGAAGCCGTCGGCGCCGAGCCGGACGGCGACGGTCGTCAGTAGACGGTCCGGGCCTGCGGAGCCGGGCGCGGGCGGATCGGCCTCGATGGTGAGCGCGAGGTCGAGCGGCTCCATCGCGATGTACACCTCCGAGGTGGTCTCGCCGCCGAAGACCGGCACGCCGCGAACGACACCCATCGAATAGGCGACGAACGTCGGCGGGTTCTTCGTTCGATCTTCGAGCCCGGCGAGCGCGTAATAGGTCCTGTTGCCGGGGCCGCTCGACGCCGCGAAGCCGTAGCCGATCGTGCCGTCGTTGTTCTCGGTGATCGCGGCGGAGAGGGGTGGAAGCTGGAACGTCGCGAGCGGGTTCGCGTTCGCGGCGAAGAGATAGGCAGTGACGGTCTCGTTGCCGATCGGGTGGGGGACCAGGAACGGGCCGCGCTCGAACTCGGAGTCCGCGGGGAACACGATTTCCCCCTCGACGAGGCCCGTCGCGCCGCCATGCCCTCCGACGCCGGGCGGGTCGCCGCCCTCCGCGCACGCCGGAATGAGGATCGGATCGAGGTAAACGGTGACGGTGTCGACCGGCACGTCGACGAAGCTGATGGGGCTGTGGCACACGGCTCCGACCGAAACCGTGACCGGCGCGTCGAGCGAGCCATCTTCGATCACGACGACGCCGCCCTCGTCGGCTTGCTCGACGATGCCTGTCGCGAGATCCGTCCCGACGACGACGTACGCGCCCGGCACCGGATCGCCGCTGAAGTTGTCGTAGACGAGGACGCGCAGGCTGCCGTCGAGCGGATCGCCGCTCAATCCACCTTTGTATCCGTTCGACGAGTCTTCGTACGTGTAGGCGTCGAGCACCACGATCGTCTCGTCGCCGTCCTCGACGCGAACGCTCTTTGCCCCCGGCGTGCCTTGCGGCGCGGTGCAGACGATCTCCGTTGGGCCGATGATCTCGATCGCCGCGCACGCTTCGTCGTCGATGAAGGCTTCGCTCCCTTCGTCCCAGCTCGTGCCCTGGCCGACGATGCGAACCTCGGTGCCGCCCGAGATGGGGCCGGACGAAGGATCTGCGTAGAGCGCGTCGTACGCGTAGCCGCCTTCGAGCGTGCGACGGGTGGAGTCGTCGTCGCCGTTCTGGGCGGTTATCGCGACGGCGCCGCGTTGCCCCGGAGGAGCGGTTGCTTGCACGCGGGTCGCGTCGACCGGGACGACGTCGGTCGCCTCGACGTCGCCGAACCAGATCCGGACGTTCGAGGCGAAACCGTTGCCGGTGATGACGACGCGGTTTCCGCCGGTGAACGGCCCATGCGACGGCGTCGCGCCGACGACCGCGTGGGGCTCGGTGACGGGCGCGTCGGGCAAGGCGTCCGGCGGGCCGGCATCGCCCTCGTCCGAGCCGCCCTCGTTCGTGATCGGGTCGATCGGCGGGCCGCCCGCGATGCACGCGGGTACTGCCGCGCCTGCTGCGATTGCAGCCGCGATCGCGACGAGCCAAGGTGTCGCCGATCGAAGCGTTCGTCGCGGCAAAAGCGGCAGGCTCAAAGTGCGGTGCAGTATAACCCCAGAGCTCGTTCAGTTCAGCTCGCGACCCGGCCCGCCCTAACGGGCGAGCGGGCCGGTCGCTCAGCCTGTTGGCAACAAGTCTGAGCTCTGGGGTTCATTGTTTCGGGTCAACCCAGCTGGGCTGGGTTGACGGGCTCCGCTCCGCCTCGGCAGCCCAGCTCGGCCGCACTTACGCCGACTTCGACCAGGCGCGACTGCACCTTGACTCCGAACGGCCGAGAGGTAAGCTGCGCGCCCTTTCCGGGCACCTTCGGCTCTCTGCAAGGGTCGCGCCCGGGAAAGGCAGGCGTCGGGGCATCGCCCTTGCGCCTGAACTTCAGCAACGACGCACGCTCTCTCCCGCTCTTCTTACACGAAGAGGCGCGGGCGGCGCGGGTCCCGGTGCCGACGTCTCGACGTCGGTTGGCCCGTCCGGAGCGGAGGTCCAAACCGGAAACGAGGAAATCATGACCCAGTCCGAGATTGTTCCGCAGCCGAACGACATGAGCGCAGCCGCCGACGCCGCAATGGGCGGCGCCACCGGCGAGTTCCCGCTGCCGCTCCGCACCCTGCTCGACGCGGGCGTGCACTTCGGCCACCAGACGAAGCGCTGGAACCCGAAGATGCGCCCGTACATCTACGGCGCGCGCAACGGCATCCACATCGTCGACCTCGACCAGACGGTTCGCCTCTTCAAGCGCGCGTACGACTTCATCGTCGATGCGACGGGTCGCGGCGGTCACGTGCTGTTCGTCGGCACCAAGCGCCAGGCGCAGGAAATCGTGCAGGAGCAGGCTCGCCGCGCGGGCATGTTCTTCGTGACGAACCGCTGGCTCGGCGGCACGCTGACCAACTTCCGCACCATCAAGGGCGGCCTCGATCGCCTGCGCACCCTCGAGCGCATGAAGGACGACGGCACCCACGAGCAGCTCCTCAAAAAAGAGGTCGCGAAGCTCGAGAAGGAGCGCGAGCGCCTCGAGAAGTACCTCGGTGGCCTCAAGAACATGGGCTCGCCGCCCCACGCGATCTTCGTCATCGACCCGCACCAGGAGTCGATCGGCGTGAGCGAAGCGCGTCGCCTCGGCATCCCGGTCGTCGCGATCACCGACACGAACTGCGACCCCGACCTGGTCGACTTCGTCATCCCCGGCAACGACGACGCCATCCGTTCGATCCGTCTCATCACCACGCGCATCGCCGACGCCTGCATCGAAGGTGTTCAGCGCCGCCGCGACACGGGTGAGGCGCGCCGCAGCGACGGCGATGTCTCCGTGATGACGCGCCGCGGCCGCGCCTGATCGGCGCGCCGATTCAGAGATCAGAGGAACGCCAAGGGCGCCAAGGGCAGAAGAGACTGGAAGGGGGATTGCACGGTCCCCCCGGTGCCCTACGCAGCACATTTCTCGGTAGCTCCCGGCGCCCTGGCGGTCGACCTCAAACCTCTTCTTCCTCCTCTGCTCTTGGCGCCCTTGGCGAGCCCTCTCGTCTCGCGGCGCCCAACGTCTCTAGCCACTCGAAAGCAGGAACAACGTCATGTCCGTCACCCCCCAAGCGATCAAAGAGCTCCGTGAACGCACCCAAGCCGGTATGAGCGACTGCAAGAACGCGCTCGTCGAAGCCTCCGGCGACATGGAGAAGGCGGTCGAGATCATCCTGAAGAAGGGTCTCGCCAAGAGCGCCAAGCGCGCCTCTGCGGTTGCGACCGAAGGGGAAGTGCGGGCGGCTGTCTCTCAGGATCGTCGCGAGGCGACGATCGTCGAGATCAACATCCAGACGGACTTCGCCGCGCGCAGCGAGGGCTTCCAGAAGTTCGTCGGTGACGTGATGGGCATCGCCGTCAAGGCGCCGGCGGGCTCGGACCTCACGAAGGCCGACCTCGGTGGCAAGACCGTCGCGGACGTCGCGTCGGAGCTCACGGCGAAGATCGGCGAGAAGATCGACGTGCGCCGCTGGGAGCGCCTCGCGGTTCCGGCCGGCAAGAGCGGCTTCTGTGTTTCGTACGTGCACCTCGGCGGCAAGATCGGCGTCCTCCTCGCGATCGAGACGGACAGCGATGCCGTCGCGAACCACGCGGAGGTTCAGAAGTTCGCGGAGGACACCGCGATGCAGATCGCCGCGATGACGCCGCTCGTCCTCAAGCGCGAGGAGATCGGCGAGGCCGACATCGCGAAGCAGCGCGCGATCTACGAGGGTCAGATGCGCGAGGATCCGAAGCCGAAGCCGGAAGCGGCGTGGCCCAAGATCATCGAGGGCAAGCTCGTGAAGTGGTACTCCGAGGTCACGCTCCTCGAGCAGGAGTCGGTCGTGACGCCGGGCCAGACCATCGACAAGCTCCGCGAGGCCGCCGGCAAGGCAGCTGGCGGAACGGTCACGCTCGCGAAGTTCGTGCGCTTCGAGCGCGGTGAGGGTCTCTCCAAGAAGGAAGAGAACTTCGCCGACGAGGTCGCGAAAATGGCTCAGCAGAGCTGAGTTTGGAAAAGCTCGCCGCGGTTTCGATCGACCTCGACGAGGTCCACCATTACCGCGCGATTCACGGGCTGCCGTTCCCCGAGCAGGGGGGGCGAGCGGCCCGTGCCGTTTTCGAATGGGCGGTGCCGCGGGCGCTCGCGTTCGCGAAGCGCCGCGATTTGGTGCTGACGTTCTTCGTGGTCGGCGACGACCTTCGGATCGACGCGAACGCGGACGTGCTCAAGGGCGCGATCTCGGAAGGGCACGTCGTCGAGAGCCACTCGATGTCGCATCCGTACGACCTCGTGCGGCTCGGACGCGACGCGATCCGCCGCGAGATCGAGGGGAGCTTCGAAACGATCGAGCGCCGCCTCGGCAAGCGACCGCAAGGCTTCCGCGCGCCCGGCTATACGCTGAGCGACGATGTCCTCGACGTGCTCGAGGAAGCGGGCGCGCTCTTCGACGCGTCGCTGCTTCCGTCGCCAGCGTATTACGTCGCCAAGCTAGCGGCTCTCGGCGCCATCTTCACGACCGGCCGGAGGTCCTCTTCGATCGTCGGGCCCGCTCGCGCGCAGCTCGGCCCGACCGAGCCGTATCGACCGGGCCGCCCGCATTGGATCCGCGGCACGCGTCGGCTGATCGAGATCCCGATGCGCGTGACACCGGGCGCGCGCTTACCGGTCATCGGCACGAGCCTCGGCGCGGTCGGCCCGCGGGTCGCGCGTGCGTTGGTGCGAGGTTGCAGGGCCGAATCGACGTTCTCCCTCGAGCTGCACGGGATGGACTTTCTGGATCGAACCGACGGTCTCGACGATTTGGTCGGCCACGTGACGGAGCTCGCGCGACCCTTCGAGGCGCGGCGGGAAGCGTTGGATGCGGCGCTCGAGGAGATCGGTGCAGCGGGGTTCGAGCTGACGACGCTTCGTGAGATCGCCATTGCGACGGCGCGCCGCGAGCACTGATCCGCCACCTCAAAATTGCTCCGTTTTGGCCGCTGCTTCCTCGCAGCCTCGCTCCTTGACCCGCTGCGGCATTTGGCGTTGGCTGCGATCCGGTCGAACGCATGGCCCGAACTGCACCCGTCCCCAACATCCCGCCGATCCCTGGCATGTGTCCGAGCATCGCCGTCCTCGCCGGAGGCGGTGACGGCGGAGGCGGCTCCGGCAATGGTGCAGGCAACGGCAACGGCAACGGCCCCGGCGGCGGTAACGGCAGCGGTGACGGCGCAGGAGGCGACGGCCGCGGCGCGAACTGCGGCGGAGGTGGCGGCGACGGCGGAGGTTGTCCGAACCATCACGGAAGCTCCACATCGAGCGGCTCGAGCGCGCAGGGCGACCCGGTGGACTTTGCGACGGGTCGCGTGTTCACGACGCCCTTCGACGACGTCGTGCTCGGCGGTGCATTCCCGCTTCGCTTTTCTCGTTCGTACTCGACCGATGCACGCAAGGTCGATCTCGGCTTCGGCCTCGGCTTCTCGCACACGTTCGGTTGGTCCATCGAGGAAGGGCGCGACTCGATGCTGGTCCGAACACCGGAGGGTACCGTCGTGGAGCTTCCGCGCGCGGTTCCCGGCGAGGCGGTTCTCGGGCCTCACGGGTGGCTGATCCACCGCGAGCCTTCCGGGCTCGCGCTCGATCTACCGAACAACCAGCGGTTCCTCTTCGAGCCGATCGGTGACGCCGGCCGCTACGTCGTGACCGCGCTCGCGGATCGACACGACAACCGCTTCACCCTCCACTACGTGTGCGGTGCGCTCGCGCGGATCGTGGATCCGGTGGGCCGCGAGGTTCGCTTTCCCAGCGGGGCGGACGGCCACGCTGCGGCCATCGAGGTGAGCCACCCCACCCATCCGAGCGGGTTTCTCGTCGTCGCGTCGTTCGTCTACGACGAGCACGATCGGCTCGTCTCGTCTCGTGACGCCGAAGGCTTCGAGACGTCGTTCACATACGACGAGCAGCATCGACTGACGGCGATGCAGCGCCCTGGTGGGACGGTATTTCGGTACGTCTACGACGCCGAAGGACGCTGCGTCGAGACGTGGGGCGAGGGCGTCGACGGCGCGCCGGACCCCTCGCTCGATCCGGATACGCCCGCGGTCCTCGCAGATGCCGCGACGACCGCGCGGGGTGTGCTTCACGTGAAGCTGCAGTTCGGTCCCGGCGAGCATCGTGAAGCGATCGACTCGGTCAACGTGCAGCGGGGCGTCGTCAACGAGCACGGCAAGTTCGACAAACTCGTCTCGGGCGGGCGCGTGTACACCCGCACCTTCGACGACCGAGGTTTCCTCACGAGCTTCACGGATCCGCTCGGCGCGACGACACGTTGGGAGCGTGACCTTCGCGGGCGCGAGATCCGCATTCAAAATGCCCTCGGCAACACGACGCGGATCGATAGGGAGCCGAACGGCGACATTCGTCGTGTGATCGATCCTGCCGGCGGCCTCACCGAGGTGCACCAAACCGCCCGCGGCTTCTCGTTCCGCGACCCGATCGATCGGCTCTTTCAAGTGGAGGTCGATCGGCGCGGCCTCACCACCGCGACGATCGGACCCGACGGAACGCGAACGACCTTCGTCTACGATTGCCACGCCAACCTGATCGAGAAGCGCGATCCGCGTGGCGTTCACACGTACGGGTACGACGGTTGGGGGCGTTGCACGCGCTCGACCGACCCGATGGGCTCGACGCGATCGTTCACCTGGTCCGATCGCGGTCACCTCGTCGGGATCCAAGAAGAGGACGGCAGCCGCCGCCAATACAGCTACGACCGGGACGGCAACCTCGCGTCGGTCGTGGACGCTCGCGGCCGCACCGAGATGCAATACGGGCTCGCGGGCCGGCTCCATTTCGTGCTCGGCCCGACCGGCGACGAAACGCGCTTCTACTATGACCGCGAAGGGCGCATGACGCGCATTCGCAACGCGGCAGGCGAAGAGCACCGCTTCGAACGCCGGAGCGACGGGCAGGTCACGACGGAGCGCACCTTCGACGGCAGGACCATTTCGTATCGATACGATCTGCTGGGCCGCGTGGTGCAAAAGGGGGAGCGAGGCGAGCGCGTGACGTTCGAGCGAGATCTCCTCGGTCGCGTTTGCAAGCGCGAGCATGCGGACGGTGCGAGCGAGATGTTCGTCTACGACACGCGCGGTGACATCGTTGCCGCGACGACGCCCGACACGCAGCTCACGTTCCAGCGCAATCCGATCGGTTGGATCGTTCGCGAGACGCAGGTCGTCGACGGCGAGCCGATGGAGGTCGCGGTCGACTACGACGACATGGCGAGGCTCGCTCGTCTCACGACTTCGTTTGGACACTCGCTCCACGTCGAGCGTGATCCGAAGGGCGAATTTCTCGACGTGCTGCTCGACCGCGAAGAGCGGGTGCGCGTGCGGGTCGATGCGTTGGACCGCGAGATTGCGCGGGAGCTGCCCGGTGGCGGCCGAATCGACACACGCTACGACCCGTTGGGCCGGCTGAGCGGACGCCGCGTGTTCATGCCGGGCGCCACCGCGGCCGGCGAGCCAGATTGGGTCGGAGATTCGCCGCGCGGCGTTACCGTAGACCAGCGTTTTCAATTCGTCGGCGACGAGCTCGTCAGCGCCTGGGACGGCGCAGGCGGCTCGACCGAGTACACGTACGACCCGCTCGGCAGGCTCCTGCGCGCCGTGCCGTCGAGGCTGCAAGCGCAGCTGTTCCGCTACGACGCGGGAGGCCGACCGCACGACGCCGCCCAAGGCGCGCCCGGGCGCAGCTACGGGCCGGGCGGCACGCTCGAGCGGAACGGCGCGATCGAATACGTCTACGACGACGCCAAGCGGCTCACTGCCGCGATCGAGCGCACCCCGGACGGGCGGACCTCGACCACCAAACACAGCTACCGAGCAGGCCGGCTGGCGACGACGGAGCTGCCGGACGGTCGGCGCATCGAATACGCCTACGACGCCTTTGGTCGGCGGCTGAAGAAGCAGGTGCTGGCGCTGCGCGACGGCAAGGCCGCGCTCCAATCGGTCACGCGCTTCGTGTGGGAAGCGACGACGATCATCCACGAGGAGAAGACGTTCGTCGGTGCCGATGGTGCCTCGGTCGTGGAGGACAAGACGTTCTGCTACGGACCCGGCGGTGTCGAGCCATGGGCACAGCGCAGTGGTGTTCGCCGCGGGGATGGGCGCGAGGCTGGGCCCTGGCTTCACATGATCGTCGATCCGACGGGCGCCCCCGAGCGCCTGGTCGACCGCACGGGGAGGGTCACGTCTGCGTGGCGCAGAGAAGCTTGGGGCGCGGCCTCGGGCACGCCACCGACCCCGCTCAGGGTTCTCGGCCAATACGCCGACGAGGAGACGGGCCTCCACTACAACTGGCATCGCTACTACGACCCTCGGACAGGTCGCTATACGACGCCGGATCCGCTCGGCATCGACGCGGGGCTCGATCCGTTCGCCTACGCGAACAACGCTCCGACGAGCTTCGTCGACCCTTACGGGTTGATGTTCACCATCATCCGCTGCGCGCGCACCGGACGCGTCCTGCACTCGGGCGAGAACCTCGCCGCAGGCGGCGGAACCACCGACATCAACCCTGCGCTGCCGGGCGCGCGCGCCTCTTGCTCCGAGACCGCCGCGCTCAACGGCATGGCCAACAGCATGACGGGCACGCCGGAGCAGCGACGCGCGGAGATCGCTCGCCGCTTCAACGAGGGCGAGGTGACGATGGAGACGTTCGAGGGCAACCGCGAGGACTTCGAGAAGTCCACGGCGCGGCAGAACGACGCGCGACGCCAGAACCCATGCCCGCAATGCAGCGCAATGCTCCAATCGATGGGCATCCAAAACGGTGTCGTCGGCGTGAACCCCAGAAACGGCAAGCCCGGCAATTGGCGTCCGACGTGGCCCATGATCCCAGGCCGAGGGCGGCGCTGAGGACGGCATGCGGGTCGCGGCCGATCTCGCTTCGAGGCTCGATGGTTGGGTCGCGCATCCACCTTCGATCCTGATCGTCGACGCCCGACATCGCGATGCTCACGCGGCGCTGGATGCGTGGATCGGCGCGCGCTCGCGGGCAGGAGCCGTGACGCCGCGCCTTCGCGTATCCCACGCCGCCAGCACCCGCATCGAATGGCATGCGCTCGTCGCGCTCGGCGCCGCGCTCGCCGATGCAATCGGGGAAGAGCCGTCCGACGAGGAGGAAAAACCGGATGGAGTGGGGGCTCTGTGGAGCCGAGCCCTGGGCTTTCTCGCCGCGCTCGGGCCCGACGAAGACGCACCGGATCGAGCCCTGTCCGTGCTCGTTCTGGACGACCTCGGCGCGCTCGCAGATCCGGCGCCGGAGGATTGGCAGGCCTTCCTCGCGACCGCGGTGCAGTTCGCACACGTGGTCCTCGTCGAGTCGACGGCGCCGGTGCCCGAGGGGATCTTTGCGCGGCTTTCGGTCGACCGCATCGACGTCGGTGGTGCCTCACACGCGGCCGCTGTCGCATCGGGCGCGCCGGTGGCGTCGCCGATTGCCGCGGCGATCCTCGAGGCGCTGTCCGCGGAGGATTTTGCCGCGCTCGGCCTGGGCGAAGCGGCAGAGGCCATTGTTCCGGCGCCTGACGAAACACGCCGCGCGCTCCTCGCGACCGACGCCGCGAAGGTCGGCGACGCCGTTACGCGCCTCGCGACGCGATCGCTCGAGCTCGCTGCCCAGGTCGGGTCCGGGGTCGTCGCTCCCGATGCCGTGGCCCGCTACGCAGTTCGCGCCGGCGGATCGCACGCGAGCGAAACCGACGCGCCTCTCGAGTGTTGTCGGGTTCTCCTCTCCGCAGGTTGGTTTGCCGCGTGGCATCTCGACCCCGACGGACCGATCGGTTTCAGCGCCGATGTTCGCCGCGTGCGCCGTCTCGCCGCAGAGCGATGGCTCGAACCGCGCGGCGAAGCGGCCTTCTCGGATCTGCTCGAAGCCACCATCGTCGAAGCCGTCTCGGTCGCAAACACGGCCGAGCCCGCGACGCTCGAATCGCCGATGCTGGAGCTCACGCGAGCCCAAGGCCTAGCCGAGCTTGCGAAGGTCGTTCCCGATCATCGCGCGCCGTTCGAAGCGCTGATCCGACGCGAGCTCGACTCGATCCGCGGTCGCGAAGAGATCGCGAGCGACATCGATGCGATCGAGTCGTCATTCGGGGTCGTCGACGTCCAACGAGACGCCGCCCCGCCGTCCGAGCTCTCCGCGGCCGCTGTCGAGGCGGCTCTCGCGGCCTCGCCGTTCGAGCGCGCGTCCCTCGCGATTGCCCATCCGCGTCACTTCGCCGCGTCCCCGACGCTCCTCGAGGCCATCCTCGAGGGGCTCGACGACGTCAGTGCCGTCGAGGTGCGCGCGACCGTGGTGCCATACGTCGCCGACGCGTCCTTGCGCGCACGCCTCCTCGCCGAGGCGGTCGAGCGCCAGCTTCGAGGCGGCGACGACGACTCGTTTGCGCGGCTGACCCTCTCTGCGGCGGCGCTCACGCGTGAGCAAGCCGCGGCGCTCGTCCTCGCCCGCCTCGGGCACGACTCCTTGCGGCGGCTTCTCCGACCTCACGGGAACCTTGCCGCCGTCGCACCGCTGTTGCCTCGCGCGAGCAGCCCGAAGACGCTCCTCGCAGCGGGCGAGGTGATCGCGACGCGCGCCCGGCCGCTCTCGCACCGCTGACACCGGCCGCGCGCGCCAATCGCCGGTCGACGCAGATTTTTGCGTCGGCTCGAATCTCTGCGCTCGGGATTTCGTCGCGGGGTCGCGACGCGCGGATCATGGTCGCGGGCCGCGCAGCGTTCGTTTCGCTCGGTGATCAGGCCCGCGACGAGCGCGCTCGGACGACAATCATCGCGAAACGCAGCTGCGGCACGCGCGGTGCTTTGTCGCGGTCACCATGAATACGAAGAGCTTCCTTCTCGCTTTCGCCGTCCTCGTTGCAGCTTCGTCGACCGGTTGCTCCTCGGTTCTCGATGACATCGACGAGTCCATCGAGTGCCTCGATACGGCAGGCTACGAATCCGGGGTCGTCGCGGACGACGGCAACGGCTCGCTCCGCGGCACCCACCAAATGGTGAAGCCCAGCACGCTCGCGGAGGGCGCGGAGGAGGGCCTGATGATCGAGGTGCCGCTCGCGTCGCTCGAGGACGAAAGCGCATCGCTGGATATCGAAGCCGCCGGGCAGATCGAGCTGCTCGCAGAGCCCGAGGCTGCCTGCTCGGACGACGACAACACCTACGTCAAAGTGCGCGTTCGCGGCGGCCCCGGTGGCGGGCGCCTCCTCGTGCGCGAAGCGGGCCGCACCATCACGAGCTTCGAGGTCGGCGTCGCACGACCCGCGTCGATCGAAATCTTCCCCCTCGATGCGCCGTTCGTCGTCGGCCAGCCGGCTCGCGTGTGCGCCGTCGCGCGGGACGAAGCCGGCACTGCGCTCTATGCGGACGATTCGCTCTCGATGTCCGCCGACGGCGCCGTCTCGCTCTCGGTGCTCGATCCCGGCCAGGCATGTCGCGACGTCACGCCCTCCGCCGAGGGCAAGTTCACGATCACCGTCGAGGGGCTCGAGGTGACCGGCACCGTGGAGCTCGAAGCCGTGAACGCTCCTGAAAGCGGCGCGGAGTAATCGGCTCGTCGGTTGCGGGCACGGAGCGAAAGAGTGGGTACGATCGGGCTATGGCTCGTCCCACCACGACCCTCGTGCTCGCGCTCCGCGAAACGGCCGACCGCCTGGCTCAATCGACCGCTCGCTATCAATGGTCGCACTTCGCCCATTGCAATTGCGGTCACTTGGCGCAGACCGTGACGCGCCTTCCGCCGGTGGTGATTTACGAGGCGGCGTTCCGCCGACCCGGTGACTGGGGCGAACAAGCCGCGGCGTTCGAGGCTCCCGACTACGGCGATCGGCCGGCGCTCGACGAGGGCGCGTGGGAGCCCGACAACCCGCGCTGCCTCGCGACCGGCGCGCCGCTCGACGACGTGTTCGCGGCTCTCTACGCGATCGGTCTCTGCGCCGACGACATCCGACACCTCGAGCGGCTCAGCGACGAGGCCGTGCTTCGGCGGTTGGGGAAGAACACGACGGGCCTCGCGTATGGGGATCGGGCCAACGTCGTCGCATACCTTCGCGCTTGGGCGGATCTTCTCGAAGACGCGCTCCGGCGTGAGACGACAGGCAGGTTGGACGAGGTGAGCGACGTCGAGCTTCCGCTCGCTGCCGAGTAGAAATCGCGCACGATTCCGCCGCGCGCCGATGTTGCGAAGCCGGCGTTCGAAACGCTATCGAGCGGGCCCATGCGAACCGCCTGCTACGCGCTGTCGTTGACGATGCTCCTCGGTCTCGCTGCCTGCAGCAGCACGCCTTGCGACGAAGCCCTCGACAAGGTCGAGTCGTGCGGGCTCGAAGGCTTCACGCTCAACGACGCGGGAGAAGAGTGCGGGGCCTTCGCGGAGTGTCAGGCCGAGTGCGTCATCGACGCGAGCTGCAACGACATCCGCGGCGCCGTCGACGCCGAGGAGAACGCGCTGACGGAGTGTCTGTTCCAGTGCGGTGAGTAGTCGGCCGGCGCCGGCCTTTCCGCCTCGAGCGCATCCGCGCGTCACAGCTCGGCCTGGTCGTCCGATGACGGACGAATGAACCGCATCCGAGCCGTCGTGTTCGCAACCTTGCTCGGGGTGGCGTGTGACGCGCCCCTCGGAGATCCCACGCCCACCGCCGAGGCCGAGGTGGTCAGGCCAACGCCCGACGCAACGGTCGCTCCCGGCGACGCAGCATCGCCGGCGCAGGGCGATCTCGCCGCGGAGGGCCCTCAGCTACCGACGCCGAGCCCCGAGGCCGCAGGCCCGCATGCCGAGCCAGCACCGCCGTCGCTTTGCCCCGACGGCTTCACGTGCGACTACGAGGCGCTCGCGCGGGCGCCCGCGCCGGCGATCACCGCGGTTCGCGTCGAGAAGGCCGCGCACCGGATGCATCTGCTCGCGAACGACGTCGTCGTCCGGTCGTACACCATCGCGATCGGCTGGGGCGGCGCGGGCCCGAAGCTGCGTGAGGGCGACGGCGTCACGCCCGTCGGCACCTACGCCGTCACGGGCCGTCTCGACACGAGCCCCTGGCACATCCTCCTCGGCGTCAGCTATCCGAACTACGAGGACGTCAAACGATTCGCGCGCCTCAAAGCAGAGGGGAAGGTTCCGCACGACGCCAACATCGGGTTCGGCATTGCGATCCACGGACGCCCGAAGAGCATGGCCGACGGTGAGCACAAGAAGGCCGATTGGACCTTGGGCTGCGTCGCGCTCGACAACGGCGAGATCGAAGAGGTAGCGAAGCTCGTAAAGAAGGGCACGCCGATCACCATCGTCGATTGAGGGTTGGATCGTGCGCTACGCTTTCGACGTGTTTCGCCGGGTCCCGCTGCTTCTATTGCTGGTCGCATGCCGTGGCGAACCGGCCGACGTTCCCGTCGTGCCGTCGGCAAACACGGTGACCGCGCCCAGCGGGGTCGCGCAATCGTCGTCGGCCTCGGCATCGGCTGCCCCCACGTCGACCTCGCCGGCGGTCTCGGCGGCGGGCGCCCCTCCACCCGTTGTCGCTTCCCCGGCCGTTGTTGCTTCTACCGAGGAGAGCGCCAGGCGAAAGCCCGTCGAGTGGCGCCGCCGGCCGCTTCGGCGCGGCGAAACTTGCTGCTGCAAACCGTCCGATCTTGAATGCCAGCTCGGGTGTCTTTACGAAACTCGCCCTGTCGCGCAGTGAGCCCATGAGGCTGTCTTTCATTCTTCGGTGCACACCAATGCGGATCCATCCTCACACCATCCTTGCCACGGTCCTGTTCACCTTCGCGGTCGCCTGTGGTGACGATGGGTCCACATCGCAGGGCGGTACTGGCGGAAACGACGGCGGAGGCGGCGTCGGAGGAAGCGCGGACGGCGGCAGCGCGCCCACCGGCGGCAGCCCTTCGACAGGCGGTAGCGCACCCCTTGCCAACGGATGTGTCGCGACCTTCGACGGCGTCGACGACGTGCTGGTGGCCGACGTCGGCGACGAAGCGTCCGCCGCCGACAACTTCTCGGTCGGCGCATCGCTGCGCTTCACCGATGCGTCCGGCATCCGGTTCGTCGCGGGCCGGCACCTCGACGGGTTCAACAACGGTTATTACCTCGCCATCGCCGACGAAGGGCAGCTCGAGGCTCGGCTCATCGTGTTCGTCGAAGGCAACACGTGTTTCGCGACGGCGCCGCTCGGCGCCTCGAACGGGTTCGTCCACATCCTCGGCTCGTTTGCGTCGCCGACCGCGCGTGTCTTCATCAATGGCGAGCTCGCGGCCGAGGTCCAATGTTCGGACGCGCTCCCCATCATCGAGCCGGACAGCGTGTTTTCTATCGGGCGCTCCGAGACCGGGGTGTTTCCGTACGCCGGCGACATCGATCACGTCGAATACTTCTCGACCGCGGTGACCGAGTCGTTCGACCCGTCGACGATCGACTGCGACCTTGCTGCGCTCCGGTTCGATTTCGAAGCCACCGAGGCGGGTGAGGGCTCCTTCGTTCCCGAAGCGTGCGCGGCGAGCATCACCGCCCGGGTCGGCGAGGTGGAAGGCGCCGACGAGTCCGACCCGGCCTTCGCCTGTGCCGACTGATCACTCGGCGTCCGCCGCGCTCATGAGCGCGTGGAGCTTCTGCGTCGTGTTCCAGTTACGGATAGTCACGCTCTTGTAGACCTCCGTTCCGACGATGCGCGCGAGCTTGCTCCTCGTGGCGGCACGAAGGAGCGTCGAGACGTAGACGACACCTTTGCCCGACGCGACCTCGTCCACACCTTCTTTGGGCGTCACGATCGAGAGCACGTCTTTCGGTGTGGCGGGCGACCGGAGGAAGACGACGTTGTAGCGGTGCTCGACGCTCTTGCCGAAGCGAGGTGGAGCGCCGTCCACGACCGTCGCGAGCTCACGCTGCGAGAGGACGACGACCTTGGCGTCGTAGTCGAACGCTGTAGAGAGCGCCTTTTCCACGGCGGGAGCGATGTTTCGCGCCGGCTCCGTCGAGCCGAAAATCACATTGCCGCTTTGGATATATGTGCGCACGCCCGAAAACCCGCTGTCTTCCAAACAGGATTTGAGATCCGACATGCGAATCAGGTTGTTGCCCCCCACATTGATCCCTCGGAGGAGTGCCACGTATCGCTTCATCGCACGCACGCTATAGCGCGGCTTCCGCGCTGGTTGCACTTCGCTGCCCGCGCAGCGTGCTGGGCGGGACGCCCGCGAACCGCTTGAACGCGCGGCTGAACGCAGCCTCGGAGTCGTAGCCGAGCCGGTTCGCCGCCTCGGAGACGGTCATCCGCTCGTTTTTCAGCCAGCTCGACGCCAGAAACATTCGCCACCTATGGAGGTATCGCGCCGGCGTCGTCCCGACGATGGACGCGAACCGTTCGGCGAAGACGGATCGCGACGTCCTCGCGACGTCGGCGAGGGTTTCGACGGACCAGCGCTCGCCGGGCTGTTGGTGAATCGCCGCGAGGGCTCGACCTATCTGGGGATCGCGAATGGCAGCGAGCCAACCTTTCGTATCTTCCGCGCGCGACTCGACCCACGCGCGAATCATTCGGGTGATGACGACGTCCGCGAGCCGCGTCATCACCGTCGCCGCGCCCACACGCCTTGAAGTCACCTCCTCCGCCATCGCGTCGAGCAACGAGGGCAACAGTGGATCTCGCCCGCCACCTTTGACGAGCAGCATCGGCGGCATCAGCTCGAGCATCGGGTGCATCGCCGGTTGGTCGAATCCGACGCTGCAGCAAACCAGCACCGTCTCCGCGCCGCGCCCGCCGGCGCGCATCTCGAAGAC
Organism: Polyangiaceae bacterium; assembly: GCA_013361525.1. Lineage (GTDB taxonomy): Bacteria > Myxococcota_A > Polyangia > Polyangiales > Polyangiaceae > Xiheicaenibacterium. The sequence continues at coordinate 23,304 of JABFXY010000151.1, read as the reverse complement.
GCGGTCGCCGAGGGGATCGAGCGGCATGTCGTCGATGATCTTCATTCGCGCGCCGGCTTTGTCTGCGAGCGCATGGCCCGTCCCGTGCGGCAGCAGGACGACGTCGCCGGGCTGCAGCTCCATCCAGCCGCGCTTCGGCGCTCGGAGCCAGCAGTCGCCCGACACGACGAAATGAAAGCGCGCCTGTGGCTGCACAGGAAACTCGATGCCCCACGGACGCTTCAATGTGCAGCGACCATAGGAGTTGTCGGTAATTCGCAAGTCCTGCAACACCCGGCTGAGCGGGTCGACTGGCAACGTCGCCGCGTCGGACGAATAGTCAAGCATTGGCGACAAAGTAGCATGGTTCATCCGGGGAACCGGGCGCATGCTGCTCGTCGAAAGGAGCTGCACAACCCCATGCGCGCCATCGTTCACGATCCCGCATCTCCGTGCGGGCTTCGCTTCGCCGACGTTCCGATTCCCGAGCCGACGCCGTCGCAGGCGCTCGTCGAAGTTCATTCAATCTCGCTCAATTTCGGCGAGATCGCGTTCATCGACGAGCTGCGCCGCCCAGGAGAGGTGCATGGATGGGACGCTGCAGGCGTCGTCGTGCGCAGGGCCGCCGACGGCTCGGGCCCGAAAGAAGGGACACGCGTCGCCTCCTTCAGCGGGCGCGCCGGCTGGGCCGAGCTTCGAGCCGTGGACACCGGGGAGCTCGGAATTGTCCCCGACTCCGTCGATCTCGGCGCCGCCAGCGCCATCCCCGCCGCGGGCGTCAGCGCACTGCGCGCAGTTCGAGCGCTGGGCCCCGTGGTCGGGCGGCGCGTGCTCGTGACGGGCGCCTCGGGGGGTGTGGGTCGTTTCGCCGTCCAGCTCGCCCATCGCGCGGGGGCCCATGTCGTCGCGTCGGTCGGGAGCGAGGCACGGGGTGAAGGACTGCGCTCGCTCGGCGCGGACGAGGTCGTCGTCGGCGTGGATGCCGTCGACAACCCCGTCTTCGGTGTGCTCGACAACGTCGGAGGCAGCCTGCTCGCCAAGGCTTTCGCACTGGTCGAGCGCGGAGGCTCCTTGCAGAGCATCGGAATGGCGTCGGGCGAGCCGAGTACCATCGACTTCGAGCTGGAACGCCGGCGGGCGAGCGGGCGGCGAATCGACGTCTTCGTCGTCGGCTCGAGCTTCGGAACCGACATTACCTATTTGGCGTCGCTGCTCGAACGTGGTCAGCTCGATCCACAAATTGGGTATCGCGACGACTGGACGAAGGTCGCCGACGCGGCCGAAGCGCTGCTCGGCAGGCGCGTGCTCGGGAAAGCCGTATTGGATATTCGGAGGGCGTCATGAGGGTCGATCTCGAGGGTAAGACGGTGGTGATCGTCGGAGCGAGCTCGGGTATCGGGCTCGCCTCGGCGCGTGCCGCGGCTGCGCGCTCCGCCAAGGTCGTGATGCTCAGTCGTTCGCAAGCAAAGCTCGACCAGGCCGCGGGGACGATCGACGGCGGAGACGTCCAACGGTTCGCGATGGATATGCTCGATGCGGCGCAGGTCGAGCGCGTCGTAGGCTCGCTCGGCAAGATCCACCACCTCGTCCTCACCGCCGTCGCCGACGAGCTCGGGAGCCGTGCCCCGATCCAATCGCTGACGAACGAACAAGTCGAGCGGACCTTCGACAAGCTTCGAGGGTTCGTGAACGTGACGCGTGCGGCGGCAGCGAACCTCGACACCGGCGGTTCCGTGACGCTGCTCACCGGAGCCTCCGCGGTGAAGCCGCCGGCTGAAGGATTCACCGCGCTTGCGGCTGCGAGCGCGTCGATCCTCGGTTTCGGAAAGGCGCTCGCCCTCGAGCTCGCGCCGGTCCGCGTGAACGTGGTCCTGGCGGGTGTCGTGGACACCCCGATTCACGCCGCGACACGCGACGCGACGAAGGTGTGGGCGGAAAAGACGTTGCCGACTCGTCGGTTCGGCCAGGCTGACGACATCGCAGACGCGATTACGTTCCTCCAATCGAATCCGTACGTAACGGGCAGTGTGCTCACGATCGACGGCGGACTGACCGCGCTTTGAGAGGAGGTCGCGGGCGCGCGCGGGAGCCGGTTAGGGCGTGCCCAGGCAAGCCGGATGGGTCAGTGTTTGAGTGTGGGTTCGATGTGGCGCCGCGGGCTCCTCTTCTCGATCGCGATCGGATGCGCGTCCGGTTGCGACACGGCGCCGCCCGTGAGCGCTCCCGGTGACACCGCGCCGCCCGCGCCGTGGCAATCCGCCCAACCGACCGCGACCCAAGCGCCGAGCGCGACCGGGACGCCGCAGGCGACGGAGCAGGCTCCGGCGCCGACGGCACCACCAACGGCCGCGCCGCCGACGGCCGCGCCACCGCCCACCGTGCCGCCCATCCCGCCGAGTGTCCTGCCACCGGCGCCGCCGCCGGAGCTCCAGCCGAAGCCGCGGCCGCCGCGGATCCCGCCGATGGTGCCGCCTGCGCCCACGCCGATACCGACGGCGCCGCCACCCGATCCGACACCGTTATAAGTTTGGGCGGGGTGGCGGTCGGGTGCCCTCAAGATCGCACTTTGAGGTTCGACAGCAACGTGGACATCCACGCCTCGCACGCGGGCGCGTCCTCCATCGTCGAGATGCCGAAGAAGCCCACGCGTTCGCCGTCGATGACGGTGTGAAAGGCGTGGTGGAATCGAGGGCCGTGGCTCGCGTCGAAGAAACGCGTCTTGAGCTCGACGCCGAAGAGGCCGGCGTATTCACCCTCGGTCTTCGACAAGATTTGGAAACCGCGAAGTGAGCGTCGCTGCTCCTCCAGCGCTTTGTCGACGGCGCCGTGAAGCGTCTCGTCCGGCGCGAGCGCGATGCGCGCGATCACGAGATCGAGCGCGACGCCGTCCTCCGTCACGACTTCGATCGCGTGGCGCGTGCGGTCGATCATGCTTTGAACGCTGGGCAAGAGGACCATCGCCTCATTGCAGTAGTAGGGAAGCATCGTCACCCGATGACTGCAGCAACCGACGTGCCTCGGTAAATACTCGAGAATTGCCGCATTCGATGCCGCTCGCGTAGATCAGGATGCGCAATCGGGTTGCGCAAGATGCGCAGAGGATTCGGCGCAAAAGGGGAGCGCCTCCTGCGATCGCACGCGAAGACGTCGCTGGAGGGTTATCTCCAGACGACGCGCATGACCCATGATTGAGACGCAGCGTGATGCGGGCTCAGGGCGTCGTCGCGTTGTCGCAGGCCTCACCCGCGAGCGAGCAAGCGCCCGCGACGAGCTCGAGCAGGTCGGAGCGAACGCAGCAGATCTCTTTGCTCGGCTCGCACACGTCGGGCACGAGCTCAGGGCACGCCGTCTGTCCGTCGAGCGAGATCTTCGAGACAGCTTCGTGTGCAATGGCCAAGTCCGAGCCGCTTCGTGAGCGCAGCGCCTTCACCACGCGGGTGATCGCGACGTTGACCTGCGCCGTCGGATCGGTGGACGGCACCGCCCCGGATGCGATGGCGAGGGGCAGGGCACCGGTTGCCATCGGTCCGTCCTCGGTGACGAGCGCAACTTGGAACGATGACCCTTCGCTCTGGAAGGCCGTGTCACATGCCGCCACCACGTCGAAGGTGAGCCCGACGGGCCGCCCGTAACCGACCGGGCCCGAGCTCGGCTCGCCGAATGATTCGGTCACCGCGGTCACGCCGCTCGGCAGCGTGATCTCGAGCCACGCCTTGGAGGACGCGATCGTGAATAGCGCGTCGTAGCGACCTCGCAGCGCGAGCTCGGCCTCGGAGGCTTCGTCGATGCTCGGCGGCGGCAGGTACAGCCGCGTCCCGTCGCCTGTGCGCGCGATGTTCTCGAGGAGCGCGTCGTTCAAGAAGAGGGGCGCGTCGGTGTTGTTGTCGCGGCCGACTTGGGCCACCGACGTCACGATGCCGCGGTCGCGCGCCGAGACGATCGCCTTTTCCAGATCGGGACCCCACGCGACGCCGCCGTCGGTCAAAAGCAGGATGTGCGTGCTCTCGCCGGCAGCAGCGAGATCGGTCGCTGCAGCGAGCGCACCGAGCAAGTCGTTGCCGGTGCGCGGCTGAAGCCGCGGCTTGTTGCTCGACAGCTGGGCCTGCGCGTCGGCGCCGGTCGCGTGCTCGAAGATGATCTCCGGAGGGTCGCCGAACGCGACGACCGACAAGGAATCCGTCTCGGCGGAGGCGATGCGGCTCGCGAGCGCGTCGAGCGCGCCGTCGCGCGTGCCCACGAATCCGCCGGTGCTCTCGGACACGTCGGTGACGGCAATGATGTGGACCGGCGAGCGCGCCGTCTGGACCGGCAAACGGGCCGAGAGGGAAATGCTCGCGTTGACCTCGTCGATCTGGGAGACGAGCCCGCGAACTTCGAGCGGGATCTCCGCGGGGAGGACGATTCGATCCTGGTAGTAGCCGACGAAGTCGTCGAGGCGCAGGACGACGGGGTCGGGCCATTGGCCGCTCGCGATCGCGGCTCGCGCGTATTGGGCCGACGCGAAACCTCCGACCGAGCGCGGCCGAACGCGGAGCAACTGCCCCGGATCGCGCGAGCCTGGTTCGCACGCGCTCCCGGCTTCGGGCGAGTTGACGTCCTCCCCAACGGCCCCTTCCTCGAGGCCGACCGCCGCGCCGCCTCCGCCGCTGCCGTTACCCGGCCCGGAGCCGCCGTCGTTGAAGCTGCCCCCGTCGTCGTCCTCCACCGAGCCGTCATTGGTCGTAGAGCACCCAACAAGCGCAAGGCAGGCAGCGAAGGAAATCGAGAGCGCTAGACGCATGGAGAAGCCTCCGCGGGCGGTGAAAGCAAAGAGCCTACCGACGGACTCCCAGGGTCGCCGGAGGAGGGACGTGGTGGCAATGCCCGGCGATCGAGGCTCCGATCACGCAGGGGTGGTGCCGGAGAGGGTGGGCCGCCGCTCTGAAAAATGTGCCGGCTCGGTGGCACACTCGGATCGGACCGCCGGTCACCAAAGGTGCGAGCACCCACGCAGGCCGAAGCGGGTCAGTTGCAGGCACCGTCGACGTTCCCGCAGCATGCGACGTAGTCGCCGACGCAGAGGGAGTCCCACGCGGTGCAGGCACAGAACGCGTCTGCCGCCTTCACGATGGCGACGCACTCGTCGTGCTCCTCGCATTCGCTGGAGATGACCGGCCCTTGTGCGAGCGGCGAGTGGCATGTCCCGATCGTCGATTCGCAGCCGTTGCCACCCTGCGTGCACGCACCGGCGATGCAGGTCCCGGAGCAGCAGTCCGCCCCCTCCATGCAGCCCACGCCGGCCTTCCCGCACTCGTTCGGCGGCAGATCGCAGAACGACCCGGTGACGCTGAAGGAGCAGATGAGCGAGCCGCAGCAGTCCGAGTCGTCGGCGCAGTCGAAGCCGGCGAGATCGCAGTCTGTCGGGTTGCAGACGAACTCCTTCGTCGCGGTCGCGAGCTCGCACGAGGTGCCCTCGCAGCAAGCGCTGTCACCGCCGGGAACGCAGGGGCCGCCCTCGGCGGTGCAGGGGGTTTGGACGAGGCAGACACCGGGCGACGCTTCGGTCGCGCCGACGCACTCGAGCACCTCGAGACCGCCGGGATCTTTGCAGCACTCATCGGAGGATTTGCAGGGCTCGCCGACCTTCGAGCACTGGAGCGCCTGGCATGTCTTGTCGCCGGTGAGCCCAACGATGCAGCGACCGCTGCAGCAATCCAGCGCCCAGCGGCAGGGCTCGTCGACGAGCGCGCACTGCGTGCCGCCGCAGAAGCCGTCGATGCACTCCGACTCGCAGCAGTCCGACGTCTCTTCACATTGGACGCCGTCGCGCGCGCAGCAGGCCGCGCCGCCCGGGCGCTCTTGGCATTCGGCGAGGCCTTCGGACCAGCCGCAGCACTCGTCCTGAAAGCTGCAGGCCTCCGTGCGCGCCGTGCAAAAGAGCGCGTTGTCCAGGCACACCCGCGAGCCCGAGCACGAGTCGAGGCACGCCTCGGGATCGAAATCCCGGAGGAACGACGTGATGACCTCGTCGGGCGCTTCGTTGGCGCGGCCGACGAGGGTGTCGCACGCGAATCGCGCCTCGCCGTAACAGTCCGTCAGAGAGACGCAGAGCTCGCCGACGGCGTCGACCGAGTCGGAGCCGACGATTCCGCGGCACGCACCCGCGAGGGCGGCGAAGCAACCGATCGCAACGGCGACGGCGGCGACGCGCCCTGGCGCGGTGGAACGTTCTTCTAGAAGCATTGGTGCCCGAGCTCCCCCGTCGCGCATAAGCAATTCATCGGCCGCGAGGCTTCACCTCGCGCAAGTAACCCGTTCATGGAGAGGCAGAAAACGGCCGCGCGAGGTCGTCGCTGCAGGCGGAGAGCTCGGCGGCGCAGTCGCCCGACGCGTTGGCAGCCAGGCAGTCGAGACAACCGGCGGCGTCGAAGCCCTCTTTGCGGCAGCCCTCGGTCGCGCACTGGAGCGGGTGCTGGCGCAGAAATTCGGTGAAACACGCGGCAAGACCTTGCATCGCTTCGAGGCCCTCGGCGCACACCTCGGGTATCGCGGAGCCTTCGGCGATGCTCGCGATCGCGTCGCCGCACGACGTGCACGCGACGGCGGGCGCCTCCACCATCGGGCAGCAGGTCGGCGCGCCGTCGACCGGCTGGACGACGAGGCTGCGACCGCTCGTCGCGGTCACCTCGACGGCGAGCTCGAGCGGCCCGGAGCAACACGCCCAGCTCGCGCACTCGTTGCTGGCGCCGCACGTCTGGCCGTCGACGACGGCGTTGGTGATTTCGGCGTAGCAAGGCACTGCCTCGGCGCAGCTCGCGCAATTCATCTCGGCGAGGGCGAGCAGCTGCTGCTTTTCGACATCCTCGGCCTGGTTCGCGAGCAGAACGTCGAGCGCGTCGGTACATCGCGTGTCGAACGCACCCTGCTGCAACGCGAGCGACTCGCAGCCGCACGTCCGGACCGCGCTCTCGTCGAGCGGCTGCGCTTCACTCGGAATGTCGAGGATCTGATCGCAGCCCGCGGCGAGGGTCGCCAGCATGGCCGCCGCCAGCGTGGCGAGTGCGGCGACGACCCCCCGGATCATCAGAAGCGCCCCCAGACGACGACCCCGCCGCCGGTCGGTGAGACCCAGGGTAAGACGGTGGCCGTTGCCTTTTGCGCCTTGGCGTCGTCCGGCTCGTCCTTCGGTGCCGTGAGAAAAACCGTGAGCCCGACGGCCGCGGTCGCGAGGCCACCGACACCCATCCATTGCCCGATCTCGGCCAGATCGCCCGCTTCTTGCGCGAGCTCGTAGCCGCGCGGCGAGCAGATCGTCGTGTCCTCGTCGCGATCGATGCATCCGCCTTCGCCATCGGCCTCGGCGCGCTTCGCGAAGGCGACGCCCTCGAGAATGCCGAACGTCGCCATCCCCGCGAGCCCGACGCTCATCACGACGATGCCCGCGTATTGCTGCGCGGGGCTCACCTTCTCGACGGGGCGGACGACCTTCTTCGGGTGGGCCTTGGCGATCGCGTCGAGATCGATGGCGACACGTTTCGTCTCGCCTTCGCGGGCCTCGACCGTCTTCTTGTCGAGCACCGTGTCGCCGCGCAGCACCTCGATCGCGCTCGTCCCAGGGTCGACATAGATGACGAGGCCCCATTTCGCCTCGTCCACGGGTTTGCCGTCGAGGGTTATCGCGAGCTTTTCCGCGCCGAGCTTCACGTCGAGCGCGATCTTCGGCACCTTCGGCTCGAGCGCTGCGCGCCGCTCGTCGGCGTACGTCTTTCGGTCGTCGCCCTTTTCGGTCGCGAGCGCGAGCGCGCGGTTCCACGCGTCGAGGGCGACGGCGAGGTCTCCGTTTCGCTCGCGGCAGTCGGCGACGTTGAGGAGCGTCCCGAGCGCCTTCGACAGCTCGAAGCTCGCCTCGAACTTTGGACAAGCTTCTTCGAGCCTGCCGTTTTCCATCAACGTCTTGCCGTCCACGAAGAGCGCGTCGGCGGCGGCGGTGTCATCTGCCCACGCGAGGCGTGGGCAGGTCACGGCTGCCAACACGGACACCGCGAGGAGCGCTCGTCGCATCGTTACGGCCGGTCGCATGGCGGACACGTCCGACAACGATAGGGCAACTCCGCCGCGGTGGGCATGTTTCGATGAGACTTCTCAGCCGAGGAAGCCTGCTTTGCGGCTCGCCGCGGCCGTCGTCGAGCCCTCCGCCGCGACGGCGAAGAGGTCCGGCAGTGCGACGAAGAACCGGTCACCCTTGTCGTTCCGGGCGACCACGGTGCCGTCGTCGACCAGCTTGAGCCCTTCGATGCGGGTGATGGTCAGCGACACGCCCGCGTGGCCCGCGTAGAGCGTCAGACGGCGGCCATCTCCCAGCTTGAACTCCCCGCCGTCCTTCTGTGCCTCGGCTTCGGTGAGGACCCTGTTGAGCATCGCTTCGGTCATGAAACGGAAGCGTAGACCACCGAACAGGCCCGGAGGCGAGGGGATTTTTCGCGGCTTCACGGCCTCGCATCGTGGCCTCGCCTGTGCAACAACGGCGCCTCGAGAGGCAGAAAGTCCACGTGACCTCCAATGGTTCCGCAAAGACGGCGCCCGCCGGCATGTTGCCGGATGATCACATCTTCGTGGACAACGTGGTCAAGACGTTCGGCGACACGCAGGTGCTCCGTGGCGTCACGATGCACCTCAAGAAGCGCCAGACGGCGGTGGTCATCGGTGGCTCGGGCGCCGGCAAGACGACGCTGCTTCGCATGCTCATCGCGCTCGAGAAGCCGACGACGGGCCACATCTGGGTCGAAGGCGAAGACATCGCGCCCCTCGGCGAGGTCGAGCTGAACCGCGTGCGCCAGAAGTTCGGCATGGTGTTCCAGTACGCCGCGCTGCTCGACTCGATGACGATCTTCGAGAACGTCGTCTTTCCGCTGCGCGAGCACCGCAAGCGCATGCCGCGCCGCGAGCAGCGCGAAAAAGTCCTCAACATGCTCAAGCTCCTCGGCCTCGAAGGAAAAGAGAATCGCATGCCGAGCGAGCTCTCCGGCGGGCAGCGAAAGCGCGTGGGCCTCGCGCGGGCGCTGATGCTCGAGCCGCGGATTCTCATTTACGACGAGCCGACGAGCGGCCTCGATCCGATCACCAGCCGCATGGTCGACGACCTCATCGAAGAGACGCGCGACCGGTTCGGCGTCACGAGCGTGGTGATCTCCCACGACATGACCAGCACGTTCCGCATCGCGCACCAGGCTTATCTGCTCGTGCGAGGCGAGGTGATCGCCGAAGGCACGCCCGACGAACTCGCGTACGGCTCGAACGAAGCCGCGCGCGAGTTCATCGCCGCTTCGGGGATCGCGCCCGATCGCATCAGCCGCGTCGACGACCAGAAAGAAGGCGGCGACGGCACGGTGAAGTACAAGGCGATGTGACACCGGGCAGGCCGCCCGGCAGGGCCGACTAGCAGGGCGCGCCGCGGGCATCGCGCGCGACCTTGTCGAGGTCGAGCCTGCAGATCCCGCCGACGTCCGGGCCCTCGCGCGCTTCGACTCGATCGAGCTCCGTCTCCAGCGTCGCGAGGTTGTCCTCGATGCGCTGAAGGGCGTCGGACGCGGCGTCGTCGGGCACCGTCGCGATGGCGAGCCGATCGCCTTCGACATCGGTGCGCGCCTCCTTGAGGCGGCTTCGCTCCTCCGGGGTTGCGCGGGTCATCATGGCCTTGATCCGCGCATCGACGACGCTCACGCGGTCGTCGATCTCGGCGCGCCACGCGAGGCGGTCCGCGGTCGCCGATAGGTTCTCCACTTCGGCAGCGTCCTGTTCACGCGCCGCCTCCGCGATCTGCGGGCCGTACGACCACGTCGACCAGGTCGGCCAAAAGGGCGTGTAGTAGTTGACCGAGTCCGGACCACGCGACGCGACCGTCAGGTCTTCGTCAATCAACGCGGTGCGTGAAGCCATCGGTCCCTGGCCGCCGATGCAAGCGGCGAGGAGACACGCACCGATGGCGAGATCGATCCCGTGCAACACGCGGGATCCGGCGTGGCGTCGCGGACCAACCTCGGCACCCATGACATCCTGTGTCTCCATCGACCGTGCCAGCGAGGCCGTTCCCCGCGATCGCGCCGGCCTGCGCGCTGCGAAGCGACTTGTCGCTTGTTCCAGCGGCGAATCCGTCACGGTCGTGGCCGGCTCGTTCGCCACGCTTCGTCGGCCTCGCATCGTCGAGGAGCCTGTCTAACCTACGAAAGTGCACTACCGTGAGGCGGCCATGAGCAGCCCGGCCACCCTGAAGGCGCGCCTCCTCGATCTGCGTCGAAGGCTCGAGGAGCGGCTTCCGACGACGCCCAATCCCGCGTCGTCTTCGGACGTCACGAGCGGGTGGGGGCTCGGGCTCGGCCGTGACCTGGTGCGCGCCTACGACGAGCTGCTCGCGCCGATCTTCTCCGCGGCACGTGAAGGTGCCGTCGCCCTCGCGGCGGTCGGTGGGTACGGCCGCGGCGCGGTCGCGCTTCGGAGCGACCTCGACGTGCGCATCCTGGCCCGGAACGCCTCCGACGCGGAGCGTGTGGTCGACGCGGTGCTTTATCCGCTTTGGGACGCGGGCCTCTCGATCGGCCACCAGATCCTGATGCTCGGCGACGTGGTCGACCTCGCGCGCGAGGATCTCTCGACGGCCACGTCGCTCCTCGACTGGCGCTACCTCGACGGCGATCGACAGCTCTCCGACGAGCTCGTCTGGCGCATCTCGGGGAGCCTGTTTTCGACTTCGGAGCTCGCGCGCTGGGGCGCGCGCCTCTCGGAGGAGGTCGCACGGCGACACGAGCGTTTCGGTGACTCGGTGTACCTGCTCGAGCCCGATGTGAAGAACGGCGCCGGCTGTCTTCGCGACATGGATGTGTTTCGTTGGGCGGCCGCCGCGCGCTACGGAACGGGCGAGATCGACGCCCTCGTTCGTGTGGGCGCGCTGGTCCCGCGCGAGGCGCAGGAGCTCGCCGCCGCGCAGGAGCGTCTCTGGGAAATTCGCCATCTTCTACATGCGCACGCCGGCCGTCGAAGCGATCGGCTCGTGTTCGAGGAGCAGGAGCTCATCGCGGTTCAGCTCGGATACGGCGAAGGCCCCGAGTCCGTCGAGCGGATGATGAGCGAGTACTACCGCGCCGCGCGCGTCGTGAACCGAGGCGTCACGATGATGATCACGCGGGCGACCGTCGCGCTCGACAAGAAGCGACCGAAGGATGAAGACCTGGGCGACGGGTTTCGCCTGTTCGATGGCGCGGTGACCCTCGCGGACACCTCGCGCCTCGAGAACGACCCGGCGCTCGCATTGAAGATGCTCTGCATCGCTGTCGAGCGCGGTCGCCCGCTCTATCCGTATGCGCGCGAGACCATCATGCGCCACACCAGCGACGCGCTCTGGTGCGAGCGCCTCCGCGCGGCCCCGCATGCCGCCCGCCTCTTCGTCGAGCTCGTCAGCATGCGACGCGACACGTCGCTCGACAAGGGAAGCCCGCTTCGCGAGATGCACGAGCTCGGCTTGCTCCTCGCGATGGTGCCGGAGTTTTCGCCCGTCGTCGGGCGCGTGCACCATGACGTCTACCACGTGTACACGGTCGACGTTCACAGCGTCGCGGCTGTCGATCGCCTGGCAGCGCTCACGCGCGGCGAGCTCGCGACGGAGCACCCGCTCGCTTCGCGCCTCGCAGCGGAGGTCGTGAGCCCCGCGGTCTTGTCCTTCGCGACGCTGCTCCACGACGTCGGCAAGGCGATCGGCGGCAAAGACCACAGCGAGCGCGGCGCCCAGATGGCGCACGTCATTCTGCAGCGTCTCGGGTTCCGTCCCGACGAGATCGACGAGGTGGCGCGCCTCATCGAAGCACACCTCACGATGTACCGGCTCGCGACGCGGCGAGATGTCGACGACCCCGCGACCGTCGAGGAGATGGCGAGCGTCGTGCGCACGCGCGAGATGCTCCGCAACTTGTTCCTGCTCACCGTCGTCGACGTGTCGACGACGAGCCCCACGTCGATGACCTCGTGGAAGGCGCACATGCTGGACGAGCTCTTCATCGCGGTGGACGAGTTCCTCTCCGGCGGCGCGGGCGAGCAGGGTAGGGCGGAGCTGCTCCGTCGCGAGATCGTCTCCTTCGCGCGCGGGTACCTCGACGCCGAGGTCGAGGGGGATCGAGATCTCGCGTTTTTGCCCGGGTTTCTCGCGTCGATGCCGGACCGTTACCTCATCGCGAGCTCGGCCCAGGCGATCGTCGCGCACGCCGGCGTCGTGCGCCGCCACGCTGCGCCGGTGTCCGTGAACATCGTGCCGTCGAGCCACCCCGAGGCAGCCGAGCTCTGCATCGTGGCCGACGATCGGCCGGGCCTCCTCGCGATGATCGCGGCCGCGCTCGCGGGCTCGCGCCTCGAGATCCTCGCCGCGCAGATCTACACGCGGCGGCTCTCCGACGGCACGGTGCAGGCCGTCGATCTCTTCTGGGTGCAGGGCAGGGTGGAGGGCGTCAGCGCTGCGGTCCGGTCGCTTCCGAAGCTGACGCGCGATCTGCAATCGCTCCTCGCCGGCGAGCGGACGTCCGCGGCGGTCGTCTCGCGCGCGACGCCGCCGCGCCGGCAAGGCCCGAAGGTGCGGACGCGTGTCGCCGTGGATCACCGCGCGTCGAAGGAGCACACCGTCATCGAGGTCACGACACTCGATCGTCCCGGCGTCCTCCTCGCGATCGCCAACGCGCTCTACGAGCTCGGCCTCACCATCGCGGTCGCGAAGATCAACACCGAGGGGACGCGGGTCGCCGATGTGTTCTACGTGACCGAGCGGACCGGCATGAAGATCGAGCCCGGCCCACGAACCGCCGCGGTGGAGGCGACGCTGCTCGCCGCCCGCGGGGAAGAGCAAGGCCCCGCGTCCGACGCCGCTGCGTCGTCGCCGGGAGGACGCGACACGACGGAGAAGCGGCCCAAGGCTCCGGCGACAAGGGCGTCAAAGCGTGATACGGGGTCGAACCATGCGTCTGGCGAACGACAGCTCGTTTCGGTGCGTAAAAGTCGGAGTTTTCGCGGTGGCGCTCGCGCTCGGTGCGTGCTCGAGCACGCCGGAGCCGAAGGAAGAGCCGCTCGATGCGGATCCGCCGGTCTCGACGGCGACCGCTGCCGCGACCGAGAAGAAGAACCCGGAGCTCGAGCAGGGCGAGGCGCTCGTCAAATCCGGCAAGTTCGCGGACGCGAAGCCGCACCTCGAGGCCGCGCTGAAGGAAGACCCGAAAAGCGCGCCGGCGGCGTTCTATCTCGCCCTCGCGACCGAGCAGACGAAGGGCGACCTCAAGGAAGCGGAGCGGCTCTACAAACAGGCGCTCACGTTCGACCCGAAGCTCGCCGATGCCGCGCTCAACCTCGCAGCGATCTACCTCGCCGATCCGCCGCGCCCCGACGAGGCGATCGCGATCGTCGACAAGGCACTCGCGCATTCGCCCGGTGATCCGAAGCTCCTCACGAACCTCGGCTACGCCTACTCGCTGAAGAAGGACCACGAAAAGGCGCAGAAGGCGCTGTCGCGCGCCCTCGCCGCGGAGGACACTCCCGAGCTTCGGCTGATGCTCGGCACCGCGCTCTTCGAGGGCAAGAAGCCGACGGAGGCCGTGCCGCATCTCCTCAAGGCCGCCGAAGCGATGAAGGACGACGCCGCCGTTCTCGCGACGATCGCCCGCATGATGGGCCCCGCGAAGGCGTTCGATGACTGCGTTCGCTTGCTGGATCGCGCGTTGGAGCTCAAGGCCAACGAGCCCGAGCTGCTCGTGCGGCGCGGCGTCTGCAAACACGAGCTGAAGAAGGAAAAAGAGGCTGGAGAGGACTTCAAAGCGGCGATCAAGGCCGACCCGAAGTTCCAGCCTGCGCACTACTACCTCGGACTTTCCTTCCTCGCGCAGGGCAAGAAGAACGAAGCGCGTACCTGGCTCCGCAAGGCGTGGGAGCTCGGCAAGGACACCGGCGTCGGCAAGGCCTCCAAAGAAAAGCTCGACGGCATCAAGTAGCCGCCGCGCGCATCGATCACAGGGCGCCGCTCACGCGGTGCCCCACAACCCGACGCGTCGCCTCACGCGCCGAGGAGCGCGATGAGGCGATCGAGCTCGTCGAGCGATCCGTAGTGGATCGACAGCTCGCCGGATCCGTTCGTGTCGCGCACCTCGACCCGGGTGCCGAGCCGGCGCGCGAGCCTCGCTTCGAGATCGCGGACCGCCGCGCTCTTCTTCGCCTTCGCGCTATCACCGTTCGCGGCTTCGGGCTTCGTCTTTTGCCGAGCGGCGCGGACCAGCTGCTCGACCTTGCGCACGGGTAGCCGCCCTCGAACCGTCTTCTCGGCGAGGTCGACCAGGGTCGCGTCATCGGGCGCGCCGAGGAGGGCGCGGGCGTGCCCCTCCGAGAGCTCGCGCGAAATCACGAGCGAGCGCACCGTCGACGGCAACTTCAAGAGACGCAGCGCATTCGTCACCGTCGGGCGCTCTTTGCCCATGCGGTCGGCGAGCGTGTCGTGCGTGTACTCGTGCTCGCGAAGGAGGCGGTCGTACGCCTCGGCGACCTCGATCGGGTTCAGGTCGGCGCGTTGGAGGTTTTCGACGAGGGCGAGCTCGAACGCCGCTTTCGGCGAGACGTCTTTGACGACGACGAGCACTTCTTTCAGGCCGACGCGCTGGGCAGCACGCCACCTTCGCTCGCCGGCGATGAGCTCGAACGTGTCCTTGTGCGCCTCGCCGGTCGTCGACGGAACGCGCCGGACGACGATCGGCTCGATGATGCCGTGCTCGCGAATCGACGCTTCGAGCTCCGACAGCTCGGCTTCGTCGAAGTGTTGTCGCGGCTGACCAGGCTGCGGATGAATCCGCTCGACCGGGCACGAAAACACGCTCTTGTCGCCGTAGGCAGACGTGCGTGCCGGAGCTGCCGCGACCGGTACCGGGAGTAGCGCGTCGAGGCCTCGTCCGAGGGCGCGTTTCTTTTCCATGCCGCCGATCAAACCTTCGCCTCGGCCTTCGGCGAGCGTGCGCCTTTGGTGGTCGGGCGCTCCGCGTTGTCGCGCGAACCTTCCGCGGCGCGCGTCTCTTTGGTGCCGCTCTTCGGCGCCTGCGCGGGCACCTCGCTGCCGGCGGGGAGCCCTTCCAGGAGCTCTCGCGCGAGGCTCAAGTACGCCTGCGCGCCACGTGACTGTGCATCGTAGAGCAGCGCCGGGACACCGTGCGACGGTGCCTCGGACAAGCGGACGTTGCGAGGCACGACCGTCGAAAACACGCGGAAGTGCTCCCGAACTTGCTCGGCGACCTCGTGCGTGAGCGAGTTTCGCCCGTCGTACATGGTGAGGACGATGCCCTCGAAGGCGAGGGTCGGGTTGTACGCCGCCTTGATGCGGTCGATGGTCGCCATCAGGTGCGTGAGCCCTTCGAGCGCGTAGAACTCGCACTGCAGCGGGACGAGCACCCGGTCGGCCGCGGACAGCGCGTTCACGGTGAGTAGGCCGAGCGAAGGCGGGCAGTCGAGAATCACGATGTCGCAAGGCGCCGTCGCCTGCGCGATCGCCTCGCGAAGCCGAGTCGCACGGTCGGCCGCATCGACGAGCTCCAGCTCAGCGGCGACGAGGTCCTGCGTCGCGGGCACGATCGACAGCCGCTGAACGCGGCTCGGCGCCGCCGCTTCGTCGAGCGAGACCTGCCCGAGGAGCACGTCATAGACCGAGCGCTCCACGCTCCGCCGATCGATCCCCAGCCCGCTCGTCGCGTTGCCTTGCGGGTCACAGTCGATGAGCAACACCGAGCGCTCCGCCGCGGCGAGGCTCGCCGCCAGGTTGACGCTCGTGGTGGTCTTGCCCACCCCGCCTTTTTGATTCGCGACAGCGATGATGATCGGGGGCACAGCGGACTCGAGGCGCAGGCCTACACGAGTGCGCTTGTGCAGTCCAGGGCGCGCCTTCGGCGCGCAAGGCGCGGAGGGGAGAGAAGGCGCGAAGAATGAGGGAGAGAGAGGAACAAGAAGACGGGAAGACAGGAAGGGGAGGGTGGGGGAAGGACGGGGCGGCGCGCGCGAGTTTCGCGACATCGACGGGGCCTCCTCCGTCAGCGAGGGCCGGCGCTGTCGGGCGCCGCCGCTCAACCCAACTGGCGCGGCGCCGCCCCCGCCGACCGGTGGCCGTCGATCCGCCGTACTCCCTCTCACTTCCTATGTTCCCGTCTTCCTGTTTTCTCCCGCTCTTCCGACGCGTCCGTCGCGCCGGCTTCGCGTCGTGCACGCCGAACGGACGCGTCCTCGCTTCATGAAGTGAACGCAGCGGGCCGCATGAATTTGGCCACCGCGCAAGACCTATCTACATTGGCCCACATGTCAGCCGATGTAGGTGCAGGTCGGACGAGCCGAGGGCACGCGCGGATCACCCGCGCTCGCGCTTCGGGCTTCCGCCGTCAGCTGGCAGGCGCGCTCACCGGCCAGTCCGGCCCGGCGATCGAGCGAATCATGCACCGCGCCTTCTGGACGCTGCCGCTCCACGGAACGGCGGACGTCATCGCCCTCGCATCACGGGCCGGCGCGGCACCGACGATCGTGGCCGACTGACCTTCGCATCGCTTGCGAGCTCGCCCCGACTCGGCCCGGGGCGGTCTCGCGCTTCTTCCTTACTTCGCGCTTCCACCGCCACCGCCTTCGACCCGCGCTGACCTTCGCCGCGGGGCCGTCCCAGCTCGTCCTCATTCACGAGGGAGGATTCATGTCGCTTCCGAAAGCTTTCCGGAACTTCGCCGAGTTCGAACGCGAGATCATTCACACCGAACGACGTGTCGGTTTGTCCCTCGAAGAGATGGTCGAGGACAACGCGTTCGACGCCGAAATCGAGTTCGACGCGGATCCGTTCAGCGAGATGGCCGACGACCGCTACTGAGCGGCCCCCTCTCGCGCAAACAGACTTGATCCCTCCCGGGATCCTGGGCCCCTGGTGCGGACGCCTCCCGCACCAGGGGCGATTTTTTGATGCTCGGCCCGAGGCGTGGGCAAGGGCAGGCGCACCGGCTATCAGCCCAGCTGCAGGCACCCCGTGCAGCGGCCTCGTCGCGACCCTGCCGCCCCCTGGCCGGGGCCCGAAAATCTCCTGTTTCGATTTGCGCCCGGACCCCTGACCGTCTATTCCGCCCCGCTCCAATGCAAGTCTCCGTCGAGAAGCTCTCTCCCGTCGTCGTCGAGTTCTCCGTCGAGGTCCCCGCCGACAAGGTCAAGGTCGAGGTCGAGAAGGCCGTTGCCGCCGTGACGCGCACCGCGCGCGTGCGTGGCTACCGACCGGGCAAAGCGCCGAAGCAGGTCGTGATGCACCTGTACGGGCCGCGCATCCACGCGGACGTCGCGCAGCGACTCGTCGACGAGACGCTCGATCAAGCGATCGCGGAGCAGTCGGTGCAGCCGCTCTCGAAGCCTGCCATCGCCCCCGCGGAGCTCACGCCGGATCAGCCCTTCAGCTACAAGGCTCGTTTCGAGGTTCGGCCGGACGTCGCCGAGGTGAAGTTCGAAGGCCTCGAGGTGAAGAAGAAGAAGATCAAGATCGAGGACGCCGCCGTCGACGCGGAGCTCGAGCGCCTTCGCCGCGAGCACTCGACCCTCCAGGCGCCCGACCCGGAGCGTCCCGCGAAGAAGGGCGACTCCGTCGCCGTCACGTTCCGCCTCGAGGTCGCGGGCGTCCCCCACGCCTCCGGCGAGCAGTCGATCACGACCGAGCTCGGCAACGGCGAGACGATGAAGGAGATCGAGGAAGCGCTGACCGGCGCCGGCGTGGGCGACACGCGCGACGTCGAGGTGAGCTTCCCCCCGAACCACCCGGCGCAGGATCTCCGCGGCAAAACGGGCACCTTCAAGCTCACCGTCAAAGAGATCAAGGAGCGCATCCTGCCGTCGCTCGACGACGAGTTCGCGAAGGACTGCGGCGAGTACGAGAACCTCGACGGCCTGAAGAAGAGCATCGTCGACCGCCTCGAGAAGGTCGCGAAGCAGCGCCAGTCGGAGCAGGTCGCCGAGCAGCTCGTCGTCGAGCTCTGCAAGTCCAACCCGATCCCCGTGCCGCCGAGCCTCGTCGAGCAGCAGGCCTCCGCGACGGAGCGCGAGCTCCTCCAGTCGGCGCGCCGCGCCGGGCAGCGCCTAGATGCGACGCCCGACCTCCGAGCGCGCGTTCGTGCGGATGCGGAGATCAAGGTCCGCGCGGGCCTGTTGATGGCCGAGATCGCCAAGATCAAGGCGATCAAGGTCGACAACGACGACATCGAGAAGGGTTACGGCGAGCTCGCCGAGCAGACGGGCAAGAACGTCGCGAAGGTGAAGGCCGAATACCGCGATCCGAAGAAGCGCGAGATGCTCATCGCGATGATCCTCGAGGACAAGATCCTCGATCTTCTCGAGAACGCAGCGAAGGTCACCGAAGAAGACTGAGTAAGCGAGCACCCTTCTCAGCGTGCAACGGGCGGAGGGGCTGCTATAGCTTTGCGCCGGGCTACCGAGGATTTTCTTCGGTAGCCGCTGTCGAGGAGAGGCGACGAGGACGAGATGCGACGAATCGAAAACCGTACGCAAGCGATGCAGTTTCTCGAGGCCAACGGCGAGCAGCTCGCACACCGCGAGCGCGAGCTTGGCTACATCATCCCGAGCGTCACCGAGGTCACCCACCGAGGCGAGCGCGAGTGGCACATCTTCAGCCGCCTCCTGAAGGACCGCATTGTCTTTCTCGGCACCGAGATCGACGACTTCGTCTGTAACGCGGTCATCGCGCAGCTGCTCTTCCTCGACAGCGAGGATCCGGACAAGGACGTCCAGCTCTACGTGAACAGCCCCGGCGGCGTCGTCACGAGCGGCATCGGTATCTACGACACGATGCAGTACGTCCACTGCGCCGTCTCGACGATCTGCATCGGCCAGGCGGCCTCGATGGGTGCAGTTCTCCTCGCCGCCGGCCACAAGAAGCGCCGCTATGCGCTTCCGAACGCGCGCATCATGGTTCACCAGCCGCTCGGCGGCGCGCGCGGTCAGGCCACCGACATCGAAATCCAGGCTCGCGAGATCAAGCGCCTCAAGGATCTCATCGTCGACATCCTCGTCGATGCGACCGGTAAGCCGCGCGACCAGATCTCCAAGGACATCGACCGTGACTTCTACCTCACGGCGTCGGAAGCGAAGGACTACGGCCTGATCGACGAGGTCATCCCGCGGCGCGACAAGCTCCCGACCGACAAGACGACGAAATGACTGGAGTAGTAGTGGTTGGGGACAGCGTCATCGACATCGATCGGACGTGCAGGGGCCTATCTTGCCGTGCCGGGCGACGGGGTCTAGACTCCGAGCGTCGAGCTATCGCTGGTCTGCGAGGGTAACGTGGAGCGAAGGCGGGACGATCACGGTAGCGGGAACTTGAGCTGCTCTTTCTGCGGGAAATCCCAGAAAGAGGTGAAGAAGCTCATTGCCGGGCCAACGGTGTACATCTGCGACGAGTGCATCGGCCTGTGCAACGACATCATCGCCGAGGAGGTCGAGAAGGAAGAGCCCACTGCGGGCTCGACCCCGATCCCGAAGCCGTCGGAGATCAAGACGATCCTCGACGAGTATGTCGTCGGCCAGGACCGCGCGAAGAAGATTCTCGCGGTCGCCGTTCACAACCACTACAAGCGCATCGACTCCAAGGTCAGCGCGAACGACGTCGAGCTGCAGAAGTCCAACATCCTTCTGCTCGGGCCGACCGGCAGCGGTAAGACGCTCCTCGCGCAGACGCTCGCGAAGATCATCAACGTGCCGTTCGCGATCGCGGACGCGACCACGCTGACCGAAGCGGGCTACGTCGGTGAGGACGTCGAGAACATCATCGTTCAGCTCCTGCAGAACGCGGATCACGACGTCGAGCGCGCCCAGCGCGGCATCGTCTACATCGACGAGATCGACAAGATCAGCCGCAAGAGCGACAACCCGAGCATCACGCGCGACGTCTCCGGCGAAGGCGTGCAGCAGGCCCTGCTCAAGATCATCGAGGGCACGATCGCGAACGTTCCCCCGAAGGGCGGGCGCAAGCACCCTCAGCAGGATTTCCTGCAGGTCGACACGACGAACATCCTCTTCATCTGCGGCGGCGCGTTCGTCGGTCTGGATCAGATCATCCAGCGCCGTATCGGGCAGAGCGCCATCGGCTTCGGTTCCAACGTCCGATCGAAGAAGGAGATGAAGCTCGGCGAGCTGCTCGGCCAAGTGCAGCCGGAGGATCTCCTCAAGTTCGGACTCATTCCGGAGTTCATCGGACGATTGCCGATCGTCGCGACGCTGCACGAGCTCAACGAGGACGCGCTCGTCGACATCCTCACCAAGCCGAAGAACAGCCTCGTGAAGCAGTACCAGCGCCTCTTCGAGATGGATCAGGTGAAGCTGAAGTTCACGAGGGGCGCGCTCGTCGCCGTCGCTCGTCAGGCGCTCGAGCGCCACAGCGGCGCCCGTGGTCTCCGAGCCATCCTCGAGAACGCGATGCTCGACATCATGTACGAAGTTCCGTCGCGCACCGGCGTGAAGGAAGTCGTCGTGAACGAGGAAGTGATCCAGCGCGGTGAAGCGCCGATCATCGTGTACAGCAAAGAGAAAGAAGCCGAGCTCGCCTAGCGGGGGCTGGCTGCCGGTTCCGACAGTGACTCGACGCGCCGGGCATGATCTCCCGGCGCAACAAGGCGGGAATGTTCTTTAAGAACGATCGCGGACGTGGGGGTTCGGAGAGGAGCATTCCTCTCGTCCCGCTCAGGGACATCATCATCTTCCCCCATATGGTCACGCAGCTGTTCGTCGGCCGCGAGAAGTCGATCGCGGCGCTCGACGAGGCGATGGCCAAAGAGAAGAACAAGGAGATCTTCCTCGCGGCGCAGAAGCACGCGAAGACGAACGAGCCCGCCCCGGAGGATATCTTCGCGGTCGGCGCGGTCGGCATCATCATGCAGCTCCTTCGGCTCCCCGACGGGACGGTTCGCGTCACCGTCGAGGGCCGCCGGCGCGCCCGCATCAAGCGCTACCTGCAGACCGAGCCGTTCTTCTCGGTCGACTACGAAGACGTCCCCGAGGTCGCGCACGACGGCGTCGAGATCGAGGCGCTGATGCGCAGCGTGAGCTCCACGTTCGAGATGTACGTGAAGCTCAACAAGAAGATCGCGCCGGAGGTCATCGTCAGCGTGCAGACGATCGACGACGCTGCGCGCCTCGCCGACACCGTCATCGCCAACCTGCCGACGATCAAGCTCGCCGATCGGCAGAATCTGCTCGAAACGCCGGACGCCAAGATCCGCCTCGAACGCCTCATCGAGCTGATGCAGGCCGAGGTCGAGATCCTCCAGGTGGAGAAGAAGATCCGCTCCCGCGTCAAGAAGCAGATGGAGAAGACGCAGAAGGAGTACTACCTAAACGAGCAAATGCAGGCCATCCAGAAGGAGCTGGGTGGCGGCGAGCGCGACGAGTTCAAAAACGAGATCCAAGAGATCGAGGCCACGCTCAAGAACAAGAAGATGAGCGAGGAGGCCGTCGCGAAGGTGCGCAAAGAGCTGAAGAAGCTCAAGATGATGCACCCGACGAGCGCCGAAGCCACGGTCGTCCGCAACTACATCGACTGGATCCTCGAGCTTCCCTGGTACGAAAAGTCGGAAGAGCGCTTCGATCTCAAAGCCGCGGAAGCGATCCTCGAAGAGGACCACTACGGCCTGAAGAAGATCAAAGAGCGCATCCTCGAGTACCTCGCGGTGCAGGCGCTCACGAAGAAGCTGAAGGGCCCGGTGCTCTGCTTCGTCGGTCCGCCGGGCGTCGGCAAGACCAGCCTGGGCAAGAGCATCGCCCGCGCGACGGGTCGCAAGTTCGTGCGCCTCGCGCTCGGCGGTGTCCGCGACGAGGCGGAGATTCGCGGCCATCGCCGCACGTACATCGGCGCATTGCCCGGCAAGATCGTGCAGAGCCTGAAGAAGGTCGGCACGGGCAACCCGGTGTTCCTACTCGACGAGGTCGACAAGATGTCGAGCGACTTCCGCGGTGATCCCGCGGCGGCGCTCCTCGAGGTCCTCGACCCCGAGCAGAACCACGCGTTCAACGATCACTACCTCGATCTCGATTACGACCTGTCCGACGTGATGTTCATCACGACGGCGAACTCGCTGTCGGGCATCCCGGTCCCCCTGCAGGACCGCATGGAGATCATCAGCCTCTCCGGGTACACCGAGTTCGAGAAGCTCAACATCGCGCAGAAGTTCTTGGTGCCGCGCCAACAGAAAGAGTGCGGGCTCGAGGACGTGTCGGTCGACTTCTCCGAAGGCGCCCTGCGCACGATCGTGCACCACTACACGAAGGAGAGCGGCGTTCGCTCCCTCGAGCGCGAGATCGCGAGCGTCATGCGAAAGCTCGCGCGCAAGGTGGTCGAAGAAGGCAAAGAGCGCCCGATCGAGATCACCGCCAAGACGATCCCGAAGCTGCTCGGCGTGCCGAAGTACCGCGTCGGCAAGACCGAAGACAAACCCGAGGTCGGCCTCGTGACGGGCCTCGCGGTGACGAGCGTCGGCGGCGATTTGCTCCCGGCCGAGGCGACGGTTTATCCCGGCAAGGGCAAGATCACGATCACCGGCCTCGTCGAAAAGGGGATGGAAGAGAGCGGGCAGGCGGCGATGACGTACGTCCGCACGCGGCTCGAGCGCCTCGGCCTGCCCGAGGACATCCATCAGAAGGTCGACGTGCACGTGCACTTCCCGGACTTCGTAAAGAAGGACGGGCCGAGCGCCGGCGTGACGATCGTCACGGCGATCGTCAGCGCGTTGATGAAGGCACCGGTTCGGCACGACGTCGCGATGACCGGTGAGGTCACGTTGCGCGGTCGGGTGCTCCCCATCGGCGGCCTGAAAGAGAAGCTGCTCGCAGCGCACCGCGGACGCATCCGCACGGTCCTGATCCCGAAGGAAAACCGCAAAGACCTGCGCGACATCCCGCGGCGCGTGCTCGCGGCGCTCCGTGTGGTGCTCGTCGAGCATGTCGACGACGTGCTGCGCGAGGCCCTCGTCGTCGACGACGCGGACAAGCGCTTCGGGCCGAGCCACGGCGTCATCGAGTACCGCTTCGGCGAGCTCATTGGTGAAGACCGCGCAGTTCCCGCCCGCAAAGAGGGCGGCGACGGACCGGCGACGGTTCCGGACGAAGCGGCTCGCCCCATCGAAGGGCCCGGCGGCCGTCCGCCCGCCGCCAGCTGAGCCCCGCCGCAGCTGAGCCCCGCCGCAGCTGAGCCCCACCGCAGCTGAGCCCCGCCGCAGCTGAGCCCCGCCGCAGCTGAGCCCCGCCGCAGCTGAGCCCCACCGCAGCTGAGCCCCG
>JABFXY010000190.1 GCA_013361525.1 Polyangiaceae bacterium | reverse complement strand
CGCGAGCTCTTCGACGACGGAGAGCCGATCGCCTTCAAACGCGCGCTCAACTTCATCGGCGCGACGATCACCATCAATCCGTCCCTCAGCGAGGACGGCGGATATGACATCACGGTCACCCCCGTCGACGTGCTCTCCGACGAGCAGCCGCAAGGGCTCGGTTCGACGGACGCGGGGAACGGCTCGAAGGCTGCGAGAGACGACCACGTGCACGCGCACGGCAACCTCGCGGGCGGGACGCTCCACGCGCTCGCGGTCGCGGGGGTCTCGCACGGGTTCATCTCGTCGACCGACCAGGCGCTGCTCGAGGAAGCGACAGCGACCGCGACTCCCAGCGCCATCGTGCGGCGCGACGTCGCGGGCAACATCGCAGTTGTCGACCTCGCCGCGGTGGATATCGACGCGACCAACATAACGGGCGTCTCGGTCCGCGGGGACGTGGTAGCCGCCGACAATGAGGTCACGACTCCACTGCTACGCATCTGGAACGGGGCCGACGACGGGCTTGTCGTCACCTACGATGCCCCGGTTGCGGCACCTGCGCAGGGCGCCCAAGCGTGGGTCTCGAACGG
Source organism: Polyangiaceae bacterium (assembly GCA_013361525.1). Lineage (GTDB taxonomy): Bacteria > Myxococcota_A > Polyangia > Polyangiales > Polyangiaceae > Xiheicaenibacterium. Next base: position 8,600 of record JABFXY010000190.1, on the reverse strand, counting down.
GCAAACGCGGTCCTGGGATGAGCGCGGTGTGCGCCACGAGGTGACCTCTCAGGACGCAGCGACGGGCGCTACGTCGAAGGGCATCCTCGACCGAATCGGCCGTTACTCCGGCAACACGACCGGCAATAAGGCTGTGTTGACCATCCTCGCGTCCCAACTACCCGCCGGCAACTTCGCGGCGCGCATCACCGTCGATTGGTTCGCATTCGACGTCACCGGGAGCAAGGCAGCGGGCGGTGCGCTGATGGCCACAATCCGCGGCATCGTCGACGGGGTGCTGACCGTCTCGGTCATGACGACCGCGGCAAACCAGCAGGTCAAAACGGCCGACAACGACTCGACTAGCATCGATACGACGACGACGCTCCCTCAGGTCATCGCGAGCTCGAACAACATCGTAGTGCAGGTGACGGCGCTCAATACCAATCAGGTCCGGATCTCAGCGCGCGTGCGCGACTTCTTCTTCGTGGAGCACTGACCATGGCGATCGAAAACGTCTCATTGGCAACGGCGCTGCGATTCAACATCCTCACCGCCGACGAGCCCGCGGTCGACCTCGTCGTCGACGGCGTGACCGAGCCCGCAATGCGTGGGGACCTGTTTCCGTACCCGTACCAATTCAGCCGCATCAAGGCGATCGAAGGCGGGTATCGGGTCACGCTCGTGCGCGATGGGGGCTACGTCGAGCTTCCCGATATCGTCGAGGTCCCAAGCGGGAGCGCCGGAGCGGTGGAGACTGCCTACGAGCGCCCGCTCGTGGTGTCCGGCAACCGCACAATGACGATCGACTCTGGCGATATCACCGCAGACGGTCGATTCGTATTCGAGTTCGCCAGCACCGGGCACGCCGTCGGCGCGACCCTTGTCGTCAACCTACCGTCGGGGCTCACGAATCCGGCGCATGGCGACGACGCAATCGCTCGAGATCCGGAAGTCGTGAACGACGGCGATTGGCCGACCTACGATCCGAATGAACACGCGTGCTTCTTTCTCGTTTGCACGTCGATCGACCCGCTTCGACTGGCGACGACGCTGACGGTGCAGGGGACGCCTGACGAGACGGCTCCAACCCTCACGAGCGCTACGGTCGACGCCTCCGACCCGGACCGGCTCAAGCTCGCTATGTCCAAGCGCAGCGGCCTGCGCGCGCTGACGGGGCTGTCGCTCGTCGTCAATGCCGGCGCGGCCGTCACCATGTCGAGCGTCGCGGCTGGAGACGGGACTGACGAGCCCGAGATTGCGCTCTCTCGCAACCTCATTGCGACGGACGACGTCGACCTCGTCATCGGCTCGGCTCGCGTACTGCAGGACCTCAGCGGGAACCGCGTCGCCACGGGTACGCATTCGATCTCGTTGACCGGGTTCACGTACACGGCGCCGGGGCAGATTCATCGGTACCGCGGCGACGTCATGACGCTGTCGGGGACCGACGTCCTGCAGGTGAACGACGGCGTTGGTGCAGTCCACGTGACGCCGGGCACGCCGAAGCCTCAGCGCGTTACGAGCGCCGCAAGCCGACAGGGTTGGAAGTTCGTCACCGCCGGCCAGTATCTCAAGGGCGACCGAGGGGCGGCTACGAGCATGACCATCGGGACCATTCTCGTGGTCTGGCGCACGTCGAATGTGGCCACCGATTACGAGTGTCCCCTCGCGTTGGGTGGCACCGATCTCGTGACACCGAAGTTCTCGTTTCTGAACTTCGGCAGCACCGCCCAGATCCAAGCGCGACGGGATCCGGTCGGCGGCGCCGGAGATCTCCAGGTCGCCGGGCCGGGGAACGTGCTGCACGCGGACTGCATCACGTTCGACGGGAGCGAGATTCTCTATTACCGCGACGGCAACCTAACCCCCCTAGGGACGGACCCCACCGACGTGTCGGTGGGCTCAATCCAGCGCATCGCCCTCGGTATCTACCCCAACCTGTCGGCGAACGGAGCCCACGGCTTCGAGCAATACGAGGTCATCATCTGCAACCAGAAGTTCACGACCGACGACGTCGATGACTGGCATTCGTACGCGCAGAGCTACCACGGGACGCCATGAGAGCGATCCTCGCATCCCGCCCTCGCCTTACCACCGCGACCGTGCTTGCCTGGCACGGCGACAGCAACACGGACATTGGTGCGTTCGTGACGCCCGGGCTCGAATGGGCGGCCATTGCGGCGAACATCATCGACCCGACGGCGGAGTACCATAACGAGGCAATCTCCGGTCACACGATCGAGCAGATGGTCGACGATGCCCCGACGCTCGTCGACGTGCATCGAACCGCGACGGCGCGGGTCAACATAGCGATCGTGATGGGCGGGACGAACGGCGGGTTGCTCGACTCGTATACGAAGTACCAGCAAATGATGCAGTTCGTGGCGGATCGCAAAGCCGCCCTGTTCGACTACATCTTCGTGTTGCCGTATCTGCGAAACGGCGACCTTTCGACGGACGCCGGAAAGCAGGGCGAGGGCCGGCGGCAGCTGTATCGCAGCTACCTGCAGAGTTCTCCAGGCAACGGGCGCGACTTCATTGTAGTCGATCACGACAGCGTTCCTGAGCTGCAGGACCCCACGAACGCGACGTATTTTTTCGCGTCGCCCGACCTCACGCACATGAAGGCGCCGGCGCACGCCGCGCTCGGCACCTTCGCGGGCAACTTCATCCTTTCGGTGATCTCATGAGCGACCACCCCCGCTTTCCTCCGCCGCGCCCGTCGGCGCATACCACGGTCGGCATCGGGCCCGAGCATCCGCGCGGGCGGCTTCAAGTCGTGCCGGACCCGCGGCGGGACGATACGCCGGAGTCCCCGCAAAGCGTTGTCACAGAGGCCGCTCGGTTGAAGGCGCTCGAGGACGGGCAGGCGGCGCTGATTACATCCCTTGCGGCGCTCACGAAGACGAACGCCGAGGTGCGAGACCTCATCGGCAAGGCGCTCGACAGCGCAGACAACCGCGTCACCGGCCTCGAAAATCACGTTAAGGCGCTCGCGGGGCAGTGGATCACCGAGCTCTCGAAGGTGAACACGAGGCTCGACGGTCTCGAGGCGCGGCAGAAGAAGACCGAAGAGGACGCCGCCGCCGCAAAGAAGGCTGCCGAGGGCGCCGAAGACCTCGTCGAGGAGACCACCAAGACGCGGATCGCCGACCTTGAGCGCGCCCGCGCGGATGCCGAACGTCGCGCCTCGAAGGGTGAAGAGCTCGGCGAGAAGCTCAACGAACAGGCGCTCGGAATCGTCGTGCATCGGAAGAAGACGACCACGTCGACCGTCGCTCAAACCGCGTTCCGCATCTTCACGTCGACGGTCGTCCTCGGCGCGATTGCGGCAATCGCAATGAAGTGGTGCGGAGGCTGATATGAAGACTGCGATTCTCATCTGTGCCGTTACGGCAATCGCGCTTAGCGACATGTTTGTGCGCGGAATCGAATACCTCGACGCGCACCCGGAGCTCTACCCGCTCATCATCTGGCCGGCCGCGACGGGCGTCGTCTCGTTCGCGCAGGACAGGATCAAGCGGTTCGCCCCGCGGCTGTGGGCGTTCCTGCAGCGCTCCGGGCTCGACCTACTCGGCCTGCTGCGAATGCTGTTCCCGAAGGTCTTTCCGCCGTCGCAGCCACCGCCCCCGCCGGTCGATCTCCCGCCGACGTTCCCCACGACGCCGCCGAGCGCGGGCGGACCGATGGCGCGCGTCGCGCTGGCGTTCGACACCACGCTGCGCCGGGCCGCGCTTCGCCGGATGCTTCCGCCGTTCGCCTGCATCCTGCTTGCCGGCTGCGTCCCGATCCTTGGGTGCGCTGGCGGAGCCGGGCAAGCCGACCGCGCCATCACGACCATCATCGAAGCCGTGCCGCTCGTCGACGAGCAGATGCACCGCGCCTACGACCGCGAGCTCGAAGCTTGCTCCGACGTCCCGTGCGTCGACCGTGTCGAGTCGGAGTGGCGCCCGTTCTTCGCGACGATGCAGACGATCCGAGATGCGTGGTGCCTCGTCGCGCCCGAAGCTGAGGGGTGCTGACGTGGGAACGGACACCAAGACGCGCGTCGAATGGGCGATCGACCTTCGACCCGTTGCGTTGAACGACAAGGCCAGGCGGCAGATCGAGCAGGCAATCCGCGACCACCGCGAGCCGCTCAAGTGCTCGTTTTGCGGCAAGTCGCGTCGCGAGGTGAAGCGACTCGTCGCGGCGGAAACGGGCGCATGCATCTGCGACGAGTGCTTCGACCTTTGCGCCACGCTGATGGGAGGTTCGTGATGGATTGGATCAACTTCCTAGGCGGCCTCTTCGCTGGTGGTGGTCTCGTCGCGAGCGTCTTCGCGGTTCGCGGCAAGCTCGCAGCGGGCCGCGCGCCTCAGCCGGCAACCGTCGCGGCGAAAGCCGCAGAAGATCGGCGCATCCAGATCCGCGCAAACGTGCAGCTGCCGCCGCCCCCGAAGAACCCGGGCCCGCCGAGGATGCTGTGACCGCCTCGGTACTCGTCTACCTCGTCCACGCTGACCCGATGGTGCAGCCGCGCTACGTCGCGTCGTCAGGCGCCGACGTCGTCGCGCTCGTTGGGCCGCCCGTTCCCGACCTCCCCGGCGGCGGCCTCTCCGCTCGATACGACGCCCTCGCCGCCAGCTGCAAAGCCCTCACGAAGGGCCGCAGCGCCATCGAGGGACTCGTGATGCGGTACAAGCCGCCACGACCCCTCAGCGACTACGAGCACGTCATCCTGGCGACTTACAGCGCCGGCTACGGGTTCGCGCGCGGGCTGACGGCACTGGACCGCGCGATGCTCTCCGGGCTCGTCCTCATCGACAGCGGGCACGGTCCCGAGGGTCTTCGAGGCGCCGCGCTCGACTGGCTCATTCCATGGGCGAAGTCGGCGCGCGAAGGTCGCAAGGTGCTTGCGATCGGCCATAGCGACGTCGACCCTGTGACGTACGCGAGCACGACCGAGGTAGCCGAAGCTGCAATCGTTCACTCCGGCGGCCCGCTCGCCGAGCTGTCGACGGAGCCGGGCGCCGAGCTTGGGCTGAAGAGACGTCGACGCGAAGGAACGTTCGTGGTCGAGGCGTACGACCGGCGGCCCGCGAAGGACGCGAAGCTCGAGCACGGCGACGCGCTGACGGTTTGGGGCGACGAGCTCGTGGCGCAGGCGTGCGCGATGGCGGCCCGCGAACCCGCGTCGATGTTGATGGGTGTCCTCGCTCCCATCGGGCGGGCGCTCGCGAGCGCGGGGCGCCTCGTCGCGGATGCGTTCGCGTCGGACGGGGCCACCGCCGCCGAGCTGGACCAGGTGGCGCGAGGTTATTCGTCAAAACCCGTCGAAAGTGGGGTGTTAAGTCACGGCTACCGTTGCAGCGTCGCCGAGCTCTGTGCAGACGCGAAGGCGCTCGGCAAGCTGCACCTCGCGGCCGATGTCCGCGCCGGTCGGTACTTCCCGCTCCGTGGGGACCTCGTCATTTCTGCACGGGCCGGCGGCGATCCGCTTCTCGGCGGCTCGGGTCACGTCGAGCGCGTCGTGGTCGGCGCAGACCATCCGAGCACCCTCGAGTGCTGGACGATCGGAGGGAACGAGGGCAACACGTGGCACCACGCCCCCTACGATTTCCGCGCGTCCGACTTTCGCGCGGTGATTGCGGTCGACCCGCGCATCGGATGGGAGGCTGTCGAGATCGCAATGAAGGAGCACCGCGCAAGCGTCAAAGAGAAGCCGGGCGCGAAGCACGAGCCGCGCATCCAGGCCTACCACGCGGGCGCGCGACGGGGCGGCTCACCGCTCGCCGGCATGCCAGGTCACGAGCTCGAGGGCGGCGTGCCGCTCGGCGACCATGCGCCCGACGAGGTCGCTTGGTGCGCTTCGGCGGCCTCGTGGTGCGCGTACCAGGCGGCGAAGGGGTTGTCGTGATTCGCCGCGCCGTCTACACCGCGGTCGGCTTCGTCGCCATTCCGCCGGCGCTCACGCTGTTCCTGACCGCCTATATCCTGCTTCGACTGCCTCGCCGGAGCTGAGGACTCCGCGCAGCATCGAAACTCCGGCGGCAACGCTCGTATCATCGCCCGATGATCTACCGAGCGCTCCCACTTGCCCTGCTTCTCGCTGCATGCTCCGACGACACCAACATCGGCCCGGACCCCACGGGCGGAAACGGTGGGTCGACGAGCAATAGCCCCAACACCGGCGGCAACGGTGGTCACGGCGGAGAGGGCGGGACGAGCAACACGCAGGGGCTCGGCTATGAGAACGGCACGCGGCTCCGAGCTCGTGTGATGCACGCAAGCGACGGCGCGGCGCAGTTCATGGGGTGGCGCGATTCGGAGCTCGACGTTGATTGCGGCTTTACTGTCGCCGCGGATGGCGAGAGCCGCTGTCTGCCGGCGGTATTCTTCTCGACGACAGGCATCGGGATCTATGCCGATGCAGGGTGCACCGTGCGGGCGTACCAGACCGTGCCGAGCTGCTCGGGTGCGGTTGTTCCCAAGTTCGTGGTGGGGTCGGGCTCTTGCGATGGGAAGCATGAGGCCTTTCGCGTTGGAGCGGCTGCCAAGGCTCTCTATTCAGGCGAACCGGGGAACTGCGACCCTATCGCGACGCCACCGGACGGCTACTACGAGACGACGCTCGAACCCGCGGCATCGTTCGTCGAGGCGACCGAAAGCGTCGACTGACGATTTCACGCAACTGGGGGCCTGGGTCGTCGACAAGCATGCATGATCGACGACGACCCCACCGTGCCCGACTGGACCGACGAACCGACCGAGCTCGACCCGCACCCACCCGAGCTACCATGCGAGGGTGCTACGTCCCCGCCCTGACCCGCTGCCCGTCGAGGCCGTCCGAGACCTGATCGGGATCGCCCGCATCATGTGGCGCGCGACGGCCGAGGACGACCAGCGGCGACGCCGTCAGATCGCCTCAGGAGGGCGGAAGCTTCGCCGGGCGCTCGCGATGGCGCTGCAGCATCCGCCGTCCTCGGAGAAGCACTCCGAGGCGTGGCGGTGGGCCGAGGAAGGATGCCGCGAGCTCGGCGAAGCTATCTCGTACTTCGAGAAGGCGACCGTGTGGGTGCAGGTCGCGACGCGAGCGGTCGTCAACGGCGGCGAGCCCGCACCGCGTCCTCGGCCCCCGAAGCCGCGCCGCTAGTCCGTCTCGATGGCGTCCGGCGCGTAGAGCGAGCGCCACATCTCGAACCAGGCCCATTGCGACACCGGCGTCAGGCGAAGCTCCTGATCGGCAATGCTCCACCGCAAGTCGTAGGTCCGCATCGTCAGCGGGTTGTGGTTCGGCGTGACGAAGATCGTCAAAAACTGCTCTTTGGTTTCCTTGTCGATCTTGAGGCCGACATTCAGAGTCGAGGTCGGGTCGAAGCGCTCGACCGTCGGCACGAGGGCGAGGAGCAGAGCTTTCGCGAGCTGGTCCCACCATTCGTCGGTCGGATCGCCATAGGGCGTGATCGGCATTGGGCGATTGCCGTACTCGCGGACCAGGAACCGCTCGACGGCAATCGGGACGCTCGAGGATGGGGCGTGGCGAGCGTGAGCCTCTGTGACAATGGCCTGAAAGTCCGCTTTGTATTGGTGCACGTTCATCGTCCTCTCCTCGCGAGCCGATCCACGTGCCGAGCGTAGCGCCTCGCCGGGTCGTTGCGATGCTCGACGGTGTCGGCCCAGCATCCGTGCGCAATGAGTGGGTGCTCGAGGCAGTCCGAATGCAGCCGGCAGAGGTATGGGCCGCGCTGGCGGCCTCGCACTCGCCGGATGCCGTAGAGATCGGCCCATTGGTCCAACCATGCGCCTCTGGCTACGTCGAGTGAAAGCGCCTCGAGAAAGCGGGCAGCGGACCTCCGCAGCGCTTCCCTTGCGAGAAGGTGCGTTGACATGACCCGAAGTAACCCGGCGTTCATGATGCCGTTGACGACGCTGGTGCGGTCATTGCCGCGGGCGTGATCGATGGTGAGAACGCGCTCGCCTCGGCCCTCGGCTTCAGCAACCCAGCGACGCAACAGGTCCGTCTTGCCAGTGCGGTGACCGAGCGCGATGCCGACACGCTCGGGGACGGCGCGCGCTGCGAGCAGGTGCCGGCCGGTCGCGCGGGTCACGATCCAACCTCCTCCAACGTGGCCTCGAGCAGGTCCCAACCGAGGGCGAGTAGCGCGCGCCCCTTCGCGAGCCCCGGAAGCTCCGGCGGTACACCTGGCGTACACACTTCCTCGGAAGTGCCCGAAACCACAGCCAATGACTGAGGACTGTTAATCACCGGGTCGCTGCCTTCCTAAGGCCAAGCGCAGCAACCGTGGTCGGCCTCAAATGTGCTCCTCCGTTCCGCGAGGCGGAGTTCGAGATCCGCTGGGGCACGGGCATCGACGCGGCGACCGACCTCGTCGACTTCGCGCAATCGTCGGGCATCTTGGAAAAGAACGGTTCGCACATCTCGTTCGAGGGTGAGCACCTCGGACAAGGCCGCGAGCGCGTTCGCGAGACGCTGCTCGCGCGGGCGGATCTCGCGGAGTCGGTGCGGCGCGCTGCGCTCGTCGCGCGCGGCTTCGAGCCGAGCGGCGTGAACGGCTCCGCACACGGCTGATCGTTCAATCGGGTTTACGTAACACGGGTCTTGGAAGGTAGGAAGT
>JABFXY010000195.1 GCA_013361525.1 Polyangiaceae bacterium | reverse complement strand
AGCTCCAAGAGCAGGCCGGTACCGGCTTCGCCGGCTTGGTCGGCGCGAGCCCGGCCATGCAGCGCGTGTATCAAATCGCGCGCAGAGTTGCGCCAGCCCGCGCCTCGGTGCTCATCACCGGTGAGAGCGGCACCGGCAAAGGGGAGCTCGCGCGCATTATCCACCAATCGTCGCCTCGAAAGAGCGCACCGTTCATCCAGCTTCAGTGCGCCGCGCTGAGCGAATCGCTGCTCGAGAGCGAGCTCTTCGGCCACGAGAAGGGGGCGTTTACCGGCGCCGATCGAAAGCGGATCGGTCGTTTCGAGCAAGCGAACGGCGGCACGCTGTTCCTGGACGAAGTCGGAGAGATCCCGCCGGGCACGCAGGTGAAGCTGCTGCGCGTTCTGCAGGAGAGAACCCTCGAGCGGGTCGGCGGCAACGAGACGGTCAAGGTCGACGTGCGCGTGGTCGCTGCGACCAATCGCGATCTCGTCGCCGAGGTGGAGGCGGGGCGTTTTCGCGAAGACCTCTTCTATCGATTGAAGGTGGTCCACGTCGACATGCCGCCGCTCCGCGCGCGTGAAGGCGATATCGTTCTTCTCGCAAGCCACTTCTTGCGCCGGTTCGCCGCGGAGAACGACAAGCTCGTACGGGGCTTCAGCGACGCCGCGCGAGCGACGCTCCTTTCATATCGATGGCCGGGCAACGTCCGCGAGCTCGAGAACGCGATCGAGCGCGCCGTCGTGTTGGCCGAGGGATCAGAAATCGAGGTGGAAGACTTGCCGAACGAGGTGAGCCCGGTCGGCAAGGGGACGATTCGGATTCCGGGCTCGACGATGGCCGATATCGAGCGCTTTGCGATCGTTAGCACCCTCGAGGCATGCAACGGTTCTACCGCGAAGGCCGCGGAGCTCCTTCAGATCAGCATTCGGACGATTCAGTATCGTCTCCACGAGTACGGCCTCGCGGAAAAATCGAAGCAGATCAAAGACAAACCCTGACGCATCTGACGCAATCGTTGCGTCCTCGCGCAGATCTTGCGGGCTGCGCCGTGTCGGAGCATCGGAGCGAAGCGTCTCGAAGCTGGCCCGACCATTGCCGACGGCGCTTGCATGAAGACCATTCTCGTTGCCATCGACGGCTCGGAGCGCGAACAAGGTGTCCTCGATGCTGCCGTCGCACTCGCCCGGTCATCAGGCGCGAAGCTCTTGCTCTTTCGAAGCGTCGGGCTTCCACATGGGTTGCCCGCTCCCGCGCTTACGATGACGCCGGACGAAGTGGGGCGCTTCTTGGAAGACGAAGCGCGCCGAGCCCTCGAAGCTCGCGCTTCGGAGCTGGGAGTCGACCTCGTCGCCGGCATCTGCGTCGTGATTGGGACGGCGTGGCAATCCATCTTGCGTGCGGCAACGCAAGCCGACGCCGAGCTCATCGTCATTGGGTCACACGGATATAGTGGTATCGACCATTTGCTCGGGACAACGGCCGCGAAGGTGGTCAACCACGCAGATCGCTCCGTGCTCGTCGTTCGGACTGCGCGGGCTCGGGGCAGCTGGTAGGAGAAATTGCGCGCGCCGCGCAGGCATTGCGTGCGTCGTTCGTTGTTTATTGCGAAAATCCCACGGTTGTCGCCTGAGCCTGCCGGTACGACGATTGCGATAGCGGCAGGCATGCTCAATCCGCTCCAAATCACATTTCGCGGAATCGAACCGCTCGACTCGATTCGGGCTTACGTCGAGCAACGGGTAGCGAAGCTCTACTCTGTTCACCAACATATTCAGTCATGTCGTGTCGCCCTGGAGTCTCCGCATCGGCATCACCACCACGGTCACCATTACCGCGTGCGCATCGACCTGACCGTCCCGGGCGACGAGATCGTCGTCGGATGCGACCCGACCAAACATCGATCACACGAGGACCTCTATGTTGCGATCGACGAATCCGTCGATCAGGCGGTGCGAGCCCTCAAAGAGCGTTCTCGACGCTCTCGTGCGAATCGAAGGCGAGATGGTCGCGTCGTCGAGTCGCTCGACGTGGGCGTGCCGGTCGAGGACGCGGTCGAAGTCACGGCCGCTTGAACGAATCGCCTCATCGCCGAGGTGAGGCTCCACGGAACAGGCACGAGGATTGCGGACCAGCGGATATGCAGGTCGGTCTTCGTCGCGCCGGTGCGATCCGACACCTGGAAGGTCGTGCAGCAATTC
>JABFXY010000025.1 GCA_013361525.1 Polyangiaceae bacterium | reverse complement strand
CTGTCGTGTCGCTTCATCCTGCGCAGCGTCGACTGAGCGCCGGCGACATGTCGAGCGACCCGTCTACATCCAAATATTGACGGTTACAAACCAACCGCCAATTTGCGTCGACTCGAGCGTGAGCTCGCGTCGACCGAGAAAGCCGGCGTGCTTGCGATTCTCCAAGAGTTTGGTGTCGATGACGAGCCGCTGATCGTTGCCGGCGACGACGGGTGAGGCGAGCGCCTGACCGCTTTTCGCCACGCCGGCTCGCTGACGGCCACATCTGCCAACCGCCCGCTCTGGCGCCTGCAGTTTGAACGCCGATATGTTGAGCGGCCATGATCGTGGAACCCGTCGACGTCACCCTCCACCCGGCGCGAGCGCCGCGCAGGCGGCCTGGATGACGGTGCGCCTCTGGGCGATCAAGATTGGAGAGCTCAAGCCGCTTTCGCGCGCGGGTTTGCTTCTCCTCGGCGCTCGATGTGCTCTCAGGGTCGAACCGTGGTTGCCTCCCGGTACGACTGCGGTGTGGTCACGAGGACTGAAGCACGTGGTTACCTCTGCGTTTTCCGAACCGGACTCGAGCGCAGCCGCAACGCTACGGCGAGAGCTGTCGAACCGCGGCGCAACTGCTTGCAACGCGCTTCGTGCGACCGACGAACCACTCGGACGCTGCATGAACTACGCGACGCAGACCTTGGTGCGTGCCATTGACGCCGCCGGCATCGACGGCGCAGCGCCGGCCAAGAAGGCAATCATCGAAGCTGCGAAGCTTTCGGCGTCGATCGCCGCCGTGTTGGCTCACGCCGGCCGCATCGACGTTGCTCCAGGCTCGTCCGCGCTCGACGTTGCGTGCGTCGCGATGTGGGACGCAATCCGCGCGGATATCCCCGTCCTCGCAGAGGCCAGCTCGACAGTCGAGGGTGCTGACGACAGAGTGCGGGCCCTGCGCGACTGTTCGCCATTGTGGGTCGGCGACGTTCCGCGGTGGGTTGACGTCCGACGCTCCGAAGCAGCTATCGGAGGATAATCACCGTACAAACCGGTAGCGTCCTGCCCGGTCAGGTTTCGACGTTCGGAGATCGAGCCGTCCTTGAGCTCGTTCGCGACTGGAGTCTTCCTATGCCCTTCTCCCTCGATAGCCGACGCAAATCCGCTGCCACCCTCGAGCGAGCGTATCCTGGGGCGACATTCCTCGATGTCACGTCGCGCGGGCCCGACCCCTGGGTTCGATTCAGCCCGTTCTTTCCGCACGGCGGAATCCCGGTTCCGATGTCGAATGAGACTGCACAGTCCGTCGAGGGAATCTGGCAAGGCTTGAAGGTCTTCGACACCGCTGATGTCGACCCTACGCGGTTTGCCGTCTCATCGATGTCGGGGCTGAAGCGAACCACTCGTCGGTTTGGCGCCGTCCGCGGCCATCGAGCGGGCGTCACCGGGAGGCAGCTGCTTTCCTACCTCGATGCTCGCCTCATGATCTACCTCCCCGCATATCGATTCGTGCTCGAGCATCGCCTTGCGAACGAGCTCGCAGAGCTGCACTCCCTGGGTGAGCGGACGCAGGTGGTTCTCCTCGATTACGAAACCAATGCCCGCATCGACGACCTCTCGCGCCCACTTTCCCACGCGAGCCTCGTCATCGCCTGGCTCACGAATGCGTGGCCAGCTCGAGACGAGATGCCGGGCCCTCTCCCCTAGCGCATCGTTTTTGATTGCCTCGACCCATATGCGCAAGCTCGCTGGCGCCCGGAGCCCAACGCCGCTTAAATAGGCTGACCGATGGTCACCATCACGCGGGCAGTATGGCGCCGACCAGATCACTGCCGCGTGTGCGGACAGGGCGACGCTCTGACGTTTCGGGCTTGCACGAAGTGCGGCCACCTTCTCCTCATGTGCGAGGAGGAGGGAACGGTATTCCTCGACCCGCACCGGATTGACGAACCATCACTTGTTGGTACTGAATCCGGGATGTGCCCAACTTGTCGCGCCGTGCCTCTCCATGACTTCGGCAATGCCGCATGGGAGCAGATCCAAGCGGCCGGTTTCCAGCCAGGTGAGTACGTCTGAGGACGTCCGTCGCTCTGTAGACGAGCACTACCATAAAAATCAAACCCAATCCTATCGTGCTCCTTTATCGACCAACTGGGCTTCACGAACTGCAGCTGCTTGCGGGTGTGGGCTGGCGCGCTTGGCCTCCTCGATTGCCGGATCAGCCGATCTTCTACCCGGTCGTGACCTTCTCCTACGCCGAGAAGATTGCGCGCGACTGGAACACCATCGATGAGTTCTCGGGCTTCGCCGGCTTCGTCATGCGGTTCCAAATCGACGACGCGTTCGCCCAGCGCTATCCGGTACAACGAGCTGCGGGGCGCGCGCACGAGGAGCTGTGGGTGCCCGCTGAGGATCTCGAAGAGCTCAACCGGCATATTCGCGGCTTTATCGAGGTGGTATCAGCCTATGTAGGCCAGCGCGCGACGCTTCAGGTCGACCCCATCACGAAGCTTCCCGCGGGATTCTCCTCTCCGATCATTGCACCCGACGGGCCTGGTCTCTCTTGCCCATGTTGCAGGACCCTGACGCTGTCGAGACGGTCGGGCTTCGAGATCTGTCCCGTCTGCTTCTGGACGGATGACGGTCAAGACGATCCCGACGCCGATGTCGTCCGCGACGGACCGAACGCGAAGCTGAGTCTCACGACTGCCAGGCAGAACTTCCTCGCTTGCGGCGCGGCGTCGGCAGAATTCAAGGACCGGGTTCGTGCGCCGCTGCCGTTCGAGCGCTAGGACACGGGGCTATCCTATGCCGACGTCGTCTCCCTTCGAGCGTTTCGCCTACGCAGCCCTGAGCAGTACGGCGATCCCCCATCTCCTGACAATGCGCGCGGCCACGGTTCTCGAGCGTATCGCGTACGGTGGAGGCAACACCGAATGGTATCGGTGCACGAGTCCTGGCGACTTGCGCCCTATCGCCTCGATGCTCAAGCCCGGGAGCTGCGTCTCCTTTTATTTCGGTGATCAGCTCCGAGTGTCGCCTGATGCAACCGTCGCGCGTGTCGCCCTACGAGCCATTCTTCAGACCGAACCGGATGCCGTCCTGGGGATCCTTCCCGGCGAGGGAGTGTTGACGGTCAAGGTCAGCAACGTGTCGATTGAAGACCTCGATGAAGAGCTCGAGTCCGTGGCGAACGCGTCCATGCTGCTGTTCGGGCCCTTCCCGCCGCGCCAGAATGACGGCATTTCGGCGGTCACGTTGGATCTCCCGGACGCAGATGGAATCGTCCGTGCTCACCCCCATTAGGGTGGTCATGAGCGGAGCGGCTGGATAACCGGGGGCGACACTGACCATGCTCGAACTAAAGATTCATCTCGGAGACGTCCTCGAGCGACGCCGGCGCCTTGATTGTGCCAATCGACGGCACGCTTGTTCCTCGAGAGGGGCAGTTCGAGCGCCTGCTCGGGAACATCGGCCGTCAGTTCATTCGACGGTACGCGGACGCCGACCTCCTTGACCAGATCGAGGCACAAGTCGATCTTCCACTGCCGCTGGGCAGAGCTGCTGTCGTCGAAATGGATGCGCAGCCGTTTCGTTTCGCGGTGCTCGTGTCGACGCTGCACCACGTCGACCAGCTCGACCATCGCGCGAAGGTCGCGCTCGCACGCGAAAGCTTCGTCGATGCAGTACGGGTCGCCGCATCGGCCGGACTAACGCGCCTCGCCACTCCAGTGCTTCAGGGTGGGTGGCGCCTCACGCCGACCGACGCCTTCGCACAGATGCTCGCGGCTGCGGCGACATGTTCCGGCCCGGAGGTCCACGTCTATGCGATCGAGCCTTTTGTCCACGATCAGCTGGTCACCCTCGCTCGCGGGGTCGGATTCCTCCACTAAACGGCGCGTTGGCTCTTCGACGCCGCCAGCGGTAGTCTGGCCGCAGGCCAATTACCATGATCGGAAGCCTCAATCACCTCACTCTATCCGTCCGCGATCTGGAGCGTTCATTCGTGTTCTATCGCGACGTTCTACAGTTCAGGCCTCTCGCTCGTTGGAGAAGTGGAGCCTACCTCCTCGCCGGGGAGGAGACATGGATCTGCCTCTCTCTGGACGATAGGGCTCGGGCGCAACCACTGCCGGAGTACACGCACGTCGCGTTTTCGGTCCCGCAGACGGGATTCGCTTCGGCAATCGAGCGCCTCCGGTCGGCCGGTGCTGCTGAGTGGAAAGACAACACGAGCGAGGGCGATTCCTTCTATTTCCTCGACCCGGACGGGCACAAGCTGGAGCTCCACGTCGGAGACTGGCGGTCTCGGCTCGAGGCGTGTCGCAAAGCCCCGTACGACGATATGGTCTTCTTCTGACCGGCAACCGAGTTTGTCCCCAATCGAGGCCGCGACGTCGGGCGGTTCTTGCGTCAGTGCGGGCGGTGCTCGCGCGTCAGCACGCCGCCCATGATTTCGCGCGCGGGCCGAATCCTATACATCGAGCGAGGCGGTGGACTTCATAGCCGAGGGGGACGCATCCGTCTCGTGCAGACCTCCAAGACAGGGCGCACACTCTACTGCGGCGCACTCACCCTGCAGTCGCTCAGTGGATCCGGCTACAAGACGAACTACTTCGATGTCGACACGGGGGAAGCATATTGGGTTTCAGGTCCGCGCCGTGATGGCAACGACCCTCTATATCCCGGGGTGGTCGAGGTGGACGCGAACGTTCGTGACGAATACTGGCGCTGCATTCGCGATCGTCCCGAGTGTGTCGATATCGTGTCCTTTCGTGCACCTGGAAAATACTCCAAGCGGCGGCCGCACCCCGACAACAACCGGCGCCGCCCCGCATAACCGCTGATCCACGAGGAGACCGTTACCCTGACCAAGCCGAAGGCAGAGCGCCCGCGCGCGTCGTACTCGATCCAACGGGCCGAGCTGCTCACAGAGCAATTGCAGAGGCTCTCCAGTCTGCACGTTCACCAGCTCGCTGCCCACCGAGCGAACTTACACTTTTGGATCGGCGAAGCGGTTTCGGCCATTCGAGTTATCGACGAATATCCGACTCGCTTTCGTCAGCTCCGAGAAGGACAGCTTTCATGGACGCGCGAGCACCGGACGCGCATCGTCGCGTATTGCGGGATCTGCCGCGGACCTTGCGAGTTCGGTCCCCAGGCACCGTCCCCGCCCCGACGTGTCCCTTCAGAGCAGCTGGCAGCGGCACGTGGTGCGGTCCGCCAAAGCGTCCGAGATTTCCTCGCGCGTCTCTACAGAGCGGAGCTTCTCACAGAAGACGAGGTTCGACAGAACGCGAACCTCGTCGATGTGGGTATCGAGCCCGAGGACCCGGAGCCACCGCCGTAACGCGGTCGGCGGGGACGAACTCTGCTACGTTCAGCCGGAGGCGTCCGATGCGCGTCCACCTTGTCCAACCGCTCCTCCAGGAAGCTTTGGAACGACTTCGTGAGCGCGTCGGCGCGACTGCGGTCTGGCTAACCGAGCTTCGTGGCATTGATGACGTTCAGGTCGGCCGGCCGTTCGCGGAGCCGGAGCGCAGGATCGAAATCCCACTTTTTCCGGCGGGCAAACTCTTCGTCTGGCTACCCGTAGGTCATGAGTCTGCCGGCCTCGACGAATTCGTAGCGACGTTTCGTGCGGAGCTCGTCGAGCTCATCCGGCTCGAACCGGCTCCGCCGTCGACATCGCTTCCGAACTGACCTCTCACCTGAGCCACCTCATCTACGTTGGCGTCGGACAGCATGAACAGCGTCTTCTGGCTCATTCCTCAAAAGCTCGGCGGGCGACCAGGTCCTGAGCGCGCGCGCTGGAACCTCGCCGCGCTCCGCGACGCCGGCGTGGGCGCAATCTTGTCGGTGAACGACGGTCTTCTGTGCCACCCGGACGACTTCCGCGCACTCGGTCTCGCGTACGCTTGCGTGCCGTTGTCGGACAACGCGCCTCCTCAACCCGGTGATGACGACGCGTGTCTGCGCGCGCTGCCGGCCGCGTACTCGTTCGTCGGGCAACAGCTCGAGCATTCGCGTGCCGTGATCGTGCACTGCTCGTCCGGAAAAGATCGGACGGGGCTGTTTCTCGCCTATTACCTGGTGCGGGAGGAAGGCCTCTCCGCGGAGGAGGCAATCGAACGCGTTCGGAAGCTTCGGCCTATCGCCCTCACCGCGTCGGGCTGGGACGAATTCGCACTCGACATCTTGCGGCGTGTTCGACGCGATGGGGACCAGTCGTGACCGCGGCTCTCCCCCCGCACGAGCTGTCCGCTCACGTGGGCGTTTACGACGCTCAGGCGCACGCGTTCGTCACGGACGTAACGTTGGACCCAGGCGCTGATGTTGTCCTCGGATCGGCGTCTGACTGCACCGTCCCGCTACCTCCATCACTCGGTATCGAGCGGGTGCACCTGATCTCTGCCGGTCGACAACTACTGTTTTCGACAGTACACCGCGTGAACATGATGGCCGATGGGACAGACGATCACGTCGTCGGAACGCCCGACCAACTCCACGCGACGGGCTTGAGATCCCCAGTGACGCTTCGCTGGCACCGGCTCAACATCACGCTGCGCCAAGGCCTTTCCGTATTCATCAAGTACGTACCCCGATAGAGATTCAATTCCCCACGAGCGCACGAGCCAACGACTGCCACGCCGCGGTATGACCCAATCCAAAGCGAACCGGCCCAGACACCAAGAGAACGAGCGCGCCAATGACGTAGACGCGGTGGGGTCGGCCGAGGGTCTTCCAATCGTGGACCATCCCGGCTACGACGAATAGCGCGCTCAAACCGAGGCTGAGGATGGGCCGCTCGCCGATGAGCGGCAACCGCGCAATCGCGGGGGCCATGAGACAGGTGGTTGCCACAATGACGAAGCGCCTGTGAGTCTCGGGGCGTCGCCGCTGCACGAGCGCAATTCCGAGGAAGACCGCAAACAGCACGACCTGCCCCAGCGGGAAGATCAGAAACACGACCGGGTCGAGGCCGCCGCGGGCGGCGCCACGTTGCGCGGCCCCGATTGCCGTGATGATCCCGAGCGGAACCATGATGCCGGCGAGGAGGGCGCCCGCGATGCCAAGCCTTCGGTGCAGCGCTACCCGGTGCGACGCGACGAGCGCGCTTTGCGCAAAGAGAAGGAGCAGCCAGGCCGTGAATACGGCCCCGTGAACGTGCAGGAGCGGGCTCAGCGGCGGCGCATCGGAGAGCGGCCTCAGGTAGTACGTCGGCGCGAATGCAGCGAACGCGACCACGACGAATGCGGCGGAGATGCCGGTGTAGAAAGTGTGGGTCCTACGCGCGGACGGCACGGGGGCGGCTCGGTCAGGGTCGGCAGAGAGCCGCCGGAGTGCTTCGCCCTCTTCGATGAGCCCCTCGATCCCCGACGCCGACTGACGGCTGCTCTCCATACATGGACCTCCCCATCGGCGCTGGCCGATGCTTCGAGGTTAGGAAGCAGGAGCCGATTGGGCTTCGGAGGGACTACCCAATTTCAAGCGTGTCTTGCGATGCGTAGTTCTACCCAACGACGCCGTTCTGGAACGCCCAGGCCGTGGCGGCGGCGCGTGATGTCACGTTCAACTTGGTGAAGATGTTGCTCACGTGTCGATCGATCGTTCTTTCGCTCAGGAACAACGCGCGGGCGATGACCTTGTTGCTCTTCCCCGTTGCCACCAGCCGGAGGACCTCGAGCTCGCGGACGCTCAAGCCCGACGAGCCATTCGTCGACGACTGCTTTGGAGCACGAGATGACACGGCATCGATCGCTGCGACGTCAGGGCTCGCGCCGAGGTTCACGAATGTCTTCCTCGCGGCATCGAGCTCGAGGGTGGCGCCGTCCTCATCACCGAGCGCCTGGAATGCGCGAGCGATGGCAAACCGGATCCTTGCAACGAGGTAGGTCGCCCCGATGCCTTGCCAGATGTCTTGTGCACGTCGCAATGGCGCGATCGCTCCGCGAGCGTCTTCCTGAGCCAACGTCACGATGCCATTCGCGTGCTCCGCCATTGCGTCGACCATTCCGACCCCCAGAGCCTTGGCGATCGTTCCCAGCTCATCCGCGGAGCAACGCGCCTCATCGATATTGCCTGCTGCCAGCATGATCTCCACGTGAGCGGGCAGGTATTGGGCGCGCTGAAGCGAATCGACGACGGTCGAGAGCACTCGTTTTGAGGTCGCAGCGGCAATATCGACGCGGCCTTGCGCCAATCGAAGCAGCGACAGCCCCGGCTGCGGATCGCGACCGCGATCGCTGGCCATCGCGTAGATTCGCTCGGCTTCCGACAGCTCGCCGCGGAGGCGATGAAGCTCAGCCTCTTGATAGAACGCATTGCCCGCTTCGGGATTCTTGGTGCCGGAGAGCCACCGCGAGGCTCGGTGCGCTTCGACAGCAGCTTCCCGCCAATTGCCGCCGAGCAGTAGAATTTCGGAGCGGTGAATCAGGCACTGCCCGGCAAACGGCACGAGCTGCGGTTGCTCGTCACACCACCGGCGCAATGCTTCGGTCCATTCGCGCGCACGATCGTGCGCATAACTCTCTTGGCAAGCGGCGATGACGGCGCAATACACGATTCCGGTAACGACCGGCGATAGCTGGCCGCTCGTGACCGCGAGCATTGCATCATCCAGGATCGGCAGACCTTCCGACGGTCGACCTTCGCGTATCAGTGCTCGACCCTCGAACGTCCTCGCCAGCGCGGTGAGGTCGCGATCCCCGTATCGAATAGCGACGTCCGCGGCCTCGCGAGCCGCTAGCCGAGCCGCCGCGTGGTCCCCGGCGGCCGTGAAGCGAAAGACATCCGGAAGTCGCACGTAACCGTGCTCGACACAGTCCTCCGTTGTTTCGCCGACAAGACGTTGCGCCCGCGCGAGCCAGCCGCTCCCCCGCGCCCTTTCCCCGAACGCGAACGAGCGCATGGTTGCCCAAAACGCGGCGCGCACTGCACGTTGGACCTCACCTGCGTCGATGCAGCATTGATGAAGCCGCTCGAAAGACTCGATCGCCGAGGCCTCGTGACCTGCAAGACCCGCCGAAAACGCGAGTCGCTCGACGTCGTCCAGGTCGAGCGGACCTTCCGCGCTCGCGCTGGAGAGCGCGTCGTAGGCGTCACCCCATGCGCGATTCGCGTACGCGCGGCGCCCCCGCTCCTTGGCATCTTCCACGCGAGGCGAGTGTACACGAGCGCGGGTAGGATGCGCTTTCGCAGGGCAGCATCGCGTTGCAGGGGGCGGGCGCATGTGGATACTTGGGAACCGGACGGAGACGCCCTCGGCAATGCCTTCGCATTCCCCCTCAGAAGCACGCGCATTGCTGCTCGAGCTCGGCGCGCCGCATCGGTTGCTGCGGCATGTAGAGCTCGTCGCCGAGGCTGCCGATCTCCTCCTCGGCGGTTTGAGGCGTCTTCACGTCCCGGTAGACGCGAACCTGGTGCTCGCCGGTGTGGTACTGCACGACGCAGGGAAGCTTCGCTATCCCGATGAGCTGGACCGTCCCGGTGCGCAACACGAAGCCGCCGGGCGAGAGCTCCTTCTCGAGCACGGAGTGAGCCCGGCGCTCGCCAGGATCTGCGTATCCCACGCTAGCTGGGATGAGCCCGGAACTTCGTTCGAGGAGCTGCTCGTCGCGCTGTCCGACAAGCTTTGGAAAGGCGTGCGCAACCCTGGGCTCGAAGAACGCGTCATCGACTGCGCAGCGAACCTACTCGGCCGAACGCGTTGGGACCTCTTCGTTCAGCTCGACTCCCTCTTCGAGCAAATCGCGAGCGCGGGGTCAGACCGGCTCTCCCGTAGCCGTTGTTGACGCTCCGAGAGAGACTCAATCGTGCCCCGTCCCTATCGATACGTCGGCCCGCGCGATCTGCTTCAACTCGCGACGTCACCAGTGGCACGATGCCAACCGCAAAATGCTTCGGCATTGCGCCGGTGGGTCGTGGAGCAAGGCTCGTCGTGGCCAGTGATCCTCACCTTCGTCGTGACACAGAATGGATCGCTGCGCATTTCACCGCGACACGCGGAGCACGTTGCTTGCGCCGAGATCGCTGCCGCGCTCGAGAGAATCGGGTTGGAACCTCCGTCGGGGCTGGCACACGCGTTCGCCTTTCGGCGTTGCCCGGGATGCCACTCAATCGTCGTCGTGAAGGAGGATGCGTTTGAATGCGCCGGCTGTGGATCCGAGCTGCCACAAGCGTGGAACCTCGAGACTGACACGGCACTATGAGTCGTCTCGGGCGAAAGACGCGCCGGTCAACGACTGCTCGGCGCGTGCCCCGCAAGACGCGCCGCGAGCGCAACGGCATGCGCCGCGCGCGAATAGGTCTCGGCATTCAGGCGGGCGTCGACGGCCGATTGAGCCTCGCCCCATTGCTCGAGGTCGAGCGCCCTCGCCATGAGCTCGTCCGCTATCGGATGGACGGTCGCAGCCTCATCTTCCGGGAGTGCAGGGAGCTCGCCGCGCTCGAAGCACGCGAGCAAACAGCCGCGCGCGTACGCGCGAATCACGGCCGGGCCGGGCTGCGCCCGTGCGACTGACACCAACGTTCGCAGCAGCACCATCGCGTACTCGTCCGCATACGTGCGAACGCGACGGATCAACGCAGACTGTGCTCGCGCGAACCATGTGCCCAGCTGATAGTCGTCCAGCGCCCCATCGATGCCTTCGACCCGTCTTTCGGCGTCGCGTCGCGTAACCGTGTCGGACCGCTTGCGAGCGTTGGCCTCACGGACAAGCGCAGCCTCGACGAGAGCGAAGGTCTCGTCGTCACCAATCGGCACGAGCCCCTCGAGAAGCACCTCCTCGCGGACGTCGACTGTCGCCGCGCGAAAGCGCTCGATCGTCGTGCGCTCGATGAACCGCCCGTTTTCGACGACGTGCTCCCAGGTCCAAAGGTCATCTTCGTCACTGTATTGTCGTCGGCGCTCGAGGCGCTTGGTGACTTCACCGGTCGCGTCGATGAGAGCGAACGCCTCGCCATCGGCGACGAGCAACTCGGTCCCTGCTCGCCAGATGGTCGTCATGCGTCGATCCCAGCTTACTTCCTGAGAGGGCGAAAAGGAGTGCGCCCAGTTTCCGACCGTTCCGGTGTCTGCCTCGTTGGACGGCGCTGACTAGCCGGCGCCGGCACAAGGGAGCCGGACATGATGCTGAAAGAAAAGATCGCGGTGGTCTACGGAGCCGGAGGTGCGATCGGCGGCGGTGTTGCACGCGCGTTTGCACGCGAAGGCGCCAAGGTCTTTCTCACGGGCCGCCGGCGGGCACCAGTCGAAGCCGTCACCAAGGAGATCGTTTCGGCCGGCGGCTGGGCCAAAGCGGCGGAGGTCGATGCTCTCGACGAAGATGCGGTGGACAATCATCTACAGTCGGTGGTCGACGGCGCTGGCCGCGTCGACATCTCGTTCAACGCGGTCGGAATGCACGATGCCAAGATTCTCGGCGTGCCCCTGGTAGAGCTGGATATCGACCGATTCCGTCTTCCTATTACGAGTTACGCAACTTCGTACTTCCTGACTGCGCGGTCGGCGG
This sequence comes from Polyangiaceae bacterium, assembly GCA_013361525.1. Taxonomy (GTDB): domain Bacteria; phylum Myxococcota_A; class Polyangia; order Polyangiales; family Polyangiaceae; genus Xiheicaenibacterium. Next base: position 214,367 of record JABFXY010000025.1, on the reverse strand, counting down.
CGCGGCGCATGCTCGAGAAGAAGTCGGGCGTGATCATGACCGTCACCGCACTCCACGCACGAACCGGCATTCCCTTGGTCGGTGGGTACGGGCCGGCACAAGCCGTCAAAGAAGCGCTCACTCGCGATCTGTCGGCCGAGCTCGCTCCGCATGGCATTCGCGTGGTCGGTATACGACCGCAGGCCATGCCCGAGTCAGCCACAATCAGGGCAGCATTCGAGCCTCGCTCCAAGGCGACCGGACTGACATGGGAGCAGTGGGAAGCCATGCTCGCGAGCAGGACTCACCCACGGCGCTTGATGACGCTCGCCGAGATGGCGAACGCAGCGGCGTTCCTCGCGTCCGATGGCGCGAGCGGCATGACGGGAACGACCGTCAACCTGACGATGGGTAGCTTGGACGACTAAGCGGCCGAAACCTGCGCACACGTCCAGGCCAGACGAAGCTCGTGCAGTTTTTGTGCATAATTCTAGATAGTTACAGATTTTTCCTCGAAGCCGTCGATCGCGCCTCAGGACCGACGTCGTGCTGGTAACAAGGCGGCAGGTGCCGCCGTCCCACACCGCTACGAGGAGTCGAACATGCGATTCATGATCATGCACAAGAACGACGCGAACACCGAGGCGGGCAACCCGCCCCCGATGGAGCTCGTCCACGAGATGGGCGCCTTCATCTCCGGTTACGCCGAGCGAGGGCAGCTCATCGACGGCGCCGGCCTCGGCGCGAGCAAGACGCGAACGCGCTTGGTCTTCCGCAATGGCAAGTGCACGGCGAAGCAGGGGCCCTACCAAGGCGAGCACGAGCTGCCGGCAGCGACGTTGATGCTCAAGGTCCGCACGCGCGAGGAGGCGATTGGCTGGGCGGAGCGTTACGGCAAGATCCTGGGCGACGGAGAGATCGAGCTCGGCAAGGTCAATGAGCCTTGGGACATCGGCGTGATGCCGGCCCCGGAAAATCCCCCGCTGCAGATGTTGCTCATCGACAAAGCCGATAAAGCAACGGAGAGCAGCGGCCGAAGCCCGCAGCAAAAGGCGGCGATCTCACGCCTCAAGACGGAGATGTCGAAGGCCGGCGTACTGGTCAGCTCATTGAAGCTGAAACCGAGCTCCAGCGCGAAGCGCCTCGTGTTCACCAACAACAACCTGCGCGTGACCGATGGGCCGTTCCTCGAGTCGAAAGAGCTCATCGGCGGCTTCGCCGTCATGGAGCTGGCGGACATGGACGAAGCGATTGCCCTGTGCAAGCCGTACGCGAAGATCCTCGGGGGCACGCTCGAGATCGATGTGCGCGTCGTCGACACCGACGACGCCGAGTAGGCCCGCCCGAGCGGTTCAAATCATCGAAAATGGCCTCTCGCCCCGGCTCTTCTCTGCACCCGGAATGGTGGGAGGCCTTGATGGGTTGAACGCGAAGGAAGGACGGCGATGGGCCGCCCTCGCTCATCCGAGGAGCGCCATGGTCGGAACGCTGAGCGCTCTCATGGGCGTGATCGGTCTGCTGTCGCTCGGCTGGGGCATATGGACAGAGTTCCGCCAGACTCGAGAAACCGGTCCGGTCGCAATCGTGCCGACCCTCCCCCAGGGCGTCGGAGCGGCATTGCTCCTCACAATGGCGACCGCCCTCTACTGCGGCCGGGAGCTTCCCCTCGCGGCGAGTCTCGCGCTCCTTCCGGTTCTGACAATCGCGTGTTGCGCAGCCATCAATCTCGCGGGTCACCGCTCGGGCTGATGTCAGAAAGCGGTACGCGTCGCCGTCAGGCCCCGACACACATCAATGGGCTGGGTAAATGATGCGCGGGAAGCGCTGGCACGGGGCGAGCCAGCGAGGGTTCGCCCCCTCGGCGGGTCGATGCGTGGCCGGATCGAGAGCGGGCAACTGGTCACCATCATCCCCGCGAGCGGGCATGAGGTCGAGCTCGAAGACGTCGTCTTCGTTCGATGGCGCCGCGGATTCCTCCTCCACATCGTGAAAGAGCGTCGAAACCGCCAGCTCCTCATTGGTAACAACATAGGCAGGATCAACGGCTGGGTGCTCGAGACGGACGTCGTCGGGAAGGTCGTTGCTGTGGAGGATTGAGCGCTTTTGCGAGCGCAAGTCCCCCGCTCGAGCGCTCGCCGACGATAGAATCCCCCCGATGCGAATCGTCGCCGTCGCCGATACTCATTGTTACGAAGACGACCTGGCAGCCATTCCGGACGGGGACATCTTCGTACACGCGGGGGACCTACTGCAGAGCGGTTCGGTCGACGAGCTGCATCGGGTGGTGAGCTGGCTTCGCGAGCTGCCGCATCGATACAAGCTCGTTATTGCCGGCAACCATGACTGGTGCTTCGCGCGGGAGTCGGCGCTGGCGCAGCATTTGCTCGCGGGCGTCGCCACCTATCTCCAAGATTCAGGTACGACCATCGCCGGGATCTCCTTCTGGGGGAGTCCGTGGCAACCGGAGTTCTGTGGGTGGGCATTCAATCTTCCGCGTGGTCCCGCGCTGCGCGAGCGTTGGAGCCACATCCCACCGCGGATCGACGTCTTGGTAACGCACGGGCCGCCGCGGGGAATCGGAGATCTCGTTGGGGGGCATCGTGCCGGATGCGACGACCTATTGGACGCCGTCCAACGTTTGCAACCTGCGCTACATCTATTCGGCCACATCCACGAAGATGGTGGCTTCTGGCGCGACGGCGTTACAGCCTTCGCCAACGTGACAACCGACGAATGCACGCGGGCCGCGACAGTGGTCGACATGGATCCACACACCAAGGCGATTGTGCCGACCTTCATCCCGAACAAACGTGCCGCAGGGTCTTCAGTCTAAGCGACCATGCCGATGAAGCTAATCGCCCTCGCTCTCGCGACCCTGGCGGCGCTGGTCGCGATCGGAAACATCGCGGGAATCGCTTCGGTGGTGCGAGATCGCAGGCAAGGCTCGACGCGCGGCTATTCCCCCGTCCCGCTGCTATCTCTCATTTTTAGCGCGACGAGCTGGGCGCTGGGCCACACCCACTTCGGCCGGTGGTTGTTGCTCCCCGCCGCGATCGATCCGGGCACGTGGATGGTGCCGGTCGCCTTGGTCCTCCTTCTCCGCAACTCGCTCCGGCCGCGGTGACGCGTTGGCGGCGACGAGCCGCTCGAGTGTCCGTCAGCCGCTCGAAGCAGCCGCGTCGCTCGATGCCATGCAGGCATCGCCGGCGGTCCAAGACGTAATCCACGCCCTGCGGCAGCTATTCGAGCCGGGCCGGGTAGAGACCACCGCCGACCACCCGATGGGCTCGGTCCAGCATACCGTGCGCCTTCACCACCGTGCTTCTGGTGCACGCGTCACCGGACATGAATCGACGCGCCAGCGTGCAATTGCACGTGCGTATCTCGCGCTGGTCAACGAGCTGCTCGACTCCATGCCAGAGCTGGATGCAGTCGTGTCGCGAAGCTGGGGCATCGACCCACCGCACCCGATACTCCCCGATGCTCACAATTATGGGCTCGCCGAGCTCAAACTCGACCTGATCCCCGCGGACGGTTCTGAGCCGTACGCGGACATGGTGCTCGTGCGGCCAGGACGACGGGTTCGCCTCCGCTTCGCGTCTCCACGTGAGCTCAGCATCGACGAGGGAGGCCCAACGGAGCTTGGAATGGAAATTGTCGACGCCGCTGTCCATCGCCTGGAAGGGCTCACGGTTAGAGTCGACAACTACGAGCAAGGCTCCGGCGCGCTCAGATTCGTTGCACGCAGTGTCGAGATTGTGGAGGACTGCCGGTGCGGCTCTGGATAATCTGACACCGACAGCATCATGAACACGTCGACGTCCATGAATGAACGGCACCCTGCCCCAATGCCGGATGACGGTCGGCAGCGCTCGTTGAGCGCCATCGCGAGAAGATGCGCATTCCTCGGTCTCGCGGCAGTGCAGGTTGCAAGCTTTGCGGCGTTCATCTACGCGCAGCGGCGCGCCGACTTGGCCATGGACAAGACCGGCCGCGGCGATCTGGCTCAATTCGGATATTGGAACAACGTCTCGGACACGCCGACGTGGATCCTCGCGGGTGCCTGGATGCTGGCCATCCTGTTCGTTCCGTGGAATTCACGCAGCCGCGTCGGGTATGTGCTGTGGCTATCGGCCGGCCTGCCCGTCATTGTCGTGCTGGGCTTCTTCGACTACCTCGCGCTTCTGTGAGCACGCCGTCAAGAAACTGCCGGACAAGCGCGGAGCCCGTGGTGCGCACGCTGTGCAATAGCGAGAAAATGTTGCGTGACGCACGAGCTCGCGCGATCGCCCTGCTTTCAGCTGCGTGCTTCGGCTACGCGTGCGCCGGGGACGTTGCACAGTCCTCTCGTTCCCACGTGGACGCCGTCGGCAACCCCAACGCGTCGTCGACCCCTCCGAATGCGGTCGCGGCGCCAACAACGGCGCAGCGATTGACGGAGCCCGACGAGGACCTGGTCGAAGTTTGGGGAACCGGGCCCGCCGACGTGTTCGCGGTCGGCTCGAAGGGATCGATCCTGCACTTTGACGGACGCGAGTGGCGTAGACAATTCTCCGCGCCGGGCGGGGTCAGCTCGATCTGGGGCTCGGGCTCGAATGACGTCTACGCAGGGGGCTGGAGCTCCGAGCTTCTGCATTACGACGGCGCTCGCTGGTCCAGCACCGGGATTGACCTCCAGTCGGACGCTGACATTTGGGGGACGGCGGCCGACGACGTTTACGTCGTAGATTACGAAACAATCCACCATTTCGACGGGCAAGACTGGTCAGTCGAGACGCGGGATGAAGCCCCGTTCCTTGGAATCGGCGGAAGCAACGGTGATGTCATTGCGTTTTCAACCGATGCGGTCTTCCGGCGGTTCGAAGACGACTGGGCAAAGGTGTCGCTTCCAAAGGCGCGCCAGCCCACCTGCCCGCGTGCCGTGTGGTCGCAAGGTGATGCGGCAGTCGTCGTCGGTGAGCGTGGAACGACGCTGCATCGCGACCGCAAAGGTTGGCGCCGCATCGCCAATGCATTCGACACCGATCTCGGCGCACTATGGGGTTCGGGACCGGGCGACGTCTTCGCCCTCGGTCCGCACAACTCGATATATCACTTCGACGGGCGACGATGGTCGCGCATGGTGGTTCCGCGCGACGGTTATCCCTCCGCGCTGTTCGGTTTCGCCGCGGACAAGGTCTTTGCCGTCGGGGAGCAGATCCTGACGTACGACGGAACTGTTTGGTCTGCGACACCAAACCCGCCCGGGGTCACTGACCTCTGGGCACTCTGGGGATCATCGCGCGACGATGTCTGGGCCGTCGGTGCATCTGGGGCTATCGTTCACTACGACGGTAAGAATTGGGTTCGGAAGCATCCACCCGAGAGCGCGATACAGCAAAGCGCGCCCCCTCCGCCAGCGTCAGCGGCTTCGATCGATTCCACGCCCCTATGCGCCCCGCGTGATGTGACGCACGACGCGGACTACGTCCGTGGCAACGCGACGAACATCATCGTCGAAGTGCTCTATGAAAATCATCCCGTGGCTCGCACCACACGCGAGGTCGATCCGCCACTCGTAACGTGCGGGCCGGGTCAGGTATCGCTCAGCGAGGCGGGACGCCACTCTCTCCCGGTCGCCCGCCGGGATAGCGACGGGTTCCTGGAGCTCGGAGATGCCGTGCTCATTCGTCCGGACGGCGCGTACGAGCTCCGTCAGCCGATGGGGGGGCGACCCATCCACTATGATTCGTTCAAAAAAGAGACGTTCAGCTACTGCGGAAAATCCATCGACCAGGAGAGGCAACCCGTTTCGCTCCCCTTCGACGTCGGCGAGGTTGCGATCCGCTCGGTGGAGATGATCTGCGACGACACCGGGGTCAATGAGGTACGCGTCAGGGACGGTTCCAACTGGGTAGAGCTCACGAGCACCCTGAACGTGGAGCTGTTCGAGTACGACACCGACAACGACCAGTCGAAGGAGCTTTACGTCATAAGCACACAGGAATGTGGGGGTTGGCTTCGAATCATGCGCATCAGGCGTGCGAACTAGGAGACACGAGCCTGGTAGAAGGATGTTGTTGTGGGCAACCCACTTCTCGCGATAGGCCATCCCAATCTCCGCGGGGAACAGATGGCCCGCGGCGCGCTCGCACGCCTTCGCACCGGGTCGAAAACCGTCCAGCGGGACCTTCAGGCGCTGAGCAAAGCGTGGTTCAGCCCGACCTCGTGCTTCTGCCCGCCGGCTTCGGTGCCTCATGCACAACCTTCGTGCGACGAGCTTGCGCCCGTTCTCGAGCACCTGGACGGGCCTAATTTTCACATTGTCGGAGCGGCGTTCTCGGTCCTACGCGCGTTCGCGGTCGTCTGCGACTGTCGTGTGTACGGGGCATTGCCCACATCCCTCTGGGGCGCGCAAGGCGCCGACGTCGCGGTTCAGAAGAGCCTCGAGTCCGATTCCCCGGCGGCTCGGCTCGGAAGCTCCGCGTTGGCGAGGGAGTTCCCTGCCGATCATCTCGTTCCGAGTCTGATGCGAAGGTTGGACGATCCGCTCTTCACCGTGCGGTGGCGCGCCATCAGCGTCCTTTGCCGATTCGGCGTGCCGGCGGACCTCGTCTCCGAGCTCGAGCGAGCGCGACCTGCGCGGCCTGACCCACAGCGCCACTCCGAGTACTTCCGAGCGTTGAGCGAGCTCCGAGCTGCGTACGCGAACGATGAGACGCGCTCGCGAGGCCGTGGCGGTTGACTGCGTCAGGGCGCCGCGGCGCCGCCCGTCGTTTGGCAGCCGCCCGTAGCCGCAGCCATGCCCACCCAAACAACGCCGGACCTTCAATACGTTTCGAGTTTCGTCGGTGACCACCTATTCACCGCTATGATCATGTTGCAATGGAGAAGCATGACGAGACGGAAGGAACGTTCGGCGATGTCGTCGCCGACGTGCGGGCGTTGCTGCAAGCGCAAGCACCACTGAATGAGATGCTGGCGCTGGTGCGCGAGCGCGTCGAACGAGAGTATGGCCTGTGGGAAGCGACGATGATCTTCCGGCGTGCCTTCGACCTGCCATACGAAGCCGAGTCGATTCTCGGGCGCTGGAAAGGGTGGTCGAAGCGCCCGGGCGATGCAGACGCCGACGCGCTCTCGAGAGAGCTGCCGCCGCTTCGGTGTCGCACGCTGGAGACCCCACGGGTCGACCTCGGACCGGAGGTCCCTCAACTGCTGAATAAGGACCTCCACACGGTCGACGCTCCGCTGTGGATCGGGTTGAGGCGTATGCTGGAGGAGCGCGGCGTGCTGTCGACAATCGTGCTCGCCGAAGGGTGGCGCCTCGGAGATTCGCGCGGCGCGTTCCTCGCATACCTCGACGGGCGGGCCATTCAGATGACGCTGCAATGGCCTGGTGACGATCTGAGCCTCGCGACAATCGAGGCTTGGGACGACGTCACCGAGAAACCTGTCGCTCACGACTTCAAGTATGCGCTGGAGCACGCCGCGGCATTCGCGAAGCAACGGCGCACATGAGCATCGCAGCCGACCCTGCATGCCGACCATGACTCCATACACCCTCAGCGTTTCTCTCCTCGACGATACGGAACCGGGTGTCGCATTCTTCGAGGACGTTTGCGCAATGCTTCAGGCGATCGCGGCGCGCGAAGGATCTCGCATGACCGCGCTCCAAACGCGTGGTGGCGATCAAGCGTCGCGGACACGCTGCGCAACCATCTCGGGCCAACTTCCAGCCGCCCTCGTCCGTGAGCTCGGCATCCATCGAGCGCAACGCCTCCCCGCCGGAGTCTCCGTGGGCCGCATCTTGACGGTGCGCGTCGCGGTGCGATGTTTTGGACCGGATGGCGCCACTGCGCGCGATTCGGCCGTCAAGACGTACAACTACGTCCTACGGTTCGTTTCCGCGCACGACTCCGGGGAGCGCTTGAACCTCGACGCCGTCCTATCGGGAACTCTGCTGCCAAGTGGCGAAGACCGGCTAGCCTAAGTTTCGCGCACTCCAGCCTCTACCCATGAATCCCAACGCCACAGAACGAATCGCCCGCGCAAGACGTTCACTTCAGGGACTGTCCGTCGGAGATGCCTTCGGCGAACAGTTCTTCGGCTCGCCGCTCATGGTGGTACGCCTGATCGAGCTGCGCGCCGTGCGGCCTGCGCCTTGGCAATACACGGACGACACCGTGATGGCGGTGTCGATCGTCGACGTGTTGTCCGAATGCGGACGCATCGAGCAGGATCGGCTCGCCACCCTTTTTGGGGCACGTTACCGTTTGGATCCGGGCCGGGGTTACGGAGGGACGGCGCACACCATTCTCGAGCGAATCTCCTTGGGCGAGCCCTGGAGCGAGGTGGCCCCCAGCGTCTTCGGCGGGGGTGGCTCGATGGGCAACGGCGCGGCCATGCGGTCTGCGCCGATTGGCGCGTACTTCTGCGACGATATGGCGGCGGTCGTGGGTGAAGCACGCCGCTCGGCGGAGGTGACGCATGCACACCTCGACGGTCAGGCGGGCGCCATCGCGGTGGCTATCGCCGCGGCCTACGTCGCAAACGGTGGAGAGCACCCTGAGGGGCTATTCGATGCGGTGCTCGCTCATACTCCGCATGGCGAGACGAGAGCGGTCATCGAGCGGGCGGCACGACTGCCGCTTTCGAGCGAGATCGGCGCGGCTCCACCCTCGGCAATGGGACACAGGTCATTTCGCAAGACACCGTTCCGCTCTCGATTTGGTGCGCCGCACGTCATCTCGGGGACTTCACCGAGGCGATGTGGTCGACGGTCTCGGCGCTGGGAGATCGAGACACGACGTGCGCGATCGTCGGCGGGATCCTCGCGTCGAGCGCCTCGACAACCATCCCGGCGGAGTGGTTGGAGGCGCGCGAGCCACTCGAGCGCGTCGGGCGAGATCGTTTGGTCCGCTCCGAGCCGGTATGAACAAGCACGTAGCGGTCAAACCCTGAGCAAGCCCATGCACATCGCACTCCTCGGTGACTCCGTATTCGACAACGGCGCCTACACCAATGGCGAGCCCGACGTGGCCACCCATTTGCGCGGGTTGGTCGGTGAGGGCATACGCGTGACGCTCCTCGCGCGTGATGGCGCGATGACGACGGACATGCGTGGACAGGTGGACCGCATCGCCGGGACCGTGACGAATCTCGTGTTGTCGGTCGGCGGAAACGACGCGCTCGCGAATGCGGGTCTGCTCGCGATGCCTATCGATTCGACGGGCACGACACTCGATCTCTTCGCCGCGCTGATGTCCGAGTTCGAGACGAGCTATCGACACGTGCTCGAGGCGCTCGAAGGAAAAGGACGTAGACTGACGGTTTGCACGATCTACAACGGCAACCTCGAGCGTGGGGAGGCGACCCGCGCGAAGCTTGCTCTGCGCATGTTCAACGACGTGATCGTCACGGCCGCGACCTCGGTCGGCGCGGACGTGATCGATCTGCGCGCGGTTTGCACGGCATCGAAGCACTTCGCGAATCCAATCGAGCCTTCGGGGCTCGGTGGGCTCCGAATCGCCGAGGCGATTGCGCACGTTCAGCAATGGGAGCCGTCGGCGGTCACGCGTCTTTACCAACGACGGGACTGACGTCAGCCTGCAGCGGGTGCGAGGCCCCCTGCCATAAAAACGTTGGAGCGCAAACGACATTGCGCAATTCATCGCAAGATGCCCGCGCCTTGTAGGAGTTTTGCTTGCCGCGCGGGGATGCAGCGGTTAGCCCACCCGACCGGATGGTGGAACGACCTCCCCCGACGACATCGAAATGGCTGGAGCTTCGCAACCAGTCGGATGCCGCGACGCGGTCGGCGCGCTCCTGGTGGAGGCGGCGCGTGTTGGCGCTTTCCGCTGGTTTCGTGGCGTTGTGCGCAGTTCTCGCGGTGAACATGGTGCTCATCTTCGCGGCCCCGCCCAGTGAGCCTGCCGTCGCACCGTCGCCGTCGATCGCAGAGCCCGCGCCGGCGGCTTCCGTCGAGGAGGTCGCGAGCGCCGACGCGCCGCCGGCAGATTCCCCCGAGGCGGGTGAGCTGAAGCTCCTCGGCGGCGAGGAAGAGGAACCGGTCGCGAGCGCGCCGACCTTCCGCACGGTGGGCGAAGCGGCCGCGCGCAGCTGTACGACATCGACGATCGACGGGCTCAGCCGTCAGATCGTGCAGCAGTCCCGATGCGTCGACGAAGACGCGTTCGTCGCGCTTCCCCGGCGGCCGAACCTGGCGGCGGCGCCGCATGTCTTTCTGTACTTCAATCGCACCGCGCGCGATGCGCTCGTGAAGGTGCTGGATAGCCAGCGCGGCAAGACGATGAAAATTCAGAGCGCGCTCCGGACCGTGGCACAGCAATACATGCTGCGGCGTTGGTCGACGCAGAAGCGCTGCGGCATCAAGATGGCGACGCCGCCCGGGCAGAGCAATCACGAGACGGGGCTTGCGCTCGATATCAGCGAGCCGGGCCAATGGCGTGCAGCGCTCAAGTCGCAGGGTTTTCGCTGGCTCGGTGCAATGGACCCGGTGCATTTCGATTACACGCGCGCGCCCAAAGGCTCCGCTGTCGACGTGATTGCGTTTCAGCAGCTTTGGAATCGCAATCACCCCGACGACAAGATCGCTGAAAACGGGCGCTACACCGCCGAGACGGAGAAGCGCATCGCCATGTCACCGGCTGGCGGGTTCGCGCGCGGAGCGGGTTGTGACCGACAGAAGGCGGGCGCCGGCAAGGCGACGCCGGCGCGCAGCGGTCGCTGATCGCGTCCGATTACTCCGCTCGACAGACGCCCCGCGGGGTCGTGCCACAGGCCAAGCAAGTGCCGCCAGACGGTCCCGGCGCACAGGTGGTCACGTCGACTTCGACACACTCGTACGCCGGCGGGCAATCCTCGTCGCTCGTGCAAGACGAATATTCGCTGCCGAAACAGCCGAGCGGCTCGGCGTGCCCGCCACATGAATCGCCGACGTAGATGAGCGCGCAGCTTTCGCCCGCGTCGTCGACGGCGCTCCAGCATGTGCTGTCGTTGGCTTGGAGTGCGCACGGATCGTCGGGGCGTGAGAAGTCGTCGCTACAAGAGCACAACACGACCAACGAGAGAGCGACGACGCGGCGCATACGCGGATTGTCTCATTGATCCGCGTCGAACGTCGACGCGGCCGAAAAACAGCTGCGGGTTGACACATTAGAATTTGCTAATATGATGGCTCTCGATGTCACGGAGCGCAGCCGACGAGAGCGTCTTCCAGGCGATTGCCTGCCCCACGCGGCGCGCGTTGCTCGACGTCCTCATGTTGGGGGAGAGCAACGTGTCATCCCTCGTCGCGTCGCTCGATGTGACGCAGTCCGCGGTGAGCCAGCAGCTCGGCGTGCTGAAGAGCGCGGGCCTCGTGGAGGAGCGGTCGGAGGGGCGCTTTCGGTATTACCGGCTCCGAGTCGAGCCGCTCTCCGAGGTCGATGCGTGGCTGAGCCGCTACCGCGCCCATATGGAGCGTCAGCTCGACGCGCTCGGGCATTTGCTCGACACCATGCCGGACGAGCCTGAAGACACGGCGCAACGCGATCGAAAGAAGCCCTCAAAACCGAGAAAAGCAGGCACCCGATGACCGACATCCGAATCGTTCGTGAATATCCGCATCCCCCGGCCAAGGTTTGGCGCGCGTTGACCGATCCGGCGCTGCTCGCGCTGTGGACGATGCGACCGGAAGGCTTCTCGGTCGACGTGGGGACGCGCTTCAAGTTCGTCGCGAAGCCTCAGCCGGGGTGGCGCGGTTTCGTCGAATGTGAGGTGCTCGAAGCCGAGGCCCCTTCCCGATTGCGGTATTCGTGGGTCGGCGACGAAAAGGGTAAAGCGACGTACGTCACGTATTCGCTGGAGCCGATTACGGGCGGCACGCGGCTGGTATTCGAGCACACCGGCTTCACCGGCCTCGGCGGCTTCATGCTCGCCAAGGTGATGATGGGTCCGGGTTGGCGAAAGATGTTGGATAAGGCGCTCGCCGCCGTGCTGGCCGACGTGGACGACGATGGCCAATTGCGCCCAGGGAGCACGCTCAAACCAAAGTTCGAGCGTGCTGCGTAGTTGCGCGGCCCGATGATTGGAATAACGCCTTTGGCGCGGACCCAAGCGAGAGCGACCCCGCCGGGGTTGCTCTCCAATTCGTTCGCAATGGCCTCGAGAGTATCGAGGGCGACCAACCAACGATCCCCAGCCCGAATGCATCGGCGTGGGCCGCGCGCCACGCTCCCATTCATGATGACCATCATGTAAACTGCCCAGCGCAGCACCGGCGATGAGGGTCGAGCGATGAGAGTGTCGAGAGAACAGGTCGCGGAAAACCGGCGGAAGATCTTGGACGAGGCGGCGCGCCTGTTTCGCGAGCGAGGGTTCGAGGGCGTCGGCGTGGACGCCGTCATGAAGGCTGCAGGCCTCACGCACGGCGCGTTCTACGGGTACTTCACGTCGAAGGAGGACTTGGTCGCGCAGGCCTGTGAGCACGCGCTGGCGGCGACGGATGCGACATGGCGCGAGTCCTCGGACGCGAGGAGCGTGCTCGCGACGCGCTACCTGTCGAAGGAGCACGTCCGCGATCGAGGCGGTGGCTGCGTGTTCGCCGCGCTGGGCTCGGACGTACCGCGGCAGAAGGAGGACACGCGGAAGACGGTCACCGATGCGTTCCGCGAGCGCGTAGAGGCGCTCGCCAAGCGCCTCCCGGGAACCTCCGTCGCCGCGAGGCGCAAGGAGGCGATCGCAACGTGGTCCGGGCTCGTAGGCTCGTTGATTCTCGCGCGCGCGGTCGACGACCCCGAGCTGGAGCGAGAGATCTTGAACGCGGGGATCGCGACGTTCGGGCAGACCCTCAAGTCGAAAGCAGGCGCGCCGCGGAGCCCGAAGAAGGCTCCGCGCGACGGCGCGGCCACTAGCGGAGCTTCGCGCTCGCGGTCTTCGTCTCGCCCGGGCCGACCTTCACGCTCAGCGACTTCTTCCCGAGCTCGGGATGAATGAACGTGACGGTATGCGTACCCGCCGAGACGGAGACGCCCGTCTTCGGCGTCTCGCCGAGAGGCTGACCGTCGAGCAGGACGCGTGACGCGGGAATCGAGTTGATGTTGAGAAAGCCGTTGCCGCTCGGCTGCGCCGCCGGCGGATCATTTGCGGGCGGATCCGGCTTCGGGTCGGGCGTCCGGCCCGGCGTCGGCGTCGATCGACCGGTGGTCGCTGCGACGGTCGGCGGGGTGGCCGACGCGACCACGGCGGGCTCTTCGGTCTTGTCGTCCTTGAAGTCGATCGTGACCGTGCGCTCGGGCTGGCCGTCCGGGAACGTGAGCGGCTCGACGATATCGGCGAAGCCCTTCTTCTTCGCGACGAGCTTCCAGGAAACGGTGGTGTCGACCTCGATCGGGCGCGCAGCCGCGACGTCGTAGATGCGGCCGGGCTCGCTGCCGTCGGTGCGCACGAGCGTAACGGTGACGCCCGAAGATTTGACGACGACCTTCGCGACACCGTTCGTCACGGCGAGCTTGGGCACGTCGATCTCGAGCGTCTCGCCCGCTTTGATGTCGACGCTCTTCTCGAAGGCGCGGTATCGCTTCCCGCCGAGCTTGAGCTGGCGTTTGCCGGGTGCGATGTCGGCGAGCTTCACCGGGAGGCTGCCGCGGTCGGTGCCGTCGACGAAGAGGTGGACGTCGGGCTGCTCCGTCGAGGCGACGAGCGTCCCGTGCTCCGGATTGACGGTGAACGTGACGGGCGTGATCGCGCCGGCTTTGACCTCGACGTTGAGCGGCTCGAGCGCGTCTTCGTCGGAGGTCATCACGCGAACGGCGTAGCGACCGACCTGGAGATCACGCACCGAGCAAGGCGTTGCGTCGCAGACCTTGCGGCCGTCGATGTAGACCGACGCCTTCGGCACGCTCGCTCCGGACGCGTCCTTCACCTCGACCTGCAGGCCACCCGGACGGCTCGTGAACAAGAACGTGACGAGCGCGCCGAGCGAGACCAATGCTGCAAGCGCGGCGACAGCGAGGATCCACCGCTTCGAGTCGCGACGCTCGGTGATGACCGGCGCGTAGCCGGGGAGCGCGGACGGGACGAGCAGCTGCGGCGGGACGTAGCTCGACGGGAGTGTCGGCTTGCGGATGCCGAGCTCGGTCGCGGAGCCCGGATTGCCCTGCGGAAGCTTGGTGAACGGCTGGTTGTCGCGAATGACCTCCTGTGCGGGGCCGATCGGCACGGCCGCGGAGATGCCGGCGACGAGCGGCTCGATCGGGCGAGCCTGCGTGATGCTCGGGATCGGCGGAGGGGGCGGGAACATCGGCGAGAGGCCCGAGTGCCCGTGACCGCGCGGCGGAACGCTCGACGAAGACGACGCGAAGGGCTGGCTCGACTGCAGCGTTTGGGCAGCGATTGCGTTGGGCGACGACCCGGGCGTGTCGAGACGGAGCGTGTCCGTGCCCGGCGGGGCTTGCATGTCGACGGCCACGGAGGCGTGGGCGTACGCGTCGCCCTCGTAGCCCATCGCGTGAGGATGCGAAGATGGATGCGCGTACGCGTGACCGTTCGACATCGGCGCCGCGAGCGCGTCGCGCGGAGGCGGCATCGACGAGTGGAAGACGTGCGTGCTCTCTTCTTCTTCGTCCCAGTCGAGCGCGCGACGGCTGCCGTTCGGGTTGGTGGCGACGTCGTCGAAGCGACCGCGGCTCGAGCGCTCAGGCAGGGTGTCCGGCGCATTCGCGTCCGTCTTCACGCGCGTGATCGAGTCGGCGAGCGGATCGCGACGCGACACCGCCGGCGGCGTGATTCGCGGGCTCGGGCGAGCCGACAGCGGCGGCGTAGAGACAGGCGGCGCGGAGACGGGCGGGAGGCCGCGACCCGGAGCCATCGGCGGCGTGGAAACCGGAGGCAAAGGACCGAAGCTTCCGCCGTACGCGCCGGAGCCATTCGAATGGCCGTGGTAGCCGTTCGTGTCGGGCGTCGAGCTCGTGATCTTGCGCGGCGGAGGCGCGACCGGAGGAAGCCTCGATACGCGGCTGTCGTGGCCGACGTTTCGAGGACGGTCAGAATCGAAGCTTTGGCCCATTGCTGTCGTCCCTCGACTGCGGACACCTCGCGCTGGTGGTCGCGCGAGCAGAAGCGAGTGTGCTCGGCGCGCCACAGACGCGCACGAGAGCCCTCATTGTACTCGGTCGACCATCGTTTACAGGCGCGAGGTTTTCAAAAAAACACGTCGTGGATGGATCAATCGCGAGGTGGCTGGGTGGTCGTTGTTCCACCCCCTCGATCGCGGACCTGAACGGCAGTTTCCGATCGCGGCGAGCCGTGGCGCGACCCTCCGGCGAGACGCTGCTATCACTTTGCGGCGCGCGCGGGAGGCGCCCCGCGCCGATGCAGAAGGAGCGATACGCGGTGGTGGTCTTGTTCGACATCGATGGCACCCTCGTCGACTGCGGCGGTGCTGGTAGACGCGCAATGCAAGGCGCGTTCGCGGAGCGCCACGGTCGAGCCGATGCGTGCGATCGCATCGCTTTCAGCGGAATGACCGACCGCGCGATCGTTCGGGCCGGGCTCGAGGCGATCGGCGTCGGCACCGACGAAGCCGAGATCGACGAGGTGATCGTCGTGTACCTGCAGGTCCTCGGGCGAGAGCTTCCGCACGCGGCGTCGTTCCGCGTCCTCGACGGCGCGCGAGAGCTGTCGGAGCACAGCCGCACGTTGGGGCTCGAGGTCGGCCTCGGTACCGGCAATGTCCGCGCAGGCGCGCGGGCGAAGCTCGAGCGCGCGCGGCTCTGGGAGCTCTTCGACTTCGGCGGATTCGGCTGTGATGCGGAAGCGCGCGATGTCGTGCTGGGCGTCGGTCGCGAGCGCGGGGCACGTCGAAGTGGTCGAGACCCGTCGCGATGCCCGACGCTCATCGTCGGCGATACGCCGCGAGACGTCGTCGCGGCGCATGCGATTGGGGCACGTTGCCTCGCCGTCGCCACCGGTAGATTCGATCGCGGTGCGTTGGAAGCAGCGGGCGCCGACATCGTCGTCGACTCGCTCGCGGGCGCGCACGCGAAGCGCGCGGTCGAAGCGTTCAGCGAGGGAGCTTGATGGGCCCGTCGAAGCCGATGATGACGATCGGCGCGTCGCGCTCGTCGGGGGAAGCCCCTTGTTCGGCGGGAGCGTTCTCCATGCGAAGCTTCACGGAGCTCGTTCGACCGCCGGACGGCGCAGAAGCATCGCTTGCGCCAGGAGCATTACCGTACGGGCAGTGACGGCACCGCGAGTTGCAGCAGTGACCACGCCGGTAGTGGTAACCCTCCGTGAGGACCATCTTGCCGTCCTCGAGGTAGTAATCATGTCCCTCGATGAGGGGAGCCTTCATGGGCAGACCTGTGACAAATGACCTTCCCAGCCTATCGGACGCGGGGAAAAAATGCTTCGCGTTGGTCGCGTTCACAACCATGGCCGCCGGCTGCTCGGACGACAAGCCGTACGTGCCTTGGAGCGTGAGCGGGACGACGTCGGCCGAACACGCCGCGCCCCCGGCGGAGAGCGCCGTCGCACCGC
Source organism: Polyangiaceae bacterium (assembly GCA_013361525.1). Taxonomy (GTDB): domain Bacteria; phylum Myxococcota_A; class Polyangia; order Polyangiales; family Polyangiaceae; genus Xiheicaenibacterium. The sequence goes on along the minus strand of JABFXY010000025.1, from coordinate 197,870 downwards.
TCCCTTCGGGCGGTTTTCCGGTCGTGCTCGGATCGCCGCCCTCGGGCGACGCGTCGACGTTCAAGCTCGGGGCTGGATCGGTCAAGACGCGGACGGGACGGGTGTTCAAGAGCGGGCTCGCGTTCGACGCCACGGGCGACGACCAAGAAGACCTGTTCGCGTGGACGACGGCCCGGGACGGCTCGAAGGGTGAGCTCGTCTTCTTCCAGGGCGGCGGTGAAGCGAGCGCCGAGTCGGTTCTTGGAAAGCTCCCGAACGACCTCGACATCGGCGAGTGCAGCCGAGAGGCCGTGTTGAAGCGCATCGGGCACGGCGTCGTCGTCGTTTCCGTTGCCGCCACATGCGGAGACGCGCAGGAAAAGACGCGGTGGATCGCTGTCGGACGCGTCGATCGAGCGGCGGACGCCTCTCAACGGAAACCGCCGGAGATGCGGCTCACCGTTCAGGCGAAGGCGCCGCTCGACATCGATGTCTCTGCCGCGGACAAGGACGCGGACCAGCAGGAAGATCTCGTCATCACGGCTCGCGGTGCCGGCGCTGAAGCAGAAGCACCTTCGGCGAACCTCGCGCTTTGGGACAGGCCTTCGGGTTACGCGTGGGATCCCGCGGAGCCTGAGGCATCGCTCGGCAAGCTCGGCCAAGCGCTCCTCGCGCGGGCCGTCGCGAAGAAGCCGGATGCGACGAGCCGCGCGGAGAACGCGCTGCGGTTCGTACGCGATTTCTGCACCGACCTCGGCGGCACCAAGCTGAAGACGTCTGCCGGTGCGCCGAAGTGCCAGGAATCGAGAGTCATCGGCGACTCGATCCACGCCATCGGTTTCGCAGCGAACACGGGCGGCGACATTCCGCGCGCGGTGGCAGCCTCCGAAACGATCGCGGGCCTCAAGTTCGACTTCGGTCGCGTGCCGCAGGTCGAGGGGCTCTTCGCGAAAAAGGTGAAGAAGGTGGATGCGGTGATCGCCAAGCGCCCCTCCGCGCGCGCGAGCACCAAAGGCCCCGGGACGCTCTCGCCGTTGATGTTCGATGGCACCGGCGGCCTCTTGGTCGCGGGCGACGCCGAGGTGACACGCGTCGACCTCGCGACGGGCGAAGAGACGAAGAGCGACGCCACGCCGTGGTCGCGCACGGTCGGTTGGGTCTCGGGCGACGCGACCATCGAGATCGCGTCGGCGACGCGCCAATGCTCGCCTCCCAGCGTGTCGATTTCAGCGGGCGCGCGCGGCAGCCACTCGTCGCACGAGATCCCGGTCCTCGGCTCGTTCGTCCCGGGCGTCGTCCAGAAAGACAAGTGCGACAAAAAGGTCGATCTTTCGACGATCCTCATCGACAACGGCGGGGCCGTCATCGCGATCGGCGGCGAGATCTTTCGAACCGGCTTCGGCGATCAGGGTGTGACGTTCGAGCGAGCCGCGATGCCTTCACCGTCGGCGCCCGCATCCCCACCAGGAAGCGCACGCAGCCCCGACGGCAAGACCACCGTACTCGCGCTCCCGAAGAGCCTGCTCGTCATCAAAGAGAGCGGCATCGAGCGCTGGAAGGGCAATGACCTCGCAAGCCTCTCCGAGTGCGTGGTCACGAGCAGCGGCGACCACGTCGCTTGTTTGAGCGGCGAGGCGGTCGTGATTGTCGACCCCAAAACAAAATGACGCGCCAATGACGCGAAAACCCCTCCGCGCATGCGGAGGGGTTTCGACCGAATCACGACGCTGCGCCGGTCACTTCTTGTTGACGCGCTCGATGTAGCGGCCGGTCTCGGTGTCGACGCGGACCCACTCGCCCTCGTTGACGAAGAGCGGGACCTGCACGACAGCGCCGGTCGACAGCGTCGCCGGCTTGGTCGCGCCGCTCGCCGTATCGCCCTTGATGCCGGGCTCGCTGGTCGCGATCTGAAGCGTGACGGACGACGGAAGGCTCACGCCGATGGGCTGCCCGTTCCAGAGCGTGACGTCGACGGTCATGCCGTCGCTCAGCCACTTCGCCTCGTCCTCCATCTTGTCGCCGGGGACGATGACCTGGTCGCCGGAGGCCTCGTGCATGAACACGAAGTTCTCCCCGTCCGGGTAGATGTACTGCATCGCGCGCTCTTCGATGTCCGCCTTCTCGATCTTTTCACCCGACTTATAGGTGCGTTCGAGGACGGCGCCGTCGACAAGGCTTTTGATCTTCACGCGGGTGAAGGCCTGGCCCTTGCCCGGCTTGACGAACTGGAAGTCGACGACGACGAACGGCTTGCCGTTCTCCATCATCTTGAGCCCCTTGCGGATGTCGCTTGTATCCATGAAGAACCAACTCGCCTTTGTTGCCCGGAAGGCAGGGCCTCATTACCACACGCTGGACGAGCCCTAGCAGCCCAATTTTTCCCGGTCTCCCCGGGAGCCCGTCGCCGGGCCGGGCGGGCGGTGTTTTGCCATGGATGACATCGACGAGGAGTTGACCGAAATCAAACGCGAGATCGTGGAATCTCGCGGGCTCGTCATCAAAACGAACAACCTGACGAGCGCGCTGGCTGCTGACCTTCGGACGATCACGAAGCGCCAGCAGAGCTTCGAGCGGAGGGCGTTCTTCAACTCGGCGTTCGTGTTCGTTCTGTTCGTCGCCGTCGTGATCGGCGCGGTCTACGTCGCCTGGAACGCGCGCGTCGACAGCATGTCGCGCGAAACGAAAGAGTCGAAGGACAAGGCGGATCGCGCGCATCAGGAGGTCGAGGGCCTCAAGAAGGAGATCGCCGATCGCGCCGCCGCGGAGAGCGCGGCATCCGCGTACTACGAGCTCATCCGAGCCGGGCGCAGGCGCGAGGTCATCGACGGCTACAAGAAGATCCGAGACCTGCCACTCTCGCGCGCGGAGCTGAGCTTCTTCTCCGATGCCGTCGACAAAGCGAAGGGCGATCTCTCGGTCGAGAGCTACCAAGCAGGCCTCGATCACACGCGCGGCGGTCGCTGGAACGAGGCGACGAAAGCCTTCGAGGAGGCGATTGCGCTCTCCCCCACGGGCTCACATACGCCGTCGGCCGAGCTCGAGCTCGCGCGGGCGCTCCGCCGGTTGAACCGCTCGAAAGAGGCCGTCGCGATCCTCTCGCGCCTCTCCGAGTCGTCGCCGAACCCGGAGATTTTGGACGACGCGACGTTCCTCCTCGCGGAGTGCCTCGTCGACATCCAGGCCTACAACGACGCGCGCTCGACGTACCGCTCCTTCATCCGGCGCTTTCCGGACAGCTTGCTCGTGAACGACGCGAAAATGGCGCTCGAAGAGCTGAAACTGAAGAAGTAGCGCCCCGAACTTTCAGCGGGCCGAGGGCTCCGGCTCGAGCGCGATCAAGGCGAAGTCGTTCCACCACTGTCCGATCGGCGCACCCGGGAACGGCCCGACGCCGACGAGCGCGACGTTCTTGCCGTTCGAGAACGCGGCGGCGTCGATGCCGCCGTTTTCGAGCGCGACGGTGAGGTTCGTCTCGTTGCCGCCGGGTTGACCCATCAACGCGAAGCGCGCGAGCGCTTGCGAAATTGTGCCGAGCTCCGCCGCGGAGAAACCGGTGAAAGGAGGAAACGGCGCAACGGCCCCCGGAGCGACGAGGATCGCGACCGGCACTTCGGCGACGCCGTCGAATCCGGGGCGCACGTACGCGTCCAGAACGCGGCCGCTCGAGAGCGCGTTCACGACTTGGATGCTGACCGCACCCGGATCGGCGAGGCGCGAGAGTGGCGCGATGACGACGTTCGGGGTCGGCGTCGCCGGCGAATACCCCTCCCCGCAGATGGCATCGAGATCCTCGCCGTCGTGGTCCACACCGCCGAAACACCCCGTCACGACGAGCACCAAGCTTCGAGGCATCGTGAAGGACGAAACCGGTGTCGCGCCGATCGAGAGCACCTCGAGGCCCGCGAAACCGGCCGGATCGTCGGCGATTTCCCGGCATGACGCGCCGCCGGCGGCATCGAGGTCGCCGGTGAGGACGACGATCTCGACGCTCTCCGACGAAGGAAGCGGGGCGCCGGGAAGCTCGGAAATCAGCGCCGTGCGCGCGTAATCGAGCGGATTTTCCGGCCATGGAGCGGCGTCGTCACCGGCGTCCGCGGGGCTCGCCAGGAAACACAGCTGCATCGAGGGCCGGTCGGTGATCCCGTTCACGACCGTGAGATGGGCGGGACCGTCCGGCTCGACGATCGGCGGCGAGCCACCTTGGCCGCCGATGCCGCCTTCCCCTCCGGATCCGCCGGTTCCCGCACCGCCGGCCGAGGACGAGCTCGTGTCCTGCGCGAGATCGGTGTGACTGCCGTCACAAGCGACGAGGAAGCAAACCGCGAGGAGGGGGGCAGACAGCACACGCATACGCCGGTCCGCCCATGGTAACCGTTGCCGCGTGATCGTCACGGTCGAAGCCGGCGCCGCGAGCGCGCTCATGCGCGGGCACCCCTGGGTATTCCGAGAGGCCATCCGCGGCACCCGCGGCAAGGGCAAGACGGGCGATGCCGTGCGCGTGCTCGGCCCGAAGAACGAGCTCATCGGCTGGGGTCTGTACGATCGCGACTCACCCATCGCGGTTCGCATGTACGGGTGGGATCGAGCGAAGCCCCAGGAGCTCGTCGCGAGCGGCGCGGAGCCTCCCCACCCGAAAGCGGTGGAGGAATCGCTCGTCCGCCTCGTCAAAGCAGCGATCGCGCGCCGTTCCGGCCTCTTCGATTCGTCGAAGACGACCGCGTATCGCCTCTGCAATGGCGAAGGCGACCGGATTCCTGGGCTCGTCATCGATCGTTATGGCGCGGTCGCCGTCGCGCGAACGGACGGCGACGCAATGGGGACATGGATCGACAAGCTCGCGCCGTCGATTGCGCGCCTTTTGTCGGCCGACGGAATCAGCTCGCTCCTCGCGCGCGTCGAAGCGGAGGCGAACGAGCGCAAGGTGCGCTCGCTCTCGGGGGAGATGCCCGCCGATACCCTCGACGTCCTCGAGCACGGAATGACGTTCGAGGTCGATATCGCGCGCGGCCAGAAGACCGGCGCGTTCTTGGATCAGCGCGACAATCGGCGTCATGTGAGGGAGCTCGCCAAAGGACGGCGTCGGGTGCTGAACCTATTCAGTTATGCCGGGGGCTTTTCGGTCGCCGCCGCGCTCGGCGGAGCCACGGAGGTCACGAGCGTCGACGCCGCCACGCGCGCCCATGGGACGGCGCAGCGCTCGTTCAAGAAGAACGGCCTCTCCCTCGAGGGGCACCAATTCGTCTCCGCCGACGCGTTCGTGTTCCTCGAGAACGCCGCGAAACGGAAGGACCGATACGACCTGGTGATTTCCGACCCGCCGAGCTTCGCCCCCAACGAGCGGAGCAAACGGGGCGCGCTCGCGGCCTATGCGCGATTGCACCGCGCCTGCGCCGCCCTCCTCGCCGACGGCGCGTTGCTCTGCGCCTCTTCGTGCTCGAGCCATGTCGGAATGGAAGAGTTCCTCGGCACGCTCGACGACACCGCATTGGGCCGCAGCGACCTCACCGTCCTCGAGTCCTTCGGCGCCCCCGCCGACCACCCGACGCTCGCGTGTTTCCCCGAGGGGCGTTACCTCAAGTTCGTCGTCATGGGCTGAGCTGTCGTCGCGGCGGCGTTTTTCGCCGTGCGGTGGCGATCAGAACCACGAAGGCGCAAAGGGCAGAAAGAGGACACAAAGGTTTTAAGAGCTTCGTCGAGCGGCGCCGATCTCCGAAACAACCTTTGCGCTCTCTTTCTCCACTTTGCGTCTTTGCGGTTTCTTCGAGCGCTCAGGCGCCATAGAGCGCGTCGGCTTCGCGGACGAGGCCCTGCGAATCGAAGCGCATGATTTCGCATGCGCGCTGAATGCCGCCATCGCGGTGTCGGTCGTAGATGATGGTCAACGTGCGCCGAGCCGCGTCCCAGATGGTCTCGTCGACGACGAAGCGCATCGTTCCGAGGAGCGGCGCTCCTTTTCGGAAATAGGCGCCGAGCTCTTCGATGCCGTCGACGGTGGCGTGGCCCATCAGCTCTTTGGCACGCGGGCTCGTGAAGCGGACATTCGATGCGAAATGGGAGAGCACGGCGTCGACGTCGCGTCGGTTCCATTGCTCCGCCCATTCGCGCGCGAATCGATCCGGGTCGAATGGGACCTTCGGCTTGGCTGCAGCTGCGCGGCGGCGGCAGAGCTCCACGATTTCGGTGCCGGCCTTTTCGGGCGATCCACAATCGAAGGGCGGCTCGGGATCGTATTCGATCGCGAGCTGAATCGCTTTCGCTACATCTTCGCCGGAGATGCGCGCGGCGAGCGCGAGCGCCATATCGATACCGGACGATACGCCGGCCGACGTGATGACTTTTCCCTGCACGATGACGCGCTTCGATGAAGGATTGGCGCCGGCTTCGCGCAGCGGTTCGAGCCACATCCAATGGCCCGTCGCCTCGAGCCCGGAGAGGACGCCCGCTTTCGCGAGGATCAGCGACCCGGTGCACACGGACGTCGTCCACGCCGACGACTCGTGGGCTCGGCGCACCCATTCGATGAGCGCTTCATTGCTCATCAGCTCACGCGTTGCGGGACCACCGGGCATCACGACGACGTCGGGCCGCGGCACGTCCGCGAGCGTCTCGGTGACGGCCATTGCGACGAGGCCGTCCGATGTGTGGATGATCTTGCGGCGCTCCGCGACGAAATGGAGCGTCGTCGACGGGAGCCGCTTCAACACCTCGTAAGGGCCAATCGCGTCCAGCGCCGTGAAGCCGTCGAAGAGGACAATCGCGATTTGCATGGGCCTGACACCTCTTTCGCACGCCATAACGCCGGCGGCAGCGCACAGCTCCCACTGAAAAACGGGGCGTTCTGCACCGGTGAGGTCGCAACGACGCGTCGGAGCCCTCTTGCGGACGTGCCCGTTTGGCTGATTTCCTTGGGGAATGCCTGCTCGATTCGTGCGGGGCGACCTGTTCGCGTACCCGGGCCTGAAGGCGTTCGGTCATGGCTGCAATTGCGCAGGCTCGATGGGCGCGGGTATCGCGGTGGCGTTCAAACAGCGCTGGCCCGCGATGTTCGAGGAGTACCGGGCGCGTTGCCACGACGGACGCTTCGCGCTCGGCGACGTCTTCGTTTGGACCGAGGGAGACGTGACCGTCTACAACCTCGGCACCCAAGAGCATTGGAAGAAGAAGGCGCAGATCTCGGCGCTCACCCGGGCGACGCTGCGCATGCTCGATCTGGCCGAGAAGGGCGGCGTTTCGGCGATTGGCCTTCCGCGCATCGGCGCGGGGCTCGGCGGGCTCGATTGGCCGAAGGTTCGGGACGCGCTCAAGTCCGCCGGTGACCAGACCAAGGTCGACCTCGTGATCTTCGAGGACTACATCCCCGCGCAGACCGATCACTGACTACGGCGTCGCAGAGCTCTCCCAGAGGAAGCGCGCGAGCGCGAGCACCTTGGGCTCGAGGCTCGCGATCTCGATGAGCTCTTCCTTCGTGTGAAAGCCTGAGCCGCGCGGGCCGAGGCCGTCGATCGAAGGGATGCCGGCCGCGCTCGTCGTGCTCGCGTCGGAGCCACCGGCGATGAGCGGCGCCTCGTCGCTGCCGAGCCCGACCGCGCGCGCGTGCTCGGCGTACGCGCGAAAGAGCGCGGCGCTCTGTTCCGTTCGCTCGAGCGGCATCCGCGCCGGTCCACCGGAGATCTCGAACCGAGCGCCGGCGATCTCGCGCTCCGCTTCGCCGCATGCGCGCGTGAGCTCGGCGTACGTCGCATGCGCATCGTCGATTTTCTCGAAGCGGAAATCGAGCTGACACTCGCAACGATCAGGCACCGTGTTCTTCGCCTCGCCGCCGCCGACGACGCCGACATTGACGGTGATACCGCGGTCGTATTCGGTGAGCTGCTGCGCGCGATCGATGAACTTCGCCATCGCCCAGATCGCGTTCACGCCGTCCTTGTGGTTGTTGGCGGCGTGCGCAGCTTTGCCGATCGCGACGACCTTGGCGGAGCCCGTTCCCTTGCGGCGCGTGATGATTTTGTCGTGCGCGCGACCGGCCTCGAGCACCAGCGCACAGTGCGCGGCTTTCGTCTGCTCGACGATGAACGGACGTCCTTCGGGCGATCCGATCTCTTCGTCACCGACGAGGACCATTCGAACCTTCAAGCGATCGAGGCCGCCGACTTCACGCACAGCGCGGATCGCCTCGAGCATGACGACGATGCCGCCCTTCATGTCGAGCACGCCGGGCCCACGCGCGATTCCATCCTCGCGGCGGAAACCTTCGAACGTCCCCGGCGGAAAGACGGTGTCGACGTGGCCGACGAGCGCAATCGCACCTTCGCTCGAGCGCTCGGCCGCCGGCGTGGCGATCACGAGGTGGTCGGCGTACTTTTCACTTCGCGTCCGAAAGAACGACAGCCCGAGGTCCTTCGCGTGACGATTCAAGATCGTCCCGACGAGATCGCCGCCGTCCTTGTTCGCCGTGTACGAGTTCACGTCGACGAGCTCGGCGATGTAGTCGAGCATGACGTCCGTCCGGCCTCGAACGACACGCGCGAGCGCGTCGAAATCGTCTTTCATGACCGGGCAGCATACTGCGACCTTCGCGAGGCTCTAGGAGAGTGCTAAGCGAAACGCGATGAAACGCTTCAAAGCCGCGGTCTTGGGTGGGAGTGGATACGGGGCGGCGGAGATGATCCGGCGGCTGCTCCTGCATCCCGAGGTAGAGCTCGTTCGTGTCGCGTCGATCGACTTCGTCGGGCAACCGCTCGGTGACGCGCACCCCCACTTGGAGGGGTTGACCGATCTCAAGTTCGAGAACCTGACGCCGGCAGAAGCGGCGAAAGGAATGGATGTCGTCCTGCTCGGCCTGCCTCACAAGGTGAGCGCGGCCGCCGTCCCGCCGATCCTCGAGTCGGGCGCGAAGGTCGTCGATCTCTCGGGCGACTATCGGTTGAAGAACGTCGCGAGCTACGAGGCATTCTACGGCGGCAAACACCCGCACCCGGAGCTTCTCGGCGCGGCCGTCTACGGCCTTCCCGAGACGAATCGCGAGGCCATCCGCAAGGCGAAGCTCGTCGCGTCGCCCGGTTGTTTCGCGACGACGATTCAGCTCGGTCTGATCCCGCTCGCGAAGCGCGGCCTATTGAAGGGCGCGGTCGAGGTCGTCGGCATCACCGGCTCGAGCGGCAGCGGCGCGGCCCCGCAGATCGGAACGCACCACCCGATCCGCGCGGTGAACTTGCGCACCTACAAGCCGCTCAAGCATCAGCACGTCCCGGAGATCCTCGAGTCGCTCGCGTCGTGTGGCGCGTCCGACGTGCATCTGCATTTCGTGCCCGTGAGCGCGCCGCTGTCGCGCGGCATCTTCGCGACCAGCTTCGTTCGCGTCGACGCGTCGGTGACGAAGGATCAGATCGCCTCGGCCTTCGCGGAAACGTTCGCCGGCGAGCCGTTCATCCGACTGCCGAAGAGCCGCCTGCCCGAGGTCGTCGCGGTGAGCGGATCGAACTACGCCGAGCTCGGCTTCGAGCTCGGCCCGGTCGAGGACGGTGCGCGCACGCTCGCGTGTTTCAGCGCGATCGACAACCTCATCAAGGGCGGAGCAGGACAAGGCATCCAGAACATGAACCTGGTCCTCGGCCTCGACGAGACGCTCACCTTGCGCGACCCGGGGGGGTTTCCGTGACGAGCAGCGCGGAACCCATCGTCGTCAAGCTGGGCGGCGAGGTGATCGCCGGGCCGGAGCTCGCGCACGTCGCGGCAGATGTCGCGGCAATCGCGAAGACAGGTACCGCCGTGATCGTTCACGGCGGTGGCCCTCAAGCGACCAAGCTGCAGGAACAGCTCGGTCAGACCCCGAAGAAGATCGCCGGACGGCGCCTGACCGACGAAGCGACCCTCGACGTCATGAAGATGGTCGTCGCGGGCAAGCTCAACGTCGATCTCTGCGCAGCGCTGCTCCGCGCGGGCGCTCGACCGGTCGGGCTTCACGGCGCGAGCGCGCGTGTCATCGCGGCCGACAAGCGACCGCCGCGCGTCTACTCGGGCGCCGGCCCGGACCCGATCGATCTCGGCCTGGTCGGGGACGTGACCGCGGTCGATCGAGAGCTGCTCGCGATGTTGTGCGAGCGCGGTTACGTCCCTGTGCTCGCGTGCCTCGGTGCCGGCGCAGACGGCCAGGTCTACAACATCAACGCGGACATCGTCGCGACGCGCGTCGCCGTCGAGCTGTCGGCAAAGAGCCTGCTCCTCGTGAGCGACGTACGCGGCGTGCTTCGCGACGTGAAAGATCCATCGAGCCGCATCGCACGGCTCACGGTCGAAGAGGGCCGCGCGCTCATCCGCGACGGCATCGTCCGCGAAGGGATGATCCCGAAGCTCGAAGAGTCCTTCGGTGCGATCGCGGCCGGCGCGAAGCAGGTCCACATCCTGGGCAAGCTCGGGCCGAACGATCTGCTCGAAGAGGCCTCCCGGCCCGGATCGATCGGCACCGTGCTCGTGCCTTGAACCAGCGTCAGTTCCCGCGTCCGCGCGGCGCTTGCGTGCCTTTCGGAGGCGCGCGCCGTCGGACCCGGGCGCGCTTCAGCTGCTCTTTGGCCATTTCGTAGAGGCGTCTACCTTCGTTCGCGAGACGGCGCGCAGCGGAGACGGTCTTCTCGACAGGCGTCGGCGTGCCGCCGCGCATGCTCACCGGGGGAATCCACGAGTCGTCGACGATGTTCGGCGTGCCGCTCATCGGCGCAGCAGCCGGACGTGAGGCGACTTTGCGCGCCGACATCCCTTTGTGCACCCGCTTGCGGCGAGGTCGAGCGGCATCCACGACGCCCTTTGCCTTGTGCTTTCTTTTCCTCGACATACCGAATTTGTCATGCGCTTTTCGTGCCGCGGGCACGAAAGGCTCGAGAGCTGCATCGGGAAGGTTTCGGCGGAGGCTGCGTTTTCACCACGGCTCGTTTTCGAGCGCGGAGCCGAAACGAATGACCACGTGGCTGGCAAGCACAACGATTCTGGGCTTCACGGACGGACAAGTCGTGTTCGCCGTCGTGGTCGGTGTCGTGACGTTCCTCGCGAGCCTTTTGATAACGGGCATTGCCGTCGTTCGACTGCCCTTCGATTACTTCGCGCGGGATCGCCGCCCGCTGCCGTTCGCCGGTTCGCCGCACTGGGTGCGAATCGGCGCGCGCGTCGGTGAGAACGTGCTCGGCGTGATGCTCGTGGTCGCCGGCGTGCTGATGTCGCTGCCGGGTGTACCGGGACAAGGCTTTCTGACGATTCTGCTCGGGATGATGCTGATCGACTTGCCGGGCAAGCGGCGCTTCGAGCTCGCCCTCGTGCGAAGACCCGCGGTGAACGGCGCGATTGATCGGCTTCGCGCGCGATTCGGCAAACCGCCGATGTTCCTTCCGCCGGTCGACGACGAGCAATCCCCCAACGTCGCCGTACGGCGTTAGACTGCGGCATGGCCAGCGCGGCCCCCCGCGTCATGTTCGAGCCCGTTTCGTCATCATTCTTGGAGGCGCGACTGCAGCTCGCGCGACTCGAGGTCGGTGACGAGGACCGGTTAGAACGCATCATCGAGCGCGCTTTCCGCCTGTCCGCAGAGCAGCTGGATCTCGAGCGCGTCGGTATCTGGCTGTTCAACGAGAGCCGAACGACGCTGACGCAGTGCCTGTTGTACGAGCGGTCGAAGCAGTCGATCACGCGGCCGCGCATCCATCTCGATACGGAAGGGCTCCCCGCGTACTTCGCCGCGATCGAGGAGCAGCGCACGCTCGTCATCGACGACGCGACGCGAGATCCGCTGATGGCACCGCTTCGAGCGTCGTACATCGAGCCGTTCGGGATCGGCAGCCTGCTCGATGCGCCCATCTTCCGGCAGGGAAAGCTCTTCGGCGTCGTGTGCCACGAGCACGTCGGGCCGCCTCGGCGGTGGCAGCCACGTGAGATCGACTTCGCCGCGAGCGTCGCCGACATGATGGCGCTGTATTTCGAAGAGGCAGAGGCTGCGCATGCGCAAAAGCGCCTCTTGATACAGGAGAAAGAGCTCCTGCAGGCGGAGCGGCTCGCCTCCGTCGGCGTCCTCGCGCGGCACGTCGCCCACGACCTCAACAACGCCGTCGCGCCGATCTTGATGTGCGCCGCGCAGCTGCGGACCGCGCTCGCGAACGACGCGCGGTTGCTCGAGCGCGTCCAGATCATCCTCGACGCCGCGGAGCACGGAGTGTCGCTCGCGCGGCGGCTGCTGATGGCGGCGTCGGGCGGCCCGCTCGCCACACGGGAGAGCATCGAGATGGACGCCCTCCTTCGCGACTCGACCTCGCTCCTCGAAGCGTTCGCGGGCGACGAGGTCGAGCTCGTCGTCGACGCCGCGTCGGACCGCGCGTGCGTCGACGCGGACCCCGTCGAGCTCATCCGCGCGATCATCAACCTGGTTACGAACGCACGCGATGCGATGCCCGAAGGGGGCCGTATCACGGTTCGCACGCGCCTCGACCTCGCGGGCCTTCGGCTCGAGGTCTCCGATGCCGGCCACGGCATGACGGCCGAGGAACAGGGCCGACTCTTCCAGCCGTTTTATACGACCAAGCCGGGACGCGGCACGGGGCTCGGGCTCGCGGGTGTTCGCAACACCATCGAAGCCGTCCGCGGCAAGGTCGAGGTGACCAGCGCCCCCGGTGAGGGGACGACCATCGCGATCACCTTCCCCGTTTCTCGATGCGCAGATGACATGTGACGGCGATGGCTGCGCCGGCGAAGAGGAGGCCGGCGCTGACCCACTGCCGCGGGACGAGGCAGAGCACGCCGGCGAAGGCGAGAAGGGCGGCGAAGGTCTTCAGAACCTGCGACGGTGACTCCTCGTCCAGCGCAACCGCCGGATCGCCTACCTCCGGCATCGAGGGCGCTTCGAGGCCGGGTTTCACCGCATCATCTCGGTCGTCCGAGGACATCGTCCGCGAAGCATAGTGTGTACGCGGCCGCTGGGATCACCATCGTGCTTCGTGTCATGATGCCGGCGCTAACGTGTCTTCGCCGTCCGATTCGCCTGCTTCCAAAACCACGTCGACGCGCTCCGAGGAGCCCACCACGCTCCAAGGGTGGCTGTTTCGACAGCTCACCGAGTTCTGGGTACTGGCAAGGAACTCGTACTTCGCGATCGACAGGCGCACGCTGGGCCTCACGCGCATCCTGCTCGGCTTCTACCTCATCACGGATCTCTTCCGTCGAGGCGCCGCGTGGGAGGACATGTTCTCGGACAAGGGCATCCTCCCGACCTGGGTGATCCTCGAGCGGCCGCAGTCGAACCACTTCTCGTTCCTGCACGGGTTCACGACCGCACCCGAGCTCTGGGCGCTCTGGATGGTGATGCTCGCGACGTTCGTCGCGCTCCTCGTCGGGTACAAAACGAAGGTCGCGCAGATCCTGTCGCTGATCTTCGTGACGAGCATGAACGGCCGCGTCCTCCTCGTGGAGAACGGCGGCTACGTCGTGCAGAGCCTGCTGCTCTTGTGGACCTGCTTCATGCCGCTCGGCGACAGGTTCAGCGTCGATGGTTTGCTCGCGTCGATGCGCCGGAGGCACGAGCGCACGGCGGACGAGCTCAACGACCGCACCGAGATGGTCGACGAGTTCCGGATGAAGCCATTCATCTCGGTCATCGGCTTGGTGCTGTGCCTGCAGATCTTCGCGATCTACTACTTCAACTTCATCCACAAGTTCGGTCCGGGGTGGAAGCGCGACTTCAACGCGACCCACTACGTCATGTACGTCGATCGGATGGTCACGCCGATCATCGCGGCGACGCGTGATTACATCCCGTTTCGGGCGCAGCAGTTTCTGACGATGGCCGTCATTGCGTCGGAGGGGATCATCCCTTTCTGCGCACTGCTTCCGCAGCTCGTCATCGGGGACTTCGACGTGAAGCTGTGGGTGAAGCGCGTTGGTCTGACCTTGATCAACTTCCTCCACATCGGGTTCGGCTCGACCTTCGTGCTCGGACCGTTCGCGTGGGCGCTCTGCGTCTTTTCCTCGCTCTTCTTGAGCTACGAGGACTGGGACGTGACCATCCGCGCTTTGCGCCGAACGAAGCGCGCGCGGACGGTCGTGTTCGACGAGACCTCCGGCGCAACGTTGTGGCTGTGTCGGATCCTCGCGCGGCTCGACCGCTTCGGCCTGCTCACGTTCGACGCGGCGCGGACGGAAGAAGAGCGCGCCCTGCGCATCGGAATCGTCGCTCCCACCACACGCACGAAGGCATCGACGGACGAGGACGCAGACGATGCGCTCCCTGCTCGAACGGTCGTGTCGGGCCACGGTGCGCTCGCGCAGATCGTCGCGGCGCTTCCCATCGGCCCGGTGTTCGCGTGGATGTTGCGCGTGCCGCCGCTTTCGTGGGCGACCGACCGGGCGCTGTCCGCCGCTCGCGGTCGCGCGTCGAAGTTCTTCGGCTTCACCGTCGCACGGCCCGAAGGCAAGCCGGTCTCGCACCTCGTTCACGTCACGCGCATCGGTGGTCGCCTCTTCAGCGAGCTCGCCTGCGTCGTGATGTTCCTCGCTGCGCTCAACCAGGCGCTCGTCGAGCTCTGGAGCACGCAGAAGCGATACAAAGAGTGGGTCGCCGAGGTGAACAAAGAGCACGGCTGGAAGCTCGATCCGCAAGAGGACGAGATGCGGACGCTGACGCACAAGATGCGGTTCCTCCAGGGCTGGTTCATGTTCAGCCCGAACCCGGTGACCGTCGACGGAACGATCGTCGTCGACGCGGTGACCGCCGACGGCCGCCACCTCGATCCGTTCTCCTACGCGCCGCCGGACTTCGATCTCATCCACGCGAAGAGCTACGGGTACAACCAAATCTGGAGCGACTACTTCAACCGCATCCAGGGCGACGGCGCGCGCGCCTACCAAAAGCCGATGCTCGAGTACCTGCGGCGCTTGCCGGAACGCACCGGCAAGCCGAACGACACGCTCGTCTCGGGCGAGGTGTATTGGGTCTCCGATCACAATCCCAAACCGCGCACGACGAACTCGTACGGTCAGCAGAAGACGCTGCTTTTCACGTTCGGGCCGACCGGCGGACCGAACTATCAAAAGCCGGGCACGTAACGCGCGTAGGTGCCTGCCGGCTTCAGCTCGTGATGCGCTCGGCCGGCTTGCGTCCAGCCGTGGAGCGCCCGAGCGTCTCCGCCACACGGCGGACGAGCTCGTCCGGCGCGAACGGTTTCTCGATGAGATCGGCCGCGTCGACGCCGGCGTCGACCAGCGCGTCGCCGGTGAAGCCGCTCATGTAGAGCACAGGGAGATCCGGCAGCAGGACACGCACTCGCGCCGTCAGCTCCGGGCCTCGCATCTTCGGCATCATCACGTCGCTGAGCAGCAGATCGATCGTGCTCCCGTGCTGCTCGGCCATGAGGAGCGCCTCGGCCGCGCCGGCAGCAGAGAGCACGCGGTACCCGCGTTCGGTGAGCGATTGCTCGATGAGCTCGCGGATCGAGCGCTGGTCGTCGACGAGCAGCACCGTGCGCATGCGACCAACGGTCTGGATCTCGCGCGACGGCGGCGGCGGCGTTCGCACCGTGGTGTCGAGCGCGGCCTTGGGCAGGTAGACGCTCACCAGCGTGCCGCGCCCCACGACGCTGTCGATCTCGATTGCGCCGCCTGCGCGGCGAACGATGCCGTACGCCGTCGACAGGCCGAGCCCCGTCCCCTTTCCCGGCTCTTTCGTCGTGAAAAACGGCTCGAACGCTTTCGTGACGACGTCCGGCGGCATGCCGACCCCGTCGTCCGCGACCTGGATGCAGATGTAGACGCCCGGCGCGAGACCCGAGGGTTGCAGCGGCTGAAACGCGAGATCGATCTCGTTCGCGGTGACCGAGAGCGTTCCGCCGTCGGGCATCGCGTCGCGCGCATTGACCACGAGGTTCAAGAGGATCTGATCGACGCTCGACCGCGGCATCAACACCGTGAAGCCGCTCGGCACCTCGACCCGCACGTCGACCTTGTCCGGCATCGTCGTCCGCACCAGCTCGACCAGGTTGCGCACGGCCTCTCCGATATCGATGCGCTCGCTGCGGGCTTCGTTGCCGCGACTGACGAGAAGCAGCTGACGCGTGAGCTCGGAGGCACGCTGGGTCGCCTCGCGAATGCGCTCGAGGTTGCGCTCGAACACGGTGAGCGAGCCCGGGCGCCGCGCGAGCGCGTCCGCGGCGCCGAGGATCACGAGCAGCAGGTTGTTGAAGTCGTGCGCGACGCCACCGGCCATGCGGCCGATCGCGTCCATTCGCTGCGCGCGGTTCAGATCCTCTTCGAGGCGCGCGCGCTCGGACACGTCGACCACGAGCAACATTCGGCACGGGTCGCCGTCCACGTCGAACGGCAGCTCCATCCAGTCGACCGCGATCCGGTGACCGTCGGCGTGTACGAGCTCGTTGCGGGTGAGCGGAGACGAGCTGCCGAGCATCGCGGTGCGTTCCATCCGCGCGAGCACTTGGTCCGCGATGTCGGGCGCGAAGATGTCGGCGACGTGGCTGCCGACGAGATCGGACGCGGTACGACCAACGAGCTGCAAGAGCCCCTCGTTGCCCCACAAGAACTTGGACCCACGGTGAAGGCCGACCCCGACGGGGAGCGCACGCAGCAGCGCCCGCTGCTGCGCCTCGGAGCGCGCGAGGTCTTCGATGGCGCGCTCACGCGGCGTGACGTCGTGGATGATCGAAAGGAGGCGGCTTCGCCCTTCGATCTCGACCGGGCCCGAGTACACTTCGACGTGACGAACGTCGCCGTTGCGAAGGCGATGTTTGAAGCGAAAGAAGCTGCGGTTGCCGTCGCGGGCGCGCCGCATCTCCGCTTCCACCTCGGCGGGCGCGAGCATGTTGAACTGCTGCACGTGGAGGGTGCGGAGCTCGTCGACGGAATAACCGTAGAACGCGGCCGCGGCGTCGTTCGCGTCGACGATCCGTCCGGTCTCCGGATCGACCAAGAGCTTGATCGCTGGATTGAGACCGTAGACGTCACGTAGAAAGCCCAAGGAACCTCCGGCCAACGCGCGGAGTCAGGCTACTATCGAATTGGAACGCGTGGGTAGCCGCACCAAAGCATGGGCACCTGAGATCGGCGCGGGTGTGCTCGTCCTAGCCACGGTCGTGCTCTTCGTAGCGATCCGTGCGCCGCTCGAATCGGCTCCTGACATCGTCTTGTTCCTTGGCCGATTTCACCCGCTGGCCGTGCACTTACCGATCGGGATCGTCCTTGTTACAGCGCTCGCCGAGGCACTGTGTCTATCCGCCTCGCTCCGGCCGAAGCTCGACCCGGCGATGCCGATCCTTGCCGGAGCCATGCTGGTCAGTGCAGTCGGTGCATTCGCGCTCGGGCAGCTGCTCTCGACCGGGGGCGGTTTTCCGCGCGAGCTCATCGCGGAGCATCGAACGCTCACGTTCGTTGCAGTGATCGGCCTTGGTGCGAGCTTCCTCGCGCTTCGCCAGGCAGCGCGAACGGACGTGGCCTCGTGGAGGCTCGCCTTCCGCGGCCTCCTCGCATCGAGCATCCTCGTTCTGACCATCGGTGCCCATCACGGCGGGTCGATCACGCGCGGCGAGGGTTACCTCGTCAAATATGCGCCCGGCCCGATCAAGCATTGGTTCGGTCCGGACAAGCCCCAGACGCCGCCCGACGATCCCCCGCCCGCGACGAGCGAGCCGAAGCTCTATGCCGACGTCGTCGCGCCGATCCTCAAGGCGAGGTGCATCGAGTGCCACGGCCCCGAGCAGGCGAAGGGTGGCCTCCGCGTCGACTCGCTCGAATCATTGATCAAAGGCGGCGACGGCGGCGCAGCCATCATCGCCGGTAATGGTGACAAGAGCCCGCTGGTCGCGCGAATGCTCCTGCCGCCGGGCAACGACGAACGCATGCCGCCGGACGACAAGCCCGGCCCCAGTCCCGAGGAGATCGAGCTCATTCGGTTTTGGATCGAGCGGGGCGCGAGCGACTCGTTGCGCGTCCGAGACATGCTGGTGCCGCCGGCATCGCGCTCGGTGCTCGAGCGAACCGTCGGATCGAGCGCGCCTGCGTCGACGAGCTCGGCGAGCGCGTCGCCCACCGCCACCGTTTCAGCGAGCACGTCCGTCTCGGCAGATCCGTCGAGCGAGCCCACGGCAGAGAACACGGCGTCGTCCGCCGAACCCGGCGCGACCACGTCGACCGCCAACTCGGTGCACGCGTCGAGCCTCTACGCGTCGCGCGTCGCGCCGATCCTCGCTTCGAGATGCGGCGGCTGCCATGGGGCGACGAAACAAAAAGGAAAGCTGCGAACGGACTCGATCGCCTCGCTGTTGAGCGGCGGAAAGCAAGGCGCAGCCGTCGTGCCGGGCTCGTCGAAACAAGGGACGCTGCTCGCTCGCGTGCACCTGCCGCTCGCCGATTCGAAGCACATGCCGCCCGCCGACGAGCCGCAGATGACGTCGCAGGAGATCGCGCTCGTCGGGTTCTGGATCGACAAGGGCGCCGACAACGCCGTCGCGACGAGCGAGCTTCCCGCCGAGCTGCGCAAGGTGTTTGCGCCTGCACCGGCGAAAACGGTCGCACCGACAGCGACGGGAACAGCAACGGCGACGGGAACAGCGACGGCGACGGGAACAGCAACGGTGACGGCGACGGCGACGGCGACGGCGACGGCGACGGCGACGACAACGAGCACAGCGAGCGCCGCGCCGATCGCTTCTCTTCCGCCGCGGGTGAACCTCTACGCGAGCTTGGTGAAGCCGGTCCTCGCGGACCGCTGCTCGACGTGCCACGCCGAACAGTCACCGCAGGGTGATCTCGACGTCTCGACGTTCGAGGCGCTCCTCAAAGGCGGGACGAGCGGCGCTGCCCTCGTTCCGGGAGATGCAGCGCACAGCCTGCTGCTCGCGCGCATGAAGCTTCCGCTCGCTGACGACGAGCACATGCCACCCGAAGCGATGCCTCAGCCCACGCCCGCGGAGCTCGCCGCGCTCGAAGCGTGGATCGCCGGCGGCGCGAAGCACGACCTCGAAGTCGAGACCGTGAGCCTTTCGCCCGGTGTGCAAGCGTTGCTCGCGGAGAAGCTCGCGCAAACGTCGACCGAGGTGACCCCGCCTGCTCCGAGCGCGACCCCCGCACCGTCAGCGACCGCATCCGCCACCGCGACCTCCACGCCCGCGCCGGAAGAGCCCCAGGGCCCCGCGCCCATCGAGCCGGCTGGATGCGCCAGCTGCGAGGTCGGAGGCAGCGGCGGCTCCGCGATCGCCGGCGGTGCGTCGGCGATCGCGCTCGCAATCGCGTTCGTCAGCCGTCGTTCGAGGAAGAAGGCTTCTTCTTCCCGCGTCGCGGAGCGACGAACACGTAGCGACTAGCCTTCTTCGTTTCGACACCGATCAGCACGACCTCTTCGCGCGCGCTCGTCGATCTCGTCGCAGGGCCGCGCTCTTGAGATTCGTCGGTCACCTGACGGACTGGGTGCCCCGAAGGCGCACGAGGATCCCCTTTGGGTGTCGACTTCGGAAACGCACCGCTCTTCGTGATGGTGCGACGCTTCCCGAACGCATTTGCTGCGTTCTGGCGCTCTTCCTCGGACAGCTCGGCCCTCTCGTCGATCGACGAGGAGGGGACGCTCTGGTCGGGTTTGCTCTTGGGACACATGGGTGCGCCTCTCGTCCGTCCGCCCAAACCAACTCGAATCGATCAGCCGTTCTAGGTTCAGTTCGGGTTCCCCCCGGAAGACGTACGCCGAGCGTACCCCAACTGTGGCAAATTTGAACGGTCTTTGTGAGGCCTAGAGTCCTCAGGATTCCGGGCGCTTACTCGTGGCAATCGAAGCGCCGGAGGACGGGCTTCGGGCTGCCCCCGGCCACGGGGTCGACGCCTAGATAACCGACCAGGACATGGGCCCCGTCCGGCGAGCTCACGATGGAGACGTCCGAGCTCCAGGTCGCGCTGGAGGTATCGAAGCCACCGAACGAGGTGCTCGCACCCAGCGCATCGACCTTCGTGACGACGACGTCAGCTGCCAAGTCCGGGTCCGACGCGTCGATGTGAGCGACCAGCAGGTCGTTGCCTCGCATCGCGAGCGCCAGCGAGCCGACCGACACATCGGTGATTTGCATCGGGCCCACGAGCACGGTCCCCGTCACGCCGATTCGCGCGATGCTCAAGGAACCGATCGATTGCCACGCGAGCCAAACCGAGCCGTCGCCCGCATTGACGAGATCGATGTCGTCGACGCGGTCCGGCGCATCGAATTCGAATAGCGTCGAGGGACCAGTCGAGCTGTCCGCATTCACGAGGAGCACCCGCGTCGACTGCCCCGGGTCGACACCGTCGAGGCATTCTTCCAACGAAGCGCCGGACGACGTCGCGATGAGCCTTCCCGTCGCGAGCGAAACGCCACGCGCGACGATCCCGAACGTTGCGCACGCGATGTCTCCGAACGTGCCCTGCGGGCCTGCTTCGACCTGGGTGACGACGAGCGTTTCGTATGCGCCCGCGACGTAAACCAGCCCGAGATCGTGCACGCCATCCGGTCTTCGCGCGACGAACGCAGCGCGATGCGCCCATAGATTGTCGAGCGTGACCCACGAAGGCGCCGCCGAGATCACGTCGGCCGCAAACATCGGACCGGCGACGGCCGGTGTCCCGTTGTGTCCGAGCAGCAGGGCGTACCCGGCATCGCGTCCTTCCGCGAGCGCGAGCCCGCCACCAGCCAACGAAAATGCAAATGCGTCGTCGAATGCGGGTGGCCATACCGACCACGCGTCCGCGCAGAACGTGGCGGCCTGACCCGTTCGCTCCGGAATCGCCGAATAAGCCTCCACCGCGCCACAGACCGAGCCACCTCCAACGACGTTGGTCATTTGCATCACCGCGCCGGTGAGCCCGGGTGATAGCGGAACGAAGGCCGGTTCTGTCAGCGTCACACCGCCATTGCACGTCGCGGGCGGGGCTCCCCCGTCGGCGCTTCCTCCCTCCCCTGCACCGCCCTCGCCGCCGGTCTTTCCTCCGCCGCCGTCAGGATCGTCGAGCGGCGTTCGCGCACCGCACGCGAACATTGCCAGCCCGCTGCAGGCCACCAGAACGACCGAGACCAATTGAGACAAGGAAGAGCGCATGGAAGACCGACGATCGAACAAGTCACGCTCGTTTCCAAGTCATGCTTCGTCAAGCAATGCATGGACAACTGCGGACAACTCGCGCGACCATGCGGCCCTTTCGGTGCTCGGGCCCGCCCGGGTGCCCCCGATGGGAGGAGCCAATGGTCTTCAAGAAGATGCTCAGCGCGTTTGGTGTCGGAGGTCCCTCCATCGACACGCAGGTCGCAAACCCCCAAAACATGCCGGGCGGGACGGTCACCGGCACGATCCACCTCCAGGGCGGTGAGGTGCAGAGCGCCATCGAGAACATCTCGCTCGCGCTGGTGACGCGCGTCGAGGTCGAATCGGGTGACCACGAATACCTTTCCAACATCGAGTTCGGGCGTCTCGTCGTCTATGGCCCGTTTCAGCTGATGCCGAAGGCGCAGCACTCGATGCCCTTCAGTTTCCGCGTTCCGGTGGAGTGCCCGCTCACCACCGTGTACGGCCAGCACCTTCGCGGCATGACGATGGGCCTCCGCACGGAGCTCGCTATCGCCGGAGCGATCGACAAGGGCGATTTGGACCCGCTCGCCATTTCGCCGATGCCCGCTCAGCAAATGGTGCTCGACGCATTTGCGAACCTCGGCTTCCGATTCAAGCGCGCCGATTGCGAGCGGGGCCGCATTCGAGGCGTCGATCAAACGCTCCCGTTCTATCAGGAGATCGAGTTCTACCCGTCTTCTCGCTATGCGGGATCCTTCAACGAGGTCGAGCTGACGTTCGTCGCGGAGCCCCACGAGCTCAACGTCGTTCTCGAGGCGGACAAGCGCCGTGGTAGCGACGTCTACGCGAAGTTCACGTACGACTACCGCACGATCGGCTCGATGGATCTCGCCGGGCAGCTCGACAACTGGTTCCAGAGCAAGGGCCGGCGCGGCTTCTTCTGACCGCCGTGAGCTGGTACGCCCGAAGGGCGGCCAAGCGACAATGAAGAGGCTGTCCAGACTTCGGCGTTCGGCTCGCGTTCGGCCCGGCCTTCACTTGCGCGCGTCAGCGCGGGCCGGGGCGAACGCCGAGCCGAAACTCGGGACAGCCCTGCTGCGTCCGTACCAGGTCGCGTGGGTGCCGCTCGAGATCCGCATCGGCAGACGCACCCGCGCGACAGGCCTTCGATCGATTTCGCGGGCGTCGAGTATCAAGCACTCCGACCGGTCCTCGTTCATGTCGATCGTGAACGTGACGAGGTACCCGTCGTCCTCCGCGGTCGCGCCTTTGCGCGGGCAAAACGGCGCCTCGCTCGCAAACACACCGTTCGGCAATCGATGCACCCTCTTTGCGCCCGTCTCGACGTCGGTGCGAACGAAGCCACGAAAGAGGAAAAATCCGGGCTCTCCGAGCGCTGCGTAGACATAACGATGTTTGCGGCCGCCGAACCCCGTGTGAATCGTCGGAAACTCGGAGACGTCGTCGTCGACGCGCTCTTCACGGACGAGGCCGGTGTCGAGGTTCAGCCGCCAACGATGTAGCCGCGTCTTCATCGCGTGCATGTCGAGGCTCTTCATGAACATCGAAATGGGCGTGTCCTCCGCCGTGCGCGCGGGCACCGGCGCCTCTTGGTGATAACCCTCCACGACGACCTCGCGGCCCTCCTCATATGCATTCGCGAAATGAAGGACGTAGGTCGGCTCCGCGGTGAACCACCGAACGGCACCGGACCCGTCGCGGGGCACGAGCCCGAAACGCGTCCCGAGCTCGGGGTGATACTTGGCCCGGTATTGCTTCGCCTTCAGTCGCTCGGGATCCCAAAAGAGTGGAAAGTCGCCGACGACCGCGAAGCGCTCGGTAAACGCGATATCGTGGGGCAGCCGCGGGCCCGGCAGCTCCACCGCAATGGCCCGCGCGAGCGCTCCCTTTTGCTCGGCGATACCGACGTGAAAATACGGAGCCTCGGTCGAATAGTTGAAGAAGAGTAGCTCGCCGGTCGCCTCGTCGACCTTCGCGTGCGCAGAAATCGTCGCGCCCGCGGGGAAGCTCGGGTGGTGGAGGTTCGCGACCCCCAGCGTCGAGAGCGTGAACGGGTCGAGCTCGTACGCGTCACCGCATTGGTAGAACGTCGTCAGCGCAACGCCCGCGTGCACGACGACATCCGTGCTCGAAGCGTCTTTCATTCGGGTGCGTGCACCCCAACCGTCGCGCTTCGATTGCTCCGGTGACTCCAAGATCCCCGCGAACAGCGCCTCCCCGGCGGTGAGCTCCGCCGCGAGCCCGGCCGTCTTCACGAACCGATTGCGATAACGCGCTTTGCCGCCCTCGAACGTGATGGCGTGGATCATCCCGTCGCCGTCGAATGGGTGATAACGGCCGCTCACTGCCTCGAACAGCGGGTTTTCGGTATTCCGGAGGTAAACCCCCTCGAGATCCTCCGGGATGGCGCCCTCGACGACGTCGAGGTCGTAGGCATCCATCTCGACCGTATTGGGCGTCCAAGCGCCGGTTCGGTACGGGTGAAAGTCGGATGCAGGAAGCTTGGATTCGTATCGTTCGACGATCTCGACGCGCATCGCGAGCCGAGCGTTCCACGCCTGGAAGCGCCCGTACAGGCGCAAGCATGGAAGCCTATTTGCCGGGCGCTACGAGCACGGCCCGCACCAGATCGGCCGCTGCTTCGATCGCCTCCCGGACCTTGGCAGGCCGGTCTTCCTCGATCGCGACGAGCATCATTTCGTTGATCCCCCCCACGAGCGCGGTCGCCATCACCTTCGATAGCGGCTTGAGCTTCGGCTGCCTCGCGCGCCCCGCCGCCACCAAATCGCAAAACATCTGCGCGAAACGCTGGTGCACCTCGCCCCGGGCTTTCAGCGCCAGAGGGCCGGCCGCGTGAATCTCCAACATGAAGGTGCGCGTCAGCCGCGGATTGATCTCGAGCGCCGCGGCATACGCGCCGAGCGCCGAAGAGACCTGCTCGTCGAGTGGGCGAGTCGCGTCGACGGCGGACTTGATACCGCGCAGCGTGCGCGCGCTGACGGCTTCGTAGGCCTCGACGAAGCAAGCGTCTTTGTCTTTGAAATGCTCGTAAAACGTCCGCTTCGAGACCCGCGCGTGTCGAACCACGTCGGCGATCGTGACCGCCGCATATCCGGTCTCTGCAATCGCGGAGAGCAGACCGCCGACCAATCTGGCGCGCAGCGCGTCGCTCGCCTCACCCTCGGTTTTGACTGAAACAGCCGGCGCCGCCGTGGCGGAAATGCGCACCGAACGGGCCGTGGACGAAACGCGCGATCGCACCCTGGACGTCCTCGCCGTACGCACTGGTACGAGCGGGTACCACACAAGTCAAGAACGAGCAACGCACCGTGTCGATTGTGGGTTGTGGCCCGGTACCGAACGGTACCAAAGAGGTACGCGTCGGTACCACACCGGGGAGGCGGACCATGAAGAAGCTCTTCGTCCAAGCGCTCGCGCTCGTCGCGTCCACGCTCGTCGCTTGCTCCGACGACTCGTTGCCTGCGACGGGGGGCGGCGGCTCGGGGAACGGAGGCGCCGCGGGTGCGGAGCCGCTCGGCGGTGATCCCTCCCAGGGCGGCCTGCCCGGCCACGGCGGCGAAGGCGGCGTCGCGCCGCCGGAGCCATATTGCGGAGACGGCCACCTCGACCCGGACGAAGCGTGCGACGACGGTAACGACAATCGCTTCGACGGGTGTTTGCCCGATTGCACCGTCGTCGAGCCCATCGACGCCCCTACCCTCGAATGGACATACATCGAGGTACCCGGGACACGCTGTATGAACGGCGACACGGCGGGCTTCGGGATCAGCATCAACCCCGACTCACCGAACTTGATGATCTACCTGGAGGGCGGTGGCGCCTGTTTCAACGACGCCTGCGACTTCTCCGCGTTCAACATCCCGTTCGTTCCGCCGCCCGACGGCATCTTCAACCGCGCGAACGAGGGCAACCCAGTCCGCGATTGGAGCATGATCTATGTCCCGTATTGCACCGGCGACATCCACGGCGGCGACAACGAATACGAGCTCGGCGGCCAGATGTGCCAGTTTCGTGGATATACCAACATCGCGAAGTACCTCGAGCAATGGGTGCCGACGTTCACCGACGCCAATACGGTGCTCCTCACCGGAATCAGCGCGGGTGGGTTCGGTGCCGGGCTCAACTTCGCGCAGGTGGCCGATGCCTTCGGTCCCGGGCACCAAATGGTGTTGATCGACGATTCCGGCCCGCCTCTATCGAATGAGGTCATCTCGCCCTGCCTCGAAACGACGTTCCGCGAGGTGTGGGGCCTCGACAAAACCATCATTGCAGCCTGCGGCGACGACTGCCCCGATCCGAACGATTTCGCGAGCGGCGTCATCGATCACATCGTGAACGCCTACCCCGACGCGCGCTTCGGCGTCTTCAGCAACACCGCCGACTTCGTCATTCGCACCTTCATGGGATTTGGTTGGGGCAACGGCGAGCACGACAACTGCGAGGGCACGCCCACGCTCGTACCTGCCGACGCTTACGAGGACGCGCTCCTCGACCTTCGGGCGGCGCATGTCGACAAGGCTGGGTCTTACCTCGTCGGCCAAACCCATTGGGAATACAACTACGGCCTGAATCATACGGTTTTGCGCTCGCCGTCATACTGGACGACGGTCATCGACGGGGTCAGCGTCGAGGATTGGGTCGCGGGCGTCATCGAGGGAGAGATCCAGCACGTCGGCCCATGAAAACCTGCCCCACGGGGCTTGAGCGGCCGGGTGCGATCTGAGATTGTTCCTGACCGTGCTGCTCGAAACCGAACGCGCGACGCTCCAGCCGTATCGCCTCATGCCTGAGCCGCCCCGCCGCGCGCTCGGCGGGCACTTGACGGAATGGCTGGGCGTCGAAAATGCGAAGGGCGTCCTCGCTCGGCTGCAGCGTTATGCGGAATCTTGCGGCCCGGTCGCTCGCGTCACGCTCGGTCCGGTGCGCATGGTCGTCATCAGCGACGCGCATATCGCATCCGCCGTGCTCGACGACCCGCGGGCGAACTTCAAGGGTGCTGCCTATATCCTCACGCGAGCCGTCCTCGACAACGTCCTCTTGTTGAACGGCGAGCCATGGGAGACGCATCGCAAGGCGTATCGGCAAGCGCTTCGTGACGTCGACGCGCTCGGCTCCGCGAACCGTGTGGTCGAGCGCAAGCTCGACGCGCTCCGCGCCGGGCCCCTCGCGCTCGACACGTTCGTCAATCAACTGGTCGGCGACGTCGTCGGCGATTTCGTCGCGGGGGTCGAGCTCACGCCCGGGTTCGAGCCTCACCGAAAGCGCATTCAATACGAGCTCGCGGGCCTGGGTATCGATCTGCAATGCCAGCCATGGGCGTATCTCTCCCCCGCGCGCTGGTTGAAGCTTCGTCAATCGGTGGAAGCCGCACGCGCATTCTTTCGCAGCAGCGTCGAAGAGCGAATTCGACGTCCACGGCCCGAAGCGCGAGACGTCCTCAACGGCTTCATCCAGCTCGCACGGGAAGGCGCGTATCCGAGTGACGCCCAAAACCTGCAGGAAGGCGTCGTGAACTTCTTCTTCACCGCCCACGACGTCCTCACGTCGAGCACTGCGTGGTGCCTCCACCTCTTGTCGAAACATCCGGAGATTCAATCGCGCCTGCGTGCTTCCCTCAGCGCGCAATCCGACGGCCCGCTCGATCGGCGCGCCCTCGACGACAACGCCGAGCTCGGCCGCGTGATTTGCGAGGCGCTCCGGCTCTTCCCCGGGTACGCGCTCTTCGGCCGCACGACGCAGGCAGATATGCCGATCGGCGGCTACATGGTCCCCCGCGGCACGATGCTCATCGTCTCGCCGTTCGTCATTCACCGCCTCGAGCGCCATTACGAAAACGCCGGCTCGTTCGATCCCGATCGCTGGCGAGGCAAGTCGACGGCCCCGATCTCTGCAATGGCTGTCGGACAATACATGCCGTTCGGGGCCGGTGCCCGCGGGTGCCTCGCGTCGCACCTCGCGGTTCCAATCATGAAGACCCTGGTCGCGCGGGTCATCCGCCGTTTCGAGCTGGTCGCGCACCCCACCCACGAGCCGAAGATTGCCTATTGGGGGACCTCGTACGCCGAGAATGGTCTCCCCGTGACGGTTCACGGGGCCGCTTCGTGAGGTTGCCGTTGCGCTTTTCTGCTTTCGCCGTCGCGTCCGGCCTCTCGCTCGCCGCGTGTGGGGACGACACGACGGAGCAGCCGCCGCCCGACACCCGGTTGGAAGAGCTCGGCCGGTGCGCGGACTTCAACCCGACCAAAACGGCCTACTTCGGCGACTTGCACGTCCATACGTCCTTGTCGCTGGACGCCAATCTCCAAGGCAATCGCCTTACCCAAGAAGATGCCTATCGCTTCGCCCGCGGCGAAGAGGTCGGCGTTCAGCCTTATGACGAAAACGGCAATCCGATGCGGACGCATTCGCTCTCGCGCCCGCTCGATTTCGTGGCCGTCACCGATCACGCGGAGTTCCTCGGCGTCGTCCAAGGGTGCACGACGCCCGGCTCCGCCGAATACGACACCGCTGCCTGCGCAACCTATCGAATGGATCCGGACGGCGCGTACTACGTATTCAACCTGCGGCTCGCATTCGACCAAATATCGGCGGACAACGCGACGCCCTGCTCGGAGTCGGAAGGCGGCTGCGCGAAGAGCGTCGCCGACGCCTGGCGCGAGGTGCAAGAAGCGGCGGAGGCGGCTTACGACCGAACCGATGCGTGCACGTTCACCAGCTTCGTCGCATACGAATGGTCCGGCTCGCCGGGCACGTTCAACCTGCATCGGAACGTCATCTTTCGGAACCACGTCGTCCCTAAACACCCGACCGGCTACTTCGACGAAGGCCAAGAGGAAGGCCTGTGGAAGCGCCTCCACGGCGATTGCCTCGATACCGACACGGCGTGCGACGTCTTGACGATCCCGCACAACTCGA
Source organism: Polyangiaceae bacterium (assembly GCA_013361525.1). GTDB lineage: Bacteria > Myxococcota_A > Polyangia > Polyangiales > Polyangiaceae > Xiheicaenibacterium. The sequence goes on along the minus strand of JABFXY010000025.1, from coordinate 169,878 downwards.
ACCTCAGCTCAGGCCTGATGTTCGAAACGGTCGACGAAGCCGGGAAGCCATTCGATGCCGACTATGCGCGTGCGCGCTCCGAGCTCGAGCCGCTGGTCGAGGTCTTCCAACACAAAGGCGACTCTGAGTGCCTGCCCGGTTCTACCGCCTCCGACGAGCTCTGCTCGTTCGAGAAGATGCCTTATGCCTCGCTCAGCTCGGCCACCCTCGGGGGTGATCCGGACGAGCTCGTGGAGAGCGATTTCGTTCGGCACGCGCTCGGCAAAGGCCTCGAGCTATTTGCGACGCTCGGGGTGAATCCGTTCGCTTATGGCATCATCGCCAGCACCGATACCCACCTCGGAACGCCCGGCGCCGTGGAAGAAGACCGGTTCATCGGCCACGGCGGCGCGGGGCTGACCATTCGCGATTCCCTGCCGCCCGGGTTGCCCGACCGCCCGTGGTTCAATCCGGGTGGGCTCGCCGTCCTTTGGGCCGAAGAGAACTCGAGGGAAGCGCTGTTCGCCGCGATGCGAAGGCGAGAGGCCTACGGCACCTCGGGTCCTCGGATGACCCTGCGGTTCTTCGGCGGATATGGATACGACTCCGCCATTTGCGACGCTTCGGATCTTCCAGAGCAGGGATACGACAAGGGTGTCCCGATGGGCGGCGTCCTTCCTGCGTCGAATGGGGAGCCGCCGCGTTTCGTCGTCTCCGCATTGCGCGACGCAGGCACGCAAGACAAGCCCGGCACGGCGCTCCAGCGCGTTCAGATCATCAAGGGGTCGCTCGACGGCGGCGTCGCGCGATTCGAGGTCTTCGACGTCGCAGGCGGGGTGAACGACGCATCGGTCGATCTCGCGACCTGTGAGCCGGTGGGCGAAGGCGCGGACGTCCTTTGCGGCGTTTGGGCGGACCCCGATTTCGATCCGAGCTCGCCGGCCTTCTATTACGCGCGCGTGCTCGAAAATCCATCGTGCCGCTGGCATGCGTATTACTGCATCGACGGCGGGGTCGATTGCGCCGTCCCGGAGACGGTGACCGAGGGTTTCGAGGGGTGCTGCGATCGCGAGCCGACGCAGCAGGAGCGCGCATGGAGCTCCCCCATTTGGTACGTCCCGTGACGAAAGCGGCATCATCGAGACCGCGCCGCGCGCGCGTCTTCGCGCGATTGGTGGTCCTGGGTGCGCTCCTATTCGGCGCCCGCCGGTGGCTCGTGCCGGCCGACGCGGAGCGAAGGTCGGTCGTCGTGCGAGTCGAAGAGGGTGCTTCTCCTGCGCAAATCGATGCCGCGATCGAGACGGCGATCCTGCTCGACGTCGCAAAACGGGAGCGTTGGGCTCGCTCCGACGCGGTCGTGCGAGAACGCATGTTGCGTGGGGTCGGCGTCATCGAGGACGTCTCCACCGGCGTGAACGCGGCGGTCGACCGCGGGATCGCGCTCGGATTGCACGAGAGCGACAACATCGCGCGCGAGCGACTTCTCTCGAATGCGCGTCGCGAGCTCGCCCGTGAGCCCGGCGGCTCGAGCCCCAGCGACGACGAAACAGCGTCGTACGTGCGCGCGAACGAGGCCCGCTATCGCGCGCCATCGCGGACGAGGTTTCAGCAAATCTTCCTGTCGGCTCAAAAGCGTGGCGCGAGCCTGGAAGGCGACGCGGCGAAGCTCGAAGCCGCGCTCGGGAGGGATCCACAATCGGCCATTTCGATGTCGGACCCTTGGCCATGGACCGACAGCAAAATCCCTTACACCCGGGCAAGGCTCGATGCCGTCGCCGGTGAAGGTTTCGGCGCCGCGGTCGAAGCGGCGCCGGTGGGCGCTTGGACGGGACCGATTCGATCCAGCTTCGGGATCCATTTCGTGCGCGTCGACGATCGCGTCGAGGCGCAATCGCCACCGCTTGCCGCGGTGATCGAACGCGCGCGCGCCGAGCTCGAGAGCGAGAGCCGAAAACGGCGCTTCGAGGTGGAGATGCGAAGGTTGCGCGCGCGCTACGACGTCACGCTGGAGACGCGCCGGTGAAGAAGGCCCTCTCCTCGCGATTCGTCGCTTTGGTCTGCCTGATTGCAGCGCTCACTTGGCCGCTTGCAGCACTCGCCCACGGCGTCGATCCCATTGGCGTGTCGCTGGTGGAACGTGCGGGTGGGATGGTCGAGGCCCAGATCGATCGGCCCGCCTCGCTCGCCGAGGTAATCACCCTCGAGCTGCCGGACGGGTGCAGCGAGACGCAAGCGAGCACGAGCGCGCACGGCGTCCGCGCAATCGATTCACGGTCATACCGGTGCGACCAGCCGCTTTCCCTTCGTTCCGTTTCGATACGTGGCCTCGACGTCGCGAAGCTCGACGTCGTGTTCCGTTGGGAGAGCTCGGATGGCTTCGTTCATCGCGCGGTCGTCACGGCGGGCTCCCCCACGGTGACGTTGCCCGAAGGGCCGAGCGCGCTCGCGACGTTCTTCGATTACGTCGCGCTCGGGGCGAGACACCTGCTCGGTGGCTTCGATCATTTGTTGTTCATCGTCGGCATCGTCGCCCTCGGGATCCAATGGCGCAAAGCCGCGCTCGCGCTCACCGCGTTCACCTTCGGCCATAGCGTGACCTTGAGCCTGGCCGCGCTCGGCATCTTCGCGTTGCCGTCGCAATGGGCCGAGATCGGCATTGCCGCGAGCCTCGTTTGGCTCGCAATGGAAGTCGTGCGCGGTGAAGGCGAGGCGCAGGGAGGCGCGGCGCGCCTCGCGGGCGCCTGTGGAGCCATCGGGCTCGTGCACGGGCTCGGATTTGCGTCGGCGCTGAGTGAAGCAGGCCTACCCGAGAACGAGGTTCCCCTGGCGCTGTTCGGCTTCAACGTCGGGATCGAGCTCGCCCAGCTCGCCCTCGTCGGCCTCTTGGCCGCCGTCACGATGCTCGCTGCACGCCGCGGCTTTTTCACGCGCGGCGCCGCCCAGCGCTGGCTCGGGCACGCGATGGGCGCGGTGGCCGTGATGTGGTGCATCGAGCGCATCGTCGGGTCCTGACCGCGCAACGCGCGAGAGACGGTGCTTGCACCGAACCGTGACCCGTCGCACGGTCCCTACCGGATGTCGGCCAAGGTCTTCCTCTTCTCGTCGGTGCTCGTGCTCGCTTCGTGCGACGGCTGCCCGGGCTCGGGTGGGGATTCACCGCTTCGCGATCCGAGCCGGGCGACCGAGCAGGCCCCCGAGCTGTTTCACGCAAAATTCGAGACCACCGCCGGGGACTTCACCGTCGAATGCCACCGCGCCTGGGCACCGAATGGTGCTGACCGCTTCTACAACCTCGTGAAGATCGGATTCTTCGACGACACGGCATTCTTTCGCGTGGTGAAACAGCCCGTTCCGTTCGTCGCGCAATTCGGCATTCACGGCGATCCGAGCGTCAGCCGGAGGTGGGTGGACGCGAACATCGCGCCCGACGAACCGGCGAAGTCGAACGAGCGCGGCACGCTCTCGTTCGCGATGGCCGGCAAACCCGATACGCGCTCGACACAGCTGTTCATCAACTTCGGAAACAACAAGCGGCTCGACGGGATGGGCTTCGCGCCGGTTTGTGAAGTCGTGGGGAATGGGATGGCGGTCGCCGACAAGCTGAACGGCGAATACGGCGAACAGCCGAACCAGGGCGCCATCCAGTCGAAAGGCAATGCCTATCTCAAAGAGAAGTTTCCGCGGCTCGATTACGTGAAGACCGCGAAGCTCGTCGACGACGCGGGTGCGCCGGAGCCATCCGGCAGCGGCGCGCCGAGCGGCAAAGCCGAATAGGCGAAACCATCACGCCGGCGCGACGCGCGACCGCCCGGCGGCTTTGCCCTCGCGAAACGTCTCCACCAAAAAGGACCAGACGGCGGCGATGCGCGGCACTTCTCGCAATGCGCGGTGGCCGACGAGCCAGAGGTCGTCCGTCGGCAGCTCTTCGGCCGACGGCAACAGCGACTCGCCCAGGCGCGCGGCGCTGAGCGCGCAGACACGGGCATAGGGCTCGGGCACCAGGACCAGCCCGAGGCCGGCCTCTGCGGCCCTCAGTTGGGACGCGAAATGACTCGTCCGAAGCGCGATGTCGGCCCGCGGAACATGCTTCGTCAACCAACGCGCGGGGGCCATGCTCGCGAGGTCCGCGTCCCACGCGATCCACGGTGCGTCGGTCCACGCTCGAAGCTTTTCACGGGCGCGTTCCGGCGAGGTCATGACGACCCATGGCGACGTCGACAGCTTCGTCACGACGAGGTCGGCGCCGGCGGGACGTACGGATCGCAATGCCAAGTCCGCCTCGTGCCGTGAGAGATCGAGCACGCGCACCGACGCATCGAGCTCGATCTTGATGAGCGGATACTTCGCACGAAGGAGCGGCAATGCGGGGGCAACGAAGGCGTCCGCCATACCGGGCGGGACGCTCACGCGGACGACCCCCTCGGCCGCAGCCTCGAGCCCGGAAACGTCGCGCGTCAATCGAGCCAATGCAGCCTCCATCGCTTCAGCCGCCGGCAGGACCAGCTCGGCCGCGCGCGTGGGCACGAGCCCCTGACGCGTCCGATCGAACAGCCTCGTCCCGAGCGCCTCCTCGAGCGCCGTGAGGCGGCGGCTCATCGTGGAGACGTCGACGCCGAGCTTCACCGACGCGACACCCAACGTGCCGCCCCGAAGCGCAACGAGAAACAGGCGAACGTCGTCCCAGCGGAGGTCGGCGATGTCTTGCGCTGATGCAAGTATGCCTTGCTTTTTTGCCAATGGTCTTGCTCCCACGCAAGACACAGAATGAGCCCCATGAACGACGACGGCAAGCTCCACGTGGTCCTCGGCGCGGGTCAGATCGGCACGCGCCTGTCCGAGATCCTCCTCACCCGCGGTCATCGCGTTCGTCAGGTGCGGCGGGGACAGGCGGGCCCCCAGCGACGGGGCCTCGAGTGGGCGTCCGGCGACATCACCGATCTGCGGTTCGCGGAAGAGGTCGGTCGCGGCGCAGCCGTGGTCTACGACTGCATGAACCCGCTCTACCACCAATGGCCGGATCTCCTCCTGCCGATCGCCGAGGGTGGGATCCGCGCCGCGTCGTCGTCAGGCTCGAGGCTCGTCGCGCTCGATTGCCTCTACATGTATGGAAAACCGAATGGCCCGATGACCGAGCGGACGCCGATGGCGCCCTCGAGCAAAAAGGGCGAGCTCCGCGTGAAGCTCGCAGAGCGCAGGCTCGCCGCCCATCGAGGAGGCGAGGCCGAGGTGACGATCGGCCGCGCGAGCGACTTCTTCGGCGCAAACCTCCCCTATTCGTACTTCAGCGAGCGGTTCTTCGAGCGCATCATCAAAGGGCGCTCGGCCGAGGCCTTCGGCGACCCGGACCTTCCTCACTCGTACACGTACGCCGACGACGTCGCGCGGTCGCTCGCGATCCTCGGGGACCGGAAAGAAGCGGCGGGCGAGGTCTTTCTCTTGCCCACGCCGGCCGCCGAGACGACGCGCACATTGATGCAAAAGGTCGGCGCCGCGCTCGGGCTGGACGTGAACGTCTCGCGCGTCCCCTCGTGGGTGGTCCGCGCCATTGGGCTCGTCTCACCGATGATGCGGGAGATGCACGAGATGATCTACCAATGGGAGGTCCCCTTCGTCGTCGACGACACCAAATTCCGGACGACGTTTGGTGTCGAGGCGACGCCGCTGCCGCAAGCTATCGAGGAGACGGCCGCTTGGGCGCGCAAGCGCTTCGGCCTCGCGGGCTCGCCGCGCCGCGCCGCCTGACGGCAGCCGAGATCACGAGCCGGTGCGGAAGGTCGTCGTGTATCGGTGGCGCGTCGATTCTTTGCGGTCGTAGCGACCGTCGTACGTCACGACGGTCGCGTCGAAGGTGGCGACGTACGACGTGTTCGGCTCGAGCACCGGACGCGGCAAAATGACGCCGGTGGTGTGAAAGGCCATCTCGACGGAGGTCGCGTAGGCCTCGACGGGCGTGCCGTCCGCCTTTTGGAGCGAGCCCTCGACGCCATAAACATTCGCTTCGCCGAAATCGATCGTAATGGGGAAACCCGTACGTGGAGCCATGCCTCGGGCATAGCCATTGAACCATTCCACCGGTCGCGGCTCCGGGTTTTCACCAGTCGTAAACGCGAGCGGAACGTTCTGTTGGCCGTTGACCGGGTAAACGAACGGCGCCCAATCGTCCCCGTCGATCTCCACCACGATCACGTGAAAGACGGCGTCCCCGCTTCTTCGCGTCGCCATTCCGACGGATTGCAGGCCCGGGCTCAACAGCGGCATTCGATGGTGAAACGTGGCGACCTGCGCCTCCACGTTTTCGCGGGCCGTCCCGTCGTAGCCGAGGCAGCTCTTTCGCGCAGCCTCGCGCCCCTCGTCGGTAAATCCGGGCCTGCCCGGCAGCTCCTCGTGGGGCGTGTAATCGAAGAACTGCAAGTGCGGGCTGTACGGATCTTCGCGAGGCACGCGGCGCCTGTTGAGCTCGAGGTACCGCGCGTGGAGCGCACCACCGTGACCGGCATCTTCGTCGAGGGGAACGGCCTGGAGCCCCGCCTCGCGCCGAAGCTCGTTGAGGCGCCGCCAGGCGTCGACGACCTCGGGTGACGTTCCCTCGGGCGCGACCAACGGTCCTCGCGCGCAGCCCACGACCGAGAGGGCGAGGGCGAGGGCGATGAACGATGCGAGAACCGGAGGACGAATCACTCGGCTTCGACGTAATCGATGCCGGTGGCGCGCCGGTTCGGCTTCGGGTCGAGCGTTCGGGCGAGCGTGTTGAACGTCTTGGTGAACGACGCCTTCGTCGCGGAGTCGAGGCCCTCGAGGTCGACGGTCGCGAGCGCCAGCGTGCCGAACACCTCGCCGGGGCTCGGCTTCGAGGTGACGGTCACGGTGAAGCTCGCCTCATCCGGTCGAGACATATGGGCCTTGTAGAGGGGCTCGAGCGTGGTCTCGAGTTTCTTCCGCAGCTGCTCGTCGCTCATCGGCATTCGTCGCTACTCCTTTTTGGAGGCCTTCGGTACCCCGCGTACGCCCACACGAAGGACACCCGCAGCCTTCTCGACCGCGGTCGCCTCTTCACGCCAATCGTCGTCGACACGGTCCAACCGCGCCCCTTCCCGGCCGCGACTCGCGCGCAGCGCGAGCCGATGGCAAAAGCTCGTTCCGTCTTCCAACGCGGCACAAACGGACGGCTTTTGCGGCGCTGCCTCGGCATCGTCTTCCGTTACCGGCGCGACGGCAGTGGAGATCGCCGGCGGGGCGCTCCGCCCATGAATGGGCGTGGGGTCGATCCCGCGCGGGTCGTCGCCGAGCTGCTGACGAAACGGCGAGATTCGCAAATAGAGGTTTTTCGCGCCGTCCTGGGACAAGTCGATAATTTGTCCCAATTGCGGATAGACGAGCGTCGAGCCGCCGAGCACCTCCCAAAACGAGCTCCCATCCTCGCGCTTCCACTCGACGACGTCGTCGGCATGTCGATGGCCGGTCACGTATGCGACGACGCGCGGCGAGCCGAGCAGAATCTTGCGCAGCTCTTCGGCTTGTTCGTCGTGCAAGAACGACCGCAAATCATGGTGACCGTAGACGACGAACAGATCCTTACCCTTGTCCTCGGTCGTGATGTCGGGGCGGTCCTCCGCGAGCTGCTGCGCCAGCCAGCGGAGCTGCTCGGGATACATGTTGCCTTTCGATTTGCGATCGAACGCGGTGCCGACGTCGTCGGGGATGATTTCCGCCGTATTGAGGACAATCGAGCGGAGGTTGCCGCTGCCGTCCGCGAGCGGGGCGTCGAATGCGTAATAGCCGCGCGCCTCGACACAGAGGGTTTGCCTCGTTGCCGGCTTGACCAGCCCGGCGGGCGGGCACGCGAGGTCGAACCCGTGAAAGTCCGAGCCCTGATTGACGACTGGCGTGCCGCGACCGCGTCGCCCACCCGGGTCTGGCCGAATGCCGCTGGAGGTGGGTCCGTGGTTCGGCGCACGGTGAACGGGTGCGGGCAGCGATGCATCCTGCGAGAGCCCGTCGATCGAATGAAACCGCATGAAGCGGTCGGTATCGAGCACCGGGACGAACGGTACGAGAACGTCCATCCCCTTCATTTCGCTCGCCGGGAACGTGCCAAAGAACAAGTTGTCGTGATTGCCGACCACGTTGAACCAGGGGATCTCGAGCGCATCCATCGCTGCGATGAATTGCAAGAGCTCGGAGTAGACCCCCGCGTCGATCGCGTCGCCGGTGTGGATGACGAAGCTCGGCGCGGCAGGTGCCGCGAAAGGCTGGAAGCTCGACGCGAGGGACGTCGCGTTCATCTCGTTGATGGAGAGCACGGTCGCGAGGAGCACGGCATCGTCGTATTTCTCGAGCTCCGAGTTGCGCATCGCCCCGTTCGTCAATCCGTCGTAGCTCGCCTCGTCGAGGGCGCCGGCGATATGGATGTTCTGCTCCTTCAACTGCGCGTCGCTCAAATGGACGAACGTGATGAGCGGCTCCAGCTTCGTGCCGTCCGCGAGGACGGGTGTCGTCCGCCGCCCCGGTGACGTTCTGCAGCGCAGGCGCTCTTCAGCGGTCCCGTCACAGCGCACGAGGACCTTCGGCGCGCGGCGCGCCGCACACGGACCGGTCGCGCTCGACACGTCCTTCGCGATGCACCCGACGGTGTCCCACGCGCCGTCGTCGAGGCTCGGCTTCTCACCGCTGACTTGCACGTAGCGATACCCAGTCGGACACCCTCCGAGCGCGACGGCGGCAGCGGCCACGAATGCGGACCACGACCGCCTCATCGCTTCACCTCGAACGTCGCCGACACAATCGCGTTTGCGCCGCGCGGACGGACGGCGAAGCGACACGGGGTCGAGCTGTCCCCGCGCTCTGCCCAGGTCGCGCTCCAGGTCGAGTCGCCGTCACGCCACACCTCGAAATCGAAGCCTTCGTCGTCCGCGCGATAACCTCGCTCGTCGACCCAGGTCTTCCATTTCGTCGAATCGTCCGGGTCGCGACACTCCACCGCGATGGAAGGCAGAGCGCATGTCTCCGACTTCTCCATACCGCTCCATTGGAACGTCACGAGCTTGGCCTTTTGGGCCGACCCGGCGACGTCGATTTGGCTTTTGGTAACCCCGATCGGCCGCCACGCGCCGACATCACAGGACGGCTTGGTCGGGTAGATGCCTTTCGACTCACCAGGCTGGAACGTGCGCTTCGCCGGGAAGAACCGGGCTTTCTGCCGCGTTTCCTCGTCTTCGACGCCGATCCATTGGGATACGCGCTGGAGTTGCTCCGCCGCGAAGATGCCCTGGTAAGGACCATAAAGAGTCGCCCCGCCCTCGTAGTGTTGGGCGAGGTATTCGCTCGGCGTCGTGAAATACGTCGCGTACGAGTTGGTCAGTCCGACCACGGCGATCGTGCCGGGGTAGTCCTGCGCGATCTTCTTGCGGACGAGGCGGCCGACCTCGGTCGTCGGCTCTCCGGGGAACGACGCGAGGAAAAGCCCACGCGCATCGGCGCGGTCCCCGAACGCCACGACTTGGAAAGGAACGAGATCTGGATATTCCGTCGGCTGGAACGCGAGATCTTGAATGGCGCCGCCGATCTTGTCTTTCGTCGCTTGGCACCCTCGTGGATCGTGCGGCTCCCCTTCGACCATGCCGAACGCTCCGTAGAGCGGCCCGCGCGAGTCCTCGGATCCGCCTGCCTCCGACGCGCCGAGGACACCCACTTCACAGAGATGGCCGAGCGACGTCCCTGCGCCCCGAAGAGACACTTCCTCGTAGGCGAAGTCGAGGAGATCGGGCCCGCCCGCCGGCAGCTCCGTCCCCAGCGAGCGATAGGCACGCACGGCCGCTTTCGCCTCTTCGGCCGCGACCTTCATGACCAGCCCTTTGCCTCGGTCGTCTTTGCCATTGCCGGGACCGACGTCGCCTTCCGCGCCGGTCGCCATGGCGGCGACGAAACCATCCACGCCCGAGCCCTCTTCGATCCAATGTTTCGCGAGGCGCGCCGCGAGCCCGTGAACGTCACCGTGATAAAGCGGATAGTCCGGCGGCATCGCCGTGCCGTGCACGCCGAAGACCGACCACAGCGCGCGAGGCTTGTATTTGCCGTCTCGAATCGTGTCCACACGCAAGAGGCGCAGCGTGTGGTCGACGGCGTCGGCGCGGTTGTCCGGAAGGTGTACCCCCTCCGATGCGTAGTTCTCCTTCCAAGCGTCGTAGCTGCGGTTGTGGCTGGCCGCGACGTCGACATCAGCTTCGGCGACACCCAACCGCGCGGGCTTGAGATCGGCAAACGCGAGGGCGATCCCGTCCTTCATCGTCGAGACGAGCGCGTCGACATACTCGGGAATGAAGGCGGGCTTGGCGCCGACCGACTTGTTGTAGAACTTGTCTCCGAAGAAACCGCCGGGGCCGCCGTGCGTGTGCGTCGTGGCAACCAACAGGTTCGCCGGACCGATCCCTTGTTGTCGGAGCTCGTTCGCGAGCTTTCGGTGAACGAGGCCGCTCGCTGCACCGAGATCCGCCTGGATCAGGACGAGGCGGGTAACGCTTTCCCCCGTCTCATCGGGCTTCTCGAAGACGAGGATGCGCGCCTTGAGCCTCAACCAATAGCCTTTGGCCTCGGCGACGCCGTTCGTCGAATATCCGTAGGTGGGCATTCCCGGCGGCGGCGTGATGTCGACCTCGGCGGCGCCCGCGCACAGCGACGAAGCGGGTTCGCCCGATGCGCTCGGATTACACCGCGGCGTCGCCAGCTTTTTCGGGTCGGTGACGATCGGCCCTTGCTCGACGACCTGAGGCGGCCCGTCGTGAAGTACGCAGCCCGTCGCGCCAAAGGCCCATGCAGCAAACACGGCCGAGACGGCTATCCGCCTGTGCGCCCGTGACGAGGGTCTCGATTCCGAACCTGACACCCTGAGTGCGTTGACCATCTTCGGAGCTGGGAGCGATCGCCCGTTGTGCCCCAGCATCCGAGAGACTCGCATGAAAAGCCCACGCGAGACAAAGCAACTCTCACTGAACCCGCAGTGTTCGACTTACTCGCCGAAGAGGCCGCGCGCTCGCGCCTCGAGGAGCCGCGCGTCGAGATACGCCCATAGCGCGGGACAGCCCGCTCGGATCGGGTCTGCGATGCGGCGAACGACGCGCTCGTAGCTGATCCCGTTCTCGCGCCAGCTCTGTCCGTCGTTCGCCAAGTTGAGCAGCACAGGCATCGCGCGGTCGGCCGCGTGCGCGAAGCGGGCTTCCGGCGTCCCGGCTCGCTCGAATTCGAGCCACAGCTCGAGCAGCTTCGCTGCGGTCGGCGCAGGTAGAAGGCCGAAGATGCGTGTGACCGCCGCGAGCTCGGCCGCCTTTCGCGCCTCCCACCCCTCTTCGGCGTACACGATGGTGTCACCAGTCTCGATCTCACCGATGTCGTGCACCAACAACATGAAGATCACGCGGTGGATGTCGATCGGCTCGGCGGCGTGCTCGGCGAGCGACAGGGCAAGCATGGCGATTTGCCAGCTGTGCTCGGCCGAGTTCTCGTATCGGTCGAGCCCGAGGGGCCGCGTCTTGCGCGTTATGCCCTTGAGCTTGTCGAGCTCGAGGATGAAATCGACGATGGCTTGCATGGCGCGGCTCCGACGGTCTATTCGATAGTGCCGTCGGCGTGCAGCGCGTCGAGCACGAGCTGGAGCGCCGGCGAGCAGACCGCGCGGTCGCGATAGCCGATCCAGCGAACTTCCTCGATCTCGGAGGAGGCTGCGATCGTGCCGGCATAGGTCGCGCGATAACACGAAAGGCGCACGAGCACGCCCGGCGGCTTGCCGTCGGCCTGCGCGCGGAACGTCCCTGCAGCCGAGATCGACGCGCGTTCGAGATCGACCGACAGCTCCTCGCGGATCTCGCGGACGAGCGCATCTTCGTCACCCTCTCCGGGCTCCCGCCTGCCCCCGGGGAGGTAATACGTGGACTTGCCGCGTGTTCGCGCGACAAGGAGCCGTTTGTCCTTTACGTGCAACCAAGCGAGCTTGTCGACTTCGTCGCCCACCTTCCACCTCCGGATCGGGTCGTGCCGGGTTTCAACCGGGGAGCTTCGACGACAACACCTCGACCGGTGCGCGCGGCGTCTTGCCGTCGAAGAATGCGGACGGCGACGTGGCGCCGCGGACCCACCAGCCCGCCATGTTGACCGATGCGCGCGCGATCACGCCCAAAACGCCCGCGTCTTTCGGTGCGCCTTGGCCAATCGCGAACTTCGTTTGAATGAGGGCGGCAGGCCCCAGGAGCTCGTCGCGTGTCCGGCCCGTCGCTTCGTGGTCCATCACCGAGTGAACGACGCCGACGAAGGGGACCCGCGGGCCCACCATGTTTCCCACCGGTGTCTTGCATTCGGCGCAATGCCACCGAAAGAGGCCCTTGTCCGTGAGTCGAACGGCGCGCAGCGTTCGCGAGCGGTCGAGCCGCACCTGCGAAGGCGCCATTTGGAAGATGTCGGTGCCGCCCCATTGGTCCACGACTCCGGGGTGGCCGAGGTACGTCGCGAACTTTTGGCAATCGTCGCAATAGCAAAGGACGCGCGTCCCCGCTTTCGAGGTCACGTCGAGCGCGACACCGCGAAGCTCCCCGCACGCACAACGAAGCGGAACATTGGTGGACCTTGCGCTCATCGGGGGGGACCCTAGCAGATTTTCCGGGTCAGACCGCGCCGACCTCCCGTCGGTATGGGGCGGCATCGATGCCCGCACTCGCAATCCAACGACGCAGCTGCGTTCGGTGGATGTTCAAGAGCTTGGCCGCGCCCGCGACGCTTCCGGCTCGCTCCAACGCGGCTCGGATTTGATCTTCCGTCGGCTTCGCTTCGGTCGATCTCGAAAGAGGGGGCTGGGTGTCGCGGCGCTCGCCCCCCTCGATTCGCGTGCCGCTCTCATCGTCGAGGGCCGTCGCACCGATCATATCGCCGTCTTCGAGCGCGGCTTCGCGAAACGCACGCTTCGATTCGGCGAGGAGCTCTCGGACGTTCCCGGACCAATGGCGGAGAAGACAAGCCTCGACGAACGAGATGTGAATTCGGGCCTGCGCGCCCGACTGCAATCGCGCGCGCTCGAGCAACAGAGGAATGTCCTCGACTCTGTCGCGAAGTGGGGGCACCTCGATCTCGGGCCGGCCAATCCGAAAGTACAAGTCTTTGCGAAACTTCCCACGACCGACGGCACCCCGAAGGCTCTCGTGCGTCGCGGAGCAGAGCCGGATATCGACCGAGCGATAGCGTGACGCTCCGACGGGAAGAACCTCCCGCGTCTCGAGCGCGCGCAGAAGCTTCGCTTGGATCGCTGCATCGAGCTCGGCGATCTCGTCCAGAAACAGCGTCCCTCCATGCGCAGCCACGAGGTACCCATCGGTGTCCGTCGTCGACCCCGAGTAGGCGCCTTTCTTCGTACCGAACAAGAGGCTCTCCGCCAGCGCGTGAGGGATGGCGGCGCAGTTGATCGCGACGAACGGGCCCCCGGAGCGTGGGCCGAAGGCGTGAAACACCCGCGCGGCAAGCTCTTTACCAGTCCCGCTCTCGCCGGTGACCGCGACGCAATCCCCATATCGCGCAGCCTGGATGATTCGCTCGTAGCAGACCGCGAGCGGACGGCCGGCGACGACGCCCAAGGACGGATCGAGCAAGGGAATCGCGGGACGCCGGATGTCCGAGCTGAACGCGAATAGACTTCGACCCAATCGTAGAACCCGCGGCTGCGCGCTGCCCACGCGCCGCCGAATCCGTTCACCGTCGAGCCATGTTCCATTGCGACTCTCGAGATCTTCGATCGACCACCCGGTGCCGTCGTGCTCGACGAGCGCGTGTACGCGCGAAATCCGCCGGTCATCCAGGCCTACCGCGAGGAGCTTTTCGCGCGTGAGCTCGATGCGCCCGCCCTCGAGCGCGAGCGGGACGTGTTTGGCCTCGTCCTCCGACCACACGAGGACGAGCCCCGGCTCGGGGCGCTCGCGCCGCAGTGTCGTCGGGTCGTGATCTTCCAGCGTATCGGAGACGTTCAAGGTTCCCCCGCACGAAGTCTTGGACGCCGATCGAGATCGAAGCAAGTCACGACGTCCGCCATTTCGTCCGCATTCGGACGTCCGCCGGCCGATCACGCAGACACACGATCTGGCACGTGCCAGGCGTCGAATCGTCCATTTCAGCGCGTTTCGTCAGCGCGGCGTCCACGCCGGGACCGCCCCAACGAGGCATGGCCGTTGCGATAGGGCCCCCGTCTTCGGGAGTGAGGGGACGTGCAACAAGGCAATATCGAACGCACAGACAACGAATCAATCGCGGCCTCGGGTGACGAGGTGCGGCTCGGCATCGACGAAGTAAGCATGCTCTTCGAGATTTGCCGGAGGCTCCGCGAGCAGGGAACGCGGTCGGACGCTTGGCGTCGTTCGCTGGCAGCCGCGCTGGGTGAGGTCTGCGCCGCCTCCAAGGTCACGGTGATGGAGCTCGCGCGAGGGCGCGGATCGATCGTGCCGAAGGCCTGGCTCTCGGGATTGGTCCCGGTTCAAATCGTCGATCGTGGCATCGACACGCGACACCGCGGCGCGTTCTACGAAGAGCTCCTCTGGCGCGGCTTCTCGGATCCGACGCTCGCGAGCCTCGCCGAGCGCTGGGAAACGTCGTTCACGCTCGTGCGAGCGGACCTGGTGGCCGCAGAGACGTGGCAAAGCTCGATGCTCCACGAGGGGCCCTATCGCGAGCACGGATGCGGCGACTTCCTCGTCTCGTTGTCGAGAATCCCCCGCCGAGATATCGCGTCGCTGATCGTTCTGTTTCGGCCGCGAGAAGAGCCATTCTTCGGAGCCCGAGAGCGATCGATCGTATCGGTGCTTCACCGGCAGGTGGAGCGGGACATGTCGTGGCTCGATACCGACGGGCCTCCGCTGTCGCCCCGGCTTCGCGAGACGCTCACGCGTTTGACGGACGGCCTGAGCGAAAAAGAGGTGGCTTCGGACCTCGGAATCTCGATCCACACCGCGCACGGCTACGTGAAAGAGCTCCGGCGCAGATTCGGAGCGCGAAGCTGCGGGGAGCTGGTCGCGGCAGCACGTCAATGCTCTCCGGTGCTCCGGCCCGCCAGCGAGGCATGGGCGGGCGACGACAGGCGACGCCGGCCCGAGCCGCCGAAACCTGGGGCGGTGGCTCGGTTTTCGCAGCTCTCACGTTCGAGCGTGCTCGAATGAGGGAGGCCCGCTGTGACCAGCTGCGACACTTCGCGAACGGCCGGTAGCCCGAGCCTCCTTCGGGGAAGTGCGCAATGAACGCGGCGGAGCCGAGCGCCCTCACGATTCTCGTCGTCGAGGACGACACTGATTTGCGCGAGCTCGTCCTCGCGGTCCTCGCGAGCGCGGCCTTCGTCGTGCAGCAGGCGCAAAACGGTCTCGAGGCGCTCGCGTCGGTCCGCTCCCGCATGCCCAGTCTGATCTTGCTCGACATGAAGATGCCCGTCATGACCGGTTGGGAGTTCGCGGCCCAATATGGGTCAGAGTTCACGGACTGCGCAAGACGAGCTCCGATCATCGTCATGAGCGCGGCGGAGCACGTGGCGTCGCGAGCGCAACAGATCGGCGCGGCCGGGTACATCGCAAAACCCTTCAGCCCCGATCAGCTCGTGGAGAAGGTGCGCGGTTTCGCTCGCCGCTGACGCGACGTCGGGCGCTCTTCTTTTCCGCATTCGCCTTCGGCGAATCGAGCCTCGTGGGAGCCGCCCCGGCCGGTCTCGCTTTGCTCGACGTGGCCTGCCCCACGAGGCTCTCAGCGCTCTTCTTCCACCTCCGGCAGCGTTACGTAGAAGGTGGTGCCGACGCCCTCCTTGCTTTCGAACCAGATGTCTCCACCATGCCGGACCACCACGGCCCGCGCGATGTGCAACCCGACCCCCATTCCACCGAAATCGTGCTGGGTGTCGGTGTGAGCACGAAAGAACGGGGCGAAGATTCGGGATTGTCGGTCTTGCGGGATGCCGACACCACGGTCGCGAATCGACAGAAGGACGGTGCGCCCGTCGCGCCGCCGAATCTCGATCTCGACGTCGCCACCTTTCGGCGAATATCGGAGCGCATTGTCGATAAGGGCAAATATCGCCCGCTGGAGGAGCTCACGATCAGCGTGCATCGAGAGGGCGTCGACGGAGGAGCGCAGGCGAACGCGGCGCGGCTCGCGAGGCTCCGCGCGCAGCGCCGCCTCTCGTACCAGCTCGACGAGGTCGATCGGCTCCGGAACCAATGGCAACTTGCCGAGTTGGAGCTGAGACAAATACAACAAGTCGTCGACGACATGATGAATGCGGTCGGCGCCGCGGCTCATGGCTTCGACCATCCGACGCTGCTCCTCCGGTAGAGCGGAAACCGCGCGACCGAGCAGCTCGCCGTAGCCCTTGACGATCGCCACCGGCGTCTTGAGCTCGTGGGCGGCGACGCGAATGAATTGATCCTTCAGGCGCTCCAGCTCCACCGATTCCGTGATGTCCGAGACGACGGCGACAGCGCCCATCACCGGGCCCTCGTCGTCGCGAATCGGCGCCGTGCTGACGCGCAGGAACTTGTCGCGCTCGCCGCACGCGTCGCGACCGACGACCTCCACGCCCGAGCTCGTCTCACCATAGGTGAGCGCGCGTTCGAGCGGCAAATCGCCGGCCGTGAACGGGCGGCCGTCGACATGACGGACGTGGAGCAGCTGCGCCACTTCGTACGAGGAAGCCATCGCGTCTTCTTCACGGCGAACACCCATGAGGGTCATCGCAGCCCGATTGACGAGCTTGATGGTTCCGGCGCGATCACACGCGAACACCGCGTCGACCATATTGTCGAGGACGGCACGGAGGCGAGCGTGGCTCGCGCGCTCCTCCATCTCGGCGTGCCGCCGCTCCCTTACTTCCTTGTCGAGCTGCTCCGTCCGCGCCGCCAACCCCGCGTGAAGCTTCGCGTGCTCGAGCGCGATCGCGGCTTGCCCGGCAATCGCGGTGACCAATGTGACACGCGCTTCGGGGAACGCGTGCGGCGTGTCGTGCTCGAGGTACAAGACGCCGCTCGTGCGCGATTGGTGGACGAGCGGGACGGCGAGGATCGAGCGAACCGCCGTGGTCTCGACATGACCGTCATCGGCAAAGCGGCTGTCGGCGCGCGCGTCGCGCAGGAGCACCGGCTCTTGTGACCTGAGAACGAACTGCACCACCGAATGCGCGACCGGGTGCGCGGCCGACAATGGCTCGGTCAGGCTCGTCACTTCGGTGCCGGTAAGCCGAGCGACCACGTCCAGGCGTTCTTGCTCGCGAACGAGGAGAACCGCTCGCTCTGCGCCGGCGTTTTCCTCGACGAGGTGCATGAGACGGACGAGCACGCGGCCGGGATCCAACTCGCCCGCGAGCGTCTGCGCGGCGCGTACGAAGGTATCGACGTCCAGAGCGGCGCCGCTCGCCCCTTCATCACTTTCGGTTGCGCTCGCGGTGATGCCGGCGTCGGCCGCACGAAATGGGATCCGCGGTGTCAGCGACGCCGCGGATCCGAGGATGTTCGGATACGCAATCCGCAGGTGCCCAATCAGCGCCCTTGCGCCCCAACGTCCGTATGCATCGCAGGCGTGTCGAAGATATTCTCCAGCGAGCCGGTTTCGTCCGGCCGCCAGATGAAAGTCCGCGCAGAACCGCGCGCACAGTCCTTCGATATGCAAAAAGCCCTGCTGCCTCGCCTGGTCGATTGCATCGTCGTAGGAGAGCAGGGCGTCGTCGGTGCGCCCGTCGATCCGCTGGCGCTCGGCCTCGAGGAGCCGAAGCTTCATGCCGAAGTTCTCGGCGCAGCGACCGGTGAAATATCGAAAGAGCCCAATGGCATCGTCGACGATTGCGACGAGCGACTCTCGCCTCCGCACCGGCTGCTCGGTGCTCCAGCATTTCGCAGCCGACAATCCACGCCACAAGGGGATGTCCGTGGCGGGCGGCGGACCGTAGATCGCGGGCCGGAAGCGCTCGGCTTCTTCGGCGCGCTCGAGCGCGCGCTCGTACATCCCGAACGCAAGGCAGAGCTGCGCCTCCTGAATTCGCGCCTGCTCGGTAACGATGCTGTCGCCGATGGATAGAAAGTAGCGGGACCCCGCCGCCAGCCAGTCGGAATTGGGGTCAGGTTCGGCGTTGTCGGGCGAACGTAGGAATTCGATGACTGACCCGGCCAGCTTGAAATGATGCATCCCAAACGCATCGCCCGCTCGCAACATGACCTCGCGCCGGTTCGCTTCGCGCTCCGCCACCTCGTCGAGTGGCTGCCCCGACCAGAGGTCGACGAAGTAGAGCTCGAATGCCAAGCCCCAGCTCACCCCTTGGAACGAGCCCGACGCGAGCGCCGCTCGGACTGCGGCTCGGTAGTGGACGCGGGCTTGCTTGACCGGCGCTTCGTAGGCTGTATACATGCCTCGGATGCTGGCGCACTCTGCCAAATAGTGTGACCCCAGGCGCGACGCGACGTCCTCCGCGGCCCTGGCCCACCGGACACCACCTCCGTACTCGCGAAGGTAGCTGGAGCGGACGTGCGCCAGCGCGGCGAGGATGAACGGACTGACCTTGGAGAGCGTCCCGCGCCTCATCATGCGCTTGACGTTCCGCACCACTGCGATGGACCCTACCGGCGCCTGGCCACCAATCGCGGCACAGGATGCCAATTCGGCTTCGAGCGCGTCTGAAATCGCGAGCTCGGGGCTGTCGTCGGAGGGCATTTGGTTGAAGGCGTCGGGATGCTCGTCGAGCCAGCGATCACATTCGACGAAGAGCTCGAGGGTGCTCGCAATTCGCTCGTCGTCGGTATCGGGATACACGATTCCCCGCTCGCGCAGCGCCGCGACACCGAACCTCGCACCGTCGTTGTATCGGCCGGATCCGAGGCACGCGCGAACGCGAACCTCTTCCGCTGCGAGCCGCGCCGAGGGGCGGAGCGGCCGCGCGAGGAGCGAGCGAGATCCGCGCTGGATATCGTCCCACCGGCGTAACATGTAGTCTGCCTCGAGCCGTTCGAGCGCGAGATCGGCGGATAGGTCCGGTTCGGCGGTCCACGCGCGTTCCCCGAGAAGGCGCTGCCCTTGTTCTACGAGCGAGGCTTGCAGCTTGTACGAGCCATTCTGTTTCGCGACACGAGCCGCCCGAAGGTTCAACATCGCGAGCTGGTCGCGCTCCTCGGTGCCTTCGAGCGCGGGGGCGCCGAGGTTCAACTGTCGAACGAGCTCCAAGAGCTTCTCCGGGGCACCGCCCTCGAGCTCGAAAGCGTTTTGGAGCCTTCGACCGATGGATAGATGTGTCCTCGCGCGCTGCTCCGGGGCGACTTCCTCGTAAAACGCCTCTTGGACGCGATCGTGAAGAAACCGATAACGAGCCTCGAGCTCGCGGGTCCCGCGCGGGTCCACGAGCGTGCGCGTTTCGCCGTATTGGCTATCCGAAGGGACGAGGAGCTCGGCGACGAGCGCAGGCCACAGCTGCGTCGCGACCTCGTCACGCGTCATGCCGGAGAGGATGGCGAGCTCCCCGATCGAAAAGCTGTGTCCGGCACAGGCGGCCTGCCCGAGGAGTTCCCGTGTCGACGAAGGAAGGGTCGCCACCTTCTTTCGCATCAACTCGGTGATGTTGGCGCTGGCATCCGCGACCTCGACGACTCCGGGGTCCCATTGCCAGGTGCCATCCTCGGCGTTGCGCGTCAGGCGCTTCTGGCGGTGAAGCTCCATGACCAGCTGACCCAGGTAAAAGGGATTACCGCGCGTCTTTCGATACAGCGACTCGGCGAGCACGGACACACGGTCCGGCTCGGCCGAGAGCGTCAAGGCGAGCCACGCCTCGACGGATGCGGCCGAAAGCGGCTGAACGGAGACGTTCGGGGTCGAGACCCCGGCCTCGGTAGCGGCGTCGATGAGCCCTCGAAGCGGGTGCTCGGCGGTCACTTCGTTGTCCCGGTAGGCCGCAATCACGAGCAGGTGTTTTCGAGCGACGTCCGTCAGGAGAAAGCGGAGCAGCTCGATCGACGCCGGGTCCACCCACTGCATGTCGTCGAGGAACAATACGAGGGGTGGAGACATGTCGGTGACGGCTCGAACGAAGGAGATGAAGCTGAGCTTGAGCCGGTTGTAGGCCATCTCCGTCGGCACCGCCGGCACCGGCGGAAGCGGGCCCATGAGCCACTCGAGCGCGGGTATCAAGTCGGCGATGATGCGCGCGTTCTTGCCGAGGGCCTCGTCGAACTGGAGCCTCCACCGCTCGAACACCGCTTTGGGGCTGGCGGCGACATTGTTCACGAGACAGGAGAAGGCCTGAGCGATTGCAGTATAAGGCACCGCTCGTCGCAGCCGATCGTACTTGCCGGACAAGAGCGATCCACGCCCGGCCTTCGCGATATGGCGATACACCGAACGGACGAGCGCCGTCTTGCCGACACCGGACGGCCCCCCGACGAGCAACAGCTCGACCGCGCCTCGAGCGGTCCGTTCGAATGCGCGGTTCAGCTCTCTGCATTCGTTGTCGCGCCCGACGAGAATGTCCGGAATCTGAAGGACCGGGGAGAAATCCCTCGTCCCGAGCTCGAATGCTTCGACGGTGCCGTGGTCGATCCACTCCGACAGAGCCCGCTCGAGATCCTTGGCGGCGCCGTGTGCCGTCTGATAGCGCCACTCGAGCTCCTTGCTCAGAAGCTTCGCGACGATCGCGGACACGACCCGCGGCAACCCCGGCGCGGCTTCGGCCACTGCGGGGGCCGGCGTTGCCAAGTGTGCATACACCAGCGCGAGCGGATCTTCGGCCTCGAACGGGCGACGGCCGGCGAGCATCTCGAACAGCACCACACCGAGCGAATACAGATCGGTTCGGCAATCGACTGCACGCGCGGTGCGGCCCGTCTGCTCGGGGGAGATATACGCGAGCGTGCCCTCGAGTGACTCGGGGATGATGGCCGGGGCCGCGTCGTGCTCGAGCTCCGAAGCAATGCCGAAGTCGGCGAGGACGACCTGCGTGCACCCGTCGTCCACGAGGATGTTGTGGGGTTTGATGTCTTTGTGGACGACCCCCGCAAGATGAACGCCCTCGAGCACCTGACAGAGGCACAGAGCAATATGAAGTGCTGCGTCGATCGGCAGGCGACCGCGCTCGCCCAACACCGCGCTGAGGGGCCGTAAACCCAGGTCGTACAAGACGAGGGCGGCAGTCCCGCCGTGGTGCTCGAGCGTCCTCGCCTTCGGCACACCCGCGACCGCGCTCAGCTTCGTGAGGATTCGGTACTCGTGCATCATTCGACCGATCGTGCGAGCGGTCGGGCTCTCCGAGCGGGGAAGCTTGATGATGACGTGCTCCCCGGAGCTGCGGTGTCTCGCACGAACGACGAGCACGTCGCGACCCTCGTGGAGCGTCTCGCCCACGTCGTAGTCGCCGAGCCAAAGCACGAGGTCGTTGGCTCGCGCCGGCAGAACCGCAGCGGCGTGCGTGCGTGACTCGATCATCCGCAGCGCCCTCGGTTGTCACGAAATGGTTCACGCTCGATCGATCGAGCCGCGCCCCGCGATCCCACGCTCGATGACGCTGCCAAGAGCGTGCCGCCTGTGCACGGGCCCACCGCGGCCTCCTGCGGTCCGACAAATGAACTTGATCGTGAAAATCATTTTCATTAGCGTCCACGGGCATGCTCGAACGCTCGACGGCTCGTCTTCGGTTTCGGTTCTTCGTCGCCGGCTCGGTTCTAACGATGCTCGTCGCGTCAGCGGCGTGCGGTGACGACGGCGCCTCGGACGGCACGAACGAGGGCGGCACTGGGGGCGGCGGCGCACAAGACGGCGGCGGCGCGGGTGGCACGGCCGAAGGCGGAACGGGCGAGGGTGGATCGAGCGAAGGTGGAACGAACCAAGGGGGCACTGGCGCCGGCGGCGACGTGACCGGCGGCGGAGGAGAGGGCGGTGGCCCCAGCGTTCCCGATACGGTCGCGCCGAACCTGACAGTCACGGGGCTCGAGGACGGCGTGTTGTTGCGAACTGCGCGCATGCGCTTCGAAGCAGCTGCTTCCGACGACGTGGAGCTCGCGCGCTTCGGATATGTCCTCAATGGGCAATCCGAGACGGAGATTCCGATCGAGCAAGGAATGCCGTCGTCGACTTCGGTTTTGGACCTACGCCCGACGCGCGGGAACAATACCCTCGTCGTCTTCGCCGAAGACGCGGCCGGCAATCGTACGGAGGTGCCACTTTCGGCGCGCCTCACGCGGAGCACGGCCGCTGGAGGCGCGCATACCGGCGTCGTCGCCAACGGGCAGGTGATTGTTTGGGGTCGAAACAATCTGACACAGCTCGGGCTCGGTCCCGGCGATACGACATCGCGTACGACACCCGTGGTCGTGCCGGGATTGTCGTCGATTACGGCGATCGAGCTGCGTCAGAACCAATCCCTCGCGCTCGCGCAGGACGGCACCCTCTACGGGTGGGGGAACAACGCGGACGGACGCCTGGGTCTCGGGGCGCCGGGCACACCCGACACGAGCAATCGCGATACCCCGACACCGATTGCCGCGTTCGCGGGCGTCTTGCAGGTCGCGTCGGGATACGACCACACCCTCGTCTTGCGCGAGGATGGGACGGTCTGGTCCTTCGGCGACAACTCGATGGGTCAGCTCGGCGACGGCACGACCGACGATCGAAGCTATCCCGCGGCCGTTATGGGTCTATCCGATATCATCCAGGTAGTCGGCGGGTCGAAACACTCGCTCGCCCTGGGTCGAGACGGGACGGTTTGGGCTTGGGGCCGCAACGAGTACGCGAACCTCGGACAAGGAACGACCGACGAAGAGCCGCACATGGCGCCCGCCCAAGTCCCGGGTCTGTCGGGCATCGTCCAGCTGGCTTCCGGTAGAGATCATGTCCTCGCCCTGCGTGACGACGGGGTGGTCTTGGGTTGGGGATTGAATCAGAACGGGCAGGTCGGCGTTGGAACCAGCGGGGTCGACGCAGACGTGCTGTCGCCCGCCGAGATCGCGCTCGATGGCGTCGTCGCGCTCATCGCCGACGGCAACTACAGCTTTGCCGTGCTCGACGACGGGACAGCGGTCGGGTGGGGACAGAACTTCAATGGTCAGCTCGGGATCGGCAGTGACGACACGACGGAGCGAAGCGCACCTTCCGACCCGCTCCTCATGACCGATGTCGAAGAGATCGATCCCGGCGCGACCCACGCTGTGGGCGTCACCAACACCGGCACCGTCTACACCTGGGGTTGGAGCACGAACGGCAGCCTCGGCCGCGCCGATCTATTGAACAATTGGGCCTATCCGGCGCCCGGCCTCGTGACGCTACCGTGATGTCGTTGCGATTTTCTCTCACCGTGATGGCGACGGCCATCGCCTCCGCCGCCGGGTGCAGCGACCCTTCGCTTCCACCTGTCGGCGGCGGCGGCAGTGGCGGTGCACCCGCGGAGGGCGGGTCGTCGATGGACGACGGGGGCGCGAATGCAGCCGGCGGAGGAGCTGGGCTGGGCGGGGGCGACGGCGGCAGCGGCGGCGCCATCACGGCGGATCTCGCTCTGACGATCGTGTCACCGGCGTCGCCCTGGTCGTTCGAGCGCGCGCGCCTCGATATCGTCGCAGACGTCGTCGCGCCCGATGGGTCGCTCGTCATGCTGGAGCGTGGCGACGACATTCTCGAACAAGCGGCGGTCGACGATTTGACGTCTGCTGATCGAGGGACGCGCCGAGTAAAACTCCAAGTCCCCTTTCTTCGCGGACCGTTCAGCTGCGACGTCGTCCTGCGAGCCCCCGACAATCGGGAAGAGCGCATATCGATCGATCTCCACGGCGGACGCCAGGTCGCGTCCTCTCTCGACCGGCATGCGGCGCTCTTCGATGGGCAATTGCACGCCGTCGGTGGGGGCGATCCGTCGGTATCAACGCTCGCACCGACGGTTCTACTGACGTCGATTCACGCGCGGGGCGACACGTTCGTCGCCATCGACGAAATGGGCGACGTGCTCGCGCTCGATATGGACATATCGAGCGCCGAGCCGTGGTTGGTGGGTGAGGACATCATCGCGGCTTCGCTCGGGGGCGCGCACGCGCTGCTCCTCCGCTCGGATGGGACGGTCGTCGCGACGGGCTCGAATGTCGTCGGCCAGCTCGGCACGGGTGACGCAGCGGCGGTGGACGGCTTCGTCGACGTCGAGGCATTGGACGGTATCGTGGCGATCGCGGCATCGAACGCTACTTCCTACGCAGTTCGCGATGACGGGGTTCTTTTCGCTTGGGGCGGCAACGAGGACGGCGAGCTCGGGCTCGGCAATGAAGACGCAGCGGCACATCCGACGCCGGGCGCCGTCCCGACTCCCAAACCGATCGTCGGCGTCGCCGCGGGTCGCGGTCATGTGTTGGCATTGGCGAACGACGGAGCGCTTTATGCCTGGGGCCTCGGAACCAGCGGCCAGCTCGGTGACGGATCTTCGGGCATCCTCGCCTCGAAATCGCAACCCGTCGCGATCTCGACCGAGAACGCAATCGTCGACGTCTTTGCCAATACCAACACGAGCTTCGCCGCAGACGGGAGCGGTCTTCTCTGGGTTTGGGGTCAAAACGGTCTCGCGCAGCTGGGTATCGGAGATACAGGCCAGCGAACCGAGCCGACGCAGAGCCTCGTCGGAACCGTGATCGGCGCCGCCGCCGGTCCTGTCGGGGGAGCGAGCCTCGATTCCATGGGACGCTTCTACGTGTGGGGATCGAATGCGAGCGGCCAGCTCGGTTTGCTACCGCCACCCGAAGGGCCCGAACGATCGAGCGTGCCGGTCGAGGTTGTATTGCCATGAGACGCGCGCCCAGGCGAAGCGCCGGCAGGTCGCGGGTGGACGTCTTTGCGATGTTCGCCGTTGCTACCGCTTGCTCGGAAGAGCCCGCACATCCGGGAGGCTCGGGCGGCGCCGTCGCGTCGGGCGGCGGCCACGGCGGTACCCATCAAGACGGTGGTGCTTCGAGCGGCGGCGGCGAGCCTGTCGCGGGATCGGACGAGGGTGGAGGCGGCGCGCGTATCGCCCCGTTCGAGGAAGGTGAAGACCAGCCCGGAGGGGACACCACCACCCCGACGCGCGACGCGTCGAGCTTCCTGCAACCCGCCGCGAACCTCTCGCCCGAGCGACGCGGAACCTTCGAGGCCGGCCTGGCACTCTTCGACGTTGCGTGGACGAACGGCGGAGATCCCGATCGGGATGGGCTCGGGCCGACGTACATCGGAACATCCTGCCAGAGCTGTCACTTTCGGGGTGGCCGTGGTGCGCCGCCGCTGCCGGGGCAGCCGATGACCTCGATGCTCGTGCGCCTATCGGTACCGGCTAATGGCAAATACGGCCCAGACGCGCGCTACGGTGACCAGCTTCAGAATCGCGCGATCGCGGGGGTCGAGCCCGAAGGCTGGTTCTCCGTCGATTTCGAGCCGTCGCGAAGCAACTTCGAGGACGGTAGCGAGTTCGAGCTTCTAGCGCCGAAGTATACTGCGCACGACCTCGCTTTCGGTCCGCTCGCCGAGGACACGAAGCTCTCGGCTCGGGTCGCGCAACCGATGATCGGGCTCGGGTTGCTCGCGGCGATCGGCGACGAAGACATCGAGCAGCTGGCCGACCCGGACGACATCGACGGCGACGGCATCCGCGGCCGTCGCAATCACCTCGACGGTGGGCCGGGACGTTTCGGCTGGAAGGCAAACCAGCGCGATTTGGCGACGCAGACCGCAGCGGCGTTTCTATTCGATATGGGGATCACCTCCAGCCAACGTCCGAACGACGACTGCCCTGCCCCGCAGCTCGAATGTGGGGCGCACGCCGGCGTCGAGCTCGACATCGACGATCCCAAGCTGGACGCAGTCGTGTTCTTTTCCCATCTCGTCGCAGTACCCCATCGGCCAGACGCACGAGACGACGGCGTCCTGCGCGGTAAAGCGGTGTTCGAAGACGCGGGATGCACCTCCTGTCACACGCCGAGCTTTCGCACCGGCGCGATAGCGCGTTTCCCCGAGCTCGAGGATCAGCTGATTTTCCCCTATACCGATATGCTCCTTCACGACATGGGTGAAGGGCTCGCGGACGAGCGCCCGGACGGCGCGGCGTCGGGCCGTGACTTCAGGACACCTCCTCTATGGGGAATCGGTGTCGCCGCAGAAGTCTCCGGCCACGGCAGGCTGCTCCACGACGGACGGGCTCGCAGCATCGAAGAGGCGATCCTCTGGCACGGCGGAGAAGCTGAGGCGTCGCGCGCTCGCTATGTCGAGTCGAGCGCGGCGGACCGCGACGCCCTCCTGCGATTCGTCGAATCCCTCTGAACGCAAGAACGACGAACGCCGACCCATCATTTTCGACCGAGCATCACCAATCAGGAGCACAGGGACATGACGATGTTGTGGACCGTCCAAGCGCGCGGAACCGAACGAACGGCGTTGATTCACACCGAAGACGTCACGTCGCTTCTCGCGCGTGCCAACGCCAGATCGTGTTTTCCAGAGCTCGGGTTCAGCGACCCCGATGCCGAGGAGCTCTTGTCCAGGCTCGAAATCGAAACGACGTCGGTCGACGATTGGAAGCTGCGGTGTGCCCTCCTGACCACGATGGCGATCGACGGCGTCGCCCGCCATTTCTTCGAACGCCACCCGGAGGGAATCGCAGTCGCGCTCCAGCCCGGCCTCTGCAGTCGCTTCTGCCGCATCGACAACGGACTGCTCCATTGGATCGACGTGGACCCGCCGTCGGTCGCGGGACTGAAATGCGCCGTGATGCCGACGCCTTCGCGGCACGTCGTGGTGTCCGCGTGCAGCCTCGCTTGTTGCAAGTGGCTCGACGCCATTTCGACGGCGGTCGATGCGCCGCTCTTGTTCATTCAACAAGGCTCCTCGCGTACGGCGGACCAATTTCCATTTTTGCTCGATCAACTCGTTCGCAAAGCGCCCGCCGGCACCGAGTTCGTCCTCGACTACGATGCTCGCTTGCCTCTCCGGCCCTCGCGAGCGCTCTCGCGTGGTGCTTGCTTGGAGCTCCTCGACGGGGACGGGTGTGCGGCGCGATACCCGCGGATGAGGTTCGTTTCGGAAAACGAATATTCGGAGCCGCTGAAGTGGGAGCTCGACGGACTCAATGCTTTGTCGAGGCTCTTCGACGGGCGCGAGGTGCCTTCGATCGCCCATTTGCGGTTCACCTGAGGCCGGCGCGGCCTCCGAGCTTCTATTTGGCAATCTACGGAGAAGAGACGAAATGAGCCGGTACACAGGCCCGCGCGTGCGGGTCATGCGAGCGTTGGGCGCGGAGCTTCCGGGCCTCACGCGGAAGAAGAACGAGCGCCGTCCCTACCCGCCCGGGCAACACGGGCAAGCGCGCAAGAAGGTCAGCGAATACAAGCTTCGCCTCATCGAGAAGCAGAAGCTCAGGATGAACTACGGGGTCACCGAGCGGCAGCTACGAAACCTCATGCGCGAGGCAACTCGCGCGAAGGGTTCGCCGGGCGTCAAGCTGCTCGAGCTTCTCGAACGGAGGCTCGACAACGTCGTCTTTCGCGCCGGGTTCGCGCGGACGATCCCCGCGGCACGACAGCTCATCCGACATGGATTCATTCGAATCGCCGGCCGGCGCGTAGACATTCCATCGTTCCGCGTCGTGCGTGGGCATGCGATTCAGCTCATCAAGGTCGCCAAGAAGAACGTGCACGTCCAAGCGGCGCTCGCAGACACCTCGATCGAGCGCCCCGCCTGGCTGAGCGTGGACGGTGAACAAGGAACCATCGTCGTCGCGGCGCTGCCGGAGCGCGACGCGGTTCTCGTCAGCGTCGACATTCAGAAGGTCGTCGAGCACTACGCCGCGAGCTTGTGATCGTCGAAGATCGCGTCCGGCTATAAAGACGCTGGATCGGAATTTGCCGACTGTCAGCAGGACGGCAGTCCGCAGCGATCATGACGAATCGAACGAGCAGCGCCTCACGGACAGATGCAGGTGAACGCGGGCGCGACGCGTTCGTCCGTGTGCGTGGGGCGCGCGAGCACAACCTGAAGGACGTGCGCGTCGACCTGCCACGGGACGCGCTCGTCGTCTTCACGGGGATCTCGGGCTCGGGCAAATCGTCGCTGGCTTTCGGTACGCTCTACGCAGAGGCGCAGCGCCGTTACCTCGAGTCTGTCGCGCCGTATGCGCGCCGGCTGTTTCAGCAGATGGCCATCCCGGACGTCGACGGGATCGAAGGGCTTCCGCCGGCGGTCGCGCTTCAACAGCAAAGGGGAGCTCCGACGACCCGCTCGTCCGTCGGCAGCGTCACGACGCTCTCGAACCTGCTTCGGATGTTGTATTCGCGTGCCGGTCTCTACCCTGCAAAACAGGAGCACCTCGAGGCCGAAGCGTTCTCACCGAATACACCCGCCGGCGCGTGTGAACGGTGTCACGGTCTGGGTCGTATCTACGACGTCACCGAGCGCTCGATGGTTCCGGACGACACGAAGACGATACGGGAGCGAGCGATCGCCGCGTGGCCGCCGGCATGGCACGGCCAGAGCCTGCGCGACATCCTTACGACCCTCGGGTACGACGTCGACAAACCCTGGCGTGAGCTCTCGAAGAAGGATCGAAGTTGGATCCTTTTCACAGAGGAACAGCCCCAGGTGCCCGTCTATGCGGGTTTCGACCGCGACGAGGTGCGGCGCGCCCTCCGGCGAAAGGAAGAGCCGAGTTACCAAGGCACGTTCAGCAGCGCGAAGCGCTACGTCATGCACGCGTTCGCCACCACCGAGAGCGCAGCCATCAAGCGCCGCGTCTCGCGATACATGATCAGCACCGCGTGCCCGGTCTGCGACGGCAAACGCCTCAAGCGGGGAGCCCTCTCGGTGACGTTCGCCGGATTGGACATCGCTGCTGCTGCGGCGCTGCCGATGGGCAAGCTCTCGGCGCTATTGCACCCGTATGCCGTCGGCGTCGCACCGGAGCTCGCCGCGCTGCGCGCCGAACATCCGGAGAAGAGCGTCGTCACACAACGAATTGCCGAAGATATCGGCTCGCGCTTGTCGGTGATTCTGGACCTCGGCCTCGGATACCTTTCCCTCGATCGTTCCACGCCCACACTTTCCCCGGGTGAGCTGCAGCGACTGCGCCTCGCGACGCAGGTTCGGTCGAACTTGTTCGGTGTCGTCTACGTCCTCGACGAGCCGTCCGCCGGGCTTCACCCCGCCGATACGGAGGCCTTGCTCGCCACGCTCGCCACGCTGAAAGATGCCGGCAATTCCCTGTTCGTCGTCGAACACGATCTCGATGTCATTCGACACGCGGATTGGATCGTGGACGTCGGGCCCGACGCGGGCTCGAACGGCGGGGAGGTCCTCTACAGCGGGCGGCCCGAAGGCCTCGAGGGCATCGAACGCTCGCGAACACGCGCCTATCTCTTCGATGAGGGCACGGCGCCGGTTCGCGTCGCCCGCAAACGGCACGGGGTGCTCCGGCTCGAAGGTATCGTTCGCAACAATCTCCGGGGCGTGAATATCGACATTCCCCTGGGCGTGCTCACGAGCGTCACCGGCGTTTCGGGTTCGGGAAAATCGACGCTCGTCACCCAAGCGTTGGTCGAGCTCGTCTCGAGCGCGCTGGGCCAAGAAGTCCCCGTCGACGAGGAAGAAGTCGACGAGCTCGAGCGGTCGCCGATGGAAGCGGCAGCGGGCAGAATCACGAAAGGCATCGAGTCGGTGAAACGGCTCGTGCGCGTCGATCAGAAGCCGATCGGCCGCACGCCCCGCTCCAACCTCGCGACGTATACGGGGTTGTTCGACGCGGTACGCAAGCTCTTCGCGGCGACGAAGTCGGCCAAATCGCGGAGGTACGACGCGAGCCGCTTTTCATTCAACTTGCCCAAAGGCCGATGCGCAACATGTGAAGGAGAGGGCTTCGTCATGGTCGAGCTCCTCTTTCTGCCGAGCGTGTACACGCCTTGCCCGACGTGCAAAGGCTCGCGCTACGATCCGAAGACGCTCGAGATCCGTTATCAGGAAAAGACCATTGCCGACGTCCTCGGCATGACGGTGGACGCTGCTTTCCAGTTCTTCCAGGACCAACCTTCGATTTGCAGGCCGCTCGAAGTCCTGCGCGCCGTCGGCCTCGGTTATCTGAGGCTCGGACAACCTGCGACCGAGCTCTCGGGCGGCGAGGCACAGCGCATCAAGCTCGCGACGGAGCTTCAGCGCACGCAACGCGGCAATACCCTCTACGTCCTCGACGAGCCGACGACCGCCTTGCACCCCCACGACGTCGAAAAGCTTCTTCGCCAGCTGGAGAGGCTCGTCGATGCCGGCAATACGGTCGTCGTGGTCGAGCACGAGATGCGAGTCGTCGCAGCGAGCGATTGGGTCATCGATTTGGGCCCCGGCGCGGGCGACGAAGGAGGGACTGTCGTCGTCGCAGGCCCGCCGGAGGTCGTCGCGGCGCACGACGGAAGTCGAACGGCGCCATACCTAGATCGCTATTTGCGCGTGCGACTCAAGGCTGAAACGCGGCGAGGTCGGTTCGACGGATAAAAAACGGCGAAGCCTCTTGTCCTTGGACGAAGGTGACCGACTGCCCATTCGAGCCATAGAGCGCGCCGCCGGCGGCCGTAACGGCGGTGAGGCCGGGCCCCGCAACGGCGGTTCGCACGGTCGCCGCATTCCACGTCCCATCGGCCGGGACGACCTCCATCACCTCGTTGGGAAATGCGACATACAGTTTGTCGGACAAGAACGCGCTGCCGTCTGCCCCGGCCAAAGCGCCGGTACCTTGAAACGGTTGCCCGGTGAGCTGGACTTCGGTGACATCGTTCGGGTCGTCCATCGAGATTCGAACGAGACGCGCCGGCAAATACGTATTGGCGAGAACGGCGGACCCATCGGGGACGATCTCGATACCGTTGAGACCGACCACCGCCTCGAGCAAAGGATGGGTGGCCCATATACGCTGCTCGGACGTGTCCAGGTCGACGAGGTAGATGTTCGGATTTTCGCGATCGGTTATGTAAGCGCGCCCCGCGGCGTCGAGCGTAATATCGTTACACGACGCGCCCGCAAACAACCCTTCGAGCTCGATCGAGTGGGTTCGCTCACCACTATCGAGCGAGAAGACCCAAATCGATCCGGCGTAGTTTTCGCGTTCGATCGCACATACCCACAGGCGACGGCGCTCTGGGTCGATCTGGAGCCCCAGCGTCGCTCGTTCGGCGCCGGGGTCTCCCTCGTAAAATACCGATTGTTCGCCGGCCGCCGTGACGCGCATCACGTTACCGTGGGCGAGGCTTCCGACGAAGAAGGCCTGGCGCTCTTCGTCGAACACCACACCCTCGGGGAAGAGATCATCTCCCGTAAGAGGATATTCGGACTCGAGGGCGGAGGTCGCGCCTCCGTCCTCTTGCCCCCCCATTCCACCGGCGCCGCCGGTGCCCGTGGTGTCGTCGGCGCACCCTCCAAAGACCAACACGCCGGCCATGACGAGGCCCCACGGGCAACTGCCCGCGACCATGCGAAGTTGCATATCGTTCCTCTCAGTTGGAAAGAATCCGAAAGCGCCCCGAGTCGAGAAGCGCGCGAAAATGGGCGAGGATCGATTGGGGCGCCGCGTGATCGGGGTGTCCGCGAAAGACACGAACCGAGCGATGAAGCTCTCCCATCTCTCGGATCGATTCCACGAGCGACGGGTGCTCGGGGTGTCGCTCGGGTCCGCTCGTCAGCGGCAAGGCCGTCGCATCGATCCTGCCTTTGGCAGTAGCCGGGCCGATCTGCCGCTCGCACCGACAGCGCGCGTCCTCATTCACGAGGCCGCAATGCGCCTCCATGAAGTCGCGAATGCGTGCGCGCGCGCGGGACAACCGCTTTCGAAACGCCCCGGGGCTCACCTCGAGGATGGCCGCAGCCTCGTCACCTTCGAACCCGACGATCTCCCCGAGGATGTAGGCCACGCGGTGATCGCGATCGAGGCACAGAAGCATTCCGCTCGTGCACGCGACCATGACCTCCTTGGCGAGGGCTACGCGCTCGGGCTCCAAAGGCTGGTCGGCGGCCGGGTCGAGGATGCTGTCCTCCACCGCTTCGCCGAACTGCTCCAAGGTCAGCGCCCGCCGCTCCATCGCGCTCTTTCGCGTATTGAGTAGGTGGTTACAAGCGACCCGAAAGACCCAGGTGGAGAAGGCGCACTCGGCGCGAAAAGAGCCGAGGTTCGTCACGATCCTGACCAGGATCTCCTGCGTCGCATCTTCGGCATCCGCCGGGTTCCACAACATCCGGCGCGCGAGCTGATAGACGTCGTCCTGCACCCGCTTCACGAGCGCCTCGAGCGCATGACGGTCGCCCTGAACCGCAGCGCGCACAGTGTCCTCGATTGGCTGGGTCATCGATAGGTTGCCTCTCCCCGGATTGGACAACGCCGAGGGCATCCGTGTGACCGGGAATTTTGACCTAGGGGTTGTCCCAAGTTTTGGCTCGGGCGTTCGGCCCGGCCCGCGCTGACGCGCGCAAGTGAAGGTCGGGCCGAACGCCGAGCCGAACGCCGAAGTCTGGACAGCCCCTTCATTGTCACTTGGCCGCCCTTCGGGCGGACTAGCCTTCGCGGCGGTTCCAGCGAACCTCCAGCTTCGCGCTCGTCGCCGACGACTCCAATACGCGGATGTTCACGTCGCGCGCGCCGGCGAGCTCGATCGCCGCCTTGATCCCCAGCGCGGTGGCTCGATGGTCGAGCTCATGGAACACCCAGGGCGGCGAGAAGATGGTCGCTTCGGCACAGGAGCCGATCACATGCATCGGACTGAGCGTCGAACCGCGCCGAAACCTCTGCCACAAGGTTCGACCCAGGCGAACCACGATCGGCGGCGTGAGCGGAAGGAACAGCGCCCGATACAATGGGCTCGTATAGAGCTCCTTCTGCGTCTCGTAGCTCCACGAGAGCCATGCCTCGTCGTCGTCGAAATGCTCGTCGATGATGACACGCTGAAGCGCGCGGAAATGGACCTCCGGGACCCACGCGCTCGAGGCGGGAGGCGTCTCGACCAGACCGTGCAGCTCGGGCGGAAGGGCTGACAGGAGCCGGGACGGAGGCTTCCGCTCCAGCACGGTGCGCAAAATGCTCCCTTTGATGGCGCAGTCCGGGTAGGAGGCGAGCCCAACGGGAAGGCGCGCGAGATACGCGTCCATCCTGGGTGACGCGGATCCAGATTGGCCCGTCAACGCCGAACCTCGAACGCTCATTGGTGCCATTCGGAGGCCTCAAGGCCCGAGCCCGACGACACGCATCGGCACGGTGGCAAAGAGCTTACGGCCCTGTCCCAGCCCGCCGCGGGTGTCCTTCCCCCAGCAATGGACCGTGCCCTCTTTGCCGAGGGCGCAGGCGTGGTCGTTACCGGCGACGACGGCCGTCGGCCCGAAGTCTGTCTGCAATTTGGCAATGGCGCTGCTTCCCTTCCAGCACTCGAGCGCTCCGGCGCGGAGGATGCAGCCCGGCGACCAGCCGAATCCGCCGTCGGTATATTGCGCCGCACCTTTCTTCATCGGCTCTGGAATGAGGCTGAAGGTCTTTGCGCCCTCTTCTTTGTTGATGCGCACGACATCGCCCCCCTCGACGATCGCGTAGGGGGTCGCGAGCCACGTCACGTTCGCGAGGCCGCTCACGAGCTCGGTCATCGGCTGGACGGGCCCCTGCGCGAAGTCCTCGTCGGGATCGAAGCGGTGGTCGACCATGCACACGACCTTCTTGTCTGCGCGCAAACCACAAGTCGAATTCCCTATGGCCGATAGCGAGACGACGCCCTCGGAGCCTTTGATGGCGCGGTACCCTTCCTGTTCGTCCTGGTGAAACGAGCAGACGACAGGCTTGTCCTTCACCGCGGCGCAAATATTTCGATTGTCGTCGATGGACGAGTCGAGAATCTCGCCCTCGATCGATGGCAGAAGATCGGTCTGAAAGCGATTTTCATCGGGCGAGACCATACGCAAGCTACCGTCGGCGAGTCGGACGAGGCCGAACACCTCGTTGGCATCGACGTCGACGGCGCGGCCGGACAAGTAGAGCTTTTGGGGCATTCCGGTGTACCAACCCCATACGTAGACGTCACCTTCCCGCGTCACGGCGAGGGTCAGCTGATGACCAACCGCGATGCGAGACGCGGGTGGTATCCCCTTCACGAGCTGCGGTGTCGACGCGACGAGCGGTGCACCATCACCGAGCAGACCGCCGTCGTTGTTCCCCAGACATTCGACGGAGCCGTCGGCCAACGTTGCGCAACAGACCGCGCTCGAGCACCCGAGGTCGACGGCCTCTTTGGAGAGCGCCATCTTCGTCGGGGGCTCGTCCCAACGCTGGCTGCAGAGGACGGCGCCTCCGTCACGGTGACAACGAAGGCGGCCGGGGCCCTCCTCGGGAAGCTGGGTTGCCTGCGTGGGGATTTGCTTCGGCAACTCCGGAAGCGTCGTTTTACACGATACGGCTCCGGAGCGTCGGACGACACACGTGGTCGATTGCTCGTAGTGAACGACCGCCGTGGCGTCGTCGATACCCGGATAGAGAGTCGCTGGTGCGTTCTCTTTTCCCAGTCCGATTTCGTCGAGGTCGCCCCAACAGCTGACCTTGCCCGTGTCGAGCACGGCACACGTCCGCCCCCACATCTTCTGCGTGAGCGAGACGGCGTGATCGACGCCCGCGACCATCGTGGGTGCGACATCGGGCTTCGACGGGTCGAGGCAGGCTATCTTGCCCGAACCGAGCACGACGCACACGCCGAAGTCGGAGTCTGCGATGTCCCGCGCGCCTTCGGTTCCCGGCAAGGGAGTTGGAGCCTGCCCTGGCCCCCAACAGAGGATTGGCCCTTTCGAGCCAAGCGCACAGGTCGCCCAGCCGAGAGGAACCACGCGCGTCGCGTCGTTCACGCCGTCGAAGAAGAGCGGCACGCTCCCCGGCTCACGTGCATTGATACCGCCGACACCGAGCGTGTCCGCGCCCCAACAAGCGACGTCGCCCGACGCGAGCGCGGCACACGCGACCGACTGGTTCGCGCGGACATTCAGCGCTTTGCCGGTTGCCGGCCTGGAGGCCGGCGCGGGAAGCTGCTTCTCGACGGCCGCGGAAGGCGGCGCGGATGCATCTGCTCGCGGAGTCTCCGACGCGTTGTGGCTGCTACATGCAGCCGAGACCAGTGCAGAGAATGCGAGGCTGGCGGACCAAGATCGGCGTTGCATCGGGCGCGCGATCGTCGTGCGCCCCGAAGGCGAGCGCAATGGGAGGAAAAGAATTCGACGGCGACGAGCCGGCCCTCAATCACCACAGCCGGCGCTCGCCACCTCGGTCATGGCGGGGGGCGCCGAGAGAACGAAGGGGCGTTCGTCGATCGTCGCCATGTCACAGGAGACCGAGACGACTTGCTCGATCATCGGGCCCTTCTCCCCGACGATGACGACACTCTCGAGCCGCGTGTGACGCCACGGTATCCACGCGCGCTTTCCGTCTTTGCAGCTCACCGGCGCGAAAACTCTATCGAACGAGTAGAGCTCGCGTTTCGTCGCCGTGAAAATTCGCCCCGATTCGATGTCGCAGGCGGCCTTGAGCCCGGACAAGGCTTTGGCGCGCTGGTCGGCGACGGACCTGGTATCTCCCCCAGAATCCGCCAATTTCGCCTCGATCGCTTTGATTTGCTCGTCGCTCCAAGCCGGCGTGCGCCCGGTCACTTCGACTGCGACGACGTGGGCGCCCGCGCATTGTTCGTAATCGCCCGACTCACACGGCAGCTGCCCGCCCGGCGCGAGCTCGACGACCCTCGCTTGAAGTGATTTCGAGACGACGAACGCGTCGGCCTCCTCGCGCGTGGAAAACAAGCCGCCAATGACCGCGAGCCGATGGCGGTTTGCCCGCTGGGGCGCCGCGTCACCGCCCTCCTCGGCGACTTGGTCCAGGACTTGGTCCATTCGAGGCAGGTCGGCGTCGGAGACTGCAAATGGGTATCCCGGACCGAGGCCTCGGTTCACTTCGAGCTCGCGCTCGAGGCGCCGCAGCTCGTCCTCGAGGCGCAGCGGGGCGTCTCCGAAATAGACGCGCGCGCGCCCATTGGGGCGAACATGCGTCTCCGCGAGAACGACGGCGAACCGCGCTTCCTCGTAATCTCCACATTGAGAGCTCAAGTAGCCGTGGCTGCAGAGCCCCGCGGGGAGGAGCCCGCGCTTCTTGCCCGATGGTCCGGCGGATGGCCGAGCGCTCGACGAGACCTCTTTTGCGTTCGAACCGCGGGTCGTGTCGGCCGACGTTTCCGTCAACGCCGCGTCGGCCACGTCGGACGCGCGCCCGTCATGCGGATTCGACGCAGCACAGGCCGTCATCAGGGGCAGGCTCAGGAGCGCGAATCGGGGCAGTCGCATGGTGCGTCGGATCTTATACGTAGGACACGGGCATCCCCCCTCGTCGCACTGAAATCGTCGGCTGCCGTCGTTACGCAAAGGCGGAGAGGTTATCGCGCACCCATTCCGCGAACGATCGGGGGGGCCGACCGAGGATGCGCTCGACGGCGTCGGTGGTCTCCGATGCTTTATCATCACGGACAAAGGCGAGGCCCTCCACCATCGCGGCGACGAACGCTTCGGGCACGCCCGCATCACGCGCTCTGCGTTGGAGTGTTTCGAGATCGACGTCGCGACCATGGACGTCTCGACCCAACGCGCGCCCGATGATCCGTAGCTGTTCGTGGGTGTCGACGGCTTCGGGACCGGTGAGCGTATAGGCCTTTCCCTCATGGGCATTCGAGGTCAACGCGTCGGCTGCGACCGCCGCGACGTCACGCGGGTCGATCACGGCGTGTTTGCCTTTTGCGGTCGCGACATCGACGGATTCGCCGGTGCGGATAGCCGACGCCCATTGAAGCGCATTCGATGCGAAGGCGGTCGGCCGCAGGAAGGTATACGCGACCCCCGACGACGCAATCGCACGCTCCCCGGGGACATGCCACGCGCCCGCTTTCAAAGGAGACGGTGCTCCGGCCCCGAACGCCGACATCTTCACGATTCGGCGGATGCGAGTATCGCGAGCGAGCTGAACCGTCGCCTCGTCGTGAGCGTGGATCGACGGCCCGGGGGAGGTCAGCAAGAACAACGATTCGATGCCGGCGAGCGCGCGGCCCAGAGAAGCCGGGTCCGTGAAATCTGCGTGAACGATCTCGACCGACCGCGGCAAGAGCGGCCTCGCCTTTTCAGGGTCGCGTGTCATGGCGCGGACGCCGGCACCCGCGTCGACGAGCTGGGTTGCGAGCGCTCGACCGATGGTGCCCGTGGCACCGGTAAGCAGAATCATGAATCCTCCTTGTCGACGCCGAGCTTGCGTAGAGCGGTCAGCGCGTTCTTGGAAATTTCGGCACGACGAAGCGCGTGCGTTTCGCGGTGCGGTCCCTATGCTCGAGCTCCGATGACGTTGCAGGACGAGCGATCGCTCGAGCCACATCCCGCGCTCCGCCCGCTGGTGCACGAAGTGCGGACGCTCGTCGTGATGCCTGGGTCGCGTCGGGTGATGACGAAACTCCCGAACCCGACGGCGTCGCTCGTCCTCTGCCTGAGCCGAGACGGGGAGACGAAGTTGCTCGCGGTCGGCCCGGGGACGCACGCTTCGTACAAGCGAGTCACCGCGGTGCCGTTTTATACGCGTGTCGCGCTGCGTCCCGGCGCCGCCCGCGGCTACTTCGGGGTCCCATTGCACGAGCTGGTCGATCGCGTCGCACCAATTCGGTCGCTATGGGGACGGCGCGGCGAAACGCTGGAGGAAGAGCTCGCGAGCCTCACCGGTGACCCGCCAGCAATGTTGCTCGCCCTCGAACGGGAGCTCCTTCATCGGCTCCAGCACCATGACGAAACGGCAGCACGCCGTCGATTGCTCGGTCGTGCAGTCGCCGCGCTGGACGCGAATCCGGCGCGGGGTGAGCCCATCGCCGAGCTGGCTCGCATGCTGCGCGTGAGCGAGCGCTACCTGCGTCAGCTCTTCCGCGAGGAGATCGGCATATCGCCGAAGCACTACGCTCGCATCGCGCGAATCCGCCGCGTCGTCTCCCAAATGGGTGCTGGACGCTTGGCTCGTCTGGCGACGGACCACGGGTTCTACGATCAGGCGCACCTCACGTCCGAATTCCGCGATCTCCTCCGGGTAACGCCGCGCGCATTCCTTGCGGGCGAGCTTCCCGTGCATTGATGGCATCGGCCCTTTCCTCGGGCCGTCTCGTACCCCAGAATGGTCTTCTGTGAGTCCCTGGGAGCTCGTCGGCCTCTTCCTCTGCCTGCCCGTCGTGTTCGCCTCATTGTGGGTGAACCAGCGGTACGAAACGGACGGCGCGCGGGTGCCCGAGTTCGAGCAGCGATGCCGTCAGGAGCGTCCGGTGCTCTTCGCCGTTCAGGCCTCGCCCGATGCCGCCCGCCGGATCGCTGCCGCGCTGATGACGTTCATCGGCGCCAAGCGACAGGTCGAGCACCATAGCGGGCGATTCCCGTGGACTCGCTATGTTTTCACGGTCGGCGTGGAGCTCGACGCGAGCAACGGCATCGTGCGCGTGCGGGTCGAGTCGGCGTCGATTCGCCGACTGCGCGAGTCCCAACCAGACATCGCCAACCGCATCCAGCGTTTGCTCGCCGACAACCGTGATCGGATCGAGGCCGTTTGGCTGCACACGGAGCTGCGCGAGGGTGACGACGCGCGGGGCGCCGCCCGCCACGACCGCGGGTGGATCGCGACCGCTGCCGGACAGGGCGTCGGACCATTCGAGATGACATCGATGGTTCCGGAGTGGGCGCGACGGCAATAGCTGATCGGGAAACGGGCAATCCTGTATCGTCGTCGCATGCGGCGGCTGGCAATTCTCCCGTTTGCGCTCGCAGCAGGTTGCTTCCTGGATGCGACCGGACTCGACGACGACAACGCCGGAGGGACCGGCACCGGGGGCGTCCCGTCGGCTGGTAACGGCCCGACTGGTGGCAACGGCGCGACCGGTGGCGGGCCCCACGTGGGCGGCGATGCTGCGGGCGGCTCCGGGGGGATGGGCGGTGGGTCAATCAGCGGGGGCGGCGGGGACGGCGGCGCCGCAGGTGGTGCGGGTGGAGCCGGGTGCGCGGCAGGATATCTCTTGCTCGACGAAGACGACCGCGCCGAGGTTCCGTCCGATCCGGCCTTCAACGATACGGGTCCGTTCACGTTTGGCGCCCGCATCCGGCTCGACGCGATTCCCTCGACGTTCGAGTCGGGCGATGACGAATGGTCGGAAGCCTACCCATTCGAACGGTGGCAGTCCGGCGACCCGGGGATTGGATATTGGATAGCCTTCGCCGAGGACTGGGACGGCTCGGAGGATGACGGCCAACCTCATGTCTCCGTCACGATCGTCGGGCCTGGTATTCAATGTACGGTGGCCCAAGACGAGGTCTTCGAGATCGGCAGCTTTCATCACGTCGCCGGATCCTTCGATACGAGTGGCAACCTGACCCTCTACGTCGACGGCATCGCCGCCGGGAGCGACGGCTGCGGCGGGCAATCCCTCCCCGCGTTCGAGGCACCGATCGCCGTCGGCAGCGCCGGCCCGGGGATCAGCGGCGCCGTGGACGACGTCTTCCTCCACGGCGCGGCGAACATGGCATCGACGACGTCACCCGTCGGATGCAATGGCGGGATGATTGCTGCGTTCCCGTTCGACAGCGAGGGTCTTGGTACGACGTGTGAGGGTAGCTACACGTTCGAGTTGCTTGGTGCGCCGAACGACCCCGAGCATGTGTGTGACGAGTAAGAGGCGTGCTCGAGACCCATTGCGCGACGGCGTCGACGCCGCGTAGCTTCATCATGCGCGGCCTTACGTCCTTTCGACGCCGCGCTCGGAGGGCTCGCATGGCTCGTTTTTGGTCGCTCGCGCTCGCATCGACGATTGTGACTGTCGCCGCACCCGCATTTGCCCAGGTCGGATCCGTCGATCAGGTCAGTTCGACGGGGGGCGCCGCCACCAGCGCATCGTTCAACCGCGACTCTCCGAGCTTGATTTGGCAGCAGCAGATTCGCGCGGGCATGGCCGGCAAGCTCGAGGGCATCGCCGTTACGATCGACGGCAATGCCGGCGCGAATTTCAGCCTCGGCGTTCGCTTCGGTGCTGCGCCTTCCGCGCAACCGGTGTTGTACCAGCAGCTGGTTACGAAGTCGGTATCGGGCCAGCAAACCATCTTCATCGACATGTCGAGCGCCAACATCTTGTTGCAGGCAAACGACGTCTTCGTGATGGAGGCGCACGGGACCGGGAACGGTGTCATGATGTTGGGCTCGTACGTCGCGCCGCCGGGCGCACCGCTTTATGCAGAGCCGCTCTACCTAGGAAATGGTGCCTATGCAGACGGCCACTGGCGGCTCGGCTTTACGACGTACGTGATCCCGCTGTGCCCGAACGGCCTCCCCTGCGACGACGGAAACGCATGCACGATCGGCGATACATGCGCGGCGGACGGATTCACGTGTGTGCCCGGCACGCCGGTCGTCTGCATGCCTTCGGCCGCATGTCACGAAGCTGGGATCTGCGATGCGTCGACGGGCCTCTGCTCGGATCCCATCGCCGCCGACGGCACGGCATGTGACGACGGCGACGCATGCACGGCTACCGATATCTGCAATGTCGGTATGTGCAGCGGCAGCGGCATCACCTGCGATCCGCCCGGCGAATGTCATGATGCCGGCACATGCGAGCCGGCCGACGGCTCTTGCATCGACGTCCCGAAAGCGGATGGAACGCCTTGCTCTATCGGTACGTGCCTCGCTGGAAACTGCGTCGGTGGCGAGGGCGGCGGAGGCGAAGGTGGGGCCGGAGGTGAGCCTCCGATTGGCGGCAATGGCCAAGGCGGCTCACCTATCAGCAATGGGGGCAATGGATCCGGCGGCTCGCCCAGCCAAGGTGGCAATGGTGGAGAGCCCGCGGCTGGAGGGAGCGGCGGCGGAGGCGATGCTCCTGCCGACGCCGGTTGCGACTGCCGAATGGCGAGCAAGCACGGCGCGGGGACGCCTGCGTCAGGCGCATTGGTCGCGCTCGGTCTTGCTGCCCTCGCTCGACGCCGGCGCCGCCATCCCTAACGACACGGCACCATCTCGCTCATGACCGTGCCGCTCGAGGGACCCATTTCGAGCGGCACACCGGCAATCGCGGCGAGGGTCGGCGCGATATCGCGCAGGTAGCGCGTCTGCGACGACGCAACGAAACCCTGCGCAGGGATCGGCCCGCCCGCGGCGACGAGCCACGTTCGCGCCGACTCCGGATAGTCGCGGCCGTGATCCTTGAAGTCGTCCGCACGACCATGATCGGTGGTGACGACGATGACGGTCTCACGCCCCTCGCGCTTCCACTCGTCCGCAATATCCATCACGTCTCCGATGAAGTCGTCGGCGCGCTGCAGGGCGGCGAGGTAACTCGAATAGTCACCTTGATGGGCGTACTCGTCGGTATCGCCCAGGGAGACGAAGAGGAACGAGGGCTGCTCGTGCTCCAAATAGCCGAGCGCGAGCTCCGTCGTGTTCATGTCCGCCCGGTAGTCGCCCCAGCCCGGCGAGGGTGAAGCGCTCTCGTCGCGCTCGAGCATCCCGGCGAGCATTGGGTCGGCCTCCATCACGTTACGCGTATCACCGCCCGTCCGCCCTGCGGATACGAGCGCCGGGCTCCCGTGTGATGCCGCGATGTGCTCGATGTTGGTCCACGACGACAGACTCGCCACCTTTCGTGGGTCGCGACCCGCGGCGAACGCATCGAGCAACGTGAACGAGGGCGGATCGGTGCAATCGTTCTCGAGGCACGTCGCAGGCTGGCCGGTGAGCATCTCGGTGTAGCCGGGGAGCGAAACGAAGTTCGGACCGCTTGCGGAGAATGACTCGCCGCTTCCGGGCGCGCCGAGCGCGACACCACGATCGGCGAGCGCGTGAAGGTTCGGCGTCAGCTCACGCGCCGAGCGCTTGGCCCCATCGCCGAGCTTCGAATCGGTGCCTTCGTAGACTTCCTGCCACCGAACACCGTCGATCGCGACGAGCACGATTGTCGCGGGAGGGTCGGCTTGACACTGCGCCGGCACGCGAAGCTCCGTCGTCTGCGGCGCATCCGCGCCGAAACCCGCGATGAACAACGCCCCCGTCATCAGCGTGACCGCACTCACTTTCGCGAGCACCGAGCCAATCCGATTCACCGTCGCCGAGCTTGGGGTCATGCTCATTCGACGCAGTCGGCGGCCCCGACGTTACGCCGAGCGCACGGACTCGGCGCTGCGCAAATCCATTCACGTCGAGCGTCAGTTGCGACGCAGCTTCTCGCGATCGGCGTCCATGCAGCAGCGTTTGTACTTCTTGCCCGATCCGCAGGGACACGGGTCACCCCGCCGAAGGCGCGGCCCTGCCGAGGCGGCGAGCGTCGGCAACGCGCCGCGCAGCGGCAAAAACGCGTCGAGGGCTGCGAGGACCAATTGGTCGAGGCGCCCGCACAGCAGATGTTTCGGCATTGCCTCGAACATGGCGAGGCTCTCCTCCGCCACGTATTCGACGCGCTCGCTGAGGAAGGCGAACGGCTCGCAAAGCTTCCAGCGCGCCGCGTCGGACTTCCAATGCGGGTCGAGCACCGCGCCGTCGATGAAGCCGTCGGCGAACGCGATGCACGCCAGCTCGTCACCGAGGTGCGGCATCAACGGCTTCCGTTCGAGCACGCGCTCCGTAATCTCGTTGTAGTACCGAAGGAGGAGCTGGAGGGCGTGAGCGAGCGCGACGTCATCCGGCTTGTAAGAAGGTGACATCAACGCCGGCAACCACGTGGACGGGTCGATCGCCCCCGGCGCGACGGCCAGCGCCGTCATGAACCCCATCACGCCTTCGACGTCGAGGTTCGTCGCTTCCTCGATGAGCACATCGAGCTGGTCGTACTCCTCGGAGGAGAGCGGCTGCGAGAGGTCGGGCGGAAGGGGCATCCCGCGGACGATGGTGCGGCGACTCGACGTGGTCAAGGAGGAGGCGCTGATGCACGTGGTACCGTTGTCGCCGATGCGTAGGTGCGCGTGGCTTCTCTTTGCGCTGGCGAGCTGTGGTCCCGGCGCGACGGCCTCCGACGGACCACAAGCGATGACGACCGCGAGCGCGAACGTCATCAATGCAGAGCCTGTCGACCTCTCGACACCCAGCCCCTTCGGGAGGGTCGTATCGATCGGCCACACGAGCGACGAGGACGCCTATTGGATCGATGAGGCAGGCAACATCGAGATCGGCAACTCGCCGCTCTTCAGCGAAACCCCGGCGCGTATCCGCCTGCCATTTTCGCAGCCGGTTCGCGATGTCGTTTATCTCGGCCATGCCGAGTCGCGCGAAGTGAAAGGGGTCGGTGACATCTATTGCGCGAGGACACGCGCCGCGACCGTCGAATGCGTCACCGATTTCACTGGGACGAATCCGGATGGTTCGCGCAAACACGTTGT
This sequence comes from Polyangiaceae bacterium, assembly GCA_013361525.1. GTDB lineage: Bacteria > Myxococcota_A > Polyangia > Polyangiales > Polyangiaceae > Xiheicaenibacterium. The sequence goes on along the minus strand of JABFXY010000025.1, from coordinate 126,489 downwards.
TGCATATCGTTTCGCGCTCCCGACGGCCGGACAGGTAGTCACGCACCTGGGCGTCGCGCCCGCTCCCCAACAGCGGCAGGTCTGCGCCCGGTCGACATCGAAAGACGGCGCCTCGCCGACGGGCACGTGCTGGGCGATCGCGCCCGACGGCAAGACCGCAGTGGCGTATCCGTCCAATCGGGCCGCGGAGTCGTATGCGACGGGTATCGACACCACATCGGAGCAACTTCTCGAGGGCGCCGATGCGTCGTTCGACGTAGGTCGCTCGACGAAGGTCGTCGCCACCAAGGCTCACGACCTGGCGAAGATCCTCGGCGTCGACAGTCAGGGCCAAAACGTGAGCGTCGCCGTCACGTGCGCGCTGGACGAAAGCAGTGCGCTCTTCTGCGCAGGCCCGGGGGTCTATGGCGAGCTCGGTGACGGGAAGCTGTCGCTCATGGCGCGTGCGTCACGACCACTCGGCGCAACACCAATCGTGGATGTTGCAGCGACCGGCCGGCATGTCTGCGCCGTCGCAAACGACGGACGCATTGCGTGCTGGGGCAAGCTGCCCGACACCCTGAAGGTCGCAGACGCGCCGCCTCGGACGAAGCTGCCGATGTGTCCGCTCGAGCGCGCCGCCAGCCGAGCGCTGTTCGACAAACGGCTCGCGGAGGCATTGGCCGCGCAGCGCGATTGCAACGCTCGCTGCAGCGAGCGCCCCGTCCTCGATTGCAACCTCAATTGCGTCGTGCCCTGCATGAAGCCGCCGTACATCTTCGACCACAAAAACGTCTGCCAAGAGCCGTATCTCGACACGGTGCTCGCGCAACGGTTCGGCGATGGATGTGTCCGCAATGGCCAAACGGCGGTCTGGCTCGACGATGCGGAGCTCGCCCGCGAGGCACCGGAAGTGGAGCTCACTTTGTCGCCGGCGTGGGTGGCGGGCGTCATCGATGCCACGAGCGTCGCAATCTACGGCCGCGACGTGTGCTTCGTGGGGCGTGGTGGCGATGTAAAGTGCGTAAAGTGGTGAGCGTGATTCGCGTCGAGCGAGTCGCGAGAGCGGGCTTGCTCGTCAGTGTACCGGTCGGTACACTCGAGCGAATGTCGCCCCGCCCCCCGCTGCCGCCATTCACCGAAGAGACTGCCCGACAGAAGATCCGTCTCGCCGAGGACGCGTGGAACAGTCGAGACCCCGAGCGCGTCGCCCTTGCGTACACGGAAGACAGCTCCTGGCGGAACCGCGCGGAGTTTCTGAGCGGGCGCGCTGCGATTGTGGAGTTTCTGCGCCGCAAGTGGACGCGCGAGATCGATTACCGGCTCGTCAAGGAGCTCTGGACCTTCGGCGGCGACCGCATCGCCGTTCGCTTCGCGTACGAGTGGCACGACGATAGCGGGAGCTGGTTTCGTAGCTACGGCAACGAGAACTGGCAGTTCGACGAGCGCGGTCTCATGAGCCATCGCTTCGCCAGCATCAACGATCTTCCGATCACTCAGGCAGAACGGAAGCTCCACTGGCCGTCAGGCCGCCGCCCGGATGACCATCCCGGTCTCAGCGATCTCGGGCTCTGAGGGACGCATCGGATGACGCGCGAGGAGGTTTTGCCGGCGCTCGCCGAGGTGTTTCGAGAACATGGCTATGAGGGCGCGAGCCTCACGCTCCTCGGCGAAGCAACCGGCTTGGGCAAAGGAAGTCTCTATCACTTCTTTCCGGGCGGAAAGGAGGAGATGGTCGCGGCGGTGCTCACGGACATTGATGTTTGGTTCGAGACGCACGTGTTTGGACCGCTGCGCTCCGGCGAGCCCGAGCGCGCGATCACAACGATGTTCGACGCCGTCCAGCGTTACTTCCGCTCGGGCCGTCGCGTTTGCCTCGTCGGCGTCCTCGCTGTCGGCAACACACGCGAGCGGTTCGCCGCAGCGGTGCGGAGTTACTTCACGCGGTGGATCGAAGCGCTCGCGTCGACGCTTCGGCGCGCGGGGCAGAAGCGCGCCGCGGCCAGTGCCCTTGCAGAAGAAGTGGTGGGCGCCATCCAGGGGGCGATCGTGCTCGCCCGCGCGCTCGACGACGAAGCTGCCTTCAATCGCGCCATAGCGAGGCTGCGAAAGCCACTCATCCCGCCGCGGCGTGGCTCCGGGCGTACTGGGCGGGGGGCATCCCGACATGCCGCGTGAAAGTGACGCTGAAAGTGCTTGCGGACCCATAACCAACTCGGTCTGCGACCTCGGCGACGGTGACCGTGCTCTTTCGGAGGAGGTCTTTGGCCAACGCCATCCTCCAGCCGAGCAGGTATTCCATGGGCGCAACGCCGACAGTGCGGTTGAAGCGCTCGAAGAAGGTGGAGCGCGAGAGTCCCGACTTCTTGGCGAGCTCGGCGACCGTCCACGGGTGGGTCGGCCTCTCGTGCATTCGACGGATGGCGACCGCGAGGCGCTCGTCGCTGAGGCCGCGCACGAGCCCCGGGGAAGCCCCCGTTCCCGCCGACGATCGGAGGGCTTCGATCAGGATGACCTCGAGCAAGCGTGAAAGGATCTCTGCCCGCGCGGGACGTCGCTCGCGGGCCTCATCGGTGGCGAGCCGGACCAAGGTCGCGAGCCGCTCGTGTCCGCGCACCCGCAAGAGCCGCGGTAGGAGCGAGAGGAGCAGGCTCGCATCGGGAGACTGAACCACGCCGTAGCCGATCAACATCCGGACGTCGGGCTCGCCGCCCGGAAGACCCTGCCGATACTCACCACCCGGGAGCGCCATCGGCATTGTGTCGGGCGCCCGCTTGGGGGGCGGGACGACGCTCGACGCGACGAAGTCGGACGACGACGGGACGAGAGCAAAGTCGCCCTTCTCGAGAATGATCGGATCGTGCCCTGCCGCCGAGAGGCGCAACGAGCCATCGAGAACGACGCAATAGAACAGCTGGTCTGGGGCCGACCGACGGACACGCCAGGGGCCACGGGCTGTGACGAGCTTCGTGTGAGGCGCGCCGGGGGCGAGCAGCGCGACGACCTCGGCGAGGGGATCGACCTGTTCCGGACTCATGCGAATGAAATGTGGACTTCCTGTCGTAGCACGTCCGATGGGCTCGCCGTAGCTTCCGAGGACATCGAAGCGCGCCGTGGGCTCGCGCCACCGGAGCCTTTTCCGGTCATCGAGGAGAGACCGCCATGAAGACCATCATGATCACTGGATGCTCGTCGGGTTTTGGCTTGGATATCGCCCGCTACTTCTTGGATCGACAGTGGAGGGTCATCGCGACGATGCGCGCGCCGCGCGAGGACATCCTTCCCGCTTCGGAGCGACTTCGAGTCGTGCCTCTCGACGTCACCAAGGCCGCCGGCATCGAACAATCGGTCGCCACCGCGGGGCCGATCGACGTTTTGGTGAACAACGCCGGAATCGGCTTCTTGAACCCGCTCGAAGGCACGCCCATGGCCACCGCACGCGATGTGTTCGAGACCAACACGCTCGGCACGATTGCCATGACCCGGGCAGTTCTGCCTCAGATGCGTGAGCGCAAGTCGGGGGTCATCGTAAACGTCACTTCGTCGGTCACGCTCAAGTCGCTTCCGCTCCTGTCCGTCTATACCGCGAGCAAGGCCGCCGTGAACGCCTTCACCGAGTCGCTCGCGTTCGAGCTCCAGCCGTTCGGCATTCGCGCGGTCCTCGTTCTCCCCGGCCGAGCCCCACAAACGAAGTTCGGAGACAACGCCCGCGCGCGCATGCAGGACGGTTTCCCCGAGCCCTACAAGGCGATTGTCGAAGGCGTCTTCGCCGGATGGCAGAAGGATTCGCTCACGACCGACTCGCGCGCCGTCACCGAGGCGGTCTGGAGGGCAGCGACCGATCCTTCCTGCCCTATGCGGGTCCCCGCCGGGGCCGACGCCGAAGCGCTGTTCGCATCGGCGAAATGACCGCCCTGATCCGAAAAAGCTCAGCGTGGCGCAAGCTGTTCTGCGAGCGCCGCCAGGTCGGTCAGGCGATGATGAGCCACGATTCGCCCACCGCGGAAGTGCTCGATTGTCATCTGAGCGACCTCGAATGTCCGGCCGGTCGGCGCAAGGCCGAAGAAGTCGCCGCGATGGGTGCCGCGCATCGTGGTCCTCGTCGCCACGGCGTCCCTCCCGACGACGACATCCTCGAGCGTGTACCGTAGATCCGGGAAAGCCGTGCGGAGCAGAGCGACGACGACCCGCACTCCCTCACGACCCGCCGGCAGCCCTGGCGACGGGGAGTGATTTACGTAGTCCTCGTGCAGGAGCTCGTCGACCAGCTCCAGCCGACCCTCGTTGAAGAGCTCTCCGAAGTAGCGCTCGATCACGGCTGTTTTGTCTTCCACCATTTCAGTTACCTCCACGAAGGCGTGATACCTCCGGAGCGCTCATACCCGCCAATATCCATTTTTCAGCTTGTGATACTCGTTCGATATGAACACGCTCGACGCCATGGAGCCGCGCCTCCTCCGGTCGTTCATCGCCGTAGGGGAGGAGCTGCATTTCGGACGGGCGGCCGCGCGGCTTCACATCTCGCAGCCGCCGCTGAGCGTACAGATACGCACGCTCGAGGACCGGCTGGGTCTCCGACTTTTCGAGCGCGACCGCCGTCACGTGGCATTGACGGAGGCCGGGGCCTTCCTGCTCGAGCGAGCGCGCAGGCTGCTCGCGGACGGTGAGCGCGCGGCGCTCGAGGCCGCACGGATCGCGCGCGGCGAAGGAGGTGTCCTCGCCGTCGGGTACACGCCGACGGCGACCTACGAGGTATTGCCGCGATGCCTGCGGTCGTTCCGGTCACGTAGACCCGACGTGCGGCTCGAGCTCGTGGAGCTTCGAAGTCGGCTCCAGATCGAGGCCCTTCACGAGGGGCGTATCGAAATCGGGTTCGCGTGTGGGCCGTTGAACGAAGTCGGGCTCGTGGAGCACACGCTCGCCGAGGATCACTTCGTGGCCGCGCTTCCGTGCCGCCATGCGCTCACGGCGAAGTCACGGCTTCGTTTGCGCGATCTCGACGGCGAGAAGTGCATCGCGGTTCGCCCGGATGTGGAGCCCGAATGGGCTCTCGCGGCCAACGATGCGCTCGTGCGCGGCCGAGTACACCTCGATGTCGTGCAGGAGACGGACACGAAGGTCGCCATGCTCGGCCTGGTCGCGGCAGGCCTCGGGCTCGCGATCGCGTCGGCATCGATGCGCCGACTCGCGCGGGACGGCGTCGTTTATCGGGAGATATCCGATCTACGCGTGCGCGTTCCTCTCGTCGGTCTCGTCGCCCCGAATACCTCGCCGCGCGCGCAGGCGCTGCTCGACATTGCGACCACGCGGCCCGCGTCGGCGCTCGTCCAGCGCCGAGTCAGGTAAGCGCCCGGTCCGCCGTCGACCTCTGCTCGCAGCGCCGGAGCCGGTCGCCTCCACAGGTGTGCCCGCGGGGCGCTGTTCGAAAGGACGTTCATGCTGCTCACGCTCACGAGCACCGCCGAGCCTGCGACCGACCTCGGCTACTTGCTGCACAAAAGCCCGTTCCGCCCGCACTCTTTCGATCTCACCTTCGGAAAGGCGCACGTCTTCTACCCGGAAGCTCGAACGGAGCGGTGCACGGCTGCGTTGCTGCTCGAGATCGATCCGGTCGCGCTCGTCCGAGGTCGCCCTGGAGCGCGAGAGACGCGCACGCTCGCGCAATACGTCAATGATCGACCGTATGTCGCATCCTCGTTTCTCAGCGTCGCGATCGCGGAAGTATTCGGCACTGCGCTGTCCGGCCGCTGCAAGGAGCGGCCGGAGATGGCGGCGCGTGAGCTTGCGTTGGAGGCGCGTGTCTCCGCCGTCCCTTGTCGTGGCGGCGAAACGTTTCTTCGACGGCTCTTCGAGCCGCTCGGGTACGAGGTAACGGTCGAACGGCTCGCGCTCGACGAAATGAACGCCGACTGGGGGCCCAGCCGCTATTTCAATGTAACGATCGCCGGCTCGAAGCGCCTTTGCGATCTGCTCGCGCACCTCTACGTCCTCATCCCCGTCCTCGATGACGACAAGCACTATTGGGTAGGCGAAGACGAAGTCGAAAAGCTCCTTCGCCGCGGCGAGGGTTGGCTCGCTGCGCATCCGGAACGTGATGCGATTGCGCTGCGCTACCTCAAGCACCAGCGCAGCTTGGCTCGCGAGGCGCTCGAGCAGCTCGTCACGGAAGAACCGCCGCGAGCAGACGACAACGAACCAATCGACGCCATCGAAAAGGGCATCAGCCTGAACGACCAGCGCATCGGGAGCGTTCTCGCAACGCTGAAGCAATGCGGAGCCAAGCGCGTCATCGATCTCGGTTGCGGGGACGGCAAGCTCCTACGAGCGCTGGTCGCGGACAAGACCTTCGACGAGGTCGTCGGGGTCGACGTATCCCACCGCGCCCTCGAAATCGCCGCCGACCGGCTTCGAATCGACCGTATGCCGGAGAAGCAGCGGGCGCGCGTGAAGCTCCTCCAGGGCTCTCTCGTATATCGAGATCAACGACTCGTTGGTTACGACGCAGCGGCGATCGTCGAGGTCGTCGAGCACCTCGAGCCGTATCGCCTTGCCGCGTTCGAGCGCGCAGTCTTCGAGGTCGCGCGTCCGGGCACGGTCGTCGTCACGACCCCCAATGCCGAATACAATGTAAAGTTCGAGACCCTCCCGACCGGGCGTTTTCGTCACCATGACCATCGATTCGAATGGTCGAGGGCAGAGCTCGAGGCGTGGGGGCGCAACGTCGCCGAGCGTTTCGGGTACGGCGCTCGCTTCGTCCCGATTGGCCCTCTCGATCCCTCGGTCGGCGCTCCGACACAAATGGCGGTTTTCACGCGATGAACATCAACATTCCCGAGCTTTCTCTCGTCGTTCTCATGGGCCCTTCCGGCTCCGGGAAGTCTACATTTGCGCGGAAGCACTTCAAACCGACCGAGGTACTTTCCTCCGATGTCTGCCGAGGTCTGGTCAGCGACGACGAGAACAGTCAGGTCGCGACGACCGACGCGTTCGAGGTTCTTCATTACATCGCGGGCAAGCGCCTCGCCGCGGGCAAGCTCACCGTCGTGGATGCGACGAACGTGCAACCGGAGGCCAGGCGGCCGCTGGTCTCGCTCGCGCGCCGACATCACTGTCTGCCTGTCGCCGTCGTACTGGACGTGCCCGAGAGCATCTGTCGCGAGCGCAACGTCACCCGAGCCGACCGCAACTTCGGCCCTCACGTGATTCGGCAGCAAGCCCAGCAGCTTCGGCGCTCCATTCGTGGTCTGGAACGCGAGGGTTTCCGACATGTATTCACGCTGGCTTCGGACGACGTCGAACAAGCCGTCGTAGAGCGCGTTCCGCTGTGGAACAACCGGCGCCAGGAGCACGGCCCGTTCGACATCATCGGGGACATCCACGGTTGTCGCTCCGAGCTCGAATCGCTGCTGAGGCGGCTCGGTTACGACGTCGAGGCGGCTCGTCACCCTGAAGGTCGCAAAGCCGTGTTCCTCGGTGATCTCGTCGACCGGGGGCCCGACATCCCCGGCGTTCTGCGCATCGCCATGCGGATGGTCGAGTCCGGCGCGGCACTGTGCGTTCCCGGCAACCACGAAATGAAGCTCTTACGAAAGCTTCGCGGCAAAGATGTGCGAATCACCCACGGCCTCGCAGCTTCGCTCGAACAGCTCGACCGAGAAACGCTTGAATTTCGTACGCAGGTCGTCGAGTTCATCGACAAGCTCGTCTCCCATTATGTGCTCGATGACGGCAAGCTCGTCGTCGCGCACGCAGGCATGAAGCAGTCACTTCAGGGTCGTGGCTCGGGTACCGTGCGCGACTTTGCGCTGTATGGCGAAACCACGGGCGAGACGGACGCGCTCGGGTTTCCGGTTCGCTACGATTGGGCGGCCGAATACCGCGGTACGGCTCTCGTCGTCTATGGCCATACCCCCGTCTCGGACCCCGAGTGGCTAAACGGCACGATCAACATCGATACGGGGTGCGTCTTCGGTGGCCGTCTCACCGCCCTTCGCTACCCCGAAAAGGAGCTCGTCTCCGTGCCGGCCGAGCGAACCTGGTGCGAGCCCGCCAAGCCCTTCGGCGATTCCGCGGCACAGGCCCCGGCGCTCACGGCACAGCAGGAAAACGACGACGTTCTCGACCTCGATGACGTCATCAAGAAGCGTGTGGTCGCGACACGGCTTCATCACAACATCACGGTTCGTGAAGAGAACGCGATGGCTGCGCTCGAGGTGATGAGTCGGTTTGCGGTCAACCCCAAGTGGCTCGTCTATTTGCCGCCGACGATGTCTCCGTCGGAGACCGCTCCGGATGGTGCGCTGCTCGAGCACCCGGCGCAGGCCTTTGCCTACTACCGGCACGAGGGCATCCCCACGGTCGTCTGCGAAGAGAAACACATGGGTTCGCGCGCCGTGATCGTGGTGTGCCGCGACGCGGGCGTCGCTCGGAAGCGATTTGGCATCATCGAGGAGGAAGACGGCATTTGTTACACGCGCACCGGCCGCCGCTTCTTCGACGACCTCGAGCTCGAACGGGCGCTGCTCGGCCGAGTCCGCCATGCCGTGGACGAGGCGGGCCTATGGACGGAGCTCGCCACCGACTGGCTGTGTCTCGACTGCGAGCTGATGCCCTGGTCCGCCAAAGCGCAGGAGCTGCTTCGGGTTCAATACGCGTCCGTCGGCGCCGCCTCGCGCGCGGCGCTCGCGGATTCCGTATCGGCATTGGAGGGCTCGGCGGCGCGAGGGCTCGACGTCGCCCCCCTCTTGGAGCGCACGCGCACCCGTGCGCATCAAGCGGACAAATACGTGGAGGCCTATCGCAGATACTGCTGGCCTGTGACGTCGCTCGACGACTTCCGCGTTGCGCCGTTTCATCTGCTCGCGAGCGAAGGTCATGTTCACACCGACCGGAGCAACCTCTGGCACATGCAGACGCTGGCGCGACTGACCGGAGCCGGCGACACGCTCCTGATGTCGACTGCGCACAAGCTCGTCGACGTGACCGATCCGACATCGGAAGCCGACGGCGCGCGTTGGTGGCAAGAGCTCACCGCGTGCGGAGGTGAAGGCTTCGTGGTGAAGCCGCTCGACTTCGTCGCGCGGGGTCGTCGTGGGATCGTTCAGCCCGCCATCAAATGTCGTGGGCCGGAGTACCTGCGAATCATCTACGGCATCGAATACGATACGCCGGAGTACCTCGAGCGCCTTCGGGCGCGCGGGCTCTCGACGAAGCGATCGCTCGCACTTCGCGAATTTGCGCTCGGCGTCGAAGGCTTGGAGCGCTTCGTCCGCAAAGAGCCGCTCAGGCGAATCCACGAGTGTGTATTCGGTGTGCTCGCGCTGGAGAGCGAGCCAGTGGACCCGCGGCTTTGATGGTGGCATGAAGTAGCCATGGTCACCGCCCCGACCATCCTCGCGTCCACCACCAACGCGCTGCTTCGCCTCGCCGAGGCCGAAGGGCTCGAGCGGCGTAAGGTGCTTGCGCTCGCTGGCGTCGACCCGGCGCTGCTCGCGAACGATCGCGCGCGAATCGCACGCAGCGCGGATATCGCAGTGTGGACGGCCATCGAGCGTGAGCTCGGTGCGGACGATTTTGGGCTCCGCTTCGTGCAGAGTCTGTCCGCAGACGCGTTCGGGGCGGTCGGGCTGTTCGCGATGAGCAGCCCGACGGTGGGCGAGGCTTTGGAGCGCGCTGCACGTTTCACGCATGTCATCAAAAACGACTGCGAGGTCCATACGCGCGTCGAAGCCAAAAGCGAGGCGTTCGTTCTCGACGAGCGCAGGCTTCCCGGTGAGCGGCCTTGGTCCCGCCCCGTGGCAGACTACGCGCTCGGCACGTATGTCGCCTTCGCGCGCCGGTGGAGCGGCCGGCCAGTACGACCGCTCGAGGTGCGATTCGAGCACGCGGCGCCCGCGCGGTCCGACCGCTATGAAGAGTTCTTCGGTTGCCCGGTGCTGTTCGGATCGGCGCACCCAGGGCTCACCTTCGATAAAGAGACATTGGAGCTTCCGCTGCAAACTGCGCAATCGGAGCTCGAGGCGTTTCTGTCCCGGATGGTCGAGGACGAGGCAAACGCTTTGTCGTCACGCGATTTCGCAGGGGACGTCCGTGATGCGATCCGGGTCCAGCTGCGTGCAGGTCGACTCTCGCTCGTCGCCGTCGCGCGGAGTATCGGGACGAGCGGGCGCACGCTTCAGCGTCATCTCGGAGCGCGCAACCTGACGTTCCACGCGGTCGTCGAAGACGTGCGCCGTTCCCTCGCGCTCGAGCTCCTCACCGGCACGGACCTGCTCGTCGACACGATTGGCGAGCAGCTCGGATATTCGGAATCAGGAGCCTTTCGCCGCGCATGCCGGCGTTGGACCGGGCTGCCGCCCGCGACTCTTCGCCGGCAGGCGCGAACCTAGGAAGCCAAAAGCTCCGACAAACGCGCAAGCGCCACGGGGAACCGGCGTCGACCGAGCCCGATACGCACGTGGCGCTCGTCGAAGTCGAGCGCCGGCCCGGGCACTGCAAGCGTACGGTTGTCGGCCAAGAGGCGCGCGCAAAACGCCGTTGCGCTACCGGTCGCGCCGAGCAATTGCGGGAACGCGACCGGTCCGACGAGCGGACCTTCACAGCGAATCCGGTCTTCGTGCCGTGCGAGGAAACGCCGAAACAACGCCACGTTGTCGCGAAGGATCTCCCGGCTCCGCGCGAGGATCGCCTCGCGATTGGCGAGCGCGCACTCGGCGACGACCTTGCCGAGCACATTGCCGGTCACCGCGGCCTGCGCAGCCTGCAGCGTCGGACTCGACAATATTGTCATGTCTCGCGTTGCCAGCCAGCCCACGCGCGCCCCTGGTAGCCCGAACACCTTCGACACGCCGCCGACGGAAATCCCTCGCTCGTAGACGTCGGCAACGGGGGGAAGCTCGTGGGCAACGTCCGCGGCATCACGATAAACCTCGTCGCAAAGCAGGTGGACGCCCTTCGCTCGCACGATCGAGACGAGGTCCATGAAGGTCGCGCGTGAGGGAGTATAACCCGTCGGATTGTGCGGGAAGCTGACGACGATGAGACGGGTCCGCTCATCGAGATGGTCCGCGAGGAACTCGAGATCGAGCTCCCAGCCGCGATTCGCGTCTGCGACCCAGCGAATGACCTCACATCCGAGGCTCTTCGGAATTGTGTAGAGAGGCGGAAACGCGGGAACGTGGACGACGACGCGATCGCCGGGCCGGAGCAGCGTCTGCATGACGCGCAAAAGTGCGTATCCGGCGCCGCTCTCCAATCGAATGTGCACCGGTGAAAGGCGTTCGTGCTCGGTCGCGATGCGAGCGCACACCCGCTCCGCCAAAGACCCATCGAGGTAGCCGCCGCGCTCGCAGGCGATCGCTTCCTCGAGCTCGGGGCACGACGCTGCGAGCTCCGACAGCCTCAGCGGCTCGCAATCCGTGAGGCACAAGAGCTCTTCGGCACGCGGTAAGTTGTCGCTCAGGTAGCGCACCAATCCGGCGCCGAAGAGCTCGTATTCGTTCGCGGACGCGGGCATGCGCTTTCGACCGCCTCAGCTCCGCAGCTCCGCGAGCCGGCGCGGGTCGTCGAGCTGTCGAATCAGATCGTCCGCGAGGCGACTGAAGGATTGGTGGACACGCCGCACCATCTCCACCCCCACCTCGGCGACGGGAGCCTCGAGCTCGATATCGGCAATCGCCGTCTCGGACGTGCTCTCGAATACGGTGTGGGCTTTCTCGACCGCGATATGGTGTCCACCGAAATACTTGAGATCTTTGTCGACGCCCCGCTCTGCGAGCAGACGGGCCATCCAGGCAAAGAACACATGGCCGGCCGACTCCACCGCGAGGAGGAGCGCGACGCGCAGGCGATCGTCGTTCAACCTCAGGAGTTGCGAAACCACGCGGTAGGTGTGCAGGCGCGCCGCGAAGTTCTCGTTCTCGAAGAAGCTGAAGATCTTCGAATGAGGCCCATACCCGTACTTTTGCAGATCGTCGAAGAGCCACAGTTGGTGCCCCGTGTCTTCGGCGCGGTGGCTACCCGCGTATTTCTTGAGCTCCGCATCCTCTACGGACTCGTCGACCATTCGAATGAGATCTTGAAACCCCATGGCCCAAAAGCCCGTGGTGTAAGCGAGCGCCGGCAGCAGCGTCTCCATCGGTACGTCCGCCATCCTGGTGAAGACCGGATGATCGGCGAAGCGTCGTTGCTCGAGGTCACGCACTTGCATCAATCGTTTCATGTTTCGTTTCCCGAAATGGTCGTTGTTGTTGCTTCACTGCTTCCAGGTGAATGGGATCGATCGGCAAGACGGGCATCCTCGCGGCGCGGGCACGCGCTTCGTCCGCGAGCGGTGTCGTCAGGTATCGCTCGACCTGCGACGGCGCGAAGGTGACGACGAGCTTGCCTGCATTGCTGGGCTCGGAGGCGACACGCAATGCGGCCGCCATCATCGCGCCGGAGCTGATCCCGGCGGGGATGCCCTCCTCCGCAATCATTCGGCGGGCAGTGACGAGCGCGAGATCGGTCGAGACCTTCTCGACCGCATCCGGCCATGCCCCTTCCAACATCGGCGGGACGATGCCGGGGCCGATACCAGGGATGGCGTGCACACCTCGCTCTCCGCCGGAGAGGACCGCCGACTCTTCCGGCTCGACCGCGATCATTCGGAGATTCGGCTTCAGCCCACGCAGGCGATCGGAGAGGCCGCGGAAGCTTCCACCCGTGCCGACGCCTTGTACGACGATGTCGACGGCGCCGGCCGTGTCCTGCCAAATCTCGTCCGCTGTGCGGTAATGCGCGCGAGGGTTTTCGGCGTTGGCACCCTGATTGATGAAATGGAAAGACGGGTCCTGCGAAACCAGCTCCGACACCTTCGCAAACGCGCCCACGAGGCCGAGCTCCGCCGGCGTGAGGCATACCCGCGCACCGAGCTGCGTCAGGAGGATCCTTCGCTCGAGCGACATGCTCTCGGGCATCACGACGACAATCGGATAACCCCAGCACGCGCACACTGCCGCGAGCGCAATGCCTGTATTTCCGTTGGTCGCCTCCACGACGGTCATGCCGGGGCGCAGCGCGCCCGAGCGAACGGCTTCCTCGAGCATCGTCACCGCGATACGGTCCTTCATCGAGCCGAGCGGGTTCAGATATTCGAGCTTGACCGCAATCTTTGCGGGCAATTCGCGGTCGAGCGCACAAAGGCGCACGAGCGGTGTGCGGCCGACCGCGTCGGACCACTTCTCGTAGATAGGCATATAGCTATGTCCCTGTAGCGCGAGCAGACGGTACCGCGGTGCGTGTCTCGACGAAGTGCGGCTGGAGATAAACCGTCAGTCCCCGAGAGGCGTCGCCGCATTGCATCGACACGTACGAGACGAATCTGCGTTCGTCGCTGGCGGTCATTTCGAGGTCGTCCCTCAGCACGCGCTCGAGGAGCGAGCGCTGCGCGGGAGGAACGAAGGGCGCGAGCCTCGCCAGGACCTCGCGGTCGTGGGCTGTATAGCGACGAACGGGAAAATGGAGCGTCAGCGCGGGGCGCTCGTTGCCTGCGCGAGCCGCGAGACATGTGAGGATCGGCAGGTCTTCGAATGCCCCCTCATGCCCGCTCAATCGCTCGACCGCGGCGGTCGCCGTGCCGCGCCCGTAGCCGGGCACTCGTGAAAGCTCGTCCTCGAGGTCCGTGAGCGTGGTGCCGGTATGCGCAAGATACACCTTCGTGCGGGCGGCCTCCGGGCTCGCGAGGTCGACGGAGAAATAGCGAACCGTCGTGCGCGGGCGTTTTCTCGCGATCGTCGCAACGAGGTCGGCCATACCGCCTTGCCCCAAGTGCTCGAGCGCACGAATCGAGCTATCGAGCGGCGTCCCGTGCACCGCGGGATTCAAATACGTTTTGAGCAGGAAGCGGCCGTCGTGATCGAAGCTCAGCGCGTGCCACATCGCGAACTCGGCCTTCGCGTCGTCTGGTGGCTCGAACAGGTCTCGTACCTTTTCGAAGAGCGTCATATCGATGCCCGGCAACACCGCAGCCAGTCGATTGACATGCTCGCCCGCGGCCCAAAGCGCATCGGGGCTCGCGTGCCCCGAATGGCCTTGAGGCTCCCAAAGGAGCCGAAAGTGGGTTTGTTCTCCCACGAAGCGCAGCGAAAACTCGAAAGGTGTACCGTCGTCGGTGATCCGCGACGGCGGCACGCGCGTCGTCGTCCGCGTGAATCCGCTCAGACTACGCGTCAGCGGCGCAATCACCTCGAGCACTTGTCTGCGTCGTGGATGCGCGATTCTGGCCAGGATGACGTCGGCCTTCGCCATCAAGTCGGCGTGTGCGTTCGAATGGAAGCTCCCGCTCATCGAAGATTCTTCTCCGGTTCTCGAGGCGCGACCGTCCGCCGCCGCTCACCGCGGTGCGAAGCCTCGCTGCCTGCGAGAACGACTTAAGGCGGAGCACTTCCGCGCGGGAGGACACGGCGCGCCACAAACCGGGCACTTCACGCCACGCGATAGATGCTCCGCGAAAAGAAGAGCGCGAGGAGGACGCGAGGCGACAAACGCCGAAGCCCCCGGAGCCGATTGGCTACGAGGGCTTCTTGTCGTCCGGGTTCTTTGTGGACCTGATCGGGATCGAACCGATGACCTCTAGAGTGCGATTCTAGCGCTCTCCCAGCTGAGCTACAGGCCCGAAGGACGCGCGAACCCTACCTCTTGGGCTGCACACGTCAAGACGTTTTTCATCGTCGGTGCGGCGGAAGGACGCTCGGGCTGAGCGATCGCTGACGAACGACCGGCGCGGTCAGCGTGTTCGGCGCCAATCGTCTTTGCGTAGCGTGGAACCCTCGCCTACCGTCCCCGCCGAGATGTCGACCGAACCGCCGAGCAAGAACGATTTCATCCGGCAAATCATCCAGGAGGACAGGCGGACTGGTAAGCGCCACGGACGCGTGCAGACGCGCTTTCCTCCGGAGCCGAACGGCTTCCTCCACATCGGTCACGCGAAGAGCATCAACCTGAACTTCGGCCTCGCGAAGGACTTCGAAGGCCGCTGTTTCCTGCGCTTCGACGACACGAACCCCGCGACCGAGGACGAGCTCTTCATCCGATCGATCCAGGAGGACGTGCGGTGGCTCGGGTTCGATTGGGGCGTCGATCTTCGTTTCGCCTCGGACTACTTCGACGCGATCTACGAGCACGCCGAAGGCCTCATCAAGGCCGGCAAGGCGTTCGTCGACGATCTGACGAGCGATCAGATGCGCGAGCTGCGCGGTGTGCCGGGCGTGCCGGGCAAAGAGAGCCCACACCGCAATCGCTCCGTGGAGGAGAACCTCGACCTCTTCCGCCGCATGAAGGCGGGTGAGTTCCCCGACGGGTCGCGGACGCTGCGCGCGAAGATCGACATGGCGTCGCCGAACTTCAACATGCGCGACCCCGTGCTCTACCGGATCAAGCGCCAGCCGCATCCCAAGACGGGCACGAAGTGGGTCATCTACCCGATGTACGACTACGCCCACGCGCTGTCGGATGCGATCGAGAAGACGACACACTCGATCTGTACGCTCGAGTTCGAGGATCACCGCCCGCTCTACGATTGGAGCATCGACGCGATCCCCGGCGCGCTCGGCATCGACCCGGCGGAGCGGCCCAATCAATACGAGTTTGCGCGCATGGAGGTGACGTACCTCCTCACGAGCAAGCGCAAGCTGAAGGAGCTCGTCGAGACGAAGACGGTCGCCGGCTGGGACGATCCGCGTATGCCGACTATCGCCGGCATGCGCCGTCGCGGTGTTCCCGCCGCGGCGTTCCGTGATTTCTGCGACCGCACGGGCGTCGCGAAGGCCGCGCAGATGGTGGAGATCGAGCTGCTCGATCACTGCATCCGCGAAGAGCTCGACAGGACCGCGCCGCGCGTGATGGTCGTGACCAAGCCTCTCAAGGTCACCATCGAGACGATTGCCGCGGGCGAGACCATTTCGCTCGAGGCGCCCTTCCACCCGTCGAACCCCGACATGGGATCACGCAAGGTGGCGCTGTCACGCGATCTCGTGATCGAAGAGACCGACTTCATGATGGACCCGCCGAAGAAGTTCTTCCGGCTCGGTCCGGGGCGTGAGGTCCGCCTGCGCTACGGGCCAATCATCAAGTGCGAGCGCGTGGTGACGGACGCTGGCGGCAACGTCGTCGAGCTGGTTTGCTCGCACGATCCGTCGAGCATGCCGGGCGCGGGCGGAGAGCCGCGCAAGGTAAAGGGCGTCATCCATTGGGTGTCGCGCGAGCACGGCATTGCGACCGAGGTCCGCAACTATGATCGCCTCTTCGCGGTCCCGAACCCGGCGGATGTCGAAGAGGGCGAGGACTTCAAAAAGAACCTCAACCCGAATTCGCTCGAAGTGCTCCCGAACGCGCTCGCAGAGGCGTCGCTCGCAGGCTCGAAGCCAGGCGCGACCTTCCAATTCGAGCGCCTCGGCTATTACGTCGTCGACCCGGACACGCGACCCGACAAGCTCGTGATGAATCGAACCGTCGGGCTTCGCGATTCGTGGGCGAAGGAGCAGACGAAGGACTGAGCCGGGTCAGTTGAGGAGGCTCGGATCGATGACCAGATCCGAAGCCTCCTCGGGCTCGTCGATCTGCTGATCGCCGTCGGCGAGGACTCGGTTACGAACCGCGTTGCGCTCGTATTGGTCGCGTTGCTTGCCCGGCTTTTCCCGTTCCGCCGCGCGGTCCCATTCACGCGCGGCTTCGCGATACGCGCGAACGCGCGACGCGTCGTCCGTCGCATCGGCCGCCTTCTGCTCTGCCGCCTCTGCTTTGCTCACGTACGGATTCCGACCGAAGCCCATGTATCCGACCTACTGCGAAGGTCGCGCCGCTTCCACCTGATACGCTCGCCGACGTGATTCAGATCTTCGGGACCGCGAAATGCAAAGTGACGCGCGCCGCGCAGCGCTTCTTCGCGGATCGGGGCATCAAGGTGCAGATGATCGAGCTTCGCGAGAAGGGCCTCTCGAAGGGTGAGCTCGCGAGCGTCGCGCGCGCCGTGGGAGGAATCCGCGCGCTTTACGACGAAGGCAGCACACGCGTGAAGGAGAAGGGGCTCGCGCACGCCGCGCCGAGCGACGCTCGTCTCGCAGAGCTCTTGTTCGACGACCCGTTGCTGCTGCGTACGCCGATTGTCCGCGACGGGACGAAGGCTGCCGTGGGCCCGGCGGAGACCGTTTGGAAGTCGTTTGCGGAGGCGGCGAAGAAGAGCGGCGGCTGAGGGTGGGCACCCGCTGCATCAGGATCAGCGATCCCCCTTTCGATGGATTCGTGCATTTTTCCGGCCTTCCTTGATTCGTTTCGTCGGCACGCGGCTTGCGACGCGCGTGCGATCATGAGGTCCCTTAGCCTTGTCTGCCTCCTCGGTCTCTTGGCTGCGTGCGCGCCGCCGAGCGCCCACGGCGATTCCGCATTGGACGACGACGGAGCGGGTGCTTCGCAGAACCAGGGCGGGTCGAACGACGGCGGGTCGACGTCGAACCAGGGCGGATCGCCGAACGGCTTCGGCACCGGCGGTGACGGCGGCAGCACGTCGAACACGATGGAGTGCGCGAGCGAAGCGATCGAAGCAGAGCTCGCCCCGCTCACGATGTTCATCACCTTCGACAAGTCGGGGTCGATGGATGACAACGGCAAGTGGACGAACGCGACGACCGCGTTGAAGACGTTCTTCGGGGATCCCGGCGCCGCGGAGCTCGAAGTCGCGCTGCGCTTCTTCCCCGAAGGTCAGTGCAACGAGAACTCGTGTGACGTCGGCGCCTGCGCGACGCCGAACGTCAACGTCGGCGCTTTGACGGTCGACGCTGCGCCCACCGATGCACAGGAGGCCGCGCTGATCGCGGCGATCGACTCACAGGATCCGAACGGCGCGACGCCGATCTCGGCGGCGCTCGAGGGAGCGATCGATTGGAGTACGGCCTATCTGCAGTCGAATCCGATGCACAAGGTCGTCGTGATCTTGGTGACCGACGGCGAGCCCAACGGCTGTGACGAGAACATCGGCGCCATCTCGAACATCGCAGCGTCGGGCCTCCTCGACGAGGTCGTCACGTACACCGTCGGCCTCGCGGGCTCGAACGAAGGCCAGCTTCAAAACATCGCAACCGCGGGCGGCGGCGCGGCGTTTTTCGTCGGTAACGGCAACACCGAGGACGAGCTCCTCGCGGCGCTGCAGGCGATCCGCGGTGAGCAGCTCGCCTGCGAGATCACGATTCCCGAGCCGACCGAGGGCGATTTCAATCCCGACCTCGTGAACGTCACGTTCACGCCCGGTGGTGGAGGAGCGGAGCAGACCTTCGGCAAGGTGAACGACGAGGCGTCGTGCGGCTCCTCCGGCGGGTGGTACTACGACGACAACGCGAACCCGACGATGATCATCCTTTGTCCGTCGACGTGTGAAGCGGTGCAGGGCGACGGCGACGGCAAGATCGAGGTCGTTCTCGGCTGCGAGACGATCCCGGCGTAGCACGCATCGCTCGGCTCAGGCGTCGTTCAAGGTACGACTTGGACGGCGCCTTTGATCTTCGAATCGGGCGTGGAAGAAAAGCCGAACGTACCCGCCTTCTCGAAGGCGATCGCGGTGAACTCTTCGCCGGGTGCGCCGGGGTTCGAGACGAGATCTTTCGGATTGGTGATCGGCGTCGGCGAGTCGCCCTTCGCCGCGGACATCGGGTATTTGGCGAAGTCCCCCTCCCAGCGGATCGCCTGACCGACCTTGATCTTGATGCAGCGCTCGGCGCTCGTCGCCAGCGTCGCGTCCCACGCCACGGTCCGATCGGCGTTTTCGTCGGTGCGGTCTTCGAACGCGGTGCACGCGGGATCGATCTCACCGGCTGCTCCACCGGTTGGTGCCGCACCCGGCTTCGCGGATGTGGTCGGCGCGGCGCTCTGCTTTGCGGACGCCGTCGACTTCGCCTTGTCACCACCACCACACGCGAGCATCACGGTCGCGAGCGACACACCGAACAGTAATTTGAGCATCGGGCGAGGGTACGACGGCGCGAAGAACGGCGAAAGCACGCGCCCAGCGTCTCATTGTCGAAGCAATCGGACGGTGTCGAGAGCGCGCACGGTCTCGTGTGCTAAAGCGGCGACGACCCGGATGTCTACCCGTCGTATCGCCACGGCCGAGCGTCGTATCGCGGCCGAATTCGTGGCGCTCATTGCCTTTTCGATGTCGCTCGTCGCGATGTCGATCGATTCGATGCTCCCTGCCCTCGGCGCCGTCGCGAACGACCTCGGCGCCCGTGCCCCGAACGACCGACAGCTCGTGCTGACGACGTTCTTCGGCGGTCTCACCGTCGGGCAGCTCCTCTATGGTCCGCTCTCCGACGCCCTGGGAAGGAAGCGCGCGATGTACGCCGGACTCGTCATCCTCACGGCGGGTTCGCTCTGCTGCCTATTCGCGACGAGCTTCTGGATGGTGCTCGCAGGCAGGCTCGTGGCCGGCGTCGGCGCGGCAGGTGCGCGCATCGTGTCGATGGCGATCGTCCGCGATCTCTACGAGGGTCGGGCAATGGCGCAGGTGATGTCGGTCGCGATGAGCATCTTCATCATCGTCCCGATCATCGCGCCGGCGATCGGCCAGGGCATTCTCGCGGTGACGACGTGGCGCGGGATCTTCGGCGTGCTCGTCGTCATGACCGGGACGATCTTCGTTTGGTTCGCGACCCGACAATCCGAGACGCTCCCGATCGAGCGCAGGCGACCACTGTCCGCCGGGCCGGTCATGCGAGCCGTCGCGGAGGTCGTTCGAAACCGACAAACGGTGACGTACACGCTCGCGGCCGGGCTCGTGTTCGCGGCGCTCATTGCGTACCTCGCGACGGCGCAACAGATCTTCGGCGAGCAATATGGCTTGAAGGAGAAGTTTCCCTTCTACTTCGCGGCGCTCGCGGCCTCGCTCGGAGCCGCGTCGATGCTCAATGCGCGGCTCGTCCAACGATTCGGGATGTTGGCGCTGTCGAGCCTTGCGCTTCGTGCATCGGTCGTGATGTCGGCGGCGTTCCTGGTGTTTGCATTCGCGACCGGGGGCCAACCGCCGCTATGGTCGTTCATGGCGTACATGCTGGCCATTTTCTTCTGCAATGGTCTCTTGTTCGGAAACTTCAATGCGCTCGCGATGGAGCCGATGGGCCATATCGCGGGCTCCGCCGCGTCGGTGACGGGGTCGATAACGTCGTTCATATCGCTCTTGATCGGGACACCGATCGGGCGCGCTTACGACGGGACGGTCATCCCGCTCGTCGGCGGCCTCTTCGGGATGACGCTCGCCGCATTGGCGCTCACGACGTTCCTCGCCAAACCTCGTGAAGGCGCGGTGACCGAAGTCTGAACCCCAGAGCTCGCCTCCGTTGACCTCCGCTTCTGGCCCGCCCGATGGGCGAGGCGGGCCAGAAGCTAGGCATGAGCGGTGAGGTGTGAGCTCTGGGGATTCGTTGTTTTCGGATCAACCCAGCTGAGCGCTGGGTTAACGCCGCCTCAGGCGCCGACGACGTCGCTGTGCCGGCGCTTCACGACGCGGAGCTTGATTTCCGATCTCCCGAGCGGTGGCAGCTCGATACGCCACGAAACGAAGCCATTTTCGTCGGGCTGTTTTCCTCCTGTCGTCTCCTGCGCGACGACGGAGATCTGCAGCTTTTCGATCTCGGATATCGGAACGCGCTCCTGTACGAGGATCGATTTCGGATAGGGGCCGAGATTCGATAGCCGAATACGAACGTCGTGAGAGGTCGTCGTCCACGCGCTCAACATGCTGCTCTCGTCCTTGAGCGGCTCGATCTCGCGGTGGATACGCACCGCGCCGTCGGGGCCGAAACCGAGGGCGAGCTTCTCCGCGGGGGCGATGTATTCGATCGTGGTGCGGCCGACGGGGCCTCCGTGACGGACCAGCTCGACCGGCCCCGGCAAGAGAGGCTTGCCGCTGCCGTTCTCGAAGGTCGCTTTGGTGACCGCCGCGCGCGCGAGCTCGGGCATCGAGACCATATCGACGGAAGCCGTCGTCGTGAATGTCGATATGGGCACGCCGTGCGGGCGACCGTCGCTCGTGATCGTGACCTCGTGCTCGGCTTGGAGCGAGACGGCGTGGCCGCCGTCGTCGATGCCCGGCAGCTCTTCGACGGTTCGTTTCTCCGCCGCACCGAGGCCGGCCCGTTGCACCTCTTCCTCGCGCGTCTCGACGACGAGCGCGCCTTTGCGGACCAGGCCCAGGGGATCACCGGTGAGCGTCGGCGGCTCCGCGCCGAGCGACGGCCGCTCGGTCGAAAAAGACAGCGCGACCGACGTCCAAGCCTCGCCTGTGTTTTGCCAAACCACCGCCTCCGATTGAAAGACGAGCTCACCTTCCGCGCCGAGCGTCGCACGGTGACGCGGCCGCCAGCACGCATTCGGAACCACGTACGAGAGCGTCAGCTCACCTTCGCACGCGGTCGGCGAATCGATATCCACGTCGAGCGAAGCGGTGCTTTTCGTGGACGGGTGGTCGTGGATGCGCCGCTTCTCCACCTTCCGGGAGAGCTCGAGCTTGCGCTCTTCCATCTCGCGCGTGACCTCGGCGAGCTCGACGCGAAGTGCTTTGTCGCGCTCGACGAGCCGGTCGAACGCGGCCGATCGATCCGCCGTGATGGCGCGCCCCCAGGCGGCGTCCACCGACAGATCTTGCGCGAGACGCTGGAGGAGCTGGCCGACCCCGTCGAGCTCCGAGCGGCGGGCGCGCGCGCGATCCGACACGCGCTCGAGCGCGGCCTTCGCTTCGCGGATCTCGTCGTCGATGCGACCGGCATCACCGCGCGCGACGTCGTGGACCGCGACCCGCTCGCGACACACCCGAACATCGACGAGCCGAGCATCCGCCGCGAGCTCACCGAGGAGCGATTTATCCACGAGGACCGGCGACACGCCTTCGATGCGAATGCGATTGCGACCCTCCGACAAAGAGATGCGACCGCGCCTTCGAACGACGGCGCGATCTTCGAGAAGAGTGACCGCCGAGACGGCGACGGGAGTCGTGCGTCGTTCGGTCATTTCAATCCCTCCTGTTCCCGCCCGCGAGCTCGAACTTCGACGGCAGCTTGACGACATACGTCACGGCGAGATCCATTTTCGCGCTCGGCTCCACGTTCACCCGCCACGCATGTGCTCCTTTGATGGGCGGAGATCCGAGCGGCGGCTCGAGCTTTTGCCAAGGTGGTTGGACCGCCGCGATTTCGACTTTGATGTCGTCTTCACGCTCCGGCACGAACGGGACTCGTTCCTGGACTTCGACGTCGACGGTATCGGGCCTGTGATTCACGAGCTCGATTTTGATCGTGTGCTTCAAAGCGAGCGAGCCGCCCATGAGGCCCGAGGTCGATTCGGAGAAATGGGTATTACGCGCGCATTTGACGGATTGGTCGACACCGAGGCCGGCACGAATCCGCCCGCGTGGAGCGATCGTCGCGAGATCGATGGTGAGGAGAAACTCGCGGTCGAAATAGACATCACACGGCCCGCGCAACAGCGGTGCGTCGATGGGATTGTCGATCTCGACGAAGCGGAAGACATCGGCGCTCTCGGTCGGGACGACCACATGACGAAGCTGGAGGGTCGACTCGATCGTCGTGATCGGAATCGAATGAAAGGCCCCGTCGGACGGCACGTCCACGCGCGAAGCGCACGTATGCACGTAGTCGAATCCGCCGACCGGCTCCGGCTCGACGTGCCGCGAGGGGAGCGGTTTGGTGCGGGCCGTCGTGCGACGCATCGACAGCTCGACGACCTTGCGAATCTGCGCCGCGAAGCGGACATCGATGGTGCTCGAGAGCTCGAGGTATTGCTCGTCGGTCGACGCGAGACGCAGCTTGCCGCGCTGCTGCTCGGGCGGCGGCATCCGTAGAAGCTCGTAGGACAAGAACCGCCGATCGATCTCGAGCTCGATGTCGGCAGCACCGACGTCGGCGAGGAGCTCGTCAGCGAAGCTCGCGGCGCTTTCGCGTTTCATCGCTTTTCCGAGGCGCGCCTTCAAATCGCGCCCGCCTTTCGAGCGAAGAACGCCGCTGTCTTCCGCTTCGGCGAGCTGCGCCCTCGACTGCGGCGCGGCTGCCATCGGTGCGTTCATGGGCATCGCGCCGCCCATCGCCATTCCGCCAAACCCGGGCGGAGCCGAGGCCGGATGCGGCACCGGTGCGCGGGCGAAAGACGGCAGCCCGGGCGCAGCGCCAACCGGAACGGGCCGAGCGAGCGCTTGCATCGGCGGTGGGATCGCCGTGACGGCATCCGCTTCCGCCAACGCGGCGACGGGCTCATCCGCCGGCGCGGCGGCCGCCTCGACGGCGCTGACGGGCTTCACGGGTGGCCCGAGCTCGCGCTCGAAGTCGGCGAACAGCTCGGCGGGATCGAACGGCATCGGCCGCCACGCGCGCTTCTTCGGTGATGGCTGTGCGCGTCCGATGCGCAAGCTCGTGAGCTCCGGCAGCTCGTGGTGGCGCATGATCTCGGCCGTCGAAAGCGACAGCGCGACGTCTCTCCAATCCTCGCCGGAGCCTTGCGCGACCACCGCTCGCAGCTCGAGCGAAGCGCGCCTTTCCCGGCTGTTCGTACGCAAGACATAGGCGGGAGCCCATTGCGCGACCGGCACGAAGTAATCGAGCGCAATCGAGCCCGGCTCGCTCGACGTGCCTCGCGTCCTCAGCGTAACGACGACCGATTTGCGAAGCTCGTCGGGTTTCGGCAGCACCGATCCGCGACTGCGCGCGATGCGCTCGGACAAGATTCGCCGCTCGTCGGTGAGGCGTGCGAGCTGCGCCTCGATGGTGCGTTTGTCGTTCGTCAGCGTTTCGCTGCGCTCGCGTCGAAAGGCGAGGAGCGACAGCGGCGCGTCGACATCGGTCTCCTTCGGCGGCTCGCCTTCGGGGCCGGGTGGTCGTCCATGAACGACCATCGCCTCGACGGCGCCGATCGCGGCTTCGATTGCGGCAAGCTTCGCGCGGAGGGTCGCGTCCTCCCGAACCTTCGATTCGAGCTCGCGCTCGTCCGAGGAGCCGTCGGCCGCAACGCGCTCTGCCGCGTCGAGCGCGACCGACACGTCGAACAGCGACACCGATGGATGGAGCGACTCGAGCCGAACCGTCGTGTCGTCGAGACAAAGCGGCAAGTCGACGATCCGGACCCGCTCGACCTCCCGCTCGAAGGTCGGAATCGGCGCGATGCGCCGAACCAGCGCGCCACGACGGAAGAGACGAACCGAATCGATGCGAGATGCGAGCGACGCCGGTGTCATCGGACACCGAGGCTATCGCCCTTTACACGCCCCCTGCACTCGGTCTTTTGCTTTGGCGACCCGCACCGTATCGGTGAGCACCAGCTTGTCCGCGGCAGGCGCGCAGAGCCGCCCAGAAGGCAAATCGTCGATCGCGACGTTCACGCATCGATGCGCATACTCGACGTGCTCGGGCAGCTTCTCGTCCAAGAGAGGCGGCGGGACGTAGTCGCGACCGAGCACGACTTCGAGATCCTCACACGCAGCGTGCCACGCGCCGCGATCCACGGCTTCTTTCACCGCGACGAGCCGCGCTTCGCGTGGATTGGGAATGCGATCCACCGAGCGAAAGATCGCCCAGACGTCGAGGACGAAGCCGACGAGGAACGTGCCCGAGGCGAGGGCTATCGCAACCCACACCGGCGCGACCGACTCGCTCTTTTCACCTTTCATCTTCGCGCTCGTCAGCGCAATGCGACGGGAGCCGAGGACGAGGAGAAGCGTGAGCATGCCAATGAGAAACCCAGGCAGCGTGACGAGTCCGATCAGCGCGGCGATGCGTCCGCTGTGCTGCGACTCGCCAGCGAGGTATTCGCGCATTCCGGGCTCGAGGACGACGTCGCTTTGGCGCAGTTGCTCGGCGTCACCGTGGAGGGAGTGACCGAACGAAGCGGCGACCAAAAGGCCTGTCGCGCCGAGCCCCGCAGCGAGGGCGGCGAGCCCCAGGGCGCGCGGGCGGAGCTGCGAAAACAGGAGGCGCGAGCTCGCCGCGAAGAGCGAACCCAGCCCGAACGCCGTCGCGACGAACGCACCGACGCCGGCCTCGCGAAAACCATGGCTCTTCAATGCGAGGTAGGTGGGAACGCCAATCGCGAAGAGCGTCAGCCCGGCGACGATGAGCTGCGATCGCTGAAACGTAATCTTCGGCTTCGACCCGTTGCCGTTGGCGGGTGTTTCGGGTGAATTCGGGCTCGAAGGAAGGCGGATCGGCTCTGGTGACGGCGGATAGCCGACCGGGGTCGCCACGGGTGCTGCGACAAGAGCGGGCTGGGCCGCGGGGACCGGCGCAATGACGACTGGCGCTGCAACGGGAGGCGCAGTCGCAATGGGCGGTGACACGGCAATGACCGGCGCTGGGGCAGGAGGCGGCGCGACGGGTGCGGGCGGCGCGACGGGCGCGGGCGGCGCGACGGGTGGTGCTTCCGGTTTGACCTCCGGCGCGGGCGCTGCGCCGCGCGCCCATTCGCGCGCCTCTTCGCGGTCGCGACGCACCTGCGAGATGTCGAGCTTCGGCGGCTCGCGATGCGCGCGAGGAGGTTTCTTCGGATCGCGGTCGTCGCCGGAAGCCATCAGCAGGCGAGCGGAAACCGCCGCTCCGTGCAGCCGTAGGCGTTGGGTGTCAGCTCCAAGACGGTGTGGAGAGGCATCGGCAAATGGGGACACTCGCGCGGCGGTGTATCCATCAGATAGGCGTATAGCGCGCGCAGGATGCCCTGGTGACCGATGATGAGAATGGGGCGCTCGTGGCGCTCGATTTCGATGATGACCGGGTCGAGCCGCTGAATGACGTCGCCATACGACTCGCCGCGCGGGTACCGGTAATTGAGCTTGTCCTTGGACCGCGCCGCGAACTCGTCGGGATAACGCCGGCGGACTTCCGAATACGTGAGGCCGTCGCAGATGCCGGCGTCGATCTCGTCGAGCGCTCGGTGCGAGACGGGCTGCTCGCGGAGGTTCTGCGCGGTCTGGATCGTCCGCTTCAGCTGGCTGGTCCACACGCTGATTGGCTCGTCGTTGCGGCGCGTCTGCATGAACGCCGCGAGGGAGCGCGCAAACGCATGCCCGCGGGGCGAAAGCTCGCTGTCGCCGCCGATGCGATCTTCGACGTTGAAGATGCTCTCGCCGTGACGAACGAGCCACAGTGGACGGCGTTTGGTGCGGAGGTTCATCAAGAAGAAGACGACGCGCGAGAGGACGTCGCCGTCGATCTCGTGGACGATGACCTTCTTTCCTTCGTCGATGACTTTGACGTACATGCCCTCGTCGTCTTCGACGGTCTGATAGGCACGTTCGTAATGGGCAATGCGGGCGAGGAAGTCGCGCACGGCCGCGTCCGGCTCGACACCGACGTAGTCGGGCGAATGCAGCTTGGTCTCGCGGACGTTGCGATCGATGACCGCGTGGTCGTTGCAGATCGTCTCGATGAAGACGACCTTCGCGCCGCGCTCGGCGCACGCTTTGGTGATCCACGCGCGTCGCTCTCGGGTGGAGTTCGTCGCGTCGAGAATGCCGATTTGGCCGCCCAGCTCGAGCCAGCGAAGCATGTCGTCGAGCGCGAGGCGCGCGACGCGCATTCGGTCCGCGAGGCCTTCGGGGTTGTTGGGATCGAAGAAGTCGTGGCTCACTTGTGCGCCGACGAGCTCGCGCCGGTACATGCCGACGTTGCAGACGCGCGTCTCGATGCCGCGCCAGCGCAGGTATCGCGCGAGCTTCCTCGCGATGTACGACTTTCCGCGCGCCGGGAGGCCGACCATGACCAGCGCGAGCTTTTGATTGTTACTGGAGGCGAACGTAGGCATGAGCGACTTTGGGCGCCGCTAGCCTAACTCAGCGCTCGCCGGCGGTCCGCCTACTCGAGATCGCGCTTGAGCACGTGGTTCGTGCTTCGCGATGTGTCCCACTTGGCCTTTTTGACGACGGTCTGCTCTTCGTCTTCGGCGCCGAACAGCGTCACCAGCGAAAGGCCTGCGGGCGGCGTGTGTTTGCGCCTGGGCCCGGACTCCGCGAGGTTGTCGACGGGGGGCATCAAGACGTCGGTCGCCCGAGCGACGAGCCCCTCGAGTCGATCCATGAGCTTCGCGAAGTCGGCGCCGAGATCGACGGAGACGAGCCAGCCGAGGAGGCGCAGCTCGCGTGCGAGCTCGAGCGCACCGGACGTCTCTTCCTCACTCAAAGAAGCTGCACCTGCAGCGCGCGCCGGCGACGACGCATCCTTCGCCCACGCCTCGAGCTCTTCGGCGAGCGCACACGCAACCTCTTCCGCCTCGCGCGCAGTCGCCCCCTGGACTTCTAGGAAGCATTCGAGCTCGCTCATGAGTGAAGAACCCCCCGACGACAGCATGGATAGCCCAGAACGGCGGTAGCACGCGCGATGCCACCTTGATGGCGAATGTGAGTTCGAGGAGTTGGGCAGTGCATCGTCGTGCCGCGTGCTTTCAGACCTGAAAGCTCTTGCTTTCGAGGCTTTCATGCCTGCGTGACGAAGCCAATAGTGCCCGTGGGGTCGGGGGCGAGCGAAGCGAGCCCCGTCACACGGGGGTCACCCCGCGGGCACGAGAAACAGAGTGCCCGGTGACGACTGGTCAACCGGACGGCTTCGGAGGATGCATGCGAGCGACGCGAACACACCCTTTCGGGCCCCAACGCCGTCGTGCGCCCGCGCTGAAACCCAGCAAAGAACGGTCGATTGTTTTCGAGGTGGGGCCCTGTTAGGTCCGCGCCGTGACTGTTCCGCAGGCGCCGCCTCCCGATTTCGTCACGAGGCTCTGGTTCGCGTGGGCTTGTTTTTTCCGCGTGCTCTTCGATGGGTCTTTCGCAGGTAGGGCGTGGGCGGTGCGCGACGCGATGCCCGAGCTGGAGCCCGCGCGGATGCCCAAACAGGAGCCGGCACCTTCGAAGCCCAAGGCCTCCGAGACGAAACAGAGAGAGCGTGAGGCGCGCGTCGACGAGGCAAAAGTCCGCGAGGAGGGTCGCACCGCAGGCCTGAACGACGGGCGTTCGCAGGGCGCGCTGTCGATGTTGTCGCTCTTGCAGACGGAGGGTCGCTTCGTCGATTTCTTGCAGCAAGATATCGCGTCGTTCGACGACCAAGACGTCGGAGCGGCTGCCCGCGTGGTGCACGAAGGTTGTCGCAAAGCCTTGCGGGAGCGAGTGGAGATCGTTCCCATCTTGGCCGACAAGGAAGGAACCCCGGTGACGCTCGAACCTGATTTCGACGCCCACGCAATCAAGCTGACCGGCAACGTGCGAGCCGAGTCGTCGGCCGTCAAAGGAACGCTCCGCCACAAGGGGTGGCGCGCAAAAGCGGTGAAGCTGCCCGAGCCGACCAAGGGACACGTTCACGAAGTGCTGTATTGCGCGGAGGTCGAGCTGTGAGCGCACGCGCCGTCGTGGGGATCGATCTGGGCACGACCCATTGCGCGCTCGCACGCGCGGAGCTCGACGCCGAAGGGGCTGTCGCGAAGAAGGTCGAGCTTCTGCAGCTCGTCGGTCCGAGCTCGCTCGAGCGCCGGGATCTGCTCCCTTCATTCCTCTATTTCGGGACACCGAACGAAGGGGCCCTGCCCCTTCCGTGGGACGAGGAGCGCACGTTCGCCGTCGGTGAGTTCGCGCGCGCGCGAGGTGTCGAGGCACCCGGCCGGGTGATCGCTTCGGCGAAGAGCTGGCTTTGTCACCCCGGCGTCGATCGGCGCTCCGGGCTTTTGCCGCAGGGCGCGCCCGAAGACATCGAGACGATCTCCCCGGTGGAGGCTTCGTACCGATACCTCGATCACCTCAGCGAGGCGTACGCGCACGCATTTCCGGGCGAATCGCTCGGCGACCAAGACATCGTGCTGACCGTGCCGGCGTCGTTCGATGCCGCCGCCCGCGACCTCACGGTGGAGGCTGCGCTCGCCGCCGGTCTCGAAAACCTCACACTGCTCGAGGAGCCGCAGGCTGCGCTGTATTCATGGATCGCGAGCCGGCACGGGACGTTCCGTAGCGATCTTCGCGTCGGCGACGTCATCGTGGTGATCGACGTCGGAGGCGGAACGACCGATTTTTCCGCGATCGCGGTGGGCGAGGCGGAAGGGTCGTTCGAGCTGACGCGCATCGCGGTCGGCGATCATATCTTGCTCGGCGGCGACAACATGGATCTCGCGCTCGCGCACATCGCGCGGCAAAAGCTCGTCGCGGCGGGCAAGGAGATCGATCGCATGCAGCTCGCGGGGCTGACGTATGCAGCGCGGACCGCGAAGGAACGGCTGCTCGCGGATCCGTCGCTCGCGACGGCGCCGATCGCGCTCGCAGCGCGTGGGTCGCAGCTCGTCGGCGGATCGCTCCGCGCCGACGTGACGCAGGAGGAGATCGAGCGGACGCTGATCGAAGGCTTTTTCCCCGTCGTCGCGAAGTCGGCGCGCCCGGTGTCACGCGCGCGCGCGGGCCTCACGCAGCTCGGCTTGCCCTACGCACAAGATCCCGCCGTGACGCGCCAGCTCGCGGGCTTTCTCGCGCGACAGGCAGGCGCGGGCGGGCAGACGGGCTCGATGCTGCATCCGACCGCGATCTTGTTCAACGGCGGCGTGATGAAGAGCGCGCGGCTGCAAAAGCGGCTCGTCGACGTCCTCGGCACATGGATGGATGAAGAAGGGCACCCGAAGCCGCGCGTCCTCGAAGGAGCGGATCTCGATCTGGGCGTCGCGATCGGCGCCGCGCACTACGGCTTGGTTCGCAAGGGCAAAGGCCTTCGGATCCGCGGCGGAACGGCGCGCGCTTATTACGTCGGCATCGAGAGCGCGGTGCCCGCGGTGCCGGGGATCGAGCCGCCGATCGTCGCGATGTGCGTCGCGCCCTTCGGAATGGAAGAAGGATCGGCGCCGACCGAGTTTCCCGAAGAGCTCGGCGTGGTCGTCGGCGAGCCGGTGCGCTTCCGCTTCTTCGGCTCGAGCGTGCGGCGCGAAGACACCCCGGGGCTTCAGCTCGAGTCGTGGAAGGAGAGCGAGATCGAAGAGCTTCCGCCCATCGAGATCACGCTGCCTGCCGTCGGCCGGCAGGAAGGTGACGTCGTTCCGATCAAGCTCGCAGCGAGCGTCACCGACGTCGGGACGTTGCTCCTCGAAGCGGTCCCGACCGAGCCGGTGAAGGACGACGAGCGCTGGAAGATCGAGCTCAGCGTGCGAGCCGAGCAGCCAGCCGAATGAAGCGTCGAATCGTCGGAATCGACCTCGGCACCTCGAACACCGTCGTCGCGACGGCGCGCGGCGACGATGGACCGATCGAGGTCGTTCCGATCCGACAGCGCGCGACCGTGACGACGATCGAAG
Organism: Polyangiaceae bacterium; assembly: GCA_013361525.1. Classification (GTDB taxonomy): domain Bacteria; phylum Myxococcota_A; class Polyangia; order Polyangiales; family Polyangiaceae; genus Xiheicaenibacterium. The sequence continues at coordinate 96,186 of JABFXY010000025.1, read as the reverse complement.
CGCTGGAGCTGTTCGCGTCGTGCGCCTACGCCGCGCAGAGCGGTGAGATCGAGATCGACCCGGCGCTCGGCGAGAGCGACGAATGGATCCTCGGTGAGGCCGCAAAGCGCAGGGGCGCGGAGGTCCCGCAGCGGCTGGTCGCGTCGTCGAAGAGTTGGCTGTGCCACCCGCGCGTCGACAAGCGAGCGCCAATCCTTCCGTGGGGCGTGGAGGACGCACCGAAGCTCTCTCCGGTGGAGATGGCCGAGCGGATTCTCCGGCGCATACGAACAGCATGGGACGTGGACCATCCGGACGCGCCGCTTCATCAGCAGGACGTCGTGCTCACGGTGCCGGCGTCGTTCGACGAAGTTGCGCGCGAGCTCACCTTCGAGGCCGCGCGCGACGCAGGGCTCGTGGTGCGCCTGCTCGAAGAGCCGCAGGCGGCGTTCTACGCGGCGATGCACGAGCGCGGGCTCGGGTCGCTCTTTTCGTGGATGAAAGAGCGAGGGCGCGCGACGGCTCACGTGCTGGTGTGCGACGTTGGCGGCGGCACGACGGATCTGTCGCTGCTCGAGGTGTCCGCGCCGACCGACGCAAGGCACCCCGACACCGCGCGCGTCCGGCGCGTCGCCGTCGGCAGCCACTTGCTCCTCGGGGGCGACAACATGGATCTCGCGCTCGCGCACGCGCTCGAGCCCAGGCTCGCGACCGCCCCCGAAACGAAGCTCGATCCGCGGCAGTTCGCAGAGCTCACGATGGCGAGCCGCCGAGCGAAGGAGACGCTGTTCGCGAAAGACGGGCCCGCGGACGTGAAGATCACGCTGCTCGGCCGAGGCTCGCAGCTCCTCGGATCGACGAAGTCGACGCGCCTCGGTCGGGATGAGGCGAGCAAGGTCGTGCTCGATGGCTTCTTGCCGATCGTCGAGCGATCGGCCCGACCCGTGCGAACGCGCACCGCGCTGGTCGCGTTCGGCCTTCCGTACGAACGCGACGTCGCGATGACCAGGCACATCGCCGCGTTCGTCTCACGACACTTGCCGGAGGGCGCGCCCGTAGACGCGCTGCTCTTGAACGGGGGCGTCTTTCGCGCGGAGAACATCGCGGCGCGCGTCGTCGAGTGCGTCGCGTCGTGGCAAGCGGAGCCGCCGATCGTCCTCGACGCGTACGATCCGGACACCGCCGTCGCGGTCGGCGCCGTCGTGTTCGGGCTCGCATTGCGCGGTCGCGCTCCGCGGATCACCGGCGGCTCCGCGAAGAGCTACTTCCTCGGGGTGGGTCGCGGCGGCGACGGACGACCACTCGCGGTTTGTGCCGTCCCGAAAGGCTCGGAAGAAGGTCACAGGCAGCGCGCCGCCCAGACACCGCTGAAGCTGCTCGTGGGCAAACCCGCGCGGTTCGAGGTGTATTGCTCCGACGAGGTCGGCGCGATCGAGGCCGGGGCGATCGTTTCCGTCGACGACGAGCGCTTCGAGACGTTGCCACCGCTCTCGACGACCGTCAGCGCGGACGCGACGACACGCGGCGAGGTGGAGGTGGTCCTCGAAGCGGAGCTGACCCCCATCGGCACGCTGGAGATCGCGTGTGTGGAGACGACCGCGGCGCAGGAGCCACGCCGTCACCGGCTCGCGTTCGATCTGCGCGCGACGGCCGAACCCGCGCGCGGCCCGACGAGCAAACGCCCGGCGAAGTCGATCGACGAAGCGCTCGCAGCGATCTCGCGCGTGTACGAAAAGGGCACGACGAGCGAAGCGCGCGACGCGAAGAACCTTCCGCGCGAGCTCGAGCGCCTGCTCGGCGAGCGCGACGAGTGGAGCGCGGATACGACGCGCGCGCTCGCGGATCGGCTGGTCGGTCACGTCAAAGGCCGCAAGCGGACGGCGGACCACGAGCGCGTGTACTTCCAGCTCGTCGGCTTCTGTTTGCGGCCCGGCTACGGCGCCCCAGGCGACGAGGCCCGCTGCAAGGCCATGGCGCCGATATTTTCGGAGCGTATCGGTTTCCAGAAAGAGGCGCGCACCTGGCAGCAGTTCTTCATCTGCTTCCGGCGCATCGCGGCCGGCCTCGACGAGCGCACGCAACAGAGCATGCGCGACGATCTCGATCCGTTCATCGCGCCGAGCGAGCTCAAAATGAAGAAGCCGAAGAGCTTCAAGCCGGAGTCGAGCGACTACGAGATCCTCGAGCTGCTCGGCCACCTCGAGCGCGTGCCCACGCCGCGGCGCGCGGATCTCGGTGCTTGGATCCTCGAGCGGACGTGGACGAAGCGCGACCCGAGGTTGTGGGCCGCGATCGGCCGTCTCGGTGCGCGCGTCCCTGCGTACGCGAGCCTGCACCACGTCGTCAGCCCGGTCGTCGTGGAGAAATGGATCGACCATCTGCTCCGCGACAAATGGGCCGATCTCGCGACCGCTCCGCGCGCTGCTTGCGATATGGCGCGCTTCACCGGTGATCGCGCGCGCGACGTTTCGGAGTCGGTGAGGAACGAGGTCGCGCGGCGCCTCGAGCGCGAAAACGCCGATCCCGGCCTCGTGCGTGCCGTACGCGAGATCGTCGAGGTCGTGGAGCAGGAGCGCGCCGCCTTCTACGGCGAGCGGCTCCCGTCCGGTTTGAGCCTGTAGCGACGCGCGATCGCGCCGTTACTTGAGCTTCTTCATGTCCTCGAGCACGAGGAGCGACTCTTCGACCCACGGGTCGCGGCCGAGCTCTTCGCGCCACTTGTCGATCCGCTTCTTCACGTTCTTGTCGCCCGCGGTCTTCGGTGCCGTCTTCTCGGCTGCGCTCTCCTCGAGCGGCGTCACTTCGACGCGGGGCTTCGTCTCGGAGAGCTTCGGATCGAGCGTGTCGAGCTCGGCCTTGTTGCGCTTGCGCTCGGCGACCCAGTCGTCCCGTTTCAGATCGACCACGGTGTCGTCGCGCCGCGCCTTCAACGCTTTGCTGAACGCCTCGACCTTCTTGAAGACGGGTTGCGAATCGATCCGCTTCTTGCTGGCCTCCGCGAGCTGCGCGGCGGTCCAGGAGTGCTTCGACACCTTGTAGGGCTGGGGCGCGATCGAGCTCCACGGGATCGAGTGGAACAGCGAGCGCTCTCCCGAGTCGACGTACGAGGCCGGATCCGGCAGGACCACGTCGGGGACGACACCTCGCCATTGCGTCGATTCGCCGTCGACGCGGAAGTACTGCTGAATGGTGAGCTTGAGGACACCGAGCGAGTCTGCAGCGGAAGCCGCCTGCGGGTTCGCGCGGAGCTTGTCGAGATCGACGAGGGCCTGAACGGTGCCTTTGCCGTGGGTGGGGCCGGTACCGACGATGATCGCGCGCTGGTAGTCCTGGAGCGCGCCCGCGAGGATCTCCGAGGCGGAGGCGCTGAAGCGATCCACCATGACGACGACCTGGCCGTTGTAAGCGACGCCCGGATCCGTGTCTTCGAGCACCTCGACCTTCTTGTCCGCGGCGTGCGCTTGGACGACCGGACCAGTCTCGATGAAGAGGCCGGTGATGTCGCGCGCGTGCCCGAGGAGGCCGCCGCCGTTGCCGCGAAGGTCGATGATGACGCCGTTCAGCTTTCGCTTCTGGAAGACCTCGAGGAGCTTGCGAACGTCGTCGGTCGCGTTCCGCTCGGGCGCCTTCGATGCACCGCGCGTGTCGCCGTAGAAGCCGGGCAAGTAGATGTAGCCCATCGGCTCGTGGCCCTTGCCGAGGTTCAACACTGCGCCGCGCGCGTAAGACGCCTCGATCTTGATGACGTCGCGCTTGATCGAGATCGTCTCGACGCGACCGTCGGGCTTCTTCACCGTCAATGTGACGGTGGTGTCCTTCGGCCCGCGGATCAGCTTCACGACCTTGTCGATCGGCATGTCGGTGATGTCGACCGGCTGCTCGCCCTGTTGTGCGACCGCGAGGATCAAGTCGCCCGCCTCGAGCTTGCCTTGCTGCCAGCTCGCGCCGCCGGGGATGAGCTCACGAACGACGATGAAGTGATCTTCCTCGCCGAGCGCGGCGCCGATGCCCTCCAGCGTGCCGCTGATCTGGATGTCGAAGTTCTCTTTTTCGGCCGGCGCCAGGTACTGCGTGTGCGGGTCGTAGACCGACGCGACCGCATTCAAGAACATCTCCGCGGGCTCGAGCGGCTCCATGTCCTTCCAGCGGGTGAACCGTGTCTCGAAGCGAACCGCGAGCTCTTTGCGCGCCTTCGCCTCTTTTCCTTCGAAGGTCGGCGGGATCTCCTCGGGCGGGCGCGCCGGCGCATCCTCGTCCGTGGGCTTCTTTTTTGCGAGGGCGTCCGAGAGCTCCTCGAGCTGCTCGACGCGCTCCAACACCTGGAGCTTGAGCACGGCGCGCCAACGATCGCGCAGCTCGTCCTCGGTCGCCGCGTACGTGCGCTTCTCGGCGTCCGTTTCGAGCGTCTCCGCCTTCGTGAAATCGAACGGTTTCGAGAGCACGTCGGCGACCACCTTGGCGACGACCTCGCGTCGCTTCGCGAGCAACGCCGCGCCGCGGCGCGCGAGCACGAGGTCGCCCGCCTCGATCTGATCGTCGAGGTGGTCGATGTCCGCCTCGAGCGCGGCGACGTGCTCCTTCAGGAGGAAGAGCTTTCCGCCGTCGAGCTGCTCGAGATACTTCGGAAAGGCTTCGCGGGAGACTTGATCGTCGATCTTTCGCTGGAGGAGGTGGTCTTCGGAGAGCAGCGAAGCCACCGCCTTCGCGAGGAATGGCTCCCGCGGGTCCGCAGCCAGCTCCGGCAACGAGCTCGGGCTCGAGACCGAAGTCCCTGCAGGACCGGCGCTGCTGTTGATCGCAGGCGTCGAGGTCGTGGGGGAACTGCAGGCAAACAGCGCGATCAGCGGTACCAGGTATCGGGTCGAGAGTCTCACCGCGGGCAGTGTAGCGCGGGTCGCCCATGACGCATGGCGCTTGCGCCCACACCCCCTCGCTCGATTCCGCGGCATGGCACAGCACGAAAAACCGGCGTACGCTGTCGAGACGTTGTGGCGTCGGGGGATCGCGCGCCGCGGCGCCTCACTTCGCGCTCACGCACGAGCCCACCATGGGTGATCCGGCCGACACGGTACCGCCGCCGCAAGGCGAAGAAGACGTCTATCAAGCGGCGACGCGCGTCGGCCCGGTGCCTGCGGATTTGCTCGAGATCGTGCGCGCAAGCGCGGCGAACCTCGCGGCCGAAGAGGCAGAGGCCCGCGCGCTCGAGCCCGCCAAACCGGCGGCGACCGAGCGGACGCCTTCGATGCCCGAGGCCGAAGCGCTCGCGAGCGGCGTCCGTCCGTCCCAGCGCTCGCAGCCCGCGGACGAGGTACCGGACGTCAGCTACGAAAACGAGAGCACCGAGCCGACGCTCGACAAGCCGATTCGATATATCGATCGTGCGAAGGCAGCGGCTGCCGCGAAAGAAGCAGCAGCCCCAAAGCCGAAGGACAAGCGGCGCTCACGTCGATCGCGTCCACGCGGGCCGAGCCCGATCGCGATCTTGAAGCTGTCGATCCTCGCCGCCGTGGTGGCGTTTTGCGTCGCGGCGCTGACGATCTGGCTGTTGAAGTAGAGCCTCCGAGCATTCCTCCTCGACCTGGCAATCCGGGTGAAATTGCCGCTGTCGTGACGTATCGCGGGCACTTTGTTATGGTCGCGACCATGCGACTGCCCCGGTGGGTCTTCGCGCGTGCCCCCATCGACAGCGCGCCGCGCCGTCTTCGCTGAACCTGGTCGTGCGCCGGTCCGAGCGAATCGCCGCGCTGGAGGCGCTCCTCGCGAGAATCCAGAGCAACGCGCGCGAGAGGCGGAGGGAGCTCGGGCTCCTCGACGTTCGGCGCGCGGAGGACGAGCGGTCGGCGGCGAGCGGTGACGATCTACCCACGAGCCTCGCGGCCCGCGGTTTGCCGAGACCCGGTGCCGAGACCGCGCCCACACGCGAGGAGATGGATTGGACGAGCCTGCTCGCTTCCGATCTCGCCGAGCCGAAGCCCTTGGAGAGCGCGGTCCAGGTCGCGAACGAAACGTCTCTCGTTGCAGAGCTCGAGGCAGCCGCGCCGGAGACACACACGCCGATCGAGCAGCGCGCCGCGGCCGTGATCGATTCCGAGCGTCCGCCGCGGAGCGTCCTGGAACGGGCGCTGCAGCGCGCCGCCGAGCGGCGCACCTCGTTGCCGGACCCGCGCGAGCTCTGGGAAGAAGCCGCGGGGGAGCTGCGCGAGCGCAAACCGTCGACGATTCCACCTGCGGTGCCGCCGCCGGTCATCGCGGGCCACGTCGAGCTCGAGCCCGAGGCGAAGCCGAGTGGGGCAGGCCACGTCGAGCGAAGCGAGACCGGCCGGGGCGGCTCCTACGAGGCTCGGTTCGCCGAAGGTGAACGCGGAAAAACAGAGCCCGTTTTCGCTGACGAGCTACCGGCTTCAGTCCTCGAGGTGCCGGATCTGGACGCCGCTCCCGTCTCGACACGTTCGCTGCCGCCGCACGCCGAGCCCGCCGCTCTGCCGCAAGAGGAAGCAATCGAGCAGAGCGAGCCTCCGACGCCGCGGGAGGATCTCGAGCGGATGGACGCGGTGTTCGCGCGCGCATCGGGCTCTCATCGCGCGGCCGATCGGAGGCGCTTCTACGTGGTGCTGACGATGTTCGGGTTCGCCCTGCTCGCGGCGGTCTACGCCGTCGTCACGCGACGCCGACCGGAACCGGAGACCGAGACGCCGACCGCAATCGTGACGACCGCAGGCCCCACAGCCGAAACACCGCCGAGAAGCGGCGTGCGCTCCTCCCTCGTCCCGCCGACGTCCACCGTCGCTACCGGCGAGCCCCCGGCAACAGAGTCCCCTTCGACCACGGCAGAGTCGGGGCCGATCCCGCCCATCCGAGACCCGAAGGACAACGGCCTGCTCTGGGTCGAGACGAAGATGCCGGCAGACGTGTACGTGCGCGGGATTCGCGTCGGCAAGAGCGGTGAATACATCGAATTGCCTTGTGGCATGCGCCACGTGCGGCTCGCGAAGCCGGGCGCACCGCCGCCCGGCGATTCGTTTCCGGCATGGATCGGCGAAGGAAAAGCCGTGTTCGTCCCTTGCGGCGAGGCCCACCGGACGACGCTCTGATCGATCAGCCGTCGGGCTGCTGGTCGTCCTGACAGAGGCTGTCTGCTGGATTCTCCAAGCAGAAGTCGATCACACAGGCGAACGCGTCGTTGACCTCGTCCTCGCATCGAATCTGGAGGTCCGTCTCGCAGACCCCCTCGGCGGAGTAGCAATCGAGGAGCGCGACCGCCTCTTCCTCGCAGCCGACCTCTTCGGCCGCGTTCGCCTGCTGGCTGCACACGCTCGAGCAGTCGACCTCACCGGCACCTTCGCAGGAGCTCGCCGACTCGCACCAGTCGACACAGGTACCCTCGACGTCGGGGCTGCAACCCGTGAGCGCGGCGAGAACCGCAAAGGCGCCTAAGGTCAAGGCGCGCGAAACGCAAAGCGACATGGAAAGCCTCCTTGTTCACGAGGGTAGAGAAAGCCGCTCGCGATTCGAAGGAAAACGCTACTTCGCGGCAGAGCGAGCGCAGAGGACCTTGAACAGCGCCTTCGTGAGGGCATGCTCCGGGATCCGCTGAAGGAAGGGCTCGCGCAGGGTTTCGACGGTGATCTTTCGCACGCGCGCGTCGAGGCTCGTCTTCGCCTCCGTCAGGGCACGCGCCGCATCGGCGAGATCCTTCGCCTCCCAAAGCACGTGTGCGACGGTCCAACGAACGTAGCCTTCCCCTTCGTCGACGCCGCCGATCTCGCCGAGCAGCGCCTCGGCATCGTGAACGGCGCGCAGCGCGTCGATGGGCACCGGCGCTTTCGCCAATCGCGCGCGCTGCGTGAGGCTCTGCGCGAGCGTCGCGAGAAGGAGCGCACGAACCGGCAAATGCCCTTCGATCGACGCGAGCCCATCGCGGACGATCGCTTCCGCCTCGTCGACGCGGTGCCGTTCGAGCAACACACGCGCGAGGAACGCCGTGGAGGTCGCCGCGGCGCGCTCGTCGCGCTGTTCGCGCAACGTCTGTAGCGCCATTCGCTCGTCTTGCTCGGCCTCGTCGAACTGCCCGAGGTACGAGCGCGTCAGACCCAGGTAGAGACGCGCACGCGCGACGACACCGGCGAGGCCCAGCTCGGAGGCGTGTTCGATCGCCGACGCGAACCCGTCCGCCGCCTCCTCGAGCTGCCCGACACAAAGCGCAGCGTGTGCGAGGTTGACGCGCTGAACGCAGGCGTTTCGGACGTCGCCGACCTGATCGAAGCTCGCGAAGGAGCGCTTCATCAACATGCCGCACCCGCACGGATCGCCGCTCGCCATCGCGCGCCAGGCGCGTGCTCGGTAGAACCAGGCCGCCGTCGCGGGATCTTTTTGCGCGAGGCCGGCTGGGATTTGGCTCAGCGCTTGGTCGGCGATGTCGAGCTTGCCCGCGAAGACGAGCTCGATCGCCGCCTGGGAGAACAGGATGATTCGGTGCGGGCCGAACGCTTCGGTGCGCGGCAAGGAGAACACCAACGCCGCGAACGTCTTCAAGGCGTCCTTGTTGCCGGTTCGCCCGGCCGAGGCGATCGCGACCGACGCCGCCGCGCACCATCCGGCATCTCCCGGCGTGAGCCGCGCGAGCGCGTCGCGCGCGTGCGCCAGCGCCTCCGGTGCGCGTCCGAGCCAATAACGAGCCTCCGCGGCGGTCACGTGCACGCGACCTCGCTCTTCGCCGAACGCACCGCACGCGAGAGCCCGGTCGCAGAGCTTGATCGCCTGCGGGAGATCGCTCGCTTCGAGCGCCAGGTGCGCCGCGACCGCGATCAGCGCAACCGCGCTCTGACCGTCACCACCGCGCTCGTAATGCTCCGCGAGCAACAGTGGATCGCGCTCGCCCGACGCCTCCAGCCATTTCGCGACCGCGCGGTGCGCCTTCTTCCGATCCGGATCGGGAATGCAGGCGTACGCGGCCTCGACGAAAGGCTCGTGGCGAAAGGTGTATTCGTGATGACCGCGAAGGCGAGAGCGCCTGGCCTTCTGAACGAGACCGGCGCGTTCGAGCTCGGCCAGCGCCTGCGCGACGTCGATTCGGGGTGCGAGCGCCTGGGCACCGCCATCCCAAAACGCGGATCCGAAGACGGCGCCGGCGCGAAGAACACGGCGCGCCTCGGGCGAGAGCGCATCGAACCGCGATTCGAGGACGGCGAGCATCGAATCGGGAAGGTTGTCGATCGAGCCCGCGATCGCCGCGCGGGCCAGCTCCTCGATGAAGAATGGGTTGCCCCCTGCGCACTCGACGATGCGGTCGACGACGCCTTCGTCCGCATCGTCGCCAAGGAGCTCCCGGGCCATGCGCGCGGACGACGCCGCCGAGAGCGCCTCGAGGTGTAGCGTCTGCACGCGACGACCGGCAAACAGGTTCGGGTACGTCGTCGCGAGGTCTTCTCGGGCGAGCGCGAGCACGAAGATCGGCCTGTCTTCGAGCGCGCGCAGCGTCGCATCGAGGAAGGAGAGCGTCGCCTGATCCAACCAGTGCACGTCCTCGAGCGCGATGAAGAGAGGGCGCAGCGCAGCAACGGCCGCAACGAAGTCGGAGAGGGCGCGGCGTGTCGACTCACCCATCGACGTCGGGTCACGCCGCGCGGCATCGAAGGTTCGACTCGGCTTTCGCTGAAGGATCGGGATGCCGCAGATCTCGGAGAAGAACTCGACGATTCGATACGAGTACGGGCCCGGCGCCGACGCATCGACGAGACCGACGAGCTTCTTCCATCGGGCAGCGTCGTCGTCCGAGCCGTCGATTCCCGCGAGCTCGAGGATGAGGGGCGCGAGCGCGCCGAAGGGCGTGTCCTTCCTCCAAGGGTCGGCCCGGATCACCCAAACCTCGGTGCTGAAGCGATCGATGCCCCCGACGACGTCGTGGCACAGACGAGTCTTGCCCATGCCGGGCTCGCCGATCACGATCGTCGAGCGGGCTTTGCCGTCCTCGATCGTCTGCTGGATGAGCCCGCGAACGAAGCCGAGCTCGTGGTCTCGCCCGGCCGACGCCGCCCGCCGCCCGAGCACCGATCGGATGCGGCTGTCGGTGCGATCGCTGAGGAGCTTGGAGACGGTCTCGAAGGATTCGATCTCGTAAGCGGAGTCGACGAGGCTCGCGACGGTGTTGTCCATCGCGACGTCTCCCGCTTGATGGTGGAGCATCAGGTGCGACAAGAGGTCGCTCGCGCGATCGACGGCCTCGCCGATCTTGATCGTGCGCCCATCGGTCGCGCGACCCGCGGCGATCGCCAGGAACAAGGTGGGATCCGCGTGGCGAATCGCCGACGCCGCGCGCACGGCGCGCCTCGCGAGATCGCCCAGTGACTCGCCCCGCCCGGTGACGACGAGCACGACCGTCCCGTCGGAGTGGACCTCCGGAACCATGTCGAGCGGACGAAGCGCGCGCTCGATCGCGATGCGGTCGGGCTCCGACTTCGGTTGCGGTTGCCCCGGCTCGCGCGACGCGAACTGATCCGTTCGGGCGAGCACGAGCACGGCGAGCCGCTGCTCTGCCCCGGTGATGGCCCCCTCCTCGACGCTCGGGGGCCCGTCGTCGTCGCGCGCGAGCGGTAGCTCCGCGAGCAGCTTCGCGACCTCGGCGGCATCGCGCGGGCGCTCGTCCCGGTCGCGCGAGAGCAGGCGCGCCACGAGGTCGTCGAGCTCCGGCATGACGCCGGAGACGAAGTCGCGCAGGCGGGGAGCTTCTTCGAGGGTGATCTTCAACAGCACGCCGATCGGGTCGTCGCTCCGAAACGGCACGCGCCCCGTGAGGCATTTGAAGAGCAGGCAACCCAGCGCAAAGACGTCCGCCCGCGCATCGATGTCTTTGCGCCCCGTCGCTTGCTCCGGGGACAAGTAGCCGGCCGATCCGACGACGAGCCCCGACGTCGTCACGTCGCCGGCGGCCGCACCCTCGAGCCGAGCGACACCGAAATCGAGGAGCTTCGGCCGGCGGTGGTCGCCCGCTTGGAGGACGATGTTGCTCGGCTTGATGTCGCGGTGGACGATGCCGCGCTTGTGGATCGCCGCCACGATCTTCGCGACGGCGGTGACGAGCTCGATCGTCTCCGTGATTCGGAAACCGCGGCGTTTGATCTCGTCGGAGAGCGTCGGCCCGTCGACCCACTCCATCGCGAGGAACTTCGTGATGCCGGTCGTGCCGTGCGCGACGTAGCGAACGATCCCGGGCTCGTCGAGCGACGCGAGGAAGCTGCACTCCCGCGCGAAGCGGTCGTGGTCCTGCGGCTGGAGCCCGTGGATCTCTTTGACGGCAACCAGGTTCCCGGTCGTGTGATCGACGGCGCGGTACACCGCGCCCATTCCGCCGGCGCCTACTCGTCCGAGGATTCCGAATCGGCCCGCGACGATTCGTTCCCGACCCACCGAGCGATGCTACGCGACCGCTTCAGCGCACGCACTCATCCATCGGATCGAGCGGGTTGCACTTGCCCGTAGCCGTCGGAGGAGGAGGCGGCGGCGGCTTCACGGTGGGAGGCGGCCGAGGCGTCACGGTCGGCTGTGCGGTCACCACCGGCGTAACGGTCACCGCGGGTGCCGTCGTCGGGATCGCGTCGAGATCGCGCTGAAGCCGAGACCGCTCCGCGTCGAGCTCGGCGAGATCGTCGGCGCGAGCCTTTCGCTCCTTGTCGAGCTGCGCGCTGCGGTCGGCGAGCGCTCGCTGCTCCGCCTCCATCCGCGGTCGCAGCACGCCGACGTAGTAGCCGATGCCCGCCGCCGCAAAGACGACGGTACCGATCGTGATCGTGACGATCGAACGCTTCAGGCGTACGCGGTCACGATCACCCTTGAGCCGAAGGATCTCCGCCGCGTGTTTGTGCTCGACCTCGAGCTGCTGCAGGCGCGATTGCTCCAGCGCTTCGAGCCGGGCGCGCTCGAGCTCCCCGAGTCGAATCGCCTCGAGCCGCGCCGCCTCTTCGCGCTTTCGGCCTTCTTCCGCGAGAGCGCGTTCCGCCTCGGCGCGTCGCCTCGCCTCTTCCGCGGCAGCGAGTCTCAGCTCGGCTTCCATCTTGGCGCGCTGCGCCTCGATGCGAGCTCGCTCCTCCTGCGCGCGCTCGTCCTCGATCCGGTCGGACTCGAGGCTCATCAGCTCGCGGAGCGAGAACATCACCGAGCTCTCGCTCGGCGTGGATTGTTTGGTCGAGGGGTCGGTCGGCTTGGAACGGTGGCGGGCTCCTCGTTCGGTCATGAGCTTTAAACGACCGAGGGACGCTTCCGATTTGGTGCTAAGAGAAAATTATGTCCGCACAGGAGTGGGTGCCAAGTGCTACCGCAGGGAGCACCCCCTCAGGCGGGACCCGCGCCGTCGTGCGGACGCGAAGAAAACAATTGTGTAGCTGGCCGACCCAATCCGACGTGGTCGCCAGGACGCTGGCGCCACAAACGACGAAGCGGGCGAGACCGGCTTTCGACCGACTCTCGCCCGCGCGCTCGAACGTGGCTGTCGAGGCGCTACTTCTTCTCGGCCTTGAGCTCTTTGCGCGGCTTCATCCCGGGGAGGTTCGCTTGCTCCGGGGCGGGCTGAATGACCTTGATGACGTAGTCGTTGCCACAACCGAGGACACCGTACTTGGGCTCCGAGGACGTGCCCATGACGCGCGACGTCGTGCCGTAGGTGCATGTGATGGCGACCTTTGCCCCGACGGCGGGCAGCGGGTTCGGCAGGACGCGGCCCTGCTGATCCATGAACTTCACCTCGGCCTGCTTCTCGAGCGAGGTCGCTTTATCCATCTCTTCGATGGCGCCTTTGATACCGGCGAAGTTCGACGCCCAGCCGAGGACCGGAATCATCTCGGTCTTCTCTTCGAGGGAGTCGGCAATCCAGAACGTGGGCGCGGGAGCCTTGCAGTCGGCCGGTGTGCCCTTCTTGATGTCGTCCGGCATCGAGCAGGCGGGAGCGCATTGCTCCTCGAGCGCCTTGCTGTCGTCCTGACACTTCACCGCGTTCGTCTTCACGACGTAGCCGACGATCGTGAGCTTCTTCCCCTTCACATCGGGGGAGTGCACCTTGCTGTGCAGATCGTGAACGGCACCGAAAACGGTGTAGCTGTCGCCGTCTTTCTTCGGCTTCTGCGGCAGCGTCGGCGGCGCGGGAACTTGCGCGGCTTTGCCCGTCGGCGCGCCCTTCTTTTCGTAGGCTTTGACTTCGCTGCTGCAACCCGACGACACGGCGGCGAGACCAACCGCGCCCGTCACGAACAGCGCTCCCAATGCAGCGCGCGCAATGCGAGACGACCCAACGCTTGATGACCTGGCTTGGCAAAAACGGCGGCTCATTCGATCTCCTCCGGCGTTTTCCGGCCGCACAGAGCTATCAGGCGCAGAACGAATCGTAAAGATCCTCGCTCGCTCGGAAGCCTGATGTCGCGAGGCGAAACACCGCACGACGCGACGCTGCCACGAGCTCGTGCACTGGGCATGTGTCTTGTTCTCACGCGTTGGTGATGCGCCCGCACGACCGCGCAGTGTGGCCACAACGAGACGTTCGCATCGTCACCCGTGCAAGACTTCTCCCAAACCGGACAACGAGGCTACCCTGCCGTCGGGATGCAAGAGACGCTCATGCACGCACCCTTCGAGGTGCACCGGATCCTCACGATGGTTCTGGCCGGCGGAGAAGGAAAACGCCTCTGGCCCCTCACGGCGGATCGAGCCAAGCCCGCAGTCCCGTTCGGCGGACGCTATCGCATCATCGATATCGTCCTGTCGAACATGGTGAACTCGGGCCTCACGCGCATCAAAATCATCACGCAGTACAAGAGCGCGTCGCTCGAAGAGCACATCGCACGCGCGTGGCGGCTGTCGCCGATGCTCGACAGCTACATCGAAACAATCCCTGCTCAGCAGCGGACGGGCCTGTCGTGGTTCAAGGGCTCGGCCGACGCGGTCTACCAGACGATGCACGTCATCGAAGACGAGAACCCCGAGCTCGTCGTCGTGTTCGGTGGCGACCACGTCTACAAGATGGACGTTCGGCAGATGCTCGCTGACCACCTCCGGTTGAGCGCCGACCTCACCGTCGCGGCCATTCCGGTGACGAAAGCCGAAGCGCGATCGTTCGGCGTCATCGAGGTCGACGCGGAGGGTCGCATCGTCGCCTTCCACGAGAAGGTCGCCGATCCGCCCGAGATGCCAGGCAAGCCCGGCTACTGCCTCGCCTCGATGGGCAACTACATCTTCGGAACGAAGTCGCTGCTCGCGACGCTCGTCGACGACGCGAAGGACGAATCGAGCGCGCACGACTTCGGTCGGAACATCGTGCCGCGGATGGTCGCGAGCCAGAAGCGCTGCTTCGTCTACGACTTCAACAACAACCACGTCCCGGGTGAAGAGCCGGAGGCGGGGCGCGTCGCCTACTGGCGCGACATCGGCACGGTCGACGCGTACTTCGAGGCCCAGATGGACCTCGTCAGCGTGAAGCCGGCGTTCAACCTCTACAACCGGCGCTGGCCGATCCGGACCGGGACGAACCACGACCCGCCCGCAAAGTTCGTCTTCCGAGACGAGGCCAACGCGCGCGTGGGTGTCGCAACCGAGAGCCTCGTGTCACACGGGTGCATCATCTCCGGCGGTCGCATCAATCGGTCCGTGCTTTCGAACCGCTGTCGCATCAACTCGTTCAGCTCGGTCGACGAGTGTGTCCTCTTCGAGGACGTCGTCATCGGCCGACATGCACGCATCCGCCGCGCGATCATCGACAAGGGCGTCGAGATCCCTCCGGGCACGGAGATCGGGTACGACCTCGAGGCCGATCGCAAGCGCTGGAGCATCAGCGAGGGCGGCGTCGTCGTGATCCCGAAGCGCGCGAAGCTCGCGGAGTCCGGCAGCATCCCTCCGCCCGCCGGTTGAGCCTCGTGGGGCAGGCCACGTCGAGCGAAGCGAGACCGGCCGGGGCGGCTCCCACGGAGCTGAGCCGCTCGCCCAGCACCGATCACCGATCGACCCGGCCTTCGCGCCGGGTCGTTTACTTGTGACGGCACGAGGAGCGCTCGAGCCTGCGCCGTAACATCCCGGCGGTGCGCGTGGTCACGCTGGTCGGGGGTGGCTCGAAGTAGTCGTCGACTTTCTGCAGCGTGTAGAAGCGGCGGCCTGCGAGGTGTTCGTCGGCCTGTGCACGCCCGCTCGTGCTGGCGCCGTCGGTGGTTCGAACGAGGCCGTAACAGGTGTCGTTCGAAGGCGTGGCGAGGTGTCGGCCGTTGGACCCGACCTCACCGGAGAACGACTCGCCTCCCCCGGTGAGCCTCGCGGTGAAGCGGCGTTCGCCCACCGGCAGCGTCTTCACGGCGTGTTTCCCCGGCGGAACGCGAACGACCGACGCTCCATCGTCGACCTCGAACGTGATCTCGTCGGCCGTGGGATTGTCGAAAACCACGGTCCCGTACGCAAACACCCAGGTCACCATGCTCGCGAGGCATGCAACGAGTGGCGCAAGCCCTCGCGCTCGCTGGCGGAGCACGACGGTCGCTCCACCGGCCAACCCGACGGAGGCGACGCCCGGTACCCAGGGCG
Organism: Polyangiaceae bacterium; assembly: GCA_013361525.1. GTDB lineage: Bacteria > Myxococcota_A > Polyangia > Polyangiales > Polyangiaceae > Xiheicaenibacterium. The sequence goes on along the minus strand of JABFXY010000025.1, from coordinate 80,661 downwards.
GGACGAACAACCAAACGCGTGCGATCAACGCCGGCAGCGCGAGCGCGAGCAGCAGCAGAACGAAGTTGATCCGAGCTTCCCGGTGCCGCGCCGAAGTGTCGGCGCCGGCCGCCGGCACCGGTGTCTTCAGCGTCACGGCGGGCGGCGTCGCAACTGGCGTGCCTCGAGGACCGCCCGAGTCGATCAATCCTCAGACGAAGGTTCGAGGCGAGGTGCAAAACCAGCGGCGGACGCGGCGCAATTACTCTCGTCGAGCGTTGCGTCTTGCGATACACCTGTCCAGGGTCGTGAGCCGTACCATCATCATCGGGGATGTGCACGGATGCATACGAGAGCTGGAGGATCTCCTCTCGTATGTGGGGTTCCGTAAGAGCGACCGACTGTTCTTCGTCGGTGATCTGGTCGTGCGCGGTCCGAAGCCCCACGACGTGATCGCGCTCGCGCGTTCGCTGAATGCACAGGCGGTGCGCGGCAATCACGAGGATCGCTTGCTTCGATGGCGCGCATCGAGGCGCAGCGGCATCCCGTTCAAGGTCGGCAGCGTCACGCGGCGCACCGCCGAAGCATTGAAAGGCCGCGACTGGGACTTCATCGAGGCGATGCCTCTCTGGATCGATCTGCCGGAGCACGGGGTCCGCATCGTTCATGCGGGCGTCATGCCGAACATCCCGATTCAAGAGCAGCCGCCCCGCACGCTGATGTACCTGCGCAGCCTCGGCAAGAACGGGACGGAGCCGCTCGAGCTGCGCGGCGACGTCAGCTGGGCGCAGGCGTATCCCGGACCCGATCACATCGTGTTCGGCCATAACGCGCAGATCGAGCCGGAGATCGCGCCGTACGCGACCGGCATCGACACCGGCGTCGTCTACGGCAACCGCCTCACCGCAATGGTGCTGATGCAGGGCGAACGGCCGCCTCCGCCGGAGCACCGGCGCCGCGTCCTCGTGAGTGTCCCGGCGCGCCGGGCCTACTTCGTCAAAGAACCGCGGCCCCCCGCACCCGACGGAACGCCGAGCGCTTCGCGGCCTTCACCTTTCCTACGACGGGCTTCGTAAGCTAGCCTGCGCGGCCATGGCCTTTGTGTCCTCGGCGTCGCGGTGGCGAACGTCGCTTCTCTTCGCGTGCGCGCTCGGCGTGGCCTCCACCTCGACGATCGTCACGCCCGCCGAAGCAGGGCCTCGCAAGCCGGTTCGCGTCGCCCAGGCGGGCCCCGCGCCGAAGCGTTCCTCGGTGTCGTCGGTGATCCAAAAGGGTCGCGACATGTACGACGACGCTCGTTACGAGGAGTCGATCCAGACGCTGTCGGGCGTCGTCGTCCGCTCGGACGCCACCAAAGAAGAACGAATCGAGGCCTACAAGCTCCTCGCGTTCAACAACATCGCGCTCGGCAAGAACGAAGAGGCCGACGCGTTCGCGCGCGCTCTCTTCGTCCTCGAAGAGACGTTCGAGCTTCCGAAGACCGAGTCGCCCCGCTTCCGCGACTTCTTCGACAAGGCGAAGAAGCAATGGGAGGCCGACGGAAAACCCGGCAAGGCGAAGGAAGGCGAAGGCGCACCCGAAAAGACCGCCGTCGCCGTGAAGCACACGCCGGCCGCGCAGATCGAGAGCGGCACCGCCCTCAAGATCGAAGGCAAGATCGACGACCCCGACGTCGTCGTCGAGAAGGTGCAGCTCTATTACCGGAGCGGCGCGAAGGGGAAGTTCGCGCAGAAGTCGCTCGCCTATTCGATGGGTGCCTTCCGCGGCGAAATCCCTGCGGCGAGCGTCACGCCGCCCCTCCTCGAGTACTACGTGCTCGCGCTCGACAAAGCAGGTTTGCCGCTCGCCGGTCGAGGCGACGCCGATACTCCGCTTCGCGTCGTCGTCCCGGAAGAGAGCACGAGCGTCGTCGAGAGCCCCTGGTTCTGGATCCCGATCGGCGCGGTCGTCGTCACGGGCGTCGTGCTCGGTGCCGTCCTCGGCACGCAGCTCGGCAGTGAGTCCACGGTTCGAATCAACGTCACCGAATGAGCGAAGAGCCTCGTTACCCGTTCGTCCACGTCACCACCAACACCGAGCACGCCGACGCGGTGAGCTCGTTCCTGTTCGATCTCGGCGCGACCGGCGTCGAAGAACGTGACGACAGCACGTACGTGAAAGGTCCGGGCGGCGAGAGCGTCCTGCTCGTCGCGAGCTTCGATTCGCGCGAGGCCGCCGACGAAGCAGTGGCAGAGCTCACCGGGCGCGAGGAAGTGTTCACCGCGACGGTTCAGGAGGTCGTCGGCGACGCCTGGCGCGACGCGTGGAAGCAGTATTACGAGCCGTTCGCGCTGACGCCGTCGATCGTCGTACGCCCGCCGTGGCGCGCGATCGAAGGCGCGGTGTTCGGCGCGCTCGAGTCTGCGAAGGTGCTCGAGCTCGAGCCCGGCCGCGCCTTCGGAACCGGCTTGCATGCGACGACGTCGCTCGTCGCGAACATCCTCGACGAATCGAAGAGCGAGCTCGTGGGCGCTCACCTGCTCGACGCCGGTTGCGGCAGCGGCATCCTGTCCTTCGTCGCGATCGCCCTCGGCGCTGCGCGCGCGACGGCGTTCGACATCGATCCCGAGGTCATCGACACCGTGAAAGAGAACGCGGAGCGGAACGCGATGACCGACCGCCTCGAGATGTTCGCGGGCACGATCGACGACGTCGATGCGACGTTCCCCTGGGTCGTCGCGAACATCGAGTCGAAGATCCTGGACCCCATCGCCGACGATCTCGTCAAGCGCGTGGCGCCCGGCGGTCACCTCGTCCTCTCCGGGATCCTCACCGCAGAAGAAGACCGCATGCGGGCGCGATTCACCTCGCTCGATCGCAAGCTCGAGGTCGTCGCTGCCCGTCACATGACCACCGGAGGCGAACGCGCCTACGACAAGGACGGCTGGGTCGCGCTGCACCTGCGCGACGTCGGAAGCGGCACGCCCAAGGCATGACCGCGCTGGTGCGCGTCCCGGTCTCGGACCTGCGATCGGGCACGACGACGCTCGACCGCGATACCGGGCATTACGTCACCCGGGTCCGCCGGCTCGCGGCGAGCGACGTTTTCGTCGCGTTCGATCCCCAGGCGCGGACCGAAGCCGATGCGGAGGTCCTCGATGCGAACAGTCGAGCCGGTGTCTCCGTGGCGATCGGCGCGCTGCGCCCAGCGTCGCTTTTGCCGCTCCGGCCGGTCACCCTCGTGCAATGTGTCGGCAAAGCCGACAAGCTCGATGCCGTCGTACGCGACGCGACCGAGCTCGGCGCGACGGCGATCTTGCCTGCCCATTCGGATCGAACCGTCGCGGCGCGCGACAGCGGAGCCGCGCTCGGGCGTTACAAGCGAATCGCGATCGAGGCGGCACGCCAATGTGGGCGTGGAGACGTACCCGACATCGAGCCGCCGAGACCGCTCGACGAAATCGTGGCCAACACCACCTCGACACTACGATTGCTCCTGCACCCCGACGTGACGGGCGACATGCGCGCGCTGGTCGACGAGCACCCGCGCAACGCAAGCGTGAGCCTGGTCATTGGCCCGGAAGGGGGCCTCTCGGCACGCGAGATTGCGATGGCGGAGGCGGGGGGCTTCGCGCTCGTACGGTTGGGAAATGCCGTACTGAGGACCGAGACAGCAGCGACCGCAGCGCTCGGCGCGCTCCTCGTGTTGGGCCGCTGAGCAAACGACACCAGCGGGCAGGCTTCGCGCTGTAACCTGGCGTCTATACCCATGCAGTCGCGCCGCCCCATCGTCCTAGGCCTGCCGTTCCTCGTTCCCCTCGTCGCGTGTGGTGACGACGAAACCGACGGCCAAGACGGCGGCGCGGGCGGTGAAGGTGGCGCAGGCGGTGGCCAGGGCGGCGACGGCGAAGGCGGTGAAGGCGGCGGAGGCAACAACGACCCGCTGACGACACGCATCGCCTTCGGCTCGTGCATGCACCAAAACATCCCGAAGCCCGTCCTGGATCTGGCGACCGACAGCGCGCCCGACTTGTTCGTGTTCCTCGGAGACAACATCTACGGCGACACGACCGACATGGAGCTGATGCAGGCCAAATACGATCTACAGGGATCGTCCGCCGAGTTTCAGCGATTGCGCGACAAGATCCCTGTCATCGCAACGTGGGACGACCACGACTACGGGGCAAACGACGCAGGCAAGGAATACCCGCAGAAGGCCGAGAGCAAACAGATCTTCCTCGACTTCTGGCAAGAGCCCGAAGGCTCCGAGCGGCGCACCCGTGAGGGCATTTACACGTCGTATGTGCTCGAGGCGGAGGGTGGCACCGTGCGGGTGATTCTCCTCGATACACGTTGGTTCCGAGACCCGCTCGATCCCGCGACGGACCCGGGCTCGAAGAACGACTATCAACCGACGGACGACACCACGAGAGCCTTCCTCGGTGAGGCGCAGTGGGCTTGGCTGGAAGAGGAGCTGAAAAAGCCTGCCGACGTGCGAATCATCGCCACGAGCACACAGTTCGGTCACGCGTACAACGGCTACGAATCGTGGACGAACATGCCGCACGAGCGACAGCGGATGATCGACCTGATTCGTACCACCGGCGCGAACGCGACGATCTTCATCAGCGGGGACGTCCACTGGGGTGAGCTATCCAAACTGGAAGTCGAGGGCGGATACCCAATTTACGATCTGACCTCGAGCGGAATTACGCAGACGTGGCCGTTCATCGAGGAGAACACCAATCGGGTCGGCGATGCGGTCCCCGAAAACAACTACGGCTTCGTCGAGATCACCTGGCGCGAGGGCGACCCGCTCATCACGTTCGGCATCGTCGACGTCGAGGGCACCGTCCGCGTCACGCACGAAGTGAACGCCAGCGCTCTCGCGTTCTGACGACTAGTCCAGGGGTTGTCCCAGGTTTCCGCGCGTCGTTCGGCCCGGCCCGCGCTGACGCGCGCAAGTGAAGGCCGGGCCGAACGACGAGCCGAAGGCAGGCGCCTGGACATCCCTTCATTGTCACTTGGCCGCCCTTCGGGCGGACTACTCGAGGTCGACGGACAACACCGACGTCCGCTGCGCGACCCCCGAAACACACAAATAGCCGCACGCGAGGACACGCATCAGCTCCGCGACGATGCCGAGCGAGGCGGCGTGTGATGCGAAGCTCGCGGAGCGGGACAGGACGTCCGCCGCATCGTATGCGAGCCAAGCCACCATACTCGCCATGTAGAGGCTCCACGGCCAGACGAGAACCCCACCTCGAATGGCCAACACGGTGAGCAAGACGGGCGCGATGAGGGCGATCGACACGATGTCGGCCCCGCTGGAGATCATGTTGATGAGAGGCACCTTCTTGCCGGCCGCGACGTTCGCGAGGTCGTGCACCAGCGGTACGCCGGCTATGGCGAATGCCACGACGATGGCGGCGACCACGACCATCCATTTGCGCATGCTCGAGCCCGGGAGCTCGATCCCGCCGACCTGCCAAGCCCGCGCCATCAGCACGGTTGCGGCGACCCCGAACACGTTGGCGATCCCGACGATGACGTGATTGATGGCCTCGACGGTGACCCCCAAAAAAGTCGTCTCCATCCCGAGGGGGAAGAGCCATATGTCGCGCGCGAGCAGCACCGACGATACGCCGGCGAAGAGCCACGCGCGACGAAGGTAGTCGCCGCGCGCGAAGGTGAACGCAGCGACGATACATCCGACGCCCGCCGCGATTTTTGCGGATTGCACCGACCGCGTCAGCACCTCCGCCCCCATGGCTCGGTCGCCGACGAGGTGAACGACGAGATACAGCGCCGCGGTGATGACGACAGGAAGCGCAGCGAGCACCCGGTACTTCATCGCTGCCCCTCGCGTTTGATACGGAGAATCACGACCTCGGCTCGGTCGCGACCGACGAACGTGCGCAGGAGCGGTCGAAGCGACTCGGCGAAGGCCGGGACGTCGGCCGCCACGAGCGTGTCGGCTTCACGCCCGAGCGTTTTGCGAGCGAACGTCTTGACTGCGGTCTGCGCGGTGAACGGCCCGAGGATGGGCGCAAGGATACCCACGATCGCGGCCACGATTGGGTTTTCGGGTGCGGGCGCTACCACTCGTTCGAGCCCAGCTTACAGCGCCCGTCGCGTCGATGGTTTCTGCTCGCTCGGCGCTTTCATTCAATCGTCGCCACGATCGAGTCGATCGCGATCCGTCACACCCGTCGTTGGCTCCGTGCGTCAGGCTCCGCTTCTTGCATTCGGTAATGGATCGAGGCGTCCAATGAAAGCCGTCGTGCTGCGCGAACCGGGGAGCGATGATCCTGTCGAGGTCGGAGCTTTGCCGATGCCGGCGCCCAAACAGGGCGAGGTGGTCGTGCGCGTGCGCGCCGCGGCGGTCACGCCGACGGAGCTCGCATGGGAGCCGACTTGGAAGCTGCCGACCGGCGAGCCGCGACCGCGACCCATCGTCCCGGGCCACGAGTTCTCGGGAGAGATCCACGCGCTCGGTGCGGACGTACGCGAGCTGTCGATTGGCGACCCGGTGTTGGGAATGAACGATTGGATCGAGAACGGGGCACAAGCGGAGTATTGCGTGGCGCGCCCGAGCGATATCGCGCTCAAGCCGCGCTCCATCGAATACGCCGTCGCCGCCACCATTCCAATCTCCGGGCTCACGGCCTGGCAGGGGATGGTCGAGAAGGCCCGCGTCGTTCGCGGCGCGCGTGTGTTGATCTTGGGCGGCGCCGGCGCCGTCGGAATCTTCGCGGTTCAGCTCGCCCATTCACTCGGTGCACACGTGACGGCCACCGTGTCGGCGCGGGATCTCGATTTCGTTCGCGGGTTGGGCGCCGAGGTCGCGCTCGACTACCGTCTCGAATGGCCCGAAGGCGCCGCGGGGATGGATATCGTCTTCGACACCGTCGGCGGCGAGACGCTGGAGCGAGCATGGGGTTGCCTGCGACCCTCGGGCAAGATGGTGACGATCGCCGCATCCAGCGAGCAGACACTCGATCGGCGTACCCAAGACGCCTTTTTCATCGTCGAGCCCAACCGCTCTCAGTTGATGAAGTTGGCGGAGATGATCGCCTCGGGACGACTGCAAACATTCGTCGGTGCACAATGGCCCCTCGAAGAGGCAGCCCGGGCATACCGACCGCACCCGGCGGCCGGCGCGCCCCGGCGCGGTAAAGCCGTGCTGGTCGTCGGAGACGCCGGACGCTGACACGGAAAAGCAGGTGGTGAATGGCAACGTGCGTACACACGAAAGAGATCCGGGACGTCGAGCCGAGCGCACAAGGATGTGAGGAGTGCCTCGCCTCCGGGGACCCGTGGGTCCATTTGCGGATCTGCCTGAGCTGCGGCCACGTCGGGTGTTGTGATTCGTCGATCAACAAACACGCGACGAAACACTACAAAACAACGACTCATCCGATCGTGCAATCGTTCGAGCCCGGTGAAGACTGGCAGTGGTGCTACGTCGACGAGATTTACCTCGATTGATCGATCGCCCCCGTGGGGGATTGCCGCACCCGTCGCGATCCGAGGAGGCCGCCCACGTCACCGGGGCGGATTGGAGGATCGACGATGGTTTGTCGGCCTGAGCAATCGAACCGGCGCGCGATGAGGGCATCCACGCCGATGCTCTGATCGTGTTGCTTTCTACCGCTTTCGCACGCCGCCCCGCGCCCGCGCGACCATGAAACGCGCTCGTTCGCGCTGATCGGCGCCGGAGCCCGTCTTGCATCGTGCTTCGCGGTTTTGCCAAACCGATGGGAGGCAGAACCACGTACGCAACGACGAGGTTCTGAAAATGGATCGACGATTATGATGAACGACTCGGGATTCGACGACGCCGTCTCCGGAACGAGGGGCTTCGGCCGCCGGGCTGCGCCCCCGAAAACCGACTGTGGAGGTCATCATGTCGAGGCCGTCTTTCATGAAGCGCGAACGAGAGCGCCGGCGCGCGGAACGCCAAAAAGACAAGGCTCAGCGCCGCCAAGAGCGCGACCGCGAGAAGGCGAGCCGCCCGCAGGGTGAGCCGGGAGAAGATCCGGATCTCGCCGGTATCGTCCCCGGGCCGCAGCCCGCGCCTGACAACATGACATGACTGTCATTTAAACGGATCGAGGCACGGCCCACAGGTCGACTGGCGGCGGAGGAAGCGAGCGGGGCACGTCGGACAACGGCTCCGCTCGTTCGCTGTCGTGCGACTCTGGTATAGGGCCGAGCATGCGGGCTCTCTTTGCGTCGTTCGTCGTGTTGGCCTCGGCGTGTGGAGCGGATGCGGTCGTTCCGCCTGTCAGGGAGGCGCAAACGCCCGTCGAGGCGCCGGCGTCCAAGTCCGCCGAGACTCCAGTCGTCGAGCCCGCGCCCACGAGCCAGGTGGCGAAGCTGCCGTGTACCGAGCTCGACTTCGATGGTTGCCGCGCGGCGTGTGACGAGGGTGCTGCGCGAGGTTGCACGCTGGCGGCGCTCGCAGTCGACGAGGACCGTCGTGGTAACGACGCCCAAAAGGCGGCGATCCCCGAGCTCCTGAAGCGAGGCTGCGATGGAGGCGACCCGGAAGGATGCCGGTATTTGGGTCATGCCTACGAGCGAGGCACCCGCGTCGCGAAAGACGTGGCGCGCGCGACGGCGCTTTACCAAAAAGCGCTGACGGCGCTCGACGCAGGCTGCTCGAAGGGCCGCGCGGAGAGCTGCGATCTGCTGGGCCATATGACCAACGAGGGGTGGGGCACGACGAGGAACTTCGATGAGGGCAAGCGCCTGCGCAAGAAGGCCATCGAGATCTTCGCTGGATCGTGCAGCCCGGCCGATCCCGCGAGCGGCGGCGTCGCCGCCGAGGCGTACAAGAGCGGCTTCTACGTCGAAAAAGACGTGGACCGAGCCAACCAGCTCTTCGCCACGGGGTGCGACGCGAACGACCCGCAGAGCTGCTTCTTGCTGGGGCTCGCCGCAGAGTTCGGCAGCGGCCGACCGAAAGACGAAGCAGCAGCGGCATCGCTCCAGCGAAAGGCGTGCGACGCGGGCTCGCTGAAGGCGTGCAGCTCGCTCGGTGGGATGACGGCGTCGGGCAAAGGTGTCGCGAAGGATGCACCGGCCGCGCTCGTCCTTCTAGAACGCGCCTGCAGCGGGCCTGGTGACATTCTCGTCGCGACGGCCTGCCACTCGGCGGCCGAGCTGCGTGTCGATCTCGGCGAGGGACCTGGATCGGACAAGGTGATGGCGCTGCAGCGTCGCGCCTGCACCCTCGGGCTCCTGAATGGCTGCATCGCCGTGGAGCTCCAATCCAAGAAGTGAGGCGAGCGAGTGTCGGGCCCATCACACGTTCGCTGCAAAATTCTCTCGATTGCCTCCTTCTTCACCACACTGTCAGGACCCTTTCGACTGGTGGTAGCCTGTCGCCTGAATGACGAACCCCGGGCGCCCGGCGCCCGATGGCGAAGCTCGCTCGCACGCGCGCGTCATCGGACGGTTCCTGATCCTCGACGAGATCGCGTCGGGGGGCATGGCCACCGTTCACCTCGCGCATATCCAGGGACCTGGAGCGCGCGGCTCGCAAGCGGGCGCCGAGGGTGACAACGATGCCGATCGCTTCGTCGCGATCAAATGCATGCACGCGCACTACGCGCGCGACCCGGACTTCGTCTCGATGTTTCTCGACGAGGCGATGTTGTGCACCCACATCCGCCACGAGAACGTCGTCGCGACGATCGACGTCTCGCAGGAGCACGACGAGCTGCTCCTCGTCCTCGAGCTCGTCGACGGGGAGAGCCTCTCGAAGCTCGTGAAGTCGACGGGTGCACGGCGTGCCCGCGTCCCGCAGGCGATCGCGAGCTCGATCGTCTGCGACATGCTGAAGGGTCTGCACGCGGCCCACGAGGCGACGAACGAGAACGGCGAGCCGCTGATGATCGTCCACCGCGACGTCTCTCCGCACAACGTCCTCGTCGGAACCGACGGCGTCGCGCGGGTGCTCGACTTCGGCGTCGCGAAGGCGCGCGGTCGCGTGCAGCAGACGCAGAAGGGTCAGCTGAAGGGCAAGCTCGCGTACATGTCGCCCGAGCAGGCGCGCGGCAAGACGGTCGACCGCAGAAGCGACGTGTTCGCGGCCGGCATCGTCTTATGGGAGCTGCTCGTCGGCGCGCGGCTCTTCGACGGCGAAAATGAAGCCGCGCTCCTCGTCGCGCTGCTGTCCGAGGAACCGTCGGCGCCGAGCAAGCGGGATCCGGCGCTCGCGCCGCTCGATTCGTTGGTGCTCAAAGCGCTCGCGACGGATCCGGAGCAGCGCTACCCGACAGGCATCGCGATGGCGGCCGCCATCGAAGCGGCGATCAAGCCCGCTTCCCGCGAAGAAGTCGCCGCCTGGGTGAAGACGGAAGCCCGCTCGGCCCTCGCGCGCCGGCAAGAGCTGATCGCCCGGGCGAAGACGCAGATCGAGGCGCTGCGCAATCCGCCCAGCGAGCCCCCGCGCGACTCGTCTCCGACGGCGATCGCCTCCGACGTGCTCACGCATCTCGCCGCGGCGACGGCGGCGGACACGGTGCCTCCCGGGCCGAGCACGGCGTCGACCAGCGACGCCCCGGCAGTCGATGGAGGCGGCGCTGCAAGCGCCAACGCGGCCGTCGACGACAAAGCCGACGCCGCAAAGAGCAAGGCTGCAGCGGCGCCGGCGCTCGACACGGGTTCCTCGGTGCGGCCGCCGCGGCCCGTGATCAACCCACCGCGGGCCGCCCTCTTCGGCCGCAAAGGCAACGACGAGCCGACGAAGCTCGCCCCGCGTCCCGACGCGAAGCACGACGAGCCGGCCGACGCGTCGGGGAAGGGCGCCGGCAATTCCGCTTCGCCGGAGAAGAGCGCCGCGCAAGCGCCCGTGCAGGCAGCCGAGGCGGAGGATTCCCTTTTGTGGGAGACGTCGACGACGACCAACGACGTCCCTGCCAAGGCGGTCGCGCCCCCAGCTGCACCTCCGTCCCACGGCGGCGCGTGGAGCAATCCTCCCTCGAGCGTGAGCGGCGCCCATTCGTTCGGCGTGCCCGCGGTCGGCGTACCGGCGGATCTGAGGCAGATCCCGCATCACGATTTGACGGTGCCGCTGTTTCGCCCACCGCCGTTCATGGCACCGCAGCCGGTGGCGCCGCAGCCGTTGGCGCCGCAGCCCGTGGTGCCAGGCCCTCTCGCCCCACCTCCTCCGTCGACTGCGGAGGGCATCCCGTCGCAGGTCACTTCGGTCAACCTGACGACGACGGGGATGCCGCCTCCCATGCCGAAGGAGCATGCGAAACGGCTGGGGATCGTCGCGATGGTGAGCGGCGCGGTGGGTGCCGTCGCAGCCATCGCATTCCTCGTGATCGTGACGCGAAAAGCCCCGGCCGATCCGTCGTCCCATCACGGGCAAGACGACGATTCGTCCGAGACGTCCGCCTCGCAGCCGGATCGGAAGGCACCCACTGCGACGGCCACGGCGACCGCGTCGTCCCCGCCCTCCGCCGATTCGGCAATCGCACCGGCGAGCGCCTCCGCCGCCGAGACCGGCTCGGCGAGCGCCGTGCCTGCGGACACGACCTCCACACCGGCGACCGCGATCACCGCCGGCGCACCGACTGCCGGCATCCCCTCGACGGCCCCGAAGCCTGCGACGGCGACCCCTCGGCCAACGTCCCAAGGGTTCTTGAACCGGCCGACGACCACCTCGACCTCGAAGCCTACGTCGACGTCGAAGCCCAAGCCCACGACGACCTCGACCTCGAAGCCCAAGCGCTGAGGCGCGCCCGGTTCCGCCCGAGCCGTGCCGGGCGAGCCATGGTTCCGGCCGAGCGGTTCAAACGCAGCTGCCAAACTGTCAACGCCCGGTCGGCCCCCTCCGGAGGTCCTGTCAACCTGTCGGACGTGCTCTAAAGCGGGGCCGCAAGGGCGCTCGATTGGCGTTCGATCGAGCCGGATTTCAGCGGATATCGTGCGGCAACGACGTGCCGACGACGGCGGCATGGTCGATGCATTGCACCTGCCGTGGCCCAACTGTCCCTGCTGTCCTCTCTTCGCCGACGAGCGAAAGGAGCTTCGCGTGGCGAAGGCTCCTCGACCTTGTCGCTGGAAGCGTTCCGCCGCGCGAGCCTCATGACCCGCACCCTCATCACGGTGCTGTCGCTGCTCACGGTCTTCACGATCTTCATCGGCACGCTCAGCCTCGTCGCGGTCGCGGCCACCAAGAAAGCATTTCCGGCAGCGGAAGCTGAACAACCCCTTGCTTCGCCGGCCGGAGCGGGCGAAGCGGAGGCCCGGCCGGGCAAGAAGCCGCGGTCCAAGGGAGATCGAACGGAATGAAGCGACGCTTCGTGGCAGCTGCGTGCGGTGCGCTGCTGGCTTTGTGGCCCCTCGCGGCCCAAGCGCAGCTGAACCCGCGTGGGAAACCGGTGGTGAAGAAGCCCGCCGGCGCGCAGGCCGAGCCCGACGCCAAGCCCGCCGATCCCGGCGCGAAGCCGGCGGATCCGGGTGCCAAGCCCGGCGATCCCGCCGCTCCGGGCGGTGCGCCCGGCGCCGCTCCGGGGAAGAAGGATCCGCTCTCCAATTTGGCGGCTCCTCCGGACATCGAATACAAGCCGCCGCCTCCAGGTCAGAAGTTCAAGTTCAACCTCGAGGACACGGATCTTCCGGCGCTGGTCAAAGCCGTCAGCCAGATCACGGGCCGGCGCTTCATCTACGGCAACAAGCTCCACCAGCTGAAGGTGACCGTCTTCTCCCCCGACGAGGTCACGGCCGGCGAGGCATACGCGGCGTTCCTCGCGATCCTCAACTCGAACGGCCTCACCGTCATCCCGCACGGCGCGTTCCTCGAGATCGTCGAGTCGCAGGGCGCTTCGCACCAACCGACGCCGATCTTCGGCACCGCGACGCCCGTCCCGCAGGAGGATCGATTCGTCACGCGCCTCTACCGCGTCAACAACATCGACGCCGGTGAGGTCGCAGGCCTTCTCACGACGAACTTCAAGTCGCCCGACGCGTCGATCGCGACGTACCCGCCGGGCAACCTCCTCATCGTCACCGACACCGGCGCGAACATCCGAAGGATGTTGCGCATCGTCGAAGAGCTCGACGTCGGATCGGCGGGCGACCAGATCTGGGTGCAGCCCGTCTACAACAGCTCCGCGAGCGAAGCCGCGCAGAAGCTGAACGAGATCCTCGGCAAGGGCGGCAAAGACGGCGCCGGCGCAGTCATCCCCGACGACCGCACCAACTCGCTCATCATCACCGCGACGAAGAACGACTACGACAAGATCCTCGAGCTCATCAAACGCGTCGTCGACGCGCCGGTGACCGAAGGCGACAGCCAGATCCACGTCCTACCGCTCCAACACGCGCAGTGCGACGAGCTCTCGACGTCGCTGCAGCTGATCCTCGGCGGTGGCGGCGGTGCTCGACCCCCGACCGGCGGCGCTCGACCCGGCGGCCGCGGCGCAACGGCGGCTCCGGCAGGTGGCGCGGGCGGCCAGGGCAACGAAGAGATCTTCGAAGGCTCGGTCCGCGTCGGCTGCGACACGGCGACGAACTCGCTGCTCACGACCTCGTCGCTCCGCGATTACGCGCAGCTTCGCGCGGTCGTCGACCAGCTCGATCAGCCGCGCCGGCAGGTGTTCATCGAGGCGGTGATCATGGATCTCAACGTGAACAACACGTTGGACCTCGGCATCGCGTACCACGGCGGCAGCACCTTCGACATGCTCGGCCCCGACGACAGCGCGGTCTACGGCGGCAACAACCTCGGCCAAAGCGTGACGGGCCTCCCGGCCGAGCTCGGCGCGCTCGCGCTCGGCGTTCGCGGCCCGGAGCTCGAAGGCACGGAGAACATCTTCGGCACCGGCATCTCGATTCCGGCGCTCGGCGTCGTGCTCCACGCCCTCGGCACCGACGGCAACTCCAACGTGCTCGCGACGCCGCACATCCTCGCGACCGACAACGTGCAGGCCGACATCTCCGTCGGCCAGAGCGTGCCGCTGCAGACGAACGTCGGCGGCGCGGCCGGTCTGCTCTCGCAGGTCGCGGGCCAGCAAGCAGGCGCGGCAGGCCTCACCGGCGCGCTCGGCGGCCTCGGCGGTCTGCTCGGCGGCGGCTTCTCCGCGCCGTACAAAGACGTCGGCATCAAGCTGTCGATCAAGCCGCACGTCAACGACTCGGATCAGGTGCGACTCGAGATCAAAGAAGAGATCTCCGAGGTCGGCTCGTCCCCGCAAGGCACCCTCGGCGCCGTCTCGATCAACCAGCGCACGGCTTCGACGACGCTCATCGTCCGCGACCAGCAGACGGTGGTCATCGGCGGCCTCATGCGCGACCAGGAGACGGTCAGCCAGACGAAGATCCCGATCCTCGGCGACATCCCGATCCTCGGTGCCCTCTTCCGCCAGCACAAGACGACCAAGGCGAAGACGAACCTGCTCTTGATCCTCACGCCGTACGTCGTTCGTGATCAGGACGATCTTCGCGCGATCTTCGAGCGCAAGATGCAGGAGCGTCAGGAGTTCCTCGATCGCTACTTCGTCTTCAGCGAGGACTCCGCCTGGGAGCCGCCGCGCGACTTCAGTCGGACGAACGGTCTCGTCGAATCCATCCGTCAAACGATGATGGAAGAGATGGAGCGCGAGCGTCTGATCGCCGAGAGCCAACCGCGTGCGGCGCGCGTGCACATGGCCGTCGAGCCGATCTCGCTTCCCTCGATGTCCGCCCCGCCCTCCTTGCGTTCAGGCTCGTCTGCGGCATCCTCCGGCGGGGGGGATGAGTCGCCGAGGCCGAAGCCCTCGACCACGACGACCACGCAGCCACCGCGCGGCCGCATCAAGCCGAGCGCGCCGCTCCCCACCCCAACCCCGAAGACCGATCGGGTCGAATAAGAGTCGGACAGGCGGAGTCCCCATCCATGGCAGTTCTCCAGGCGCATAGCGAGTACCTCGGCGAGATCCTCGTCAAGCGCGGGGTCGTCCCCGCGGACCGCCTTGCGCCGCTCGTTCAGACGGTTCGAGAAAAAGGCCAAGGTCTCGTCGAGCTGCTCGTCACGTCGAAGGTGACGGACGAGCGCGCGATCGCAGTGGCGCTCGCCGAAGAGTACGGCCTGCACTTCCTGCAGAAGATCGACGTCGACGCGATCCCCGACGAGCTCGCGTCGAAGATCCCGATCACCTACGCGAAGCAGCACAAAATTCTGCCGATCGCGGAGCACAACGGCACCATCTATTGCGTCACGGCGGACCCGCTCGAGGTGACCGCCATCGACGACGTGCGCGCCGTGTTCGAGAAGCCGGTGGAGCTCGCCGTCGCGACGAGCGAGGTCGTGCTCGACGCGATCAACCGCGTTTGGGAGCGCAAAGAGACGGGCGGCAACCTCGAAGGCGATCAGGCGAACGAAGAAGACAACGTCGTCGACATCATCGACTCCGACGACGAAGCGCCGATCATCGCGTGGGTGAACGGCCTGTTCGCGCAAGCCGTTCGCGAGCGCGCGAGCGATATCCACATCGAGCCGGAAGAACGCGACGTCGTCGTTCGCTTCCGCGTCGATGGCGAGCTCTACATCGTCCGGCGCGCGAGCCGACAGTTCATGGCGAACATCGTTGCGCGCGTGAAGATCATGGCGTCGCTCAACATCGCCGAGAAGCGCCTGCCGCAAGACGGCCGCATCACGCTGAAGATCGCCGGCAAGAGCGTCGACATCCGCGTCTCCACCGTCCCGACGAGCCGCGGCTTCGAGCGGATCGTGATGCGTATCCTCCAGAAGACGAGCGTCCTGCTCAGCTTGGAGGACTTGGGCTTCGCGTACCGCGAGTTCCGCATCATGGACGAGCTCATCAACCGTCCTGACGGAATCATCCTCGTCACCGGTCCGACCGGTAGCGGTAAGACGACGACGCTCTACGCGTGTCTCAACCGCATCAACAAGCCGAACGTGAACATCCTCACGGCAGAGGATCCGGTCGAGTACGAGATCGGCGGCCTGCACCAGGTGCACGTCCAGCCCTCGATCGGCCTCACCTTCGCGAGCGCGCTACGCGCCTTCCTCCGCCAAGACCCGGATGTCGTCATGGTCGGCGAGATCCGCGACAAAGAGACGGCGGACATCGCGATCCACGCATCGCTGACGGGTCACCTCGTGCTCTCGACGCTGCACACGAACGACGCGCCGGGCGCCGTCACGCGCCTCGTCGAGATGGAGATCGAGCCGTTCCTCGTGCGCTCCAGCGTCATCGGCGTGCTCGCCCAGCGTCTTGTGCGGATGCTCTGCCCGCACTGCAAGATCCCCTACAAGCCGACGGCCTACGAGCTGCGGCAGCTCGCGCTCGACCCCGAGCGGCTCGCGCAGAAGGCGCGTCGCGTCCTCAAGGGTCGCTACGCGGTGCACGAGCACGAATACGAATACATCGGGCAAAACCTGCCGGATCCGCTCATGTTCCACAAGCCGGGCGGCTGCGAGGCATGTGCGAACAAAGGCTTCGTCGGTCGACGCGGTATCTACGAGCTGATGCTCGTCGACGATGCCGTCGGCCCGCTGATCCTCAAGAACGCCGACGCGCAGACGGTGAAACGCGCCGCGATCCTCGCAGGCATGGACACGTTGCGTGACGACGGAGCACGCAAGGTCATCAACGGCATGACGACGGTCGAGGAGGTCCTCGCGGCGACGCAAGAAGACGTCCTCGTGGACGAGTGAGGTAACCAACCTTGGCCGTCTACGAGTACCGCGGAATCCTGATCGGATCGGGCAAGCCCACGAAGGGCGTGCGCGACGCCGACAACGCGAAGACGTTGCGTTCCCTGCTGCGCAAGGACGGCATCCTCCTCACGAGCGCGACGGAGGAGCAGGCCGTCAAAGAGCGCGAGAAGCGCGACATCAAGGTCTTCAACGTCTTCTCGCGCCCGAGCACCGGCGACATCGCCGTGATGACGCGGCAGCTCGCGACGCTGCTGCGCGCGGGCATCCCGCTCTTCGAGTCGCTCAACGCGCTCATCGAGCAGGTCGAAAAAGAGACGCTCAAGCGCGCGCTCACGAACATCCGTGAGCAGGTGAAGGAAGGTACGAGCTTCGCGAAGGCGCTCGAAGGTCATCCGACGATCTTCCCGCCGCTCTACGTGAACATGGTCCGCGCCGGTGAAGCCTCCGGCACGCTCGAGGCCGTCCTCGAGCGCCTCACCTTGTTCATGGAGAACCAGGCGAAGCTCAAGGGCAAGGTCACCGCCGCGATGGCCTACCCCGCCCTGATGGCGATCATCGGAACGCTCCTCATCAGCGTCCTGATGATCGCCGTCGTGCCGAACCTCATCACGACGTTCGAGTCGATGGACCAGGCGCTGCCCTGGTACACGCAGCTGCTCATCTTCGCCAGCGACACGATGGGCAAGTACTGGTGGCTCCTCGCCATCATGCTCGGCGGCTTCATCTACGTGTTTCGCCGCTGGAAGAACACGACCAACGGGCGGCTCGCGTGGCACGCGTTCCTCCTGAAGGTGCCGGTCTTCGGCTCGCTCTTCTCGATGCTCGCGATCTCGCGCTTTTCGCGCACGCTCGCGACGCTGCTCGCCGCGGGTGTGAACCTCCTCCAGGCGATGGACATCGTGAAGAACGTCCTCGACAACGCCGTCCTCGAGAAGGTCGTCGCCGACGCGATCGCGAACATCCGCGAAGGTCAGACCATCGCCGACCCGCTCAAGCGCTCGAAGCGGTTTCCCCCGATCGTGACGCACATGATCGCGATCGGTGAAAAGAGCGGTCAGCTCGAGAACATGCTCGAGAACGTCGCCATCGCCTACGACTCCGCGGTCGAGACCCGCGTGCAGGTTCTGACGAGCCTCCTCGAGCCGCTCATGATCGTCGTGATGGGCGGCGCCGTCGCCTTCATCGCCTTCTCCATCCTCATGCCGCTCATCCAGATGAGCAATTTTGCAGGGTGATATGAGGAGAAAGGCGCGCGAGCAGACGATTTTCTTTCCGTGGGAGCGGCCGGGCTCGTTCGTGCGCCGCCTCGGCCTGAGCCGGGCGCGGCTCGCGATCACCTTCGCGCTGTTCATCGGCCTTTTCGTCCTGCTCGGGGCGCGCGAACGTCACACGATCGGCGTGCGCGCGACGCGCGCCACGATTGGGGCCGTGGCAAAAGGCGTCGACAAGTACCGCGCCGACCACGACGGCAAGTGCCCAGGCGACGTCGCCGACCTGAAGAAGGATGGGTACATCGCCTTCGATCCCGTGGATGCGTGGGGTCGGCCCCTGCGTCTGCTATGCCCGGGGTTCACGAACGCTCGCACGTACGATTTGATGAGCGACGGCCCGGACGCTGCGTTCGGCGGATTGGATCGAGTGGAGTGATGGTTGTGATTCGGATGGAGAGGACACCTATGTCTCTTTCGACTGTGAGGATGCTGCAGGCGAAGTCGCGCGCAAAACGAGCCCGACGGGGCGTCACCCTCGTCGAAGTGCTCATCGTCGTCGCGATCATGGCGGTCATTGCGGGCGGCGCGACGCTGCTCGTCTTCCCCGCCTTCAAGAAGTCCCGCGTCGAGGCCGCGAAGGTCGGCGCCGAGTCCGTGCGCCAAGCGGCGGAGCTCTACCAAGCGGAGGCGGACGCGGGCGAGTGTCCCCAGGTGAAGGAGCTCGCGGACGCGAAGAAGCTGGACTCGAAGAAGACCGACGACCCGTGGGGCAAGCCCTACAAGGTCGTCTGCGACGAGGGCGACATCCACGCGTTCTCGTTCGGCGCCGACGGCCAAGAGGGCACGCCCGACGACGTCCGCGACGACACGAGCAAGACGGAGATCAAGAAGATCGCCGAGATGTGACCGTCGATGTTTCGGACGTAGCGATCAGCGCGTTGGAATTTTATGGCCGCTATTTCTCCCCCCCTGACCCCCCTCGCCTCGCGAGGGGGGAGCTTCATTCGGGGGAGGGATTTGTCCGCGCGACGCCGACCCTCCCCCCCCTCACGCAGTGAGGGGGGCCGGGGGGGAGAAATGGCGGCGACAAGGCTACGAGCAACTCGACGTCTCACCCTCCGCAGAGGCGTGACGCTGATCGAGATCCTCATCGTCGTCGCGCTGCTCGCGGTCATCCTCGGCATCACCATCACGAGCTTCGTCGGGACTAGCTCCGCGAGGCTGCGCCAGGCATCGACGCGCGTCGCAGGTGCGGTGCGCGTCGCGTACGCGCGGGCGACGGCCTCCGGCAAGGTGACGCGGCTCGTCTTCGATTTCGGAAACTCCTCGATCCAGATGGAGGAGACGCTCGATCGCCACACGCTGAAGAAGGACACGCTCGGCGGGGACGCCGCGAGCGAAGCGCAGTTGGAAGCGAAGGACGCCGCAGGGGCATCCGAGCTCCGCGCGCCGCCCGCGACGTTCGAGCCGGTCGACCTGCGCAAAGGCTCGGGCGTGAAGGTCGAGGACGAAGAGGACGGCGACGACGAAGCGGTGAAGCCCGTCCCGTTGCCGCGCGGCATCCAGTTCTGGCAGATCGACGTCGAGCACCAGGCCGAGCCCGTCCGCGACGGGAAGGCCTACCTCTACTTTTTCCCCGGCGGCCAAACGGAGAACGCGTCCGTACAGCTGCGGATCGCGAACACCGAAGAGGGCGACAAGACCGGGTTCATGAGCGTCATCGTCTCGCCGCTCACCGGCAAGGCGAAGATCCTCGCCGGGCGCGCCGACGCACCGAAGCCGCGCGACGAGAGCGAAGCATCCGAGGTGGAGGATCCCGGCCGATGAAACAGCGTCGCGGTTTCACGCTCATCGAGGTCCTCGTCGCCGTGGCCATCCTCGGGATCGGCCTCACGGCGATCTTCTCGTCGCAGTGGGTCAGCTTCGCGAGCATCAAACACGCGCGCCACTTGAACGAGGCGACGAGCCTCGCGCGCTGCAAGATGAGCGAGTCGGAGTGGGACGTCGAGCAGAACGGCTTCCAAGCCACCGACGTGAACGAGACCGGACCTTGCTGCGAAGGCTTCACCGACACGGAGATGACGTGCAGCTGGACGGTCGCGAAGGTCGAGTTCCCGCAAGCGAATTTCGGTGACCTCGATCTCGAGTCGGAGCTCGACTTCGGCTCGGGCCCGAGCTTGCTCGGCGGCGGCATCAGCGGACCCGGCGCAGGTGCAGCACCCGGTGCTGCCGCGCTCGGCTTCATGAAGACCGGCGCCACCGCGATGGGTAAGAACGAAGACCTCGCCGGTGTCGCGGAGAACTTCCTCGGCGGCGCGGACGGCATGACGGACGGGATCGCCGCGCTGGCGATGCGCATCGTCTATCCCGACCTGAAGGCCGTGTTCGAGGCCGGCACGCGCAAGATCACCGTGCGCGTCAGCTGGTTCGAGGGCCGCAAGGAGTACTACACCGAGCTCGAGCAGTGGGTCGTGAGCTCGAAGGACGCCGGCCTCGGCGCCAACCTCGGTGGCCTCATCCAAACGGAAGAGGAAGAAGACGAGCCGACGAGCCCGAAAACACCGAAGACCCCGAAGAAGCCAGATTGATGCGGCGCCGCAGCAACAGAAGCCGCAGAGGCATCACGCTCATCGAGGTGCTCGTCGCCCTCGCGGTGCTCGCGCTCGTCGCGAGCCTCGTCTACGGAGCGTTCGATGCGATGAGTCGCACGCGCACGGGCGTGGAAGGCGCGAGCGAGCGCTACCACCAAGGGCGCAGCGCCGTCAGCCGCATGTCGCGCGAGATCCAATCGGCGTTCTTGTCGATGCACCGCCCGCTGCAGAACCCGGGCCTGCAGGTCAGCCAGACGATCTTCAAAGGGACCGACGGCGGCACGACGGGTGATCGGCTCGACTTTACCTCGTTCTCCCATCGCAGGCTCGGCTTCGGCTCGCACGAGTCGGATCAGAACGAGCTTTCGTATTTCATCACCTCGGGCAACCGCGCGCGCACGGCCAAAGGCGGCAACGTCGACACGCTCGACCTCGCGCGCCGCGAAGCCACCATCATCGACATGGAGCCGACGACCGGCGGCGTCTCGCAGATCCTCGCCGAGGACGTCGTGGAGTTCGACCTGCAGTACATGGACGGCACCACCGGTGACTGGCTCGATCACTGGGACAGCTCCGCGGAGCAGTTCGAACGGCTGCCGCGCTACGTGCGCATCGAGCTCGCCATCGCGCGCAACGTTCCCGGTGTGCCGTACCGCTTCGTGACGAAGGTCCCGATCGCGATGCGCGCTCCGCTCATCTTCGGGCTTCCGGAGGGGCTCGGCCTGGTGCCGTCCGCGCAGACGCCATGACGCCCTATCAATCGATCCGAAAGCGGATGAGAACGAAGCGCGCGCGCGGCCGTCGCGGCGTCGCGTTGATCCTCGTGCTCGGCTCGCTCGTCATCCTCACCGTCTTCGCGACGGAGCTCCAAGAGCGGACGGCGACGACCATGGCGGCCTCCGTCGCCGATCGCGACGGCCTCAAGGCGGAGTACCACGCGCGAAGCTCGATCAACCTCACGCGCCTCCTCATCTCCACCGAGCCAATCGTCCGCAAGGCGATGGATCCGCTCGCGCAAGCCGCGCTGAAGAAGCCGCTTTCGCAGATCCCGATCTGGGAGTTCACGCCGCTCGTTCTCGGCCCATTCAACGACGCCGCGCACGGCGACCAGTTCCGAGAGGTGACGGGCGTCACCGTCGAGTCCGGAACGAACCTCGGCCTCACCGGCGGCTATTTCGAGAAGCCGGTCGTCGTCGCCGAGGAAGGCCTCATCAACATCAACGCGTCGGTCGCCGGCGATCCTGCGAGCGTGCGCGACGCGAGCCAGCGTCTTTTGGGCCTGTTCGGGCAATCGGTCTACAACGAGTACTTCGAAGAGCCCGACGCCGATGGACAGAACTCCGATCAACCGACGATTTGCGCCGCGATCATCGACTGGTCGGATTTCGACGAAGTGCAGGCTCGCTGCGACCCGCTCGGCAACACGAGCAAGGGCACCGAAGGCGGCGAGGACAACTACTACCAAACACTCGGCCTGCCCTACCTCCGCAAGAACGCCCCGTACGACTCCATCGAAGAGCTCCGGCTCGTCCGCGGCGTGTCCGACGACTTCTGGGCGAACTTCGTCGACCCCGATCCGTCCGACCCGAAGAAGCGCACGCTCACCGTTTGGGGCAGCGGCAAGGTGAACGTCAACTCGGCGAACGAGCAGACGCTGCTCGCGCTCATCTGCGCGCACGCGCCGGAAGCAGCGATGTGCAACGACGTCGAGCAGATGTCGGCGTTCCTCATGGGGATGTCGCTCGCGAAGCAGATCTCGCAGGGGCTGCCTCTGTTCCCGACCGCGAAGTCGTTCGTCCGCGCGATGCAGGGCAAAGGCAAAGGCATCGGCCCGCTGTTCCAGACGCTCGGCCTCGAGCCGGTGGAGTTCAAGAACACCAAGCTCCTTCAGCGATCGATCACGACGGAGTCACGCGTCTTCAGCATCTACGCCGAGGGCGTCGTCACCGGTCGCAACCGCAACACCCGCACGCGCATCCACACCGTCGTCGACTTCCGCTCCGCGAACGAGCTCGGCGCCGAGCCGGAGGAGATCGACGGCGGCGAAGAAGGCAAAGAAGGCAAAGAAGGCACCGAGTCGACGAACTCGGGCGGCTCGTCGACCGGCAGTTCGATCACCGGCGATCTCTCCCCCGACCAGATCGCCAACGCGTTGGCGAGCGATCCGCTCGGTGTCATCATCTACCACCGTTTGGACTGACTCATGGCAAGGCTCGCAGGCATCGACATCACGTCCCGCCACGTTCGCGTCGCCATCGTGCGAACGTCCTACCGCCGCGTCGCCGTCGAGGCGCTTCTCGAGTCGACGCTGACGGACGAGGCGAGCATCGTGCCGGCGCTGCAGACGCTGCTCGGCCGCACGCGCGTGGACGCCACCGCGGTCGCGCTCCCGGGTGATCGCTGTTTTTACCGGCGCCTGGAGCTTCCGGCGACGGCGCAGAAGGAGCTCGACAACGTCCTCGCGTTCGAGCTCGAGTCCTCCATCCCGTTCGAGATGGAAGGCGCAGTCTATGATCACCGCATCCTCGCGCGCCCACCCGGGCCGAAGCCCGTGGACGGCGAAGGCGCGGAGCTCGTCGTCTTCGCGGCGGTGTCGCGCACAAATCACGTCAAAGAGCGCATCGACATCGTCAAAGAGGCGACGGGCCGCGAGCCCGATTCGGTGGATCCGGGGTCGATCACGCTCGCGAACCTGGCGCTCGTGGTGCCCGAGCTCGTGCCGCCGGGCATCTTGGGCGCGCCGCCCGCACCGGTCGCGGTGCTCGATCTCGGAAGCGAGCGCTCGGAGCTCGTGTTCCTCGATCGCGGCGAGCCCTCCTTCGCCCGCATGATCTCGCGCGGTACGAGCGGCCTTCCGCAGAGCGCGAGCGCCCTCGGACGCGAGCTCAAGCAGTCCTTCGCTGCGTGGCGCGCGGTCGGCGGCGCCCCGCCCGAGGCGCTGTACCTCGTCGGTGAAGGCTCGCACATCTCGGGTGCCGAGGCGTACCTCACCGCCGTCGTCGAGGTGCCGGTCAAGCAGCTGCCGAAGATGCGGCTCGAGGTTGCTCCGAGTGAAGAGCCGCGCCTGCCTTCGTTCGCGAAAGCGATCGCGCTCGCGCTCAGCAACGAAGGGAAATCCCGCTCGCTCAACCTTCGGCGCGGCGTCCTCGAGCAAGCGCGCTCCTTCGCGTTTTTGCGCGAGAAGCTCCCGCTGTTGAGCGGTCTCGCGGCCGTCGTGTTCGTGTCCTTCGGCTTCAGTGTGGTCGCGGAGATGCGCGCGCTGTCGACGGAGCGCGCGCTCCTCGACGAGCAGCTCAAAGCGACGACGCGCGACGTCTTCGGTGAAGAGACGTCGGACATCGCGCGCGCGACGGAGCTTCTCGAGAAGGGCCCGGGCGGCGAAGAAGATCCGATGCCGCAAGCCGACGCCTTCGACGTGATGGTGCAGTTTTCCAAATCCGTCCCGAAGGACGTCGTGCACGACGTGCAGGAGTTCGACGTCGCTCGCGGCCACGTCGTGATCCAAGGCCTGGTGCCCGACGGCACCGACGCGCAGCAGACGGCGGAGACGATCGCCGACGGGATGAAGGAAAACCCCTGCTTCAAAGACGTGAAGGTCTCGAAGGTCACCCAGGCCTCCGGTGAGAAGCAGAAGTACATCCTCGAGCTGAACATCCAGTGCGAGGAGAAGAAGAAGCCCGCCGCGGGCGCGAAGCCCGAGACGAAAGAGAAGGAAGCCGCACCGTGACGCTCGCCGAACGTTTCGCGAAGCTCGATCCGCGCGAGCGAAGGCTCCTCACCGGACTCGCCATCACGGTCGCGGCGCTCTTCGTCGTCTTCCTGCCCGCGTATCTCTACCAGTCGGTCTCCGCCAAGCGCGACGACAACCAGGAGATCCGCGACTACATCGACAAGGTCACGAGCTCGCGCGCGAAGATCGATCGCCAGAAGGCACAACGCGAGCAGCTCGAAGCTCGCTACCAGAAATCGATGCCGCCGCTCTCGACCTTCATCGAGGACGCGGCGAAGGCCAACCAACTCGAGATCGACGAGAGCGCGCCGAAGCCCGACGTTCCGCACGGAAAGAAGTACGTCGAGAAGATCCAGGCGCTGAAGCTGCGCAAGGTAGGCTTGCTCGCGCTGGTGAAGACGCTCGAGAAGATCGAGCGCAGCAACTACCCGGTCGCTATCACGAGGCTCAACATCAAGCCTCGCTCCGAGGGTCCCGATAGCTTCGACGTCGAGGCCTTCGTCTCGGCGTTCGAGCGCAAAGACGGACCGAAGAAAGAGCAGCCGGCGAAAGACGAAGAAGAAGGGGAGGAAGAAACGCCGTGAGAGCACGCATCTTCGGAGCGGCCAAATACGTCCTTTACCCTGCGTTCTATCTCTTCTGCCTCTTCACGGCTCTGTACCTCACGTTCCCGTGGGACAAGCTGAAGGAGCGGATCGAGGCGGAGTTCGCGAAGAGCCAGGAGAAGAAAGGCGCCCGTGCCTGGCGGCTCGAGATCGAGTCGCTCTCCGGATATTGGCTCACCGGCGTCGAGATCGAAGGCGCGCGCATCATCATGCCGCCCGACGAAGAGGACGACGACGCCGACAAGACGAAGCCCGCACGGGGCGCGCTGTCGAAGGTCACGAGCAGCGCCTCGCGTTCGAAGAAGGCCGGCGCTGAAGAAGAAGACCCGAGCGCGAAAGAGGCCGACGAAGCGAAGGACGGCGAGAAGGAAGCGGACAAACCGAAGCCGCCGACCGAGACGACCGTGCTGATCGAAGAGGCCCACGCGCGCGTGCGCATGTTGCCGCTCGTCATCGGCCGGGTTCGTCTGGACTTTTCGGCGACCGTGTTCGGCGGCGAGATAAGCGGAATGATCCCGTTCGGCGGCGGCGATCTCGAGCTCGCGATCGACAGCGTCAACCTCGCGCAGGTCGCGCCACTGAAGGACGTCGTGAGCGTGCCGCTCAAAGGCATCGCGAACGGCAAGCTCGAGCTCTCGGCCGAGGACGGCAAGTGGAGCAAGGCGAGCGGCAATTTCTCGCTGACGGTCACCGACATGTCGCTCGGCGACGGGAAATCGAAGTTCCGAAAGCTCGGCGTGACGATGACGCCGGCCGAGGTCGGCACGTTCGAGATCGCCGCGAAGGCCGAGCAAGGCACCTTCAAGTTCGAGAAGTTCGGCGCGACCGGAAAAGACGTCGAGCTCGCCGGCGAGGGCACACTCAAGCTGCGTGAGCCATGGGACAACTCCGTCCTCGATCTGTGGCTGCGCTTCGGCTTCTCCGAGGAGTACAAGAACAAGGACGATCGCACGAAAGCCCTGTTCGTCGACGACGGCCCATTCCCGGCGCTCATCTCGCAAGATCGCAAGCTGAAGAAGGCGCTGCGGCCCGACGGCCTCTGGGGCTTCAACATCAAAGGCAAGCTCGCACGGCTCGCGTACATCCCGACGAAGGCCGACTCGCCGAAGTCGAAGGCGGCGCCCGCGAGCGGTGGTGACGACGACGAGAGCGCGAGCTCCACGACGACCTCACCGTCGAAGAAGCGAAAGGTCACGAAGAAGAAGTCGGACGACGACGCGGACAGCGACTCGGGGTCGGCGTCGTCGCCGATGTCTCCGGCGACGAGCCCCGCGTTTCGCCGGCCACCAGGCACGATCAACCGAGCGACGCCGATGAAGATGGGCGGACGCGAAGATCCGACCGGCCCCGCAGCGGAAGGTCCGATCCAGGAAGGCCCGGTACAGGAAGCTCCGCCGCCCGACGGCGCAGAGCCCCCGGCTGACGGCCCTGCGCCCGAAGGCGCGCAGGAAGCCCCCCAGGAAGAACCACAACCGGCGCCGCAGTGACCGTCGGTTGGAACGAGCTCCTCCCGGGCGTGCTCTGGGAGTGTGAGGTCGACGGTCACGTCTCCGGGTTCCCGCTGCGGTCCACGGCCGTCGCGCTGAGCGACGGCTCGCTCTGCGTGATGAGCCCTACGCGCGCGATCGACCCTGCGTCGCCCACGTCTCTCGGGCGTGAGGTGCGGGTCCTCTTCGCGCCGAACCACTTCCACTACCTCGGCGTCCCGACCTGGAAGGTGGCGCATCCGGACGCGCACGTCGTCGCGGGCGACGTCGCGAAGAAGCGACTCGAAGGGAAGCTCTCGCCCCTCGCCCTCGGCGAGGCCGCGATGCTCCGCGAACGGCTCCCCGCGTCGATCACCTGGCTCGAGCCGGAAGGAACGCGCAACGGCGAGGTCTGGCTCGAGATTTCGCACGGCGATCAGATCGCGTGGTTGGTCTGTGATGCGTTCTTCAATGTCCCGGCGTCCCCGAAGGGGTTCATGGGCTGGGCGCTTCGCGCGATCGAAACGGTGCCAGGGCTGAAGCTCGGCACGACGTGGAAGTACCTCGCCCTCGCCGATCGCGGCCGGTACAAGGGCTGGCTCCTCGAGCGCCTCGCGACGAAGCCCCCCACGATGCTCGTCTTTTCGCACGGCGACACGCTCGTCGACGAACAGCTCGGACAACGGCTCGCCTCCATCGTCGAAGAGCGACTGTGAGATCCCAGCGGCCGAAGCTCTTCACCGAAAAGCTCCGCCCGATCGCGCGTCCGCGTATCGCGCGCGGCATCAAACCCCCCAGCGATGCGCCTCGCTACGAGCGCGGCACCGGTTCGTCGCTCCGCTATTGGCAAATCGTCCGCCGCGGCTCGACCGTCACCACCTGGTTCGGCCGCGGTGACCTGCCGCCGCGCACGATCTCGCGGCGCTTCTCCGATGCGTATGCCGCGAAGCGCGCGCACCGCGTCCTCGTCGCGCTCAAGCGCTCGCAAGGCTACGAGCTCGACACGGCGCGCGCATCGCCCGAGCCTCCGCGGTGGAAACGCGGAGGCGTGGCGCGCCGCGATCCCGAGCTCGAGAAGGCGATCCTCCTCGACCCGAGCGACGACGGCGGCTTCCTCGTTTACGCCGATTGGCTTCAATCCGAAGGGGATCCGCGCGGCGAGCTCGCGATGGTACAGCACGCGCGCTCGCAAAACCCCGCATCGAAGCAGCTCAAGCGCGCGGAGGAGACGCTTCTCGCCGAGTACGCCGACGAGCTGCTCGGGCCGCTCGCTCCCTACGCCAGCGATGTGACGTGGCGCTACGGATTCGTGCGATCGGCGCGCGTTCACCGCGCGTCCGCTGTGCCTCTCGACGAGGTCGTGCGCGCAGCATTGGCTCACCCCGCGGGACGCTTCATCGAAGATCTCGGGCTCGGCAACACACACTTCGCCGACGATCGGCCCGGCTATGGTCCGACGCTGCTGGCGCTCGCCGAGGCGTCTCCGCGCACGCTCCACACGCTGCGCGTCGGTGATGCCCACCTGGTCCTCGGCGACGTCTCCAACGTCTTTCGCATCCTCCCTCATCTACGCACGGTCGCCTTGTCGGGGAGCGCGATGCGTCTCGCCGACCGAGCCCCGATTTTCGTCACCGAGCTGGTCCTCTCGAACGTCGATCTCGACTCGTCCGCCGCGTCTTCGATCGCCGGCACAGCGTGGCCCTACCTCGAGACGCTGTCGTTCCGCCGAAGCTTCTCCTTCGGGCCGTACGTGGACGAGCTGTTCGCCAAGCTGCAGCCGAGCGCGATGCCCGCGCTCCGCCGCGTGTGCGTACGCGCGAGCCATCTTCGATACGGCGAGCTCGCCTTCGATGCCGCCCTCGCGAGCCCGCTCTTGCCCCAGCTCACGCGCCTGGACCTCGATCTTCCGTTCGGCGCCGACGACGTGGACAAGCTTCTGACCTCGGCACGTTCCGTCGCGCACGTGGCGTCGATTCGGCTTCGTGCGGGCAACGACATCCCGATCGCGCTCCGCGAAGAGCTGGCGACTCGGTTGCCGAACGCCGTCTGGTCCGACTTCGAGACGGACGTGCCCGGCGCGCCGCCGGGCTGACCGCTTGCTGCCGGCTCAGGCGTGGCTGACGGCCGCTGCTGGAGCAGGCGCGACGGACAACGTGAAATGGATCGTGGTCCCGCGCCCGACGACGCTCTCGGCCCAGATGCGCCCGCCGTGCGCTTCGACGAGGCCTTTCACGATCGACAGGCCGAGGCCTACGCCCGTGCGGCCTTGTTGTTTCGCCTGCCAATACCTGTCGAAGATGTGCGGCAGCTGCTCTGCGGGGACACCTTGCCCGGTGTCGGCGACGGTGAAGACGACCATGCCACGGCTCGCCTCCGCCGTGATGGTGATGCGCCCGCCGCTCGGCGTGAACTTGATCGCGTTGCCGACGAGGTTCGACACGATCTGTAGGACGCGCTCTCGATCGCAGCTCAATCGCAGCTCCCCGCCCTTCGTTTCCCCGACGAGATCGAGCGACTTGGCGGCGGCGAGCGGCTTGAGCGCCTCGAGGCTCTCGCGAACGAGGGACTCCGCGTCGTGCTGCTGGCACTCGATCCGGAGATTGCCTCGCTCGATGCTGGCGAAATCGAGCAGATCGTCGATGAGTCGATTCATCCGCGTCGCGGATCGGCGGATCATCTCGATTCGATTGTTGCGCTCACGGGCAGCGTGGTCGACAGGCTTGGGGTCCACGATCGTCGACGCGGCCATCATGATCGTCCCGAGCGGGTTACGCAGATCGTGCGAGACGATCGCGAGCAGGTCGTCGCGCGTGCGAACCGCGTTCTGCGTTCGCTCGAAGAGCCGCGCATTTTCGATCGCCATCGACGCACGCCGCGCGAGCTCCTCGGCGAGATCGATCTCGCGTTGCCCGAAGGTGCGCCCGGACTCCGACGTCGCCAGCGAGATCGTCCCCACGGTCTTCCCACGCTCCATCAGCGGCAAGATGAGCGCCGCTTTGAGGTGAAGCCTGCGCAAAATCCCGAGGTGCTCTGCGTCCGTCGCGATCCGCGTGAGCGTCTCGTCGGTGACGTCGAGGAGGAGGCGCTTGCCCGTGCGTAGGACCCGGTAAATCCCCGACTCCGAGTCGGGCCGCGGTGGGTAGCGCTTGCGCATCTCGCGGACGAGGTCTTCCTGCGCCGGGTCCAGGCTGGCCACGACGACGTGCTCGCCGAGCGAGCCATCGGGGCGCAACATGCTGAGCGCACACCAATCGCCGAGGCGCGGTACGACCAGGTGACCGAGGTCGTTCAACGTCTCCTCGAGCGCGAGTGACCCGCCGAGCACCTCGCTCGCCTTGGCGAGGAACCGCAGATCGTCTTCGGCCCGGCGCACCGCCTCGAGCTGGTGTGCGACCTGCTGGCGGTGCCTGCCGAGCTCGACGAACACGCCGACCTTGTTCCGGAGGATGTGGGCATCGATCGGTTTGAAGAGGAAGTCGACCGCTCCGGCTTCGTACCCGCGAAACACACGGTGCTGCTCGCGCGAGGCTGCCGTCAGAAAGATGATCGGCACCTGCCCGGTACGCTGCGACGCGCGCATCTTCTCGGCGAGCTCGAAGCCGTCCATGTTGGGCATCTGCACGTCGATCAGCGCCAGCGAGACGTCGTGCTGCTCCAAAATTTCGAGCGCCTGAGCGCCCGACCTCGCCTCGAGCAGGTCCACGTCGACGCCCCCGAGGAGCGCCTCCAACAGCAGCAGGTTGTCCTCCCGATCATCGACCAGGAGCAGCTTGACTCGGTCGCCGGACATCGCGGTTGTCACAGGGGCGATAGTGATAAGCAATTCGGAGGCCCGGCGCGGGTCGTGACGCGGACGTCACGTTCGATGCAGATCGCCTGGCTCCGTGGCGGGTATGAGTCGCTCGAGCGCCCCGAGGGCCGAGATGCGCGCGGCCATTTCGCCCCAACCGCGCCATTTGGCATCAGATTGCCCGACCGGTCACCGTGCGATCAGACGCACGCGCGTGGCCCTTCAGCGCGGGCGCGGCGAAGCGTCGATCACGACGATACGAGCATCGAGCAGCTGCTGGAGGATCGTCAGCGCCTCGGGGTGATCCATCCCGCAGACGTCCAAGAGCTCGTCGATCGAGCTCGCTCCGTCGACGCAGGACAGAAACGCCCCAGTCCTCTGATCGAGCTCCAGCGAGGAGATCGACTCGTGGTCGATCGCGAGCCGAGGAACGCGGGAAAGATCCCCGAGACGTTCGAGCAGCTCCAGCTTCTTCGCACCGTTCGAAAGGCCGTTGCTCGATCGTGAAGCGGGCCCGGGGCGCAACGTGACCGCCGCGGCCTCCAGCGGAGCGGCCGGCGCTTCGGCGGAAGCCGCGGCTCGACGCAGAACGCCGTTCACGCGGTCGACGCTCACCGTTGCATCGGACGGCGCGAAAGGCGCGAGCGCAGCGGTGAGGTCCGCGAGATCTTGGTAGCGGCTCTCCGCTTCTTTCTCGAGGCACCTCAGGATGACGCCCTCGAGGCCACCCGGCGCGTCGGGCCGGCTTTCCCGCAGCGGGCGCGGCGGATCTTTCAAAACCGAAGCGCAAACCTCGGGGAGCGTCCCGCCTGCGAACGGGCTCTGTCCACCGAGCAGCTCGTAGAGCGTCACGCCGAGCGCCCAGATGTCGGCCCGCGCGTCGACGTCGCGCGACGCTCGCAGCTGCTCGGGCGACATGTAACGCGGCGAGCCCATCACGGCGGACGTCCGTGTGAGCGAGGACGATTGCTGCGGTGTCGACGAAGCCTTCGAGATGCCGAAATCGATCACCTTCACGAGCTTCGACCCGTCGGCCCGCGACGTCAGAAACAGGTTCGCGGGCTTCAGATCGCGATGCACGATCCCCTGCGCGTGCACCTCGGCGATCGCCTCGCACGCTTGCAGGACGTAGCGAACCGCCTCGTCGATCGCGAGCGGACCGCTCTTCTGAACGATGTCCTCGAGATCGGCGCCGTCGAGGTACTCCATCACGATGTAGGGCTGGCCGTTGCCGAGGATCCCGACGTCCAGAACGCGGACCGCGTGTTCGCTCTGGATGCGTACGGCGGCGCGGGCCTCGCGCGCGAATCGCTCGACGAGCTCGGGGTTCTTCGCGGACTCCTCGCTCAAGAACTTGAGCGCGACGCGCTGCTCGAGGTGCACGTGGGTCGCCGAGAACACGACGCCCATCCCACCGCCCCCGAGCTCCTGCTCGATGCGGTATTTGCCCGCAACGATCTCATCCGCCTCGACCGGTCCGGCCATGTGCTCGGGTGAGATTACAGCAGGATGACTATCGGACGGCAGCTTGAGTGAGGGCGTCCTCGAGACGTGATCCTAGGGATCATGTACGACGACAAACGCCTTTCAGCGCCGCAGTCGCGCATTGTGCCGGAGCGCGAGCGGCGTTCGCGTTCGGACGCTCCAGAGGATCTGCATGCCCAGCCTGCGCATCGGCTGCCCGCGAAGCGTGACCGATACCGTCGAGCCCGCGCGGGTATGCAGCGCAGACGGGAGCTCCACCGCGCGAACCTGCGAGACACGCAGCGCGACGTTGAACGCGTCTCGATGCGACGGATGAACGAGCGATACGAGCTCGACACCGAAGAGCGACAGCGGCGCGCTCTTCAACAGCCTGCAACCAGCGGCGTTCGCGTCGCGGATCTTTCCCTCGTCGTCCGTCAAAAAGAGCGGATCGGGCGCGTCGTCGAAGAGCTCCGTGTAGAAGGTCGCGAGCTTTTCGTAGAGCGTCGCGAGGCTCGTCATCTCCTCGCATTGGTGCTCGAGCTCCATCGTCCGAATGCTGAGCTCCTCGTGTTCGCGGCGCAGCTGCATGAGCGCCTCGTAAAGCGCGTGCGGATCCTGCTCGAGGTCCTTCGTCGGGCCGGGTACGGCTCGCAGGGTCGGCGCGTCGTTGGACGTCGGGGGCAGGTGTCGCGCGAGCTTCCGGAGGTATTCGTTGATCATGCGGCGCTCCCTCCACGCACACTCGTTGTGACGTAGACGCCACAATTTCGGCGGTTGCGTGCGCTCACGCGACACCTCGACGCGATGAGCTCCCGGATTCACGAGGACAGTGAACCACGTGACCGAGCGCTGCATCGCTCATGCCGTGATCGATTCGATCGTGCGCTCGGAGGTAGGGAAGAGCCACATCGCGGTCCAGCGCGCCACGTCGTGCGCCGCTTCGAATTCCGCAGTCCTCCTACCATCGTCGCTACCGTCGTCGTGGAGCACCGTTTGCACGAGCCCATGCGACGATGGTCTTCGAGGATACGCTTCCGTTTCGCTCGCTCTTCGGTGGCACGCCATCGAATGACGGCGCAAAAACCGAGCAAAGCCTCCAGCCCGCCTCGGGCGCGGCGGATTCGCGCATCGGAGAAGTGCTCCGAGACAAATGGCGAATCGTGCGACGGATTGGCGAAGGTGGGTCGGCCGAGATCTACGAGGCCGTTCATCGCAATGGTCGGCGAGGTGCGGTCAAGATTCTGCGCCGCACGCTCCAGAACGACGAGGAAGCCACGTCGCGCTTTCTTCGCGAAGGAGCGCTCGCGAACCAAGTGCGCCACCCCGGCATCGTGGCTGCGCTCGACGACGACGTCACCGAGGACGGCACGCCGTTCCTCGTGCTCGAGCTGCTCGAAGGAGCGACGCTCGATCGCAAGCTCGATCGCTGCGACCGCGGCCGCATGACCGCGCTCGAAGCGTGCCGGATCGGTCTCACGCTGCTGGACGTCGTCCACGCGGTTCACACCGCGGGCATCCTTCATCGCGACATCAAGCCGGAGAACGTCTTTCTCACCGACGACGGCCGGCTCAAGCTCCTCGATTTCGGCATCGCGCGCTCGCGCGACCGAAAGAGCTACACGACGTGGAACGGCATCGCGATGGGAACGCCCGGCTACATGCCCGCGGAGCAGGCATCGGGCAACTGGGACGAGGTCGACATCCGCGCGGACGTTTGGGGCGCGGGGGCGGTTCTCTTCCGCATGGTCACTGGCCATTGCGTGCACGACGGCGAGACGGTGACGAGGCGTCTCTTCGCCGCTCTCACACAGCCCGCGCGACCGGTGCGCGACGTCGCGAGCGACGTGCCCGAGTCGGTCGCGTCGGTCATCGACAAAGCGCTGCGGATCGATCCGGACGAGCGCTGGAGCGACGCCGACGAGATGCGTCGCGCGCTGGAGCACGCGGCCGCCGGGTTGGGCGCATCGGCCCCGGATCACGCGCGCGAGGCGCACCGCGCTCCTCTACCCAGCACCGACGCGCCGCCGCCTCCGCGATGGTACGCGTTCGCGTTGCCCCGGAGGACCGTCACGATCGCGGCCACCGCCGCCGTTCTCGGCGCTGCGGTCCCGGTCCTCGGCTGGGGTGGCGGGTTCGGTCGCTCACCCGCTGCCGTCCTCGCGACGGACGCTCCGCCGCAAGCGACCGAGAGGGCAACCGAGGCCGCGCCCGTCGGCATCGTGGCTCCCAACGCGAAGCCGGCTCCGATACCCGAGCGTCGCGTGATGAGACCGGTCGCGCCGCCGCCCACGACCGAGAGCGCGGTCGCGCCGCCACCCGAGCGCGAAGCCACGACCACGAAGCGATCCACCGAGCCCTCGTCGAAGAAGGATCCCGAGCGCTCGAAGAAGCGCGACGCCGAACGCGGAAAAAAAGAGCCGAAGAGCTCCCCGGCGACGAGCGGCGGCCGAAAGCCGAAAAAGAGCGATCGCGTCTACCGCTCGCGATTGTGATGTCCCGAAATCGGGCCGAGCCCTCCGAGTGCAACGTCTGCAACACGTTGCACCTCGGGGATTTTCGCCTTTGTCGTAATCGGTCAGTTTCGATTGAGACAAATCGTTCGAGGCGCGGGGCACTCAGGGAAGACGCGCGACTCGCGGACGTAACCGTCCGCGCGTCGACCCACATCCACCTCCGGTCCGTTGTCCGGCCGAATGCCGAGCTCCGGCCGGTCCGAGCTGCTCAATCACGGAGCACCGCGAGCTTGTCGTAGCGGGCTGGCTTTTGTGTAGGATGCGCGGTCTGACAAAAGCCCCGACCCGAGGTGCGCGAGATGCAGACGAATGAGATGAACCACGCCGCGGGCGTTCCGGCCCCGATGAGTGCCCATTCACCCTATGGCCCTCCGGGGGGACCAGGGGGACCGATGGGACCCGGAGGTCCGATGGGCCCGGGTGGACCTGGCGCTCCCGGTGGGCCCGGCGGATATGGTCCGCCGGGCGGTGGAGGCCCTGGTGCCCCCGGTGGATATGGTCCGCCTCCGGGGGGTGGTGGATATGGTCCTCCGGGCGGTGGTGGCCCCGGTGCCCCCGGTGGATATGGTCCGCCTCCGGGTCCTGGTGGCTATGGCCCGCCTCCTGGCCCGATGGGCCCGGGTGGTCCGATGGGTGGCCCGCCCGGCGGTCCGATGGGTGGCCCGCCTCCCGGTGGTGCTCCGCCGCCTCCTCCCGCCGCAAAGAAGAAGGGCGGTAGCACGGGCATCATCGTCGGCGCGCTCGGTGGCGCCGCGCTGATCGGCGCGGGCGTCGGCGCGTACTTCATGTTCTTCCGCGGCGGCGACCCGTTCCCCTGCCCGGTGCAGAACCTCCCCGAAGACACGGTCGAGGTCTCGCACATCGGATCGGATCACATGCTCGCCGAGCGGTTCGGTCTCGAAAAAGGCGACCTGCCCGATCAAGCGCGCTGGTCCGCCGCGGCCGACGACTTCTGTTCCGGCGAAGACGTCTTCGCGCACTTGATGACGCTCGATCTCCGCGGCTCCTCCGAGTTCGCGGCAATGGGCATCGCCAAGGCGATCGAAGAGAAGAAGGACACCCAGAAGTATCTGGAGTGCGGCAAAGAGGTCGCCAAGTCGATGAAGGGCGACATCTACATCGTGCGCTTCGGCAGCAAAGACAAGAAGCGCATGGTGCAGGTCTACACGAGCGGGATGGAGGCGCGGCCCGACTCGCACAAGAAGCTCGGCAAGTGGAAGGGCAAGGGCGCGCTCGTCGAGACCGGCTGCTTCCTCACGGGCGAAAAGGAAGACTGCGAAGGCGACAGCGGGTTCGGCATGGGCCACGTGGAGAACACCAACATGTGGCTCCGCGGCGGGCTCGACGATCTCGAGGCCTTCGGCGACGACTTCAAAGAGCGCGACAAGGTCTCGAAAGAGGCGGAGAAGCTCACCGAGGTCGCCGGCAAGGTCAAGAAGCACAAGGC
This sequence comes from Polyangiaceae bacterium, assembly GCA_013361525.1. GTDB lineage: Bacteria > Myxococcota_A > Polyangia > Polyangiales > Polyangiaceae > Xiheicaenibacterium. Next base: position 45,196 of record JABFXY010000025.1, on the reverse strand, counting down.
GACGAGCGTGGGCGCATTCGAGACGATGCGCATCAACTTCGGCAACGCCCTCGACGCGGATCTGAGCGACAAGGTCTGCGGCGAAGAAAAAGAAGAGAAGGAAGAAGAAGACTTCGAGAAGGCCGCTAAGGCCGCCAAGAAGATCAAAGAGATGGAGCCCTACTGGGCAGTTGGCGAGACCGCCGCGAAGGGTGAAGGAACCGTCGAATACTGGTTCCGCACCGACAAGGAGGACGACGCCAAGGAGCTCCAGGAGTTCATCGAGAAGTCGCTCAAGAAGGAAAAGGCCAAGATCAAGACGACCAAGGCCTGCGAAAAAGAAGCCGACGAAAAAGAGAAGGAGTCGGAGTCGGGCGACGACAAGGACTCCAAGAAGCCGGAAAAGAAGAAGAGCGTGAAGGCCTATGAAAAGGCCAAGAAGGCCATTGGCCGTCGCGCGCTCGAGGCCGGCGAGGTCAAGCAGGACGGCGAGTGGGTCTCCGTCACGTTCGAGCTCAAGCCGGAAGGCGACGAGTCGACGGCGATCGAAGACTTCATGAAAGAGCAGAAGGAAAAGGTCGAGTCCGCATCGAAGGTCATCGACGCGCTCATCGCCGGCGAGAAGCCCGAGAAGGATCTGCTCAAGACCCTCGGCGGCTCCGACTTCATGGAGGCCTACGACAAGGCCGTCGAGTCGCTCAAGGAAAAGGGCGACAAGAAGGACGAGTGATCTGACGACCCGTCGAGGTCGCTAAAGGCATCAGGGAGGCGAGCCTCTCTGATGCCTTTTTCTTTGGTGCCGCCTCAGCGTTCACCGCGGCATGTACGGCGTCGGGAAGGACTTGAAGAAATTCATCGCCGCCTTCTGTCCGTTGTAGCCGACGTTTTGGCCGTCGGGCCATTGATGGTTCAGCGCGTAGGTGCACCACGTGACCGGGCGGGCGGAAGGGCAATTGTCATAAGCCTCGCAGCCTGCGGGTGAAGCGAGCGGCGTGCGAGTCGGGTCACAGCCGTTGATTTGGCTGTAATAGTCGCGCACGAGCTCCGCGCCCTCCTGATGATCGGGGTCGTCGGTTCCCCAAAACACCCAAGCGCCCACCTCGCCGCGGCAATCACCGGCGGTCGTCTCCGCGACGAGGGGTAGGCTCTGCGCATTCATCCCCGGGGCGCCCGGAGCGATGGCCCGAATCACGTCACCGCGAAAGCAGCCGAGCATCGAGGTGAATCGCGCCCCGAGGCTGAAACCCGTGACGAACAAGCGATCTCGATCGACGCACAGCTCGCTCTCGGCCTTCGCCACGATGGCGTCGAAGAACGCGTAATCGTCGCTGTCTTTTGCGGTCTCCCAGCGCGGCTCCCCGCTCGCGGCGGGCAGAGCGTCCGGATAGAGGTATACGAAGTCCCCTCCTCCTTGGTTCTGCAGCTTGAACTTTTCGTACGCCGTCTGACCGCTTCCGCCGGAGCCGTGGAGCACGACCACCAACCCGTGCGCGACGTTCTTGTCGTAACCGTCAGGGACGAGACGCCAATACGTGCGCTCCGTCCCGTCGACGTCTATCGACAGCGTCTCGTCCAATCCGCTCGCGGCGTCCGTGCCACAGCCTGAAGAGCTTCCGAGATTGTATTGCTCGGGAGCCTTGAGCGGAGCGTCGCCGCCTGAGCCACCGGCGCCGCCACCGCCCAGCGTGGCATCGCCGCCCATCCCCGAGGTCGCCCCTCCCCCGCCGTTCGATGCCGACGAGCCGCCCGAGGACGTCGTGTTCATCGTGGGTGCGCCCCCCGTGAGCGAGAGCCCGTCGTCGCCGCACGCGAAGGCGCAAAAGGCGAGGAGCGATCCGACGATGCTTGGCCACGGGCGAGAGACGAGCATGCTGAGAGCGTAGACCGCTCACGCGTCGATCACATCGCTCTTCGACTCGGCGAAATGACGCCTTCATCGCTCGCTCGAGCCTGCGGCCGATCACCGCGAGCTTCTTGTTCACCCGCTCGAGCTCGAACTCCTGTTCCCTAGCCGCCAATGCAATGGCGACGCGAGCCGGCACGCGCACCTATCGCGCGCTGCGGAAGATCTCCCGTCGGTGGAAGTCAGCCTGAGGCGCGAGCATCAAGCCGTTTTCTCCGCTCGTGCGTTCGCTGTTCGTCGTGTGACGCCAGGGTTTGATATGGCTCGCAAGCGGGTACGCCGGATGACGCACTCGCGTGATTCTGCACTCTCGCGCTTGCTGGGCCGGACTCCGTCGGGGTCGCGATCCGAAGTCGAATGGTCGAGACCGAACACCCCGACTTCGGATCCTTGATTCCCTGCAAAAGGTGGGTTGTGCGGTCGCCGATGCAAGGCTTCAGCGCGATTTCGCCGCAATTGCGATCCGATCTGGCAGGGTTGAGCCACCACCGGGTCACTTCGGATCCGCGCGCCCGAGGGACAACCGGCACTCACTCCCTCACAGGCGGCATATGGAGATCGGATGTGCGTCGGCATTAGACCGATGAGCGCATGGCAAACAACGCGTCTACCACACGCTTTTTGACGTGAAGAGGCCCCATACCGTCGTCCCGACGACTTGCTGGGGCCTCTTACCGTGATCGAGCATCAGGCTCCGTCACTGGCTCGGTCACTTATGACGCCGGCGCGACGATCCTTTCCGAGCCTGCTCACGAAAGAGCGAGAGGTCTGGTCGAGAAGTTGAGCGCGCTTTCTAGACTACCCCAGGTTGACACAATCGTGCTCTGACCCAGGATTGTGACGTCCGCGCGAGGCTCGATTGCGCGAAACGTCGCGTGAAGGAGTAGAGCGATGAACACGTCGACAATTCGCAATATCATTGGAGCAGCCGTCGTCGTCGCGACGCTTCCTTTTACTGCGTCCGGTCGAGCGACAACCTCGACCGACAGGACCACACCCGTCGATTTCGTGGCGGAGGCAGACGAGCTGGCGGGAAAGGCCCCGATCAAATTCTCGGTCCAGGTCAACGCGAAGAAGAAGGGCGCGGTATTGTGTGCGCTCTACGACGACGAAGATACGTGGCTCAGCGAAAAGGTATATCGACGCGCCAAGACCTCAGTCGACGGCGGCTGGGTAACGTGCGTGTTTCCGGCAATCGACAAACGCGGCAAGTACGCCATCGCGGCGCTCCACGATGAAGACGGCGACGGCGAGATGGATAAGATCCTCGGCATTCCCCAAGAGGGGTACAGCATGTCGCGCGACGCCCACACGAAGAGCCTCGTCCCGAAATGGGACAACGCCGTATTCACGTTTTCTGGTGAAGAGGTCGAGCAGGTCGGCCACATGAAGTACTGACGATGCAAGCCTCCGATGATTGGGGTCCGGATTACCAACCCACGGTGCCGTTGGCGTCGAAGAACGCACCGCTGGGACCGTCCGCGCCGGGCGTGGCGGCGCGAACGACGACCTTCGCGCCCTAGCGTGACCGAGCTTCAGGCTCGGTCACCTGGCTCGGACACCTAAGACGCCGGCGCGACGATCTTCCCCGCGATGGCGCTCGCTGCAACGACCAACGGGCTCGCGAGATACACCTGGCCCGGCCCGCTTCGGCCCGGGAAGTTGCGGTTGATCGCGCTGACGGTGACCTCGTCCTTCGTGAACGACACGCCCGGCCCAGCCTTGATGCACGCGCCGCACGACGGCTCGACGAGCTCCGCGCCCGCCTTCTCGAAGACGTCGATGTAGCCCTTCTCCTCGGCGTATTTGCGGATCTCCTGCGAGCCGAACTGGATGTAGAGGTGCACGCCGTCGGCGACGCGCTGCCCCCGCTCGACGGCTCGCTTCAAGACCTCGGCGTACATATCCATGTCCGCCTTCTTTCCGCCGGTGCACGAGCCGCCGTAGGCGATGTCGATCTTCACTTCGCCCTTTTGCTTCTCGAGCTCGGCGAGGGGCACGCCGTTCCTGGGGTCGCCGGGGAGCGCCACCATCGGCTCGATATCGCCGAGGTCGTAGTCGAAGGTCGCGAAGTATTGCGCGCCCTCGTCGGCCCGGACGATCAGCGCGCGAACCGCGTCGGGGCTCATCGATCGCTGCCGGGCGAGGTACTCCACGATGACCTCGTCGGCCTCGATGATGCCGGTGAAGCCGCCGGCCTCGACCGCCATGTTGGTGAGCGTCGCGCGCTCGTCGATGCCCATCGCGCGCACGCCTTCGCCCGCGAACTCGAGCACCTTCCCGATGCCGTCGCCGCCCTTCCAGAACGGCTGCGACAAGAGGTGCAGCATGACGTCTTTCGCCGCGACGCCGGGCTTCAGCTTGCCGTGCAGGTTGAACCGAACCGATTGCGGCACGGCGACGCGAACGTCCTTCGTGAGCCACGCGTTCGCCATGTCGGTCGAGCCGACGCCGAAGGCGAAGCAGCCGAGGACACCCGCCATGCACGTGTGCGAGTCGGTGCCGGCGACGACCTGGCCCGGAAGCGCGATCGCTTCGATGACCTTGTTGTGGCAGATGGCGTCGCTGCCTACGGAGCGACCGTTCTTCTCCACCTCGCCGAAGAGCGCGATACCGTGGCGACGGGTGAAGTCCTCTTGAACCACGGCGAGCTTCCGCGCCTGATCCTTGAGGCCCATCTTCACGTGCGCCTCGGACATCACCCGATCGAGGAACGTGAGGTGATCGCGGAAGGCCCACACGCTCGAAGGATCGGTGACCTTCGCGTCTTTGCCGAGCGCGGCGACGAAGAGCGACTCGGCCATCGGCGTGACGTACTCGTGGGAGAAACGCACGTCGGTCCGCACGAAGAGCGCGTCCCCGGGCTGCACGGCGGGGACGCCGATCTTGCCGGTCTTCGCGTCGACGACCGCGCGGGACGCGATGATCTTCTCCGCGAGGGTCATCGGACGCGGGGCCGTCGTCACCGCGGGCGGGTGGATGTCGCCGCGCAGCCGCGCCTCGTTGTACGCGAAGAGGCCGCCGTGGCGGACGACGTCGGCGCTGATGCCGTCGAGCCCGCGCACGAACTCCTCGATCGAGATCTCTTCGCCGGCGAGGAGGCGCGGAAGGATCGTCTCGTCGGTCGTCGTGAGAAGGCCGATGTTCTGGCAGTTCTGGCCGTAGATCTTCTCGATGCTCTTCGCGACGACGAGCTGGATGCCGCTCTCGCGCTCCGAGTAAGGAGCGGTCTCGCGCGACGAGCCGCATCCCTTCGAACGGCCGCTCACGATGACGGAGAAGCCTCCGTTCTTGATCGCGTCGCGTTCGACGACGTTGCCGCGCAAGCCGACGAGGCAATACCGAGCGAGCGTCTCGTCGTAGTAGTAACAAACCCAACCCGGCGTGAGCTCGTCGGTCGAGATGTTGTCGACGAGCGGTATCGTGCCGTCGTCGATCCCTCGAAGCTCGGCTTCGTCGAGATCGATTCCGTCGAGCTGCTTCTTCAGCAGCGCCGGATCGGCCGTCAGATACAGCACGCGTCCGAGCTTCGCGCCCGACTCGCGGTCACCCAAGAGCTTGACGGAGGTGCGTTTCATCGAGGTCTCCCCGTGCTCGTAGCGTGGGAGCGAGCTACCGCCAAGGTGTCTGCGCGCACGCTCGAATGGTGCACCGCGCTAGATCGGCCCCTCGGATCGCGTGATAGGTTCGTGGCCCTCAGCGGTCGTGGCGTCCTCCATCAGCGTCCCTCGATTCGAACCCCGCGCGGCGTGGCTCGCGAGGACGCTCTGTGCCGTCGTTGCGACATGTACGGCCGGCTGCGCAGGAACCACCGTGCCGGTCCCCGAGGTGTCGCCCCTGCGGCTCGAAGGCGCCGAGCTCGCGTTCTACAGCGCGGACGAGCGAGCTGCGCTGCGCCTGTCGGCCGGGGATGGGCACACCCAGTCCGAGGTGGCGATCAAGCCCATCCTGCGCAATGCCTGGGTCGTGGGTGACGTCGTGTACGGAAACAATACGGCGTACGAAGGTGGCCCCTCGTCGCTCGGCGTTTTCCGGCCTCGGGAGAACGTCGGCTGGGTCACGGGCAACAACGTGACCGAGCGTGTCACCGCCGCGAGCGAGGGATACGTCGTCGCGGGTCGGCAGTTATTGAAGCGCGAGGACATGGCGATCGTCGTCGAGTACCCGAACATCGTGCTCACGCCGCGCCCCGACATGATCCTCGTTTGCGATCACGACGGGCGGCAGGCGGCCGTCGACCCCAAAACGACCGGCGTTTATTGGAAAGTCGGCACGTGCAGCGGCCTCGTCGCGACCGACACCAAATACGGCGCTCGCATCGCCACGAGCGCAGTCGAGCTCTTCCGCCTGTCCACCGGCGAGACGGTGTGGTCCCGCCCGATCGCGGGGGCCGTCCACGCGCCGCGGTGGGGCTTTTCACCCATCGGGATCGACGAGGGTCGCATCTACGTCGCGACCGACCGAGGCATCACCGCCACGAGCCTCGAAGGAGACTCGTTGTGGACGTCGGAGCCGCGCGGCCCGCTGGTCGCAGGCGGAGGAGCGGTCGTCGTCGCGACCGGTTACGGGCTTCGGGTGCTCGACGGCGAGAGCGGCCGCGTTCGCTACGACGTGAAGCTCGACGGCGATCCAAAAGCGGGTGTGCGGATTGTGATCGGCGACGGCAAGCTCTTCGTTCGAACGGATGACGACGTCAGCGCGCTCGATCTCGTGAAGGGCACCGTGGTCTGGCGCGAGGACATCGACGCGTGAGCGAGGCGGCCACGTCCGTCGTCGTGCTCGGCGCGGGGCTGACCGGGCTCAGCGCGTCCATGCACCTGCGCAAGACGGGGACACCACATCGAGTGCTCGAGAAGGCATCGTCGCTCGGCGGCCTCGCGTCGACGACCGAAGAAGCCGGCTATCGATTCGACCACACCGGGCACCTTTTGCACCTTCGCGATCCCGCGTTGCGCAAGCTCGCCCTCGATCTCCTCGAGCCGCCCGCCTGGCTCGAGATCGATCGCAACGCGGTGGTGTATTCGCACGGCGTCGTCACGAAATACCCCTTTCAGGCGAACGTCCACGGGCTACCGAGCGAGGTCGCTTATGCCTGTGTCCGAGACTTCGTTCGCGCGCACTACGACACGAGCCCGCACCGAGTCGACAACTTCGAAGAATATTGTCTCCGTCATTTCGGAGAGACGATTAGCCGCGCGTTCATGATCCCCTACAACGAAAAGTTGTGGGGCGTTCACCCGCGCGACGTCTCGCCTGCATGGTGTGATCGTTTCGTGCCTCGGCCGTCGCTCGACGACGTGCTCCGCGGCGCCTTCGGCGTCAAAGCGCCCGAGCTCGGGTACAACGCGAGGTTCCTCTATCCGCGTCTCGGCATGGGCGAGCTCGTTCGCGCAATGGCGGAGCGGGCGACACCCGTCGACCGGGGTATCGACATCGTGTCCATCGACTGGCGAACAGGCCGGGTCTGCACGCGCGACGAGGAGATCCGCTATCGCCATTTGATTTCGAGCCTCCCGCTGACGCGCCTGGTCGACCTCTTGGCCGATCCCCCCAACGAGATCCGCGAGGCCCGAAAGCGGCTTCGTGCGACGGCGCTCCAATACCTCGACGTCGCGCTCAATACACCTTGCGAGCGGCCGTGGCATTGGGTGTACGTGCCCGAGCCGCGCTTCTGTTTCTACCGCGTCGGCTCCTACTCCAATTTCTCGGCCGCCCTCGCCCCGCCGGGCAAAGGGTCGCTCTACGTCGAGCTATCCATTCGCGACGAGGTCGACGTCAAAACGCTCCTACCGACGATTGCGGACGACCTCGTCGAGATGGGCTTCATTCGCGCACCCGAGGCCATCCGCTTCGCACGCCTCCGGCGAATCGACCCCGCGTACGTGATTTACGATCACGATCGGCAGCGCGCGCTCGACACGATCCTTCCGTTCTTGCGCGAAAACCGCATCGCCAGCGTCGGGCGATATGGGGCCTGGGAATACGCGTCGATGGAGGATGCGCTCCTCGCCGGCATCCGCGCTGCGGAGGAAACATCGTGACCTCACCGCGCGTCAGCTTCGTCATTCCGATCTTCAACGAGGAGCCGATCCTTCACGCGGCGATCGTGGAGCTCCACGAGAACCTCGCCCCGCTGGAGCTCGACTACGAGATCGTGCTCGCCGAAAACGGATCTCGCGACGGCACGCTGCGGGTCGCCGACAAACTGGCCGCGAAGTACCGCGAGGTCCGTTACCTCTCCGTCCCCGAGCCGAACTACGGCGCCGCGCTCCGCGAGGGCATCGAGCGCGCCCGCGGCGAGATCGTGATCTGCGAAGAGATCGATCTTTGTGACGTCGACTTCCACAAGCGCGCCCTCCAGATCCTCGACGCGGACCAGGCCGACCTCGTCATCGGATCCAAGCTGTTGCCGGACGCGGAGGACGTCCGGCCGAAGACACGTCACGCGGCGAGCCTCCTCTACAGCTCGATGTTGCGTGTCGGCCTCGGCTTCCGAGGGACGGATACACACGGCCTCAAGGCCATGAAGCGCGAGAGGCTCCTGCCGGTCGTGCGCGCGTGCATCGTCGACAAGGACGTCTTCGCGAGCGAGCTCGTGCTTCGGGCGCAGCGTGCCGACGTTCGCATCGTCGAGATCCCGGTGCGCGTGCTCGAAAAGCGGACGCCGACCATCAACCTCGTCAGCCGCGTCCCCGGCGTCCTCAGCCGCGTCGGGCGTCTCTGGTGGGCGCTTCGCAGCGAGCCGTAAAGGGCGGGGGCCGCATGCTGATAGGCTCGGCCTCGGGGAACGCATGAGGCTTCGTGGCTCCGCGGTATCTGCCGGTGCGCTGGCGCTGCTCCTCACAGCGTGCGCGGAGCGCCCTTCGGCAGTTGGTCGCGCCGCGGAGCCTCCGCCGGCGCCGGCGCCGACGCCAGCCGGCCCGAGCGTCGACGCGACGGCGAAGACGCCATTGCACGAGGCCGCCGAAAACGGCGATCTCCAGGCTGTGAAGGAGCTCCTTCGCAATGGGGCCGACATCGATGCGTGGGCGCTGCCCGATGGCACCGCCTTGATCGGCGCGCTCGACAACGGACACGAGGACGTCGCCCTCGTTCTGCTCTACGCCGGCACGAAGCTGACGGGAGACGAGCTGCAGCTCGCGGCGCGCGAGGGGATGATGGAGATGCTCTCGACGTTGATTCAGCGCGGCGTCGACGTGAACGCGGAGACGAAGTTCGGCTCGACGGCGCTCCACACCGCGGCGAAGTTCGATCAAGTCGACGCGATCAAGGTGCTCGTGAAGGCGGGCGCGTCGGTCGACAAGGCCGACGACGACGGCTTCACGCCGCTGCATACGGCCGCCGCCGAGGGAAAGGTCGAGGCGGTGCGCGCGCTCCTCGACGCGGGCGCCAAGCTCGAGGCGAAGACTTCCTCGGGTATGACCGTCCTTCATTGGGCGATCTTCTCGAACGCCCCGACGCGCATCGAAATCTATCCCATCTCCAGCACCGACGCCCCCTACGCGACGTCGAAGGTCCAAGAGCAGGCGCCGCTCGTCGAGCTGCTCCTCGCGCGCGGCGCGCGGATCGATACGAAGGACGGCGAAGGCAACACGCCGCTGCACCAGGCGGTGCTCATGACGTCGCCCGCTTCCATCAAGGCCTTGCTCCGACGGGGAGCTTCGCGAACCGTGAAGAACGACGACGGCGAGACGCCGCTCGACATTGCGGTTCGACGCGGCGACGACGACTTCATACCGCTGCTGAAGAAGTAGCAAGCTGCCTCAACGCGCAGAACGGTCACGCATGCACGGGACCGCTGCCCGCCGCGCGCATGCCTTCCCCTCGACGCACTGCGTCTTCGGGCCTATACACCTTCGGAACTCGTGGCCGACGGTACGCCGCCTCCTCCAAGCTCTCGATCGGCGCCGCGCGGCGCAGCGGACGTCGACGTCGTCGTGATCGGCGGCGGGGTGAACGGCTCCGGTGTCGCCCGCGACGCCGCGATGCGCGGGCTCAAGGTCGCGCTGTTCGAGCGCAACGATCTCGCGTTCGGCGCCAGCGGCAACTCGAGCGGGATGATCCACGGCGGACCGCGCTACCTCACGTACGACCCCGCGGTCACCGAGACGAGCTGCACCGACTCGGGGCACATCCAGGCGATCGCGCCGCACCTGTTGTTTCGCATTCCGTTCCTGATGCCGGTCGAGCGATCGGCGCGCGCGAAGGTGATGCTCACGTTGATGGACGCCTTCTTCCAGGCGTACGACGAGTATCAGCCGCTCAAGCGCGGAAAGCCGCACGCTCGCCTCACGCCCGATGAGCTCCACCAGCTCGAGCCGGGCCTCCGCGGCGACATGGCGGGCGGCATTTCCTTCGACGAGTGGGGCATCGACGGGGCCCGCCTCTGCACGGCGAACGCGCTCGATGCACGCGAGCGCGGCGCCAAGATTTTCATCGGCACGACCATCGATGCGATCGAGCGCCGGCCGGAGACGGGCGACGTCGTGGCCGTCCGGTGGCGCGATCTCCGCAATGGCAAGACGGGGCGGATGACGACCAGCGCCGTCGTGAACGCGACCGGCGCGTGGGCGCCGATCACGGCGTCCCTCGGCGGCCTCGAGGCGAAGCGCGCGAGGGTCCGTCCCGGCAAAGGCATTCACGTCGCCTTCGACAGGCGCCTCACGAACTACGCGATTGGGGCGAGCTCGATCGACGGTCGGCAGATCTTCATCGAGCCCTGGCAAAACATGACGATCGTCGGCACGACCGACGACGACTTCTATGGCGACCTCGACGAGGTCACCGCGACCAGCGAAGAGGTCCGCTACCTCGTGCAGGGCATCGCGCGCGTGTTCCCCGCCATCCAGGCCGGGCGCGCGATTCACACCTACGCGGGCGTGCGGCCGACGCTGTTCGCCTACGGTCGCCTCGAAGACGCGTTGAGCCGCGACCACCGCGTCGTCGACCACACGGCCGACGGCGCACCGGGACTCTATTCGATGATCGGCGGCAAGCTCGCGAGCTACAGGCTCTTCGCCGAAGAGATGACCGACGTGCTCGCGAAGCGCTTCCGTCTCGGCGCGACGTGCGCGACACACAAGACGTTTTTGCCCGGCGGGGACGTGACGGTCGATCCGTTCGAGCTCTCGGCTCGGCTCGAGATCGACGCTGTCGCCGCGCGGCGCCTCGTCTACCGCCACGGATCGCGCGCGGAGCGCATCGAAGAGCGCATCCGCGAGCGGCCTCGTGAGGCGTCGGTGGTCTGCCCGTGTGAGCCCGTCCTCGAGGCGGAGGTGCGTCACGCGGTGAAAGAGGAGATGGCCCGCAGCATCGACGACGTGTCGCGCAGAACACGCCTCGGCCTCGGCGCATGCGGCGGCATGCGCTGCGCCGCGCGCTGCGGACAAATCGTCGCAGAAGAGCGGGATCTACCGCCCCGATATGGGCGCGAGATGGCGCTCCGGTTTTTGCTGCGACGCGCCCGGACACGGGTCGTCGCGCTCGGCCCCGATCAAGCTCGCCAAGAAGCGCTCGCGATCGCAACCGCCAGGGCCGAGCTCGGTGTCGTGGACGCGAACCTCGACTCCCAGTCGGAATCGGAGCCTCGATGAGCGCCGTGAGCAATTTGCACGTCGTCGTCATCGGATCAGGTTTCGCGGGGCTCTCCGCTGCACACGCCGCACATGATCGCGGCGCGACGGTGACCATCGTTCGCGGCGGCGCCGGCGCATCGGCGCTCTATGCCGGAGCCGCCGACGATGATCTTTGGGACGAGGTCCAGCGCGCCGCCGCACGCCTCGGCACCGAGCCGACGGCCAGTGCGATCGACGCCGACGTCGAGTCCCTCTGTCGCGACCTCGGTCTTTGGGTAATGCCCGCCGCGGGTGCCCCTCTGCCGATCGTCGCGACCACGGCGGGCATCGCACGAACCGCGCGCGCCCACGACGCCGCGCTCCTCGATCTGCGTCGCGCCGAAGGCAGAACCGTGCTCGTCCCGCGTGCCGATCGCAGCGGTTGGGACGCCGATTCCATCGTGCGATGCCTCGGAGCAGCCTCCGCGCCCGCGAGCGACCGGCCCGCATCGTTCGAGGCGATTTCAGCCCCGGTGCTCCGCTTCGACGAGGAGCGCGACATCGTCGACGCAGACCTCGCCGCCCGCCACGACGACCCCGCGCGCCTCGAGTGGCTCGCGAAGAACCTTGGCCCCGAGGTGGCGCGCAGAGGCAAAGATCGCGTCGCGATCCTGCTCGGTCCGTGGCTCGGTGCATCGAGGTCGCGCGCGGCCGAGCTCTCGGCGCGGCTCGGCGTACCCACCGGCGAGGCGCTCGCTGCAGCCTCCGGGACGGCCGGCCAACGGTACGAGGCTGCGCGCGACGCGTTCTTCGACCGCATCGGGATCCGCACCGTTTCGGGCTGGGCCGAGAACGTCTCCGGCCCGGCGAGCGATCGACACGGCTGCGTCGTCTCGCTCGGCGAAGGCCGCACGATCACCTGCGACGTCGTGGTAGTCGCCACCGGCGGTGTCCTGGGCGGGGGTGTTCGTTACGAGCCGCCGGACCACGCAGCGCCCGCCGAGGGAGCGAAGCGCATCACGAGCGCGCTCCGGCTGGTCCCGCACGTGGACGGCGTCCGCCTCTCCCTCGGGCTCGACGTGGGGCCCTCGTCGTCGACGCACGGACCGGTCCTCGACGAGCGAGCATGGCCTTTCGGCTCTCGTGAAGGCGCGATCGAGCGCGCCGGCGTCCTCGTCGACGCGTCGGGTCGAGCAGCACCGCGCGTCTTCGCGGGGGGCGACGTGACCTTCGGGCACAGGCGCACGGTCCTGACGGCGATGCGTTCCGGCCTCGACGCTGGACGGTGCGCGTGCGAAGCCGCGCTTGTCGCCCGTGAACCGAACCACCAGCTCCTCGAGTAGCCCGATGCGCTTGCGCGGAACGTACGCCTCGATCCTGACAGCATCCGCCCTCGTCTTCGCAGCGTGTACACCGCCCTCGCCGCGCGCGGCGATCTACGGCGGCCGCATCGCCGTGCAGGAGAACATCCGCGACACGATTCACTCCATCGACGGCAAGAGCGGAAAATCGGTCGCGATGCCCTCGGGCGGGTGGGCCGACGCGCCCCCGACGAAAGACGGGCTCATCTTCGTGCACGGCGACGGCGGGCTCGCCGCGCGCGACATCGTGACGGGCGCCGTGAAATGGCGCGTGCTCCTGAAGATGAGCTACCTCGCGAACGTCGTCCCGACCAAAGAGGTCGTCTTCGTCCCGTTCGTCGCGCGAGCCGATTTGATGGGCGGGACAATCGCGGGATGGGTCGCCCTCGATCGCGACAAGGGCACGCGTCTCTACGACGTGCGCAGCGACAAATTCGCGCCCCTCGCCGCAAACGACGACATCGTCGCGACGATCGAAAACGGCGAGCTCGTCGGCTACGCGACCGCCGACGGCAAAGAACGCTGGCGCTCGAGCATCAAGACCGATGGCCCGCTCCTCATCGAAAATGGCCGTCTCTTCGGTCGAACGGAGGACAAGCTCGCGGTCTTCACGGCGAGCTCCGGGGCGCTGCAACGCCGGATGGATCTGGGCGGTACCGACGCATTCCGCTCGTTCCGCCGGCCGTTCGCTGCCAAGGGCAACACCATCGCGTGGATCGAGTCCGACGTCCTCAACGTCGCCGATGCGACCACGGGCAAGCAGCTCTGGAAGCGAGACGACGTCGACGACCTCGCGGTGACGTCGAACATCGTGGTGGCCGCGCGCGACGATCAACTCGAGGGCCTCGATCTCGCGACCGGCGCCTCGAAGTGGAAGCTCTCGATCGACAACGACGCCTGCAGCCTCGCGGCCGACGGCGACACGGTCGTTGCCCGCCTCGACGACGAGCGCGTCGCCGTCATCGACGCCGCCACCGGTAAACGCCGGTTCGAGTTCGACCTCGTCGCCGGCGCCGTCCTCGCTCGCGCCAAGTAACGCCCAAGGACCGCGAAGGCACCCCCAAGGACCGCGAAGGCACCCCCCTCACGAAGTGAGGGGGGCCGGCGGGGAGAAATTGCGGCCATAAGCCTCCAACTGGTAGGCGGTCACAGTTTCACCACGCTGGTAGCATCTGCCTTTGTGACGCCGGGCTCCGTCCTCGCCAACAAGTTCGAGATCGTTCGCACGATCGGGTCCGGCGGCATGGGCGACGTCTACCAGGCACGTCGCCTCTCGGACGGCGTCTTCGTTGCGATCAAGATCCTCCGGCTGGATCTGGTCAAAGACAAAGAGGCGATGGTCCGCTTCCACCGTGAGGGCCGCGCAGCCTCCGCGCTGAAGAGCCCACACGCCGCGCGCATCCTCGATTTCGGTGACACCGACGCGGGCCAGCCATTCATCGTGATGGAGTACCTCGACGGCTGCGATCTCATGACCGAGATCGACGCGCGCGGTGCCTTGCCTCACGGCGAGGCCGTCTCGTACGTCGCGCAGGCGTGCGAGGCGATGATCGAAGCGCACGACCTCGGCATCGTTCACCGCGATCTCAAGCCACCGAACCTCTTTCTCGCGCGCGAAGGTCAGCGCCGCGTCGTCAAGGTCCTCGACTTCGGCATCTCCAAAGCAGCAAGGCTCGGCGACGGACACGTCACCTCGACGCAGATGTCCTTCGGGTCGCCGCTCTACATGTCGCCGGAGCAAATTCGCTCGACGAAGCTCGTCGATCAGCGAAGCGACGTCTGGTCTCTCGGCGTCATCCTCTACGAAGCGCTGACGGGGGAGCCACCGTTCATGGCGGAGACGGCGGGCGCGCTCGCGGTCGTCATCTCGGTCGAGTCGCACGTCCCACCATCGCGCAAGAAGGCTTCGATTCCGTCGGGTCTCGACGACGTCGTCGCAGGGGCGCTCCAGAAGGATCCACGCAAGCGTTATGCGTCGGTGCGCGAGCTGCTGCGGGCGCTCGACGACTTTCTTCCGTCGCCGCAAAACGCCAATGTCGGGCCGCGCGGTTCGGCTCAGCTGCCTCGCGGCGTGGGCTCGACCATCGTCATGCCGCCGCAGATCGACTTGCCTCCGATCCCCGCGCCCCCGGTCCCCACGCGCCTCCCGGCGGGTCCAGTCGCCGACGGCAAGCGAACGGAACGCATCGGCCTCATCCTCGCCGCGTTCCTGATCCCGATTGGTGTGCTCGCCTTCGCCTTTGCGATTTGGCTCTACGCGAAGCGCGCGTCGGCCGACCGCACGACGGCGCCCGCGACGAGCGCCTCGGCGCCTTGAGCGTCGTGCCGAGTCTATCCGCTCAGAAATGACGAACCGACGCCGGCGTCATTCTCCGCGCGACCTCTTCGACGAGCACCGACATCGGAAAAGGAGCCTGCAACACCTCCGTGTCCTCGAGCTGCGCCGGGGTGACGCCGCGGGGCCAGCTCTCCGGCAATATGACGATGATGTCATCTAAACAACCCGCGCGACGAAACAGCTCGACGAGCTCTCCCGCGTCGCAGAGCAGGCAAGCGTCGAGGACCACGACCTCCGGAACTTGAACCTCCGGTCGTTCGATGGACGCAACCATGAACACTGCGAGCTCCTCCTTCGAAGAGCAGCCCGCGACGATCAGGCCCAATCCCTCGAGCGCGGTCGTGACCTCGGCGAGCAGCTCCGGAGCGTCGATCGCGACGATGGCTCCCGCCTTGCTCGGATCCATGACGGCACCGTCCGGGATCGAGGAGCGAAAGCTGCTCGAATGAAGCGGCGCATTCGTCAGCTTGAGCTCGGGGGCGTTCGATTGCGGCATGATTTCATCGCAGCACGAGCCGTACCGCACACCGCTTCACCGTCGCGGCCCAGTGGACGGCTCGACGCCACCACGCATCGCCGTCGGGAACGGCTCGCGTGTCGCGCCGGGAGGATTGTTCTCGTCCTCGTCGTCCGCGACCTCCTCGCGCATCGTCGTCACCGTGAACGGACCGCCGAGCTCCATCTCGGTGACGAGCTCGAGCTCCTGCTCGCCCATATCGACATTTCCGGTCACCGCCGCGACGTACTCCTGGCCGAGCTCCTCGGCGAACACGGTCGCCTCGTCCTCTTCGATGAACTCGGCCGGTGCCGGCCCTGTCTCATATGGGTCGGGGACGAACGCATGCGCGTCGTCAGAACGCCTCAGCGGGCGCGAATGCGCCCCAGCCGTGGGATCGTGTACTTCCAGGATCCGGTGTTCCGGGTCTGTGGATTCGTGATTCATGGCGTTCTCCGTGAGTTCACGATCAACGTGGCATGCACTGTGCCGGATTATCGAAGATGGGGACGCTGGACACAGGAACGGTACGTCCAAAAGTATCGGCTTCCTCGGCGCTGGCGGCGTCACCCCGCTCGATCGGAGGTCTGCGATCCCGCGCGGCGGCGTGCACGGCCTGCCCTCTCTACGGGCGCGCGACACAGACGGTATTCGGCGAAGGTCCGGCCCGCGCGAAGCTGATGATCGTGGGCGAGCAGCCCGGTGACGAGGAAGACCGGGAAGGCCACCCGTTCGTCGGCCCCGCAGGTCGGTACCTCGATAAATGCCTCGATGAAGCAGGCATCGATCGCAACGACGTGTACCTGACGAACGTCGTCAAACACTTCAAATGGGTGCCCCAGCCGCGCGGGAAGCGGCGGATCCATTCGAAGCCGAATGCAGCCGAGATCCTCGCGTGCCGCGGCTGGCTCGAGGCGGAGATCCGGATCGTGAGCCCGGACACGATCTTGTGTCTCGGTGCGACGGCAGCCCAGGCGTTTCAGGGCCGGCGCTTCAGCGTGCTCGAGCACCGCGGAAAGATCCTTCGGTCGCCCGACGGCGCGCGCTTCCTCGCGACCTACCATCCGTCTGCGATCTTGCGAATGCCGACTTCGCAGGACCGCGCAAAAGCAAAGGCGCTGTTCCTCGAGGATTTGCGGAGAGCTGCGACGTGACGACCCGACCTGCGCACCCCTCGGCGGCCGCGGCGGCGAAAGTGGTCTTTCGCTATGGTCTCGCCTTCGTCATCGCGGGGCTCATCGTGCTCGCATTGCTCGTCTTGCTCGGCGAGACGAGCATCGGCGCCGTGGTGACCGGCGGCGTGTTCGGGCTCGCATTGGTCATCAACGATACATGGCAAAACGGCCGTTCGCCGGCCCCCGCATTCGCGGGAGCGTTCAAAGGCGGCGTCTATTTGATTGCCACGTTGGCGACCGTCGGCTCCTCGGGATCGACCGTATGGCTGGGCGCGTTCGGTCTGCTCGGATACATGGTCGGCGCGCGTTATGTCGCGCAGTCGGCGCGCGCGGCGCCCTCGACGAAGAAACGGCGCTTATGGCCCATTGCCCTCGTCGGGTCTCCATTCGCCTACGTGTTACTGCATTATTGGAGCACGCTGACGCTTCTCGCGGCGGCGGTGCTCGCGCTTTGGATCGTCCGAAGCCTGCGCCTCATGCAGAGCGATACGCCGTCCGTCGAGGCCTCGTCAGGGCTTCGCGGGTGACACCAGCGCCTCGAATGCCTTCGCGAGCGCGAAGTCTTTGCCCTTCGCAGGGTCGTTCGGGATATCCGCAATTCGCAACGTGGGCAGCGCCTCGGCATCCGGGGCCTGCACGACCTGTTGACCCGGCTTGGCCGCACCGCCGCTCTCCGCCGAGAGGTGCCCTTGCAGGTCGCGCTCGCGAATGACCGACGCGCTCTTCGCAGGCTGGATCAAAATGTCGGGGTCGATTCCCTGCGCCTGAATCGCCCTGCCCTTCGGCGTGTAGTAGCGCATCGTCGTGAGCCGGAGCCCCGCCCCGCCGGGCAGCTCGAAGATCGTCTGCACCGAGCCCTTGCCGAAGGTGAGGTTGCCGACGACCGTGCACCGCTTCTGATCTTGAAGTGCCCCGGCGACCAGCTCCGCCGCGCTGGCGGTGTATTCGTTGACGAGCGCGACGACCTTCGGGTCGACGAGCGCACCACCCGCGCTGGCCTCGACCAGGTCGAGCACCTTCCCGCGGTGGCGGGTGGAATAAATCGTACCCTCGGACAGAAACTCGTCCGCGATGAGCTCGGCTTGGTCCACGAGGCCCCCCGGGTTGTACCGCATGTCGAGCAGCACCCCGGTAATGGGTTCGGACGACTCTTTGCGCGCCTTGCCGACGACTTTGAGCAGCTCCTCGTGCGTCGTCTCCTGGAACTGCTTCAACCGGACGTAGAGGACGCCCCGATCCAAACGCTTTGCTTCGACGCTCGCGACTTGGACGACCTCGCGGACGATGTCGAACGTCAGCGGCTCCGTTTCCCCGTCCCGCCCAATCATCAGCCGGACCTTGGTACCCGGCGCGCCGCGCATCAAATCGACGATCCGGTCGAGCTTTGCGCCGCGGAGCGGCCGATTGTCGACGGCGAGGATTCGGTCGCCCGCCTTAATCCCAGCCCGCGAAGCCGGTGAGCCCTCGATTGGCGCAATGACGGTCACGAACTCGTTGCGGAGGTCCACCTCGACGCCGATGCCCGCGAACCTTCCTTCTGTATCACTTTGAAACTGCGTGAATTCCTCGGCGCTCATGTACGAGGAATGGGGGTCGAGCTCGGCCACCATCCCGCGCATCGCCCCATCGAGCAGCTTCTCCCGCTGCGCCGGCTCCACGTAGTTGTGCTCCACCAAAAGGAGCACGCGCGACATCTGATCGAAGGGCAAATACGGGCTCTGCGCCTCCGGCGTCGCGCCGGCGAGACGAGTCGTGACCGCGCCTCCCGCGAATGCCGCCGCTACGAGCCCGAGCTTGCCGAGGAAGGAGAGCGCACGTCGAGGGAAACGGTCGGTCGTCATCGACCGAGATGGTAGCAGCGCTCTTCGCCCGCGGGACCGTCCGACCGGCGCGAGTCGTGCACCCGACACTCGTAGAAGCCATGGACCAGCGCGCCAAAGCGTTTACTCTTGGGCCTATGAGTGTCCCCGGATCGAACCGCGGCAATACGCCGTCGGATCGTGGGCTCCCCCCCTTATCCGACGACGACGACGAGCCCACGAGCCAGCGTCAGTGCATCGACTGCAAAACCGTCGCTCCCGCGACGCACACAGCGCACACGTTGATCAGCGCGCGCTTCGGCTGGCGCCTCTCCAGACGCATCACCCCGACCGGCCTCGAGCTGTCGTGGCGATGCCCCACGTGCTGGAAGAAACACCGCGACCAGGGTGGGGCCTGAGCGCTCTCAACAAGAGAAGATTCCCAGTCCGGGCGTGAGGATGTTGTCCGGATCGTACTTCTGCTTGCGCTGCTTGAATTCGTGCCAGTTGTCGCCGTACTGCTGGACCCAATCGGCGTGGTCGAACTCGATCGAGCTGATCGCGTAGCGCGTCGCTCCCACGTCCCTCGCCACCTCGAAGAGCGCCCTGTTGCGCGCCAACATCTGATCGCGAAATACCGGGTCCGGCCCGGGCTGCTCCGACGAGGTCAGAATGTCGAAGAGGAAGATCCAATCGCTTCCGTCGTCTTCGGGGATGGGGTGGAACGGCCGCGTGAGCAACGAACGGCGCGTCGGAAGCAGGAGCAAGAAACCCGTCGTGCCGATGTCCGCCGCCGTGAGCGTCGGCAGCACGTCATCGACGTACTCCTCCACCGTCGAGTCGGGCAGCCAGATGTCGAACCAAGGCTTGATGAGATCCTGCCATTGCAAATTGGTCTTGTACGAGTCGACCAGGTAATCGACACGTAGCACGTAGTCCACGTACGGGATGTCGGTCACCTGCGCCTGATCGGGCGTCATGGACAAATCGCGAAGAAGGAAATCGCCGTCAGGCTCCTGTCCGGCGTTGAATCCGATCGCGCCGTTCAGCTGGTAGAGGAACCCGCTGCCGTTCGGGAACCACAAGTTAAAAATGTCGTCGAGCTCGTCCCGGTAGAGCAGCGTGCGGATGTCGCTGAAGAACTGCGCATTGTCGAGATAGTAGAAGTTGTACAGCCGCACGAACTCGGGCGCGGGGATGAGGTTCACCTTCGCCCTCACGATGATCCCACACTGGCCGAGGCCGCCGAGCGCCGCCTCGAAGAGCTTTTTGTGTTGGGTGTCCGAGCACCGGATGAGCTGCCCTTTGCCGGTCACGACGTCCAGCCACTGGACGTTGTCGATTTGCAGGCCGCGCCCGCTCGTCGACGAGACGCCCCCGACGGAGAGGGTGCCGCCGATCGTCAGCTGCGTATATCCCGTCAATACGGGCGGGGTGAGCCCTTCGGCGGCCGACTCGAGAATGAGGTCGAACCACTGAGCCCCCGCGTCGAGCACGGCGCCGCTGCTGTCGATCGAGTGGATGGTGTTGAGCGAGGCCATCTCGATGACCAAGCCGCAAGACAACGAGTGACCGAACGTCGTGTGGCCTTGTCCGCGCGCCGCGACCTTGATGTTGCGTTGGCGGCAGTACTTGACCATCTTCACGATGTCGTCGACGGAGCCCGGCCGAAGAACGGCGGCCGGCAGTCGGAATTTGATGTTCCCCGCGTCGGTCTGGTCGGCCTGGCGCGTGGCGATATCGGTGTACAACGTGCCGTCGAGGTCCGGCACGTGGTGATAGGGGAACGACCCGCACGACGCCTCGGCCTCGCGAATCCAAGTCCCCGCGACCGGGTCGAAACCGACGACGACGGCTGCGGCGGAGATGGCGGCGAGCGCCTGGCGGCGCTGCATCAAGCGAATTGGACCCGTCTCATTCAAATCCCCGTTCCCCTCCTTCAATTTCATGGCAAGCGGTCTCCTTTCTGGCAAGTATCGATCAAAACCTCGAGGTTATTCGAGATGCGGTGACGTCACCGAGAATTCAAATCACAAACCACTACCAGGATGCGACGTATGGCAGGCGTTCGTACATTGTTGGAACGACTCCGCCCCTCCACCGATGAACATGTCCTTCACCGGCCCATACGCTTCCACGTGACTCTGCGGATACGAATCGTGACACGACAAACATGCCGACTTGCTCGTTCGCTGAATGCCTTCGGCGGTCTGGTGGCAAGAGCTGCAGCTCGAAAGCGGAGCGTCGAAGCGGTTCGATCGGGAATGGATGAAATGGGTCCGGACGTACACGGGACCTTCGAGCTCGAACGACAGCGGGACATGACAGGTCGTGCACGCGCCGCGGTTTTCCAGGCCGTGCACCGTCCTCGCAAAGCTGCCGCCCTTCTTGTGGCAGTTGCCGCAACCACCGGTGTCGAGGGCGGGTGACGTCGGTGTCGGGGATCCGACCTGAATCGCGAGCACTTGGCTCTTCGGAATATCCTCGCCGAGGTAGCTGCGGCGGGCCTTCAAAACGACATAATAGGTGCCCGGCTCCGCGTCCGGCGGCAACGTGAACGTCCAAGTATCCGTGGACGGCAACTCCCAGGCGGAAGGGCCTCCGAAAATCGAAAGGTAGCTGGGTACGCCGGTTGCCGCCGCGTAGAAGCCGTTTTGCTCGGGCGACGCGACGCTCACGACACCGGTTTGGAAATCGATGCGTTGGAAGATGTCGACGACGTCGTAGATGGGCCCCGTCTCCTGCATCGGCCCCATGATCGCCAGCTGAATCTGCTTCTCTCGGTGTTTGCGCCGGTAATAGGTGACGTAGGGCTCGGCGCTCGCACGCCAATATTGGATTCCGGAGTCGACTTCGCCCGCCAAGAAATCGGCGTAACTCGGCATTGTGCCAGGAGCGTGCAGGCGATTACCAGCACCATCGAGCATCGTGAACTGAAAAGTCACCGCCTGCCCGGGGGCGTATGTCCCATCCGGCGCGGGAGCGGTGACCGCGTCGAGCTCGATATCGAATCCATAATCCCACTCCGGACTCGAGACCTGCTCGAGTGGGACCAGGTAGGCATCATCCGGCTTGAGGGACCAGGTGACGCGAAGTGCGGTGGCCGCCGGGCGAAGCTTGAAGTTGGGGTTCGGACCATTCGCGCTCCTGAGCTCGACGAGCGCCTCCTCCTCGTACGCGGAGGCGCCGTCACAGCTCGTGGGAGATACGCAGTCATTGGTCCATTGAATCGCGCGGAGCCGTCGAATGAAGAAACTGTCGAGGGTCGTCCGGATGTGCTCGAGGCCGGTGCCCACGACGACCGGAAGCGCGAGCGTGTGGCCGCCGGCGTCGATCTGCTCGACCACGAAGAAGCTGGGATCCTCCATCCAGTCGGCGCCGCGATAAAAACGCCGCCGAGAGAAGGTACCGTCCGCATTGGGTTGTCCGACGAAGCTCTCCTCCTCGAATTCGACACCGTCCCAATCGAAATCGGCAAAGTCCCCTGATTGAGAGAGGCCGTCCACTCCCTCGTCCGTGGTCGTGTCGATCGCGGTACGGATGTCGATCTGGTTGATGTAGAACCGCTGCCCACGTCGTACCCGGAGCGGTACGCCGACGCCGTTGTCGATCTCGAACGCCAAACCGATCGGCGTGTCTTCGTCCGTCGGACCGTTTTCGGGGAAGCTTCCCCAACTCAATGCCGACTCGGAGGTGTTAATGGGCTCATTGGCGGTGGGCTCACCGAGCAGCTCGGAAGTCCCCTGTTCGTGGGGGTCGCAAGCAACCGGGGCAGCTGCAAGTGCGATCAACATGGTGAGCGCGCGACCCGTGACCTCGTATCGTCCGAACCGGTTGCTCGACTTCATAGGCAATGGAACTTTTTCTAAGTTGGCAAGTGCGATCTGCAAGGTTGCCACGCACAAGTCTTGAAAAGGAGTGAGACAACCTCTCTGGTTGGGGCGTGCGCGCCCTCGTCCGAGCACACTTGGTTGGTGTCCGGCTGATGCGTCGTCGACGCATGGCTTCCCTGACGAGGTCGTCAGCTACGAGCAAGGCATCGCCGCAGTGACGGGATTTGAACGCCGAACCGCCTCTGATAGGGTCGCGATCTATGGTTCAAGTTCGCGTCCAGAGCGCCAGATCGACCAACACGTCCCCTGATGCTGCCGCCGAGGAAGTGCTCGGAGCGCTCGGCTCGTTCTCGCCCAAGGTGTTGTTCGGGTTCGTCCCCGGCCCGTTCGACCAGCGAGCTTTTCACACCGCACTACGTGCTCGCCTCCCCAAAGAGACGCGACTCATCACGAGCTCGACCGGTGGTGAGATCACGAACGAAGGTCTGCACAGCGAAGGTCTCGTCGTCACCGGTTTGGGCGGCGACATCGAGATCGGCGTCGGCTGGGCAACGGGCCTATCGAAAGACGCGGCGAAGGCCGGCAGCACCGCGATGGAGTCGGCCGCGCGCGAGCTCGGCGAGCGGGTTTCGAACCTCGATCGTCGCTGCGGCGCGATCGTGTTGGATGACGGCTTCAAGATGAAGAAGGAGGAGATGCTCCTCGGCGTCTTGGAGAGGAACCAGGGACTCGTCGTCGTCGGCGGCGGCGCCAGCGGCTACGAGTTCATGCGCGGAACGGGCTATATCGGTGTCGACGGCGAAGTGTTCTCGGACGGCTGTGTCGTCATGCTGTTCCGGACGAACGCGCCTTGGCAGGCGATGCGTTCCCATTGGTTCGAGCCGACCGGGCAGCGGACGCGCCTCACCAAGGTCGATCTCGCCACGCGTCGGATCATCGAGCTCGACGGCAAGCCCGCCGGCCCGCGTTGGGCGGAAATCGTGGGCGTGCCGCCCGAGCACCTCACCCTCGCGCACCCCGATCAGCTGCTGCGATGGGCGCTCGCGATGCGCGTCGGGCGCGAATACTTCCTTCGCGCGATCGGCAAGAGCTTCACCGACGACTCGCTCGAGTCGATGAACATGGTGCAGGAAGATCTCGATCTCGAGGTCATGCGCCTCGGCAACATGATCGAGTCGACCCGCCGCTTCCTCAGCGAAGAGGTGCCTCGCCGCGTGCCGAACCCGACCGCCGCGATGTTCTTCGACTGCGGCGCCCGCAAGCTGTTCGCGACGATGACGGGCAAGCTCGGTGATCTCAGCGACGCCTTCAAGCTCGCGCCCCCCTGCGGCGGCATGACCGTGCACTTCGAGACGTATTGCGGCTTCATGGTGAACAGCACGCTCACCTCGCTCGTGTTCGGGACCCACCAATGACCGTAGACGAGCTGAAGGCGGAGAACGCCCGCCTGGCCGAAGAGCTCGCCATCCAGAAGGGCATCGCCGCTCGCGCCGTCGCGGGCTACCAGCAGCGAGCCCTCCAAATGGAGGTCATCCGCCAGCAGAACGAGGATCTCGATCGCTTGGCAGGCGAGCTCTCCGCGTCCAAGAAGAGTGAAGAGGAGCGCGCGACGCAACTCGAGGAAGCCGCGAGGCTGAAGAGCGAGTTTCTTGCGAACTTCTCGCACGAGATCCGCACCCCGTTGAACGGCATTCTCGGCTACTGCGATCTCTTGTTGCGCGAAGAGGGTGCGCGCCTGACACCGCACGGCCGGCGCGATCTCAACATCATCAAGTCGAACGCGAAGACGCTGCTCGCCCTGATCAACGACATCCTCGATCTCTCCAAGATCGAAGCCGGCCGCCTCGAGGTCGTGAAAGAGCGCGTCGACCTCACGTCGATCGTCGAAGAGTGCGTCGCGACGGTCCGCGAGCTCCTCAAAGGCAAAGACGTCACGCTCGGCGCCGACATGGATCCGAGCACGAAGGTCGTCTTCACCGACTCGCTGAAGCTGCGGCAGGTCCTTCTCAACTTGCTCTCCAACGCCGCGAAGTTCACGGAGTCCGGCGAGATCCTCGTCGAAGTGCGCGCGCACGGGTCGACGCTCGTCGTGGCGGTGGAGGACACCGGTGTCGGCATCGCACCGGAAGAGCTCGATCACATCTTCGAGAAGTTCCGTCAGGTATCCGGCAATGCGACGCGCAAGGTCGGCGGCACCGGCCTCGGCCTCGCGATCGTCCGCGAGGTCACCCGTGTCCTCGGTGGAACCGTCGAGGTCGTGAGCACGCTCGGACGTGGATCTCGGTTCACGCTCACGCTGCCGAGCGCCCTCGACAAGGAAGCGAGCCCCGTTCCCGTCGTCACCCGCGCCGCACCGTCGCCGATTCCGATCACCGGCGGCACCTCGCCGACGGTGATCGTCATCGACGACGATCCGATGATCGTGGCGCTCCTTCGTGGTCAGCTCGAACAGGAGAACTTCCAGGTGATGGCCGTGGCCGACGGCGTGGCAGGGCTCGCTGCCATTCGCCAACATCGGCCCGCTGCCGTCATCCTCGATATCCATCTGCCCAAGCTCGACGGCTGGATGGTGCTCGCAGAGGTGAAGAGCGATCCGTCCATCGCGCATATCCCGGTCATCATCGTCAGCGTCGAGGAGCAGCGCGCGCGCGGCTTCACGTTCGGCGCGTGTGACTACATCGTCAAACCGATTGATCCCGATCGCCTCGTCGAGGCCGTCCGTAGGAACCTCGCCGACGCGAGCGGCAACGTTCTCGTCGTCGACGACGATCCGCAGGCACGCGAGCTCGTCACGCGGAATCTGCGCGCGGCCAACATCACCTGCGCCGAAGCGCGAGACGGCGAAGACGCATTGATGAAGGCGCGCGTGACGAAGCCGAGCCTCTTCATCCTGGATCTCATGATGCCGAAGATGGACGGGTTCGAAGTCCTCGCGACCTTGCGATCCGAGGGCCACGAGACGCCGGTCATCGTGCTTACCGGCAAAACACTCGACTCGGGCGAAGAAGCGACGTTGCGGGCCGGACTGGCGCACATCGTTCGTAAGGGCGGCCTGGCGATCGAGAGCGTCGTCGACCAGGCGAAGCGATTGCTGCGCGACTCGGGCGCTTCCGCTCGACGATTGCAGAAAGTGCTCTATATCGAAGATTCACCGCAGAACCGGGACATCGTCCGACGTTATCTCCAAGGTGAATACGAGATCCTCGAAGCAGAAGACGGAGAGCACGGCCTCGAGCGCGCAAAACGCGACATCCCGGACTTGGTGCTGATGGATCTTTCGCTGCCGCGACTCGACGGTTGGGAAACGACCAAGCGGCTCAAGGCATCTCCACGCCTTCGGCACATCCCGGTTATCGCGCTGACGGCCTACGTTTCCCGCGAGGATCGCGCCCGGGCGGCCGAGGTCGGTTGCGTGGACTACCTGACGAAGCCCGTCGAACGAGAAGTACTCTTGAAGGCGATCCAACGGCATCTCGCCCGCGAGGGGGAACAGCAGCATCATGCATGATCCCGTCCGCGTCATGATCGTGGACGACGACGCCAGCCAGCTGGAACTTCTCGACCGGTCGCTCCGCAGCCATGGTTTCGACGTCCTCACGTGTAATTCCCCTATTGGGGTGACGAATCTGATTTGCTCGTTCGAACCCGACGTCGTCTTGATGGACGTGAATATCCCGGCACTATCCGGTGACCGGCTTCTCAGCATTTGCCGAAAATGGGCGCCGGCCTCGACGCGCTTCGTCCTCTTCAGCTCATGGGACGAGACGAAGCTGCGAGGCCTGGCGCGAAGCGTGGGCGCGGACGGATATCTATCGAAGAGCGTGACCGGTCTCGATCTCGCGACGAAGGTTCGCGCCATCGCCAACAGCAAAAGCGGCTGAGCCGGTCGCGCGAGGGGGCCTCGCGCGTACATTCCCGTCCCTCAATCGATCAGACGCGCCACGACGAGATCGCGCGGGGCACCTCGGTGCACGACGATCTCTGCGAAGCCGGCCGCCTCGATCTCACGCCGGAGCGTCGGGAAAGACAGCTGATCGCCGCGCATCGCCGTGAGAAGGACGACGGAGAGGATCGCCGCCTCCGCCGGCCCGCGCTCGTCGTCGTCGAGCAACGTCTCGCTCACGAGCAAGAGGCCGCCGGGCTTCAAACACGCGCGCGCATTCTTCAAGATGAGCGCTCGCTCGGACGGTGGGAAGTCGGCGAGGATCGCCGAGAGCAACACAGCGTCTGCGTCCCGCGCGGGCACGCCGCGGAGGATGTCGCCTACGTCGACGACGTGGCGTCCCCCGAACCCCAGCGCTGCGCTCTTTCGTCGGGCGAAGAGACAAGCCGGCGCGAGATCGAAGCTCTCGACCGTCACCCGCGGCGACGCACGCAGCAGTCCTCGCGCGACCTCACCACCTCCACATCCGAGATCGACGAGCCGACCTTCGAGCGACACGAACGCGGCGATCGCTTCCCCTACCCCACGGCTCGAGCGATCCATGGCTTCGAGGAAGGTCGCGTATTCGTCGGCATGCCGCTCGAGCTCCCCGTACGGATGTGAAGCCGTCGGGCGAGACGCGAACGGCCACGCCTCGTGCTGCGGGAGACCCGTTCGAACGGCGCTCGCCAATCGATTGAGCACCGGCGCCACCTGACGCTGGTGATGACGTGCAATCGGCGCGAGCGAGCTCTCGCTCGACGAGGCGAGGAGACGGCGTGCACCTTCGACGGGCGCAATCCGATCACCCTCGTAGCGGAGGAGCCCCATACAAACGAGGGCGCGACAAAGGCGCGCCATTCCGTCTCGGGTGCAGCCGGCGCGCGTCGAAAGGTCCTCAATCGAGCGCGGCGCGTCCAGATGATCGAACAACCCGAGCTCGATACTCGCGAAGAGGATCATCGACGGGACATACCCCGACACGAGCGCGTCGACGTTGGACTCGAGCGCGCTCGTCTCTTCGATGGCGGTCATGATGGTCGGCTCCGTGCGAGGTGATCGACGAGGCGATCACATTCGTCCTCCGTCGCGCACGGATGTGCCCCGACGCGCACCCCGGCCCCCGGTCGGTAATCGACATCGATTCCGAGCTCCGCGAGCGAGCTGACAATTTTGTCACCATCCGGAAGGTCGAAGCAGATCATCCCGCCTCGACGCGCCGATGCGAGAGGTGAGCGAACGGGAAGGCCGCGCTCCGCCGCGCGCTCGAGGATTCGCTCGGACAGCGCCACGTTGCGCCGCCGAATCTCTTCGACCCCCGTCTCGAGCACGAAGCGCAGGCCGGCGCGGGACGTGTAAATCGGCTCCATACCCGCCATTCCTTGCTGGAACTTCGTCGCGCCGGGGCCTGGCTCGAATTTGTCGCTGAACCCGAGAAGGCGCGCGTGCCCGAGCCAACCTGGATAGACGGGCTCGAGCGTCGCCGCGACCTCGGGGGCAACGTAACCGAACGCGAGGCCGGTCCCGCCGCCGCCGACCCACTTGTGAAAGCCGCCCACGATGGCGTCGGCGCCGATACGACGAACGTCGACGGGGACGACACCGAGAGCCTGGTAGGCGTCGATCACGACGAGGGCGCCGGCTCGACGAGCCGCCTCCACGATCGGTCGTGTATCGAGCAATGCGCCGCTCCGCGGCGACACCAGCGACAGCGCAACCACGCGGACTCGCTCGTCGATTGCCGATACGAACGTTGCGGCATCGCCGTGCCCGGTGCCATTCGCGTCGATGTGGACGACCTCGAAGCCGCGCCGCGCCTGGGCCGACCACATGTACCGAATCGAGTGGAAATCGCCGGTGCTCATCACGATGCGCCGGCGCTCTCCCTGTGGCTCGATCGCGGAGGCGATTGCCGCAGAGACGGCGGTCGCCGAGTCACGGAGGAAGACCGACCCGCGCGGCGCGCCGATCAGGTCCTCCGTGAGCCCGTGCATTTCGAACCAACGCTCCGCCCACTCCTCCAGCGCACGGCTCCGCCGCGCGAGCGATCGGCCGTACGCAGCGAGGTCGTCGAGCATCCCGCGCGGGAACGGGCCCATACACTGCGAAGCGAAATACGACCGCTCGAGCAGTGTCGGAAACGTCCCGCGCAGCGCGGTCCAATCGACGGCGGTCACCGCTCTCCGTAGCAGACGCGGTAAACCCCATCGAGGAATGCCCAGCCCGCGGCGCCGAGCTCGGCGGCTCCACGCGCCGCGAGCTTCGCCTTGCTGCCGGCAGGGACCATTCGCGCGAGCTCGAACGACTCGTCGACGTGATCGACCTCGAGCGCCTCGTGCAAGGAGAGCCATTCGAGGACTCGCTCCGGCAACGGCTCCTTCGCGCTACGGAACAGCGCACCCATCGCCAAGTCGCCCTGCTTGCCGTAGCACTCCATGATCAGCGTCGCGCCCAGGCCCTCGTACGGGCTGCGGCGGGTATACAGCTCCTCCAACACGGCGCCGAATACACGGCCGGGCTCGAGCGCCTCGGGGCGATCCGCGGGCGGCCACCATTGCGATAGACCGCCGACGAACGTCTCGAAGAGCGCCTTATGGGCGCGCTCGGGCTCACCATGGCCGAGCTCGTCATCGAGCTGTTTCGCGAGGACCGATCGAATGGCGTCCTCATCGACGCGCGCGACGACGCTGGACAAGCGGCGAGCAAAGTCCCGCGTGATCGCCTCACGAATGTTGAGTATCAGCAGTGTCAGCTTCGACAGGTCGAGCGGCTCGCGCGCCATTCGGACGAAGAGCGGGTGGTCCGTTGCAGGATTGTCTTCGTAATGGCGCACGACCGCCTCGGGCGATTCCGGCGAAGGCTCGGCTTTCGACCCTGCGTGCGCCGCATCGTCGTGCAATGCCTTCGGCGCCAGATAGACCGTCATTTTCGGCGAGCCGCCGGTGCGCGCCGCAACCCACGCGACAAGGCCACTACCGCCGTCCAGCGAGCGCGGTGAGAAAGCAGCCAATGCAGCTTCGTACGGCGCCGGATCGATTCCTAGGCTCGCGCAGGCGCGAAGCGTGCGCTGGTGCGCGCCGGCGTCGTCACCCTCGAAGGCGCGAATCGGGAAGTGGACCGTCGCCGTCCGCGGGGTGGCGTCGCCGTCCGCGAACGCGAGGCACGTCGCCGGCTGTCGAGAAGCGCGGAGAACACCATTCGCGCCGACGAGCTCATTGCAGAATGCCTGTACGCGATTGCGGTCGGCGTTGCGCGCGTGGGACGCGATGTCGCATAGGTAATCGACGTCGACGTCGTAATGGAAGCCATAGACCTTGACGCGCGCGCCTTCGTGGCGCGAGAGGTCAATCGACAGAAATCGCAGGTCATCCATCATCGGACCGCGCGGCATCGCGCGCGTGACCGTGGCCCACGCGTCGGGAAAACCGAGGCGAACGAGGGCCTCTTCGACGAGACTTGCAGCGCGATTCCGGCCTTGTACCGCCGGGTTGAAATACACCTTCCACGCGGGGACGCCGTGCGCTCCGAAGCTCGCCGCATACCATAGCGCGAACGAGCCCTGCGGCTCGGCCGGCAGGAAGAGATCGGCTATCGCATCGAAACGCGTGAAGTCCGCGCCGAGACCTTCGAGGGTCCTGCGCATCCCGAGAGCGGCGTCGATTGTCCCGCGCAGACCGCTGCCGGGAACGCCCAGAGCCTCGGACATGACGCGGACCTCAGGAGAGGAACCACCCAAAAGCAGCGAAAACTCATAGGGCGTATGATCGTCGCTGACGAACGAGCGCCACGTATTCGCAATGGTGCCGGGAGGGACGAGCG
Source organism: Polyangiaceae bacterium (assembly GCA_013361525.1). Classification (GTDB taxonomy): domain Bacteria; phylum Myxococcota_A; class Polyangia; order Polyangiales; family Polyangiaceae; genus Xiheicaenibacterium. Next base: position 15,017 of record JABFXY010000025.1, on the reverse strand, counting down.
CATCGAACGCTCGCAATGCGAGCTCGGGAGGAGGGGTGCCTTGAACGGCGCGCCAAAGGCGATCGAACTGTACGCGGCCGAGCTCATTCAGGTCCGAAAACGGCTGTGTTCCAGTTTCGATCGCCCACGAATCCCGGCGTCGTCGAGCCTGGACCACCCGATTACCGTCTCGAAACTGCTGACGTAGCTCGTCCATTCTTTTTACCTCCTGATGCGAAACTTCATTGCCCCCCTTTCTCGCGTTGTGCCCTACCGCGAGCCATTGACGATCTCAATGGCCCGTCCAAAGGGTTTTTGCATCTATGGTTCGAATTTCGAGTCCGCGCTGACGTAACCGTCAGCCTGGGGCCCTGGTGAGGCTCGGACCCCTCGCGGAGGCGCTTGGCCAGGGCGATGCTTCGAGGCCGCAGGCACCTTCCTCCAGGACACGCGTGATAGATCTTCTAGCGTGGGCTCCCCAAGACTCCTGATCGCGGAAGACCATGAACAAACACTCGAATTCTACGCACGAGTGGCCCGCTCGGACGGGCTGGACGTCGTTGCGTGCACGGACGGGGGACAAGCCCTGGCTACTTGGTCTTCCCAGCGCTTCGACCTTGTCGTGCTGGATCTCAAGTTACCCATCCTGAGCGGGTTCGACGTTTGCCGCAGGATGAGGGCGCGGGGGGACCAGACGCCGGTGATGGCGCTGACGGGCATGACATCGGAGTCAGCAGAGCTGGAGGCGCTGGCCGCGGGCGCTGACGACTACGTCATCAAACCATGCAGCTTCGATCGTTTCCGCGCGCGTGTGCGCGCGTTGTTACGCCGGTCGGGGTACGGGCCGCGCCGGCGATGGCGACTCGGACCTTGGATCGTCGACGAAGCTTCCGGCACCGCGATCGTTCCGTCGAAGCTCGTGGGCGAGCCGCCGACCAGCGTCGTCGCCTTGTCGGGCTTGGAGCTGCGCCTCCTTGCGTTTCTGAGCGCACGCGCGGGTGAGGTCGTGTCGCGGGAGCAGCTGTTGTCGGCTTGCTGGGCGGGGGAGAAGCCCGTCACCGACAACGCCCTCGCCGCCGTGGCGGCGAGGCTTCGTCGCAAGCTCGAATGTCCCGGTCTGACGATTCGGGCGCTGCGCGGTCGCGGGTTGATGCTCGAGGTCGTCCGGCAGGTGCAGTCCGGCTCGGCGACGGCTGCGTCCGACTGATCACCCCGAGAGGCGTCTCAGGCGCCGTTCATGCAGTCGCGCAAATAGGCAATTGCGTCGCGCAGCCCCTCGGCGGTCTCCGCCTTCGGCAAAAAGGGTGTCACGAGCGGCAGCGCCTCGCCGATGTTCGATACGAACTTGAACGGCACTTTGCTGGGCACCACAGCCGATAGTGCGGTGCCGACGCCCCGAACGAGGGCGGAGCGAAAGCCGCTCCCTTCTGCGACGAAGACGGCCAGCGCCATCTTCGGGACAACGTCGCGACTCCATTTCGCGAGCTCGTCGCGAACAGTCCCCTCGGGCGGCGGCGACGTGGGCTCGATCACGGCGACGAACGTCACTGGCCCTTTGGGTGGCGTCAGCATATCGCGGCTCGCTTCCGCCATAGCCGCGACGTGCTCCATACGGGCGGCGCGCCGCCAGACGGAGATCACGGTTCTATTCCAAGTCCCAACGCAAACATCGCTATCCAGCGACTTCACGACCGCCCCCGCGTTCATTTGAGAACGAACCTAACATGCTCGCCAAACAGCCTTCTACGCCCGCCCGAGGGAAATAACTCACTGCTCCCTGTTCAGTGGTGAGGTACAAAAGCCGCGACAGACGCAGCTCCGTTGGCGAGCGCCAACATCTCGTCGGCGAACCCTCTAAATAGCGAAAAGGACTCGTCGACGATCGCAAACAGGGGGTTTCGTTGGTCGTCTCGAAGCTCCAGCCTTTCGAGTCGTTCGCGGACGTCGGTGCGGCCGAGCGTGTGACCATTCTCCGCGTCCGCGTGCCGTGCGCCCAAGTAGTGGAGGCGCTTGCCCGTACGGGCACCGAAATCCCTCGCGACTTGCTCGAGGCTCTCCGCCGTGACCTTGAATGCGCCCTCGATGCTGTCCACGAGCACGAGCTTCCCGATCGAGTCGGCGCCGAGCGCCATATGGCACAAGTGATAGGACAACAAGCGCGTTCGAACATTGGCCGTGCTCCAGACGGTGCCGATCGCCTGGCTATAGGCCAATTGCGGGTCTCGTCCGAGGAGGGACAAGTCCGACAGAAACCAACGCCAGTGATCTTGGTCCTCCGCCGCGTTCGCATTGACGAGCGCCTGAAACTCGTCGGCGGGTGGCTGCTCCGGCAGGACGTACCTGCAGAGATCACCGAACGTCAGGACGAAGTGGGCGACATGCGGAGCAAAACTGAACTTGTCCGCGGGGTCGATCGTCGGATCCCGTAAAAAGGATAGAAACGGAGATTGGGCAAATTCGCCCATCCTGGCGCTCAGGCGCTCGATCACGTGTCGCATGACCCCTCCCCCAAAATCAGCGAGCGCTTTTGTCAGAGATCTTCGAGCGACGGCGGTATCGAATCCCGCGATGCGGGGTCGCGGGCGCGCCCGAAGCAGGAAACGTAGAGCTCGTCGAGCGCCTGCCAAAACGCCCGATGAATGCCGAGCGCCGCGCGAGCGGCGGAATCCGTGGAAGGAGGCGCCGCCACGATGACAGAGACGACGGCGCTCGCCTCGTCGGGCTCGGACCGCGTGACCGGCGGTTCGACGGGAACCAGCATCGCAATCACCCACAGCATTTGTTGCATGCAGTCGTCACCGACGACGAGCGCGGTCGCCGCCTCGGTCGCGTCGCTCGACTTATAGTGGGTGGCAAGCACCGCCGCGAGCCGTTCGCGGATCGATGCAACGTCTCCGTCGAGTCGGTCGACAGCCTCGTCGTGAGTCCGAATTGCGCGCACGGCGGCGACGACGTCGCTGGTCAATTGCCCCGCGGTGCAGGGGCCATCTTCCCCTTCTACCGCCGGCGACATGCCGAATCTCCTCCCCACGATCTGTTTGGCCTTCGGCTCGTGGACCCGTGAGACGATGCCGGCGATCCAAGTCGGCAATTCATCGGAGGCGCCTGCACCCACGGACGCGATGAGCTTCCAAATCGGAACGGAGGGATCATCGCCTCGCTGGGCGCGCTCGACGAACGGATGGTGATCGAGCGGCTGCTCACGGACGGCGGCGATCGCCTCTTCGACGGATTCGAAGGTCACCACGGGGGTCGTCGGTGCAGGGACCGTTCCCGGCTCGAACACCTCGGCCGCCTCGGTCGCGAGGTACACGGTAATCCGAGGGACACCCTTGGAGCGCTGCAGCGCCACCCAGCTCTGCATTCCAGTTCCCGCCGAGAGCGGCCTGTTCGCATAGCCGTCGACGATGGTCGTATAGCGGTCGGCGATAGCGACCTGATCGGCGAGGTATCCGCGAACGCGGTCGCGAACGACGCCGTCGTCCGTCGCATACGCGCAAACAGGGACATAGAGCGTGGTGGCGCTGGGCCGTTCATCGTCCCCTTCGACGAATGCAGAGCAAGTAAAGGGTCCGCGCGCCGACATGGGGTCTGTTCCGCCGCGCATGGCGCGGGCGAAGGCAACGGCATCGCCGGGCACGTGGCCCCTCTGCCCGGAGCAGGCTTGCTCGAGATCGTCGGGCGTTGCTTCGTGGTGCCGCACGTACACTTTGATCCGAGCCTGGGCGTCCGCGCTCAAGTCCAATGCGAAGTACTTGATCTCGTCGAGCCGGGGCCCGCGCCGCGTAGCCGTCTTGCAGAGCGCTGCCCACGCCGACGGAAAACCGAGTCGATCGAGCGCCTCTTCCACGAGCGCGGAGGCGCGACCACGACCGGAGGCTTGTGGATTGAAGTACGTCTTGAACGCGGGCCGCTTGTTCGGACTGAAGACGACCGAGCTCCATATCGCGAACGGCCCGGCCATTCCCTCCGGGGCGAAGAGGTCCTCGACCACCCGAAAACGCGCCAGGTCGGCGCCGTAGTCGCGCTCGATGCGCTCGTGCAGCTCCAGCGAGGCCTCACGGAACGAGGAGACCGTGGGGTCGCGGCCCTGCGGCTCGAACAGCACGCGCACGTCCGCCCGGTCGTGCGCCATCGCGACGGAGAACTCGATGGGCGTGTTGTCGTCGCTGATCTCCGATACCCAGTCGGTGCGCTCGAAGCGCGAGCGCACCTCTGCCCACGGGCCTACCAAGTCTGCAAAGACGCGGACCGCCTCCGCACGGTCGACGTCATCGAACGACGCCGCCCTGCAGAGATGGTCGAGCCGCGTCGTGGAATACGCGAGCAGGGTTTCGCCGATGCTCGGTCGAATTCCTGATCCTTCACGGCGATCGTCCGGCCGCGCCGGTGATTGTGCTGCGCTCATGGTTGGGACTACCGGGTTCGGGGTGGGTGCTCAAAAGATGTTCAGACCGGGGGTGAGGATCTTGTCGGGATCGTACTTCTGCTTCCGTTGGCGGAACGAGTGCCAGCGGTTGCCGTAATGAGCGACCCAATCCCAATGTGAAAAGTCCATCGCGCCGATGGGATAGCGGACGCCGCCGAGGTCGCGCGCCGCCTCGAAGAGGTCGCGATTCCTGTCCAGCATCTGGGCGGCGAACGCGGGGTCCGGGCCCGGCACCATCGAAGACGTCAGAATGTCGTAGAGGAAGATCCAGTCGCTGCCGCACTCCGGATCGGGCAGGCGGTAAAAGGGCCGCTTCATCGCGGACCGCCGCTGGCACAGAATCAACACGAAGCCGCCTGCCCCGACGTCGACCGGGGTCAGGTTCGCGAGCGTCTCGCCGACGAACGGCTCGACCGTCGAGTCCGGCATCCACACGTCGAACCACGGCTTGACGAGGTGGTCCCAATCGACGGATTGGCGCAACGCTTCGATCTGGTAGTCGACGAACAGCGCATAATCGAGATAGGGCTGATCGACGACGACCACCGCCTCCGGCGGGAGGTTCAGCTCGCGGAGCAGGTAGTCGTCGTCGGGCGGCTCGGCCGGGTCGAAGAAGACCGTCGCATTGATCTGGTAGACGAAGGGCGCGAGCCCCGGTGGAACGCAAACATTATAAATCTCGTCGAGCTCGCCCCGGTCGAGCAACGTGCGCAAGTCCTCGAAGAAGAGCGCGTTGTCGACGTGATGAAGGAGATAAGTGCGCGCCATGGGCAGAGCGGGGACGAGGTCGACCTTGGCGCGGGTGATGATTCCACATTGCCCGAGCCCACCGAGCGCAGCCTCGAACAGATCGGCGTGGTCACAATCGGAGCATTCGACGATGTTCCCTTTTCCGGTCACGATGGTCAGCGACTGAACGTGATCGGCGAGGCCGCCCTGGTCGTTGCTGAGCGGGCAGCCGCCGACCGACAGGGTTCCGCCAATCGACAATCCCGTGTACCCGGTGAGGCCTCGAGGTCTGAGGCCTTGTTGCAGCGATTCGATCAGGAGGTCCTTCCACAGAACACCTCCGTCGACCTCGGCGCCGTCCGGACCAATCGAATGAATGGTATTGAGGGTTTGGGTCTCGATGATCAATCCGGTGGTGAGCCCCTGACCGAACACTGTGTGATGTTGCCCCCGGGCGGAGACCTTGATGCCGTATTGGCGGCAAAACCGGACCATCTTCTTGACGTCGTTGGTCGAGCCGGGCCGCAAAACGGCCGCTGGGACCTTCTGCACGATGAGTCCATTGTCGTTGGAGTCTCCGGTCCGCGTCGGGAGGTCGAGGTGGAGGGTCCCGTCGAGCTGCGGCAGCCCCCAGCCCGGAAAACCTCCGCAGCCGCCGGACGCCTCCGCCTCGCGGATCCAGCGTTTCGAGGATGGATCGAAGCCGACGACGAGCGCCCCGGCGGCGATGGCTGCGAGCGCTCCTCGGCGCTTCAGCGCAATGGGTGAATCGCCGTTCCCCGACCTCGTCATGAAGCTCCCCATAAGCGACTCCTTGTCGAAGCTGTCGCGTTTCGTCGCAATCCCCTCATTCAGTCGTTGGTCGCTTGATCAATGTTGTCACGGTGTCTGTGGCAAAATTTCAAAAATCGGTCGGACCCGCAGTACCGATGGTGCGCGGGCGGGATGGGATCTCGCATGAGACGCAGGCGCAGCAGAGCGCGCGCGAGGCCTCGCTGCCTCGTTCGCCTCAATGCGGTGAATTTGCAGCACTCTCGATAGCGAAGTCTCGCGGCCGTAGCACGATGGCCGGAGGCTTCGACTCAAATGAGCTCTCGCGCGAATGCTGACGAATTCGGCAGCTTCAATGCAACGGTTCTTTTCGACAGTAAGAAGCGCGACCGACGATATTACAATATTAGAGCGCGCTTACGGACAATCGTCGGCTTTGCAGCCGCCGCGACCGCGACACTCGTTCATTCCTTTACAATCGTGCTCACCCTCTACTGCACAATTGCCTTGGCGCCGGCACTCGTTTCGACCGCGGCAGCACGCGCCGTCCGCGTGCTTCGGGGAACGGTCGGCAGGGACGTTCGGCCCCGCGCTGACCACGGCCGGGGGAACAGTGCCGAGAGCGTGGCCGGTAGCAACCGCGGGTGGAACGTCGACTTCGGGCGCACTCGGCGCGCAGCCGGCGAGGGCCGCGGCGCCACAATAGGTCACCCGCAGGGCGTTCGAAGCCGCTTGGACGAGGGACCGCAACCACGCATCGGACACGCGCGAGAGCTTACCGCCACCGCGCCCGTGTGTGGACCACCGGGTTCGCGCCTGCTCTCACGTGGCGCGCTGCAGCCTCAGCTTCGCGCGGCGCACGCGGACGGGCTGGTGGCGAGCCTGAGCGCTGAGGATCCGCCACTCCCCGTCATCGAGCGATCGCTTGACGCAAAGCCCGCTCGCGAGGGCCACCGGTACCAACAGCAATCCGAGCCTCACGCCCGCGAGATTCAGCCCGAAGCCGTGGGCGGTGAGCGCGATTGGCGTAAAAAAGCCCAGCATCCACGACGCCGTCGCAAACCAGCCTCCACGATCACGCAACATCATCGAGATCGCGGCGGCGGCGCAGAGCAGGATGAAGAAGGTGGAGACGGCATTGCTGACATTGCGCGGCAGTGTGCCCCAGGGACGCCCCGTGACGATGTGCGCGAGCTCGAACGCCGCGACGCTCACGAAGCACAAAGAAGCGCCGATCGCGTAGCTGTGGTGCCGGGTCATGCGCTGGACGACGCAATCGCAGTGCCACGCACCGGCCCCCGGTGAGGGCCGCAGGCGTCAGCTCGCGATGCCGGTCACGAGAGAGCTCAACCGCTCCAGGAGCTGCGCGCCGGTGAAAGGCTTCTGCAGGAAGTCGGCGGGGCGGCCTGCCTGCGCGAAGTCCGGAATGCTGTCTGCGGCGAAGCCGGACATGAAGACGACTTTGAACGATGCGTCGTTGGCGTGGAACCGCTTGGCCAGCTCGATACCGCTCATTCCGGGCATGCGCACGTCGACGAGGGCGAGGCCGATCTCGTTCCAATGTGCGCCGGCGACCTCGAGCGCCTCGGTGCCGGTCGCGGCAACGAGAACGCGGTGACCGTCCGCCTCGAGCATCGAGCGAATGGAGCGGCGCATGAGGTCGTCGTCGTCGACCAATAATACGGTGATGGCCGCCCCGGAGCGGGCGGGTGCGGGCTCGGGCGGGGCTGCGATTTCGGCAGACTCCTCGAAGCGAGGTAGACGCAGGCGGAACGACGTCCCTTTGCCGACCTCGCTCGTGACGTCGATATCGCCACCCAGGTTCTTGATGAATGCGTACACCGTCGTCAGGCCCAAACCGGTACCGAAGCCTTCGCCCTTCGTGGAGAAGAAGGGGTCGAAAACGCGCTCCAGCACGTCGTCCGTCATACCGTGTCCGGTGTCCGAGACGGTGACGACCACGTAGCGCCCGCGCGGGAGGGAGCTGGCCACGGTCGTGGCGATCATGTCGTCGCGGGTCTCGATCGTAATGGTGCCGCCCTCCTGCATCGCGTCACGCGCATTGACGACCAGATTGACAATCGCTTGCTCGAACCCGCTCTGATCGGCGCGAACGATGGGCTCCTGCGCGCCGAGGCGGATCTGGATCCGAACGTCCTTGCCGACGAGCGTGCCGAGCATCGGCGCGAGCCGATTGATGACATCGTCGATTTCGATAGGCTCCGGCCGATTGGGCCGATGGCGCGAGAAGCTGAGCAGCTGCCGCGTCAGCTGCCCTGCACGCTGCGCAGACTGGGCGATGATGTCGAGCTCTTGAGCGGCCTCGCCGCGCGGCGGAACGCGCGCCGTCAGTTGCTCGACGGAGAGCTGAATCGCAGCAACCATGTTGTTGAAGTCGTGAGCGACACCGCCCGCGAGTCGGCCGACCGCCTCCATCTTCTGCGCCTGCTGAAGCGTCCCCTGCAAGCGCTCGCGCTCACCGAGCAGGTGCGCCATCTCCAGCGCGAGCGGGATCTGCTGTGCGAGCGTGTCGAGGAGATCTTGTGAATCCGGGTCGAACGGCGCAGCCGCCGGCCCGCGCTCGACGGCGAGGGCGCCGACCACACGCTCGTTGATCGAAAGAGGGATCGCGACGACGCGCGACGCGTCGATGTCGCTGCGCGGTTCGCCCTCGGAGTCGACGAGGTTCTTCGAGCGGCCGGAGCGACGAGCCCCGTGCGAATGCGCGGCCTCGAGCAGCTTCTCGCGCCAGCCGTCGAGCCCGAAGAAGGTCCGCCGATCGCGGCTGCGACCAATGATGAGCTGGGTGCGCGCGTTCGGCTCCGGCTGATAGACCAGCGTCGCGCGATCGGCGTCGAGGTCGCGAACGATCTCGTCGAGGATTGCGATGGCCTGCGGCTCGGGCCGCAAATCGCGGCTGCCGACCGTCGCGAGCTGACGCAATGCCTGCAGGTGTTTGCGCGCGCGCACGGAGCTGCGCGACTCCGAGCGCGGCCCGCTCGTCGGCGGAGCGCGGAGCGAAAACTCCTCCCGAATCCGTGCCGCGCGCGGCTCCGCGCCATGCTCACGCGCGAGCGACTCCGCGATGCGGGCCTGATCGAGCGCCGCTTCCAGCTTGCCGTCGGCTCGAAGCATGTGCGCGCGAAGCCGTGCGGCGCCAGACAGCACCCAGGGGCAGGTCTGTTCCACCGCGAGGGCCTCCGCGCTCGCGAGCGCCTTGCGCACTGCGGTGGAGGAGCCGTCGAACCAGGCGGACCAGGCTTCGATCAGGAAGCGATGGGATTTGTAGAGATCGACCTTCGCAGCGGCACGGAGGTCGGAGAGGGCGTCTTTGAGCTTTGGACGGAGCGTGCGACGTTCGACCTCGGGCGCCACCAGCATTTGCTCGACGCGGGCGTGGGCGACCGCGAGGTAATATTCGGTCAATGCCACGTGCGCAGTGCGCGGGTTGTGCTTTTCGGCTTTGAAGCTGTCGACGAGCGACTCGAAGTCGGGGCCGAATCGATATTGTTCGAGATGAACGCGAACGACGGGTCCCCAATTGAGAAGCTTGTAGAGCCCGCGCATGTTCGGGCCAACAGCGGCCGCGTTCGCTATTTGCCCGCGGAGCCAATTGTCGCGGGGGTCAGGCTCGCGACCCAAGCTGGCAAGCAACGCTCGCACCCGATGAACATAATAATCGGAGAAGGTCGCCGACCGCTGATCGTTGCGACGCACCCGCTCGATAGCGAGGTTGGCCCAATGCCACGCCGCAATGGGGCGACCGCGAACCGACTCGATAAAGTCGGCATTCGACGCGTTCAGGCAATATTCACTGAGCTCGACCCACACACCATATCGATCGAGCCCCGTGTCGATGAACCGAAGCGCAACATCGTAATCGCCAGTAAAACAGGCGGTGACGACGCGAACCTGAAGACAGAATGCCGTCATCGCCGGATCGCCGAGCTCGCGCGTGATTCGCTCAACCTCCGCGAACTCACGGGCCCCCGCCTCGCGGCGGCCGAGCGTCGTCAGCAAGAAACCATACATCACCCGCGCTCGCGCCTGATCCCGAGAGATGCCGAGCGATCGGCTCAGCTCCACGCCCTGGATGATGCTCTGAACCGCGCGCGCGGGCTTTGCGTTCTCGACGCCGAGGCGAGCATTTTGATAGTGGAGCTCGCAGAGCAGACTCGCGACCTCCGATGACATCGTCGCTGGGCGAGACGGAGACGAGAAGCGTAGGCGAGCACCACCGATCAGCGTTTCGATCGCCGAGCCCGCCGCCTCGACCGGCATTCGAGCGTTGAGCGCCTCGAACGCTTCGGTGAGCGTTTCCCACGCCCCCGCGGGGTTGCCACTGGTTTGCTGCACCCAGGAAATCCTGCCGAGGATGGCGGCCCGCTCGGCCGCCCGCGAACAATGCGCGAGGGCAGTTCGAAACAGCTCCAGGCTCTTGTCGAAAGAGCCGTGGCCCAAATGGGCCTCTGCCAAACCTCGATAGACGCGGGCCGGGGGCCTGATGCCGGCTAGGCCGGCGGCTCTGCAGGCGAGCTCGAGAAAGCGGATCGAGCTCTCGTGATCGAAGCGCTCGAGGGCGAGTTGGCCGGCCGCGCAGGCGGCGTCGTACGCGCGCGCAGGATTCTTCGACAGCTGACCCTTTTCGTAATGCGTCGCCGTGGCGTAGACGTCGTCGTGCGATGCGAGGGTGTCGCAGGCGACCGCAATCGCCTGGTGAATCTCGGCGCGTGGAGCATCCGAGAGTCGGCCGAGCAGCATTTCCCGTGCGCTGTCGTGTACGAAACGGTGCCTGCGCGCGTCGTGCGTCTGCACGACGCCGGCACGCCGCGCCTCGGCCAAGGCGAAACCGATGTCCTCGATGGCGACACCGACCGCGCTCGCGAGCAGCTCGTCCGAAAACGCCGATCCTATGGCGGCGGCGTACTCGAGCACGGTACGCGTCGCAGGCGGCAGCTCGTCGACGCGCCGCTTGAGCGGCGCCAGCGCGTCTTGCGAAAGGAAGAGACGCTGTGCCAATTCGCGATCGAGCCGCCAAACGCCGGACGTCAGCTGAATGGCGCCGGTGTCCAAGAACGCGCGAAGAACCTCGCGTGTCGCGAGAGGGCTGTGACCGGCGAGGTTCGCGACGAAGTCGATCAGGTCCGTCTCGACATTCGGATGACCAAGGAACGTTCGGACGAACTGCTCCGTATCGCGCGCGTTGAACGGCAGCGCCTCCATCGACTCGTATACTTCGGGCGGCGCGGCGGCGAGGCTCTCGAAGATGCGAACGGCGCGGCCTTCACGGCGGCCAGCGAGCACGAGAACGAGCGGAAAATCGCGGAGCCGATACGTGACGCGAAGGAGCACGTCGCGGCTTGCGGCATCGGTCCATTGAACATCGTCGACGGCGATGAGCAGGGTGCCCTGGGCTCGCGCCAACCGAAGGAGCAACTCGGCCGCTGCTTCGGGAAAAGACGTGGGCGCCGGCGCAGCCGCGTCCTGCCCTTCTTCGACGTCGAGATCGAGCCCGCTGGCGATGAGCCGCGCGACGCGCGCGAGATCGTGGCCCGCAGCTTCTTTGAGAATCTCGCGAGGTGGTCGAGGACTCTGCCCCGCGGACCTCGTGTTCATGAACGCTTCGAGAATACGGCGGAGCACGGCCAGCGGCGGGTCGCCGTCCCGGCTCGGAACGGTGACGACACGACGTCCGGAGGTGCGCCACGAGTCGCAAAGCGCGCTGAGCAACGTCGTCTTGCCCGACCCGCTGGAGCCTTCGAGGCGAATCAAACCGCCGACGCGGGATCGCTCGACGCGATCGTAGAGGGCGCGTGCACGATCCAGCTCTTTCGTGCGGCCGACGACGGGCGACGACGCGACGATCGCCTCGTAGGCAGCCGGTCCGGCTACGGGCCGGCCGTCGTTCGCGGCTGACAGGTCGGTGAGGACCGCGCGCACGTCGGGATACCGATCATTCTGGTCCGCAAGGACCAGTCCCTCGATGAGAAGCTTCATCGAAGGGCTGATCTGAGCGTCGCGCAGCGCACTCTCGATGCCGTCGTCACCGATGAAGCTCGGCAAGCGACCGGTCAGACACTCGGTGAGAACGACGCCGAGCGCGTATAGATCGGCTCGGCCGTCGACCCTGGTCGGGACCTTGAACTGCTCCGGCGCCGCGTAGCCACGTGTTCCGGCGAGCTCGGCTGACGCGGCTCGCTCGGTCGGCGTGGCGAAGCCGAAGTCGACGAGGCGAACGCGGCCTTCACGATCGAGGAGGATGTTTCGGGGCTTGACGTCGCGGTGCACGAGGCCAGCGCCGTGGACGGCCCCGAGCGCGTCGAGGAGCTCCGTCGCGATCGTGACGACGTCCGACTCAGGAAGGGGCCCACGTCGGAGGCGATCCGCGAGCGTTTCGCCTTCGATCAGCTCCATCGCCAGGTACGGCAGATTGTCGACGTCTCCGACTTCGACGATCGCCGGCAGTCCGGCGTGCCGTACGCGCGCCAGCACCACCGCCTCGCGGTAGACCCAGGGCGTCCAGGCCGCGCGGTGCCGGGGCACCTTCAACGCGCAGGCAACGCCGTCCAACGTCGCGCGGTACACGATCGAATGAGCGCCGTGTCCGAGCTCGGGCCCGATCTCGAATCGAGGAATCTTCAACGCCACCGGAACACCGCAGCATAGCCCCTATCTGCGGCGAACCGATGACGCTTTTGTCAGGCGATCGGATGCAACCGAAGCTCGGCCGGTAGGTGCTCCCCAAACGGGCCTTCACCGAACGTGAGGGGCGTCGCCGCCGCGGAAATTGCCTTCGCGACGCGCAGGTCCCCAAGCCATGCCGGCGTCAGATCGACGAACAGGGTCGTGCCGCTCGGCTGCCCGCGCGTTTCCGGTTCTCGATCGAACTGAACATGGCCTCCGCCTAGCCACCGGCGAATCCGGACCTGGTGCGCCGGGAAAAGCGAGCGCTCGAGGTGCGCGAGGGGAAACGGGGCAGAGGGAGGAAAGCTCCGAGGAATCTCCTCGCCCCATAGGAACGCCAGCTGTTGAAGCGCTTCACCCTCCGCGGCGTTGGCTGCGTCGACGAGCGAGGGTCTCGCCGCGAAACCGCAAAAGAAGGGGTGGCCCTCTGCGGTCGGAAACGCGAACACGCCGGCGACGCTGATCTCCTCACCCCACCCACCAGCGCGGCCAGGGAATGCGTAGGCGCGGACGTCATAGCTCGCGAGCCGTCGAAGCGACTGCTTTCCCCAGTCGTCGAGCAGGACGGAAGGCGAAATCTCGCCATACCAGGACCGCAGGATCCGATCCCGCTCGACGAGCTCCCAGTATGCCCGATCGCAGGCCTGTTCCCACGTCGCGTGCAGGGCAACGCCATTCGACCGCGCAAAGCGCCAGCGAGATGGTGCGACGCTCGACGGGAACAACTCCTCGCCCGCGAGGTGATCTCGGAGCGTGCCGGCCCGATCGCATAGGTCCCAACGCGAGCGGCCCTCGCCCGCGGCGGCGACGGTCGCGACGCGCTCCAGCAGCTCGTAATACCCGCGATGGGACGACGTCGTGCCGACATCCGCGGCGGAGCCGGTGATCTCTTCCCCGCGCGGGCTCATCGCCACGACGCCGCATCTGGCGAGCTCGAGTCCGTCAGCGACGATCGTGTCTTGGACGAAGGTCGGGGAGGACCACCCTTCAGGCAGCGGGTGCTTGGACGCGAACGTCGCGGGCGACATGGCGATCCGCCTCCTCGATGAATGCGGCGAAGAAACGATCGAACCGGTCAATCGCATCGCGCGCGACTTGTCGCATCGGTGCGAGCTTTCGCGGATCGGTGACGAGCTGATCGATGAGCGCCAACGCTTCCTCGGTGTGCTCCCGGTCGAGCTCTACGTGGTTTCCAATCACCGTCATGGAGGAAGTGGGAATTCCACACCGCTCTTCCAAAAGCCGCAGCCACGAAGGGCCGCAGAGGACAGTGAGATACTCTGCAACGAACATGTACGAAAGGTACAGCGAGGGATCGCGGTCAATCGTCGATTCAACGAACCTCACCAATGCGCGCATGGCCTCGTTCGGAGCATTGACCACGACGGTTCGCAGGTGCGGCCGTACGCAGCGCAAGTCGCGGTCCGCCCAAACGTCGTGACCGCGCTCTTCCTCGCGCTTTTCAGCAAGATGGGCGGACAGTGCAGCGTCACCCCGTGCTTCCGCACAGCCGATCGCTCGGTCCATATGCGACACGGTTTGCCCAACAAGAAAACGCAAATTCGCCAGATATAACGCAATATGTTCGAAGCTCAGAGTACCGTCAGCGGCACGCGTAAAGATCGGATGATCCTTCTGCACGCGCGTCGCATAACGCTCCACCTCGACCCGAAGGGCGTCTGCAATCATGTTTCTCTCCGAAGCAACAGAAACGGAAGCGGCGCGACCCGTGGTCGCGCCGCGCGAGGGATTAGAGGGTCCCGAGAGCGAACTTCTTCATGGCATCCTCCTTGGTAAAAGGTCACTCCCCCCCTCGGAGGGCCGCGCACTCTTGACGCGAACCCCGCAAAACTGTCGCTGGAATGCGCTCTCCGCGTCCCGACGCAGGAACTTCGTGAAGCGCACCATGGTGCCCCATCGCTCGGAATTCGACGATGCCGTGAGAATGAAATCGATCCGAGGGAGCACGCGCATTACCACCGTATTGGATGGCGACGTCTCGCACTCCAGCCGTTCGCAACCGACGGCGCTCAACACTTCAGACAACCGCAAGATCAGTGGAGGCACCAAGTTGCCGGTCCGATATTCAGGCAATACCGCGAGACTGCGAATGTAGTAAGTGGACCAGTCACTGGGGTGACAGGCGAGGACACCCGCCACGCGCTCGCTGCGATCCTTTGCCCGAAACAGAAACACATCCATCTCGTCACCAAAGCGGCGCTTTGCTTCGGTCATCGGGTCGGGGTGGAAGCGAGGCTCTTCGTCCTTCAATCCGAAGATTGAGGAATAGTGCTCGGCGATAAACGGCAATGCTTCGCCGAAGGTGCCTGCTTCGCAGCGCACGTTCTCGAATTCCCACGGCAGGTGCTGCTCCCAATCGAGGTCCCACAACCTCTTTGAGAGCGGGCGTTCCGTTACGCGACGC
>JABFXY010000103.1 GCA_013361525.1 Polyangiaceae bacterium | reverse complement strand
GCCCCGGGTGAGGAGTTCGATCTCGGGGACGCGCCCGACAGCTCACAGCTCGCCTTCGAGCTCACCGGCCGCACCGCGGATGGGACCGTCGTCGCGCGCGGGCGAAGCGTTCGGCTCACCCTCGGTTCGCTCAATACCACCGCCATCCCGCTGTTCATTCAGCGTCTCGACGGCTTCGCGCGGCCTCCGGGAGAGCTCGTCCGAGCACACGTTCACGCACCGGCGGGGGTCGTCGGAGAGAATTTCCTCGTCGCGACAGGCGGAGACGCCGCTTATGGCGAGGACGGCCAGGTGGACCCCGCGCTCGGGGACTTCTACGACATCATCCATTTGGTCGGCTCCGAGAGCGGTAACGAGCTCCCCCGCGCGGCGCGGTCGATGCTGGTCCGAAACTCGACCCTCATCCTCATCGACGACGAGGGCGCGAGCTACGCCGACCTGAGTGAAGGCACGACGAGCGACATCGATCCGCCCGAAGGCATGACCTGGGACGAGGTGAGTGGCGGCGAGACGATCGATCTGCTCGGCGACGACCTTCCCGGCCTGTCGTACGTGGTCGGCGCGACGCGACCGGACGAGCCCACGGACGCAGTGCTCGTTCTGGACGACTCCGGATCCATGAGCGTCGTTCGGCTGAGCCAACCGCGACGAGGCGCTTCCGCGGTCTACGTCCCCGGCCTGGGGCTCGCGGTCGTCGGAGGTGCGACCGAAGCTGACGGTCCCGGAATCGAAATCATCGGCGATGACGGCGCCAGCGTATCCTCGATCCCTTATCCGACCGATGCGACCGAAGGAGCAGCAGCCGTGCTGCAAGCGGACAAGCAAATCGTCGTGCTGGGTGGGCGCCGAGCCGGCGAGCCCGCGCCGACAAGAGCGTTCGATCTCGGTTGCCTCGCGAACTGCGAAGAAGAGATTCAATACCTCGAGGATCAAGACGTCGACGAGCTGGCCTCGCACGGCCACGCGTACAAGCTCCCGGACGGCACCTTTCTCACGGTCGGTGAGGCCGAGCCGGAAGGTGACGGCCCCGGGGAGACGCTCGCCTTCATCGTCGACATTGCCGCCGAGCCGGCGGAGGCCGTGCGCTCGCTTCCCCTTCGCGATCGCCGCCGTGGCGCGACACCCATCGCCGTTCCCAACGGGACCTTGGCGATCATCGGTGGCATCACGCCGAACGGCGCGCCTGCCCGATCGGTCGAATACTTTTTCCCAGAGTGAATTCTTTGGTCGCGTGCGGAGGATCCTCCGCCGCGTCGTCATCGGTTGCGTGGGCGACTCGCTCCACGCGTGACTCGTGCGGGAGGAACATGCCCATGCTCAAACGATTCTGGCTTTTTGCGGCCGTGTTTTTCGCTCTGTTCGCCGCGGGGTGCGCGCCGCCGTGGACGGTCATCAAGCAGGCGGAGCCCAACCCCTTCGCCGGTAAGAAAGAGTTCGTCGTCCTGCCCATCGACTACGAAGGTCTGATGGTCGGCAACAAGACGGAGGCCGAGTACCTCGGCGAGAAGAAGGACAAGACCGTCGACCGCTTCGAGCAGGACAAGGTCGACATGAACGACCTCTTCACGACGAACCTCCAGGCCGTCGCGAAGGACGAAGGCATCGACGTCGACGTCGCCGCCGGCGAGGTGAAGACGTTCGTGATCAAGCCGCACATCGGCTTCATGGAGCCCGGCTTCTACGCGGTCGTCGCGTCGGCACCGAGCGAGGTCGTGCTTCGCCTCAAGATCGAAGACAAGGACGGCAAGGTCCTCGACGAGATCGAGATCAAGCATCAGACGCCGCCGAGCAACTGGGGCAACGTCGCGGCCGGCTCGCGCTACCGCCAGGACGCCGAGTGGATTGGTAGGGTCGCGGGTCGTTACCTCACGACGCGCGTCTACCCCGACGATTGATCCGAGCCGGGTTCGACGTTCACCACGCGGTTCGGTGTGACCACGGCGCTCTCGAGAGGCGCGAGTGCCGTGGCTGCCGGCCATACGACGACATCCTTCAAGACGCCTCGACCTTCGACCCGCGCATCGGCGGCGACGACGCATCGCTCGAGCGAGACCTCGGGCCCGATGACCGCGCTCGGATGTAAGTACGAGTCGAGGCCACGCCGCGCGAGCCACGCGATGTTCGCGTCGAGGTAGAGGCGCGGCGTGCCGAGATCGAAGAATGGGGTCGCGAGCGAAAATGTCGCGGCCCGCTCGCCGTTTTGGAGCGCGGGGATCAGCGCGTCACCGACGAGGCAGCCGTCCTTCGGTAAGCGCTTCCGTAACGACGGTCGCAAGATCGCGATGCCGGCGTAGTCGGCGCTCGCGACCTCACCTCCGGCGTCGAACGCGCGAACGCGCACGATACCGCCCGATGCGTCGAGACCGAGCGTCCCTGCACGCGACGGTTTGATCGGGCCGGTGACGAACGTCGCGACCGCGTCGCTTCCGTCGTGCGCCGCGAGCAGCTTCGCGACGTCGAGCTCCGCGGCGATGTCGGCGTTCCACACGAGCACGTCGCCTTTACCGAGCAGGCCCGCGGCGTTCGCGAGGCCGCCGCCGGTTCCGAGGATGTGCGGCTCGTGGACGAGCGTCACGTCGAGCGGTTGCCGCACCTTCCAAGCGGCGTCGAACCGCTCGGCCAGGTGGTGCGTGTTCGCGACGACGCGCGAAAAGCCCTGCGCCGCGAGCCTCGCGAGGATGTCGTCGATGAGCGGCCGATCACCGAGCCAAACGAGCGGCTTCGGCACTTCGTGCGTGAGCGGCGCGAGGCGTGTGCCGAGCCCCGCCGCGAGGACCATCACCCCGGGGGAGCTCACTCGTCTTCGTCTTCATCGGGCTTTTCGACGAAGGCGCAAGGCTGGGTGCGCCAGGGTCGAAAGAGCGCCTCACACGGGGTGATGTCCGGGTAGTCCGGGTCGATGACCTTATCGACGTCGATGGCATCGCATTCTGCAAGCGTGGCGGCACCCGCCGTCTGACACGCAGCCATCGCCTGAACCGCCGCGACGCAATCGTTCACGTCGTCCTGCACCGGCTCTGCCTCCGTGTTCTCGAGCCCGACGAGGCAGTGGTCGTTGTAGAAGACCTTGCAGTTGTCGACCTGCTCTTCGGTCGCGATGCCGAAGCTGGGATCGCCGTTTTCGCAGGCAGGAGCAGCTTCACAACGCGCGCTCTCGATTTGGCGGCACGCATCGATCCCGACGGCGCCGGTGCTGCAGGCGGGAACGAGGGCGAAGGGCGAGAGCGCCAGCGCCGCGAGGGCCACGCCGAGCGCACGCACGCGTGCCGGAGAGACGTCCATGCTGGGCGCCTAGCATGCGGATCCAGCGCGGGCCAAAAACCCGGTGAGCTCCGTTCCGTGCCGCCGGCCGCCGCCGGCGTCGCGTCGGACACCCGATCCCGGACCGTGCGGGCGAAAACGGCGCTTTTCCGCCTGCGGTCGGGATGCTAATCGACACCCCTATGCGGTCACCTGCGCGCATCGTCCTCGCGGTCCTCGGGATCGGAGCGGCGGTCGCATCGTGCTCGAGTGAAACCGAGACGGAGGACACGAACCCGGTCACGACGGCCGTCGTCGTCGATCCCGAGCAGTTCCTCGGCTCGCTCCCCTGCGGCACGCTCGAGGGCGGTCCCCGCTCGTACATCGCTTCGGTGACCGATCTCGACACCGGCGAGGTCATCGGCACATCCGAGCGCGTAAGCTGCGCGACCCCCCTCGCCTTCACGAAAGATGTGGAGTCCGGGAACCGCTATTCGGCGAGCGTCCAGGTGTTCGAGGAGGCGCCCGGCGAATCGGCCGGCGAGCCGAGGTGGACCACCACCTGCGGGGAAAACGGCGAGGGCGCGGCCGAAGCACGAACGCTCCAACAGGTGGTGATCCGCGGCTGCACGGCGATCACCGGCCCCGGCACCGCCACGACTTCCATCGCGATCGACGCGACCGCGGCCGCGCAGACGCTCGGCTGTGCCGACGACCCGAAAATGCCGGGCCTCGTCTTCGACATCGACATCATCCCGGTCGAGCCCGCGGACACGAAGCTGCCCGAAGTGACGCGCGAGTGCGGCCAAGGGCCGCTCGTCTACAGCGGCAGCTTCGTCGAGCCGGGCGTGACCTACACGTTCCGGCTCGAATCGACCGATATCGCGCTCGAGCAGCAGTTCGCGACGACGTGCACCGCGACGGCGCTCGAAGGCTTCGGCGTCACGGCCGAGTGTGGCCAGCTGACCGATCTCGGGACGGCGGTGTTTCCAATCGTCGAGATCACCGAAGACGCGGCGCTCATCTGCGGCGAAGACCTCACCCGCGCGCGCATTTCGATCCCGGCGGGGCCGGAGCACCTCGAGCCGACCTACGTCGACTGCGACGAAGACGTGACCATCCCGGGCCTGCCCGCCGGCAGCTATCTCGGCCGTGTGGAGCTCCTCGCCGACGCGAGCGCGATCGCCACATATTCGTGCACGGCGACGGTGGATCCTGCCGCGATCACCGAGCTCGTCTGCGTCGCAGAAGATTGATCGCGAAGAGGCCACTCCTCCTTTGCGCAGCGGCCTCGTTCGACTAGGACGAAGGGCTGGAAAAGCGATCGGGCACGAGCTTGGGCATGGGTTCGAGCACAGGCCGGCGCGAAGAGCTGCGACGACATGGAAGAGGCCCCTAGTCTCCGCGACAGAATCCCCGTCAGCATCCAGGACGAGCTCCGCACGAGCTACCTGGACTACGCGATGAGCGTCATCATCGGCCGCGCCATCCCGGACGTCCGGGACGGCTTGAAGCCGGTGCATCGACGGATCCTCTTCTCGATGAACGAGCAGCGGATCGGGCCCTCCGGCGCACACAAGAAGTGCGCGCGCGTCGTCGGCGACGTGCTCGGCAAGTACCACCCGCACGGCGACGCCGCGGTCTACGACGCGCTCGTCCGCATGGCGCAGCCCTTCAGCCTGCGCAATCCGCTCATCGACGGCCAAGGCAACTTCGGCAGCGTCGACGGCGACTCGGCGGCGGCCATGCGTTACACCGAGTCGCGCCTCAGCCGCATCGCGACCGAGCTCCTGCTCGACATCGAAAAAGAGACGGTCGACTTCGCGCCGAACTACGACGACAGCGAGCTCGAGCCGACGGTCCTTCCGGCGAAGTTTCCGCAGCTGCTCGTCAACGGCTCCGGCGGCATCGCCGTCGGCATGGCGACGAACATCCCGCCGCACAACCTCACCGAGATCATCGACGCGACGATCGCCCTCATCAAAAAGCCCGAGATCTCGATCGAGGACCTCATGTTCCTCGTCCCGGGTCCGGATTTTCCGACCGGCGGCCTCATCTACGGCAAGAGCGGCATCGACCAGGCCTACCGCACGGGCCGCGGCTCGATCGTCATGCGAGGCAAGTCGACGGTCGAGAAGCAGCAGAAGAGCGAGCGCGAGCAGATCGTCATCACCGAGATCCCCTACCAGGTCAACAAGGCGCGCCTGGTCCAGAAGATCGCGGAGTGCATCCGCGACAAGCGCATCGAAGGAATCTCCGAGGTCCGCGACGAGAGCGACCGCGAAGGCATGCGCATCGTCGTCGAGCTGAAGAAGGACGTCTTCCCGCAAGTCATCCTCAACCAGCTCTATCGGCTGACGGATCTGCAGACGACGTTCGGCGTCATCAACCTCAGCATCGCCGGCGGTCGCCCCGCCGTCCTGAACCTCAAAGAGACGCTCGAGCACTTCGTCGAGCACCGCCGCGAGGTCGTCACGCGGCGCACCCGCTTCGAGCTACGCCAGGCCGAAGCCCAGCTCGAGATCGTCGAGGGCCTCGGCGTCGCGACCAGCGACATCGACAAGGTCGTCGAGACGATCCGAAAGTCGAAGGACCCGGAGACGGCGCGGACGGCCTTGATGGCCCTTCCGCTGCGCGGCCTCGGCGATCTGCTCCGTCGCGCGGGCCGCCCCGACACCGAGGCTGCCGAAGCCGACGCCAAGGGCGACTACTTCCTGTCCGAGCGGCAGGCGAAGGCGATCCTCGACATGCGCCTGGCGCGGCTCACCGGCCTCGAGCGCGACAAGCTCGCCGCCGAATACGCCGCGCTCCGCACCGAGATCGATCGCCTCCGCGCGATCCTCGGCGACCCGAAGCTCCTGATGAACGTCATCGTCATGGAGCTCGAGGACATCAAGGCTCGGTTCGGCGACGCCCGCCGCACCGAGATCGTCCCGACCGAAGCCGAGATCGACGTCGAAGACCTGATCCAAGAAGAGGACATGGTCGTCACGATCTCGCACGGCGGTTACCTCAAGCGGACGCCGGTCAGCGAGTACCGCGCGCAACGAAGAGGCGGCAAAGGCAAAGTCGGGATGGAGGCGCGCGACGAAGACTGGGTCGCGCAGCTCTTCGTCGCGAGCACGCACTCGTTCGTCTTCTTCTTCAGCGAGCGCGGGAAGGTCTACGTCAAGAAGGTCTACGAAATCCCGCAGGCCCCGAGGAACGCGAAGGGCCGCGCGATCGTGAACTTCGTCGGCGTCGAGCCGGGCGAGCGCATCGCCGCGATCACCCCCGTGCCGGGCTTCGAGCCCGGCCACTACGTGGTGACCATCACCAAGCGCGGTCAGATCAAGAAGACCGCGATCGAGGAGTACGAGAACTACCGCGAGAAGGGCATCATCGGCGTCAAGATCGAGGAAGGCGACGAGCTTCTCTTCGCGGCGATCACCGACGGCAAGAAAGAGCTGCTCATCGCGACCAAGACGGGCATGTCGATCCGCTTCCGCGAAGATCAGGTCCGCTCGATGGGCCGTTCCACCGTCGGCGTGAAGGGCATGGAGATCGACGAGGCCGACACGGTCGTCGGCTTGTGCGTCGCGTCCAGCGAAGAAGACCGCGTGCTCGCCGTGTGCGAGCGCGGCTACGGCAAGCAGACGCCGCTCGGCGAGTTCCGTCTGCAGAGCCGCGGCGGCAAGGGCGTCATCTTGATCGACGCGAGCGAGCGCAACGGTCCGGTCGTCGGCGTCGCCATCGTCGGCCCGGATCACGAGGTGCTGCTCGTTACGGATCAGGGTCAGATGCTTCGCATCAAGGTCGCCGACATTCGCGAGACAGGTCGCAACGCGCAAGGCGTTCGCCTGATGAGCGTCGCCGAGGGCGAGCGCATCGTCGCGATCGAGGTCGTCGACGCCACGCAAGAGACCGGTCAGACCGCGAGCAGCCCTCCCCCGTCGAGTCCGCCCGAGAGCACGCCGACCGACAGCGCGCAGGCGGACAGCGCGCAGGCCGACACCGACGAAGCGAGCGCGACGCCCACCGATGGTTCCGCCACCGATGGTTCCGGCGACGGCGAGCCGCCGGCCGAGAGCTGAGCGAGCGCCAGTTCAGGGCCGCACACCAACAGGGCCATGGAGCGCGTCTTTGCGCTTCTTGGCCCACGCACGTAGCTCCTCGACCCACGTCTTCGGCATACCGCGCGCCTCGACGGCCGCGATGAGCTCGTCTTCGGAGTGGACGTTGGCGTAGCTCAACGCCTTGAGAGAACGCATCGCGAGCGCGAGATCGGAGCCGGTCGGAAGGGTCACCGCGAAGTCGGTCTTCGACGCGATCTCGCTCGCGAGGATCAGGCGATGCTCGATGGAGAGCTTCGGCACGAGCGAAAGAACGCGCTCCTGCGTGCTCGGCTCCTGGAGCAGCGACGTGAGCGCGAGCGTTCGGTAGTAGACGGCCGGGTTCGGAACGATGCTCGCTTCCTCGGTCGCGGCGCGTTCACAAGCGGACATCAGCCGGTCCGCGACGGCAGGGATCCGCACGAGCGGCTCGATGTACAGCACCTTCAAGAGCGCGAGGTATTGCTCCTCGTTCCAGGTGATGGAGCGCTCGAGCTCGATGGCTGCGTCACGCGCGCGCTTCGACCGCGAAGCGGCCTCGGTGGCGAGCCTTGGCTTTCGCGCGTAGGAGAGCTGCCTCGCCGCAAGGTCGTAGGACCAAGACAGACACGCCTCCTGCGCGAGCGCACGCACCGGGTCTTTCGACCGTCGCTTCTCGAGACGCGCCGTCGAGCGCAGAAGCCCAGCGAGCTGCAGCTCGTCGAGCGCAGCTTCGATCTCGATCTCCATCGCACCATCCGGCACGAGCGCCGTCGCGCGGCTGGTCCTCCCGAACACGCCGACGAAACCGCACGTCGACACGTCGTCGTCGAACTCGTCGGGCAAGCCGAGGTCTTTGATCGTCTGCTCGACGGCCGGCGAGGGTTTGTAGCCGTCGTCCCCCGTCGTGCCCGGGTCGACCGACGCGATCGCCTGGCCGGCGTAGAGCGGCACCAGCCCGGGATACACCTCGTCGTTCGCGGGGTAACCCTGGGCCATCGTCGGCAGCTCGTGCGCCTCCTCGAGGTGCTCCTCCGACGCGGCTCTCGACGGGTCGCGCGGTGCGAGGCCGTGATGCCGCGCGTACACCTCGATGAGATCCGGGGCGGGAAACTCGACGCCGCCCTTCGCTCTCCCGCCGCTCAGCAGATCGATCGCGACGCCGAGTCGATAAATGGGCGCGACGTGCGGCGTCGTTCCGGCGCCCCAACGTCGGACGAAGCTGTGCTCGCGCAGCTTCGCGTCGTACATCGCGGCAGCGAGCAGATGCGTGAGGCCTTCACACGAGCCGCCGCCGCTCAGCAGCACATCGGCGATCGAGCCGCCGTTGCCGTGATAGTCGAGATCGCCGAACACTTTGCGCATCAACGAGACGATGTCCGCTCCGCCGAGCTGCACCTCGTACTCGAGCCGCGCGACTCGATCGCGATACGCCGCCTCCGCCCGAAGCGGGTCGATCGGCAGGCCTCGCTCGTATCCGTCGAGCGCCGCGGCACGCAGCAAGAAACCGCCGAGGTCGAGATCCCCCGCTGCGCGATGAGCCCGGGCCTCGTCGACGAGCAAGGCACGCGCACGGGCGACGTCCTCGCGCGACGAGATCTTCAGGTACCGAAGAACGTCCCGCTCGTGCATCGCTCCGCGGACGTCGCCGGCGTCGAAGCGAGCCTCGAGCTCGCCGTCGAGCGTCGTCAGGCGTCGATGGATCGCGGCGACGGCGGGCGGAGCGGCGTGAACCGCGACCGCGAGCCCCAGCACCGAAAGCCAACGTGCCGCCCCGCTCACGCTCACTACGATAGGGCGACATCGTCCCGGGGCGAGGGTTCTCGGTTATTCGGGATCGATCATCAGCTCGCGGCGAACGTCGTCGAGGGAGCGGTCCCACCGGTCCTCGAAGCGGACCACGGGGAGATACGTCGCGCGACGGCCGCGCTGATAACCGCGGAGGACGCGACGAGCGGCCGTCGGTGCACGAAACACGGTGCCGATCGTCGCGATGGCGAGCGAGCTGGGCATGCCGAGCTGGCCGTACGTGAACCCCTGCAAGCAAAGCTCACCGACGACGTCCGGGCCATACCCGGTCAGCGTGTGCCAGACGTCGTGCGTCTGCCGGATGCGCATCGCGATCCACCGCGGGACCTTCGGAAGCCCCGGCGGCGGCTGAAACAAGTCCGGGTCGAGCTTGTTGTCGTCGAGGTACCGCACGTAAGCGCCGCCGAGCGTGTCGGCTGGGAGCGCGCGCAACCCGTCGAAGTCGACCGATCGCGAGTCGATCGTCGGCGCCTCCGCGGCGAGCTGAAACCCCGCTTCGTCCGCGACGACGCGCGCGATGAGCTGCGGAAACGACCCCGCATTGAGGGCGATGCCGACGAGAAAGACCTGCGCGGTGTCGTCCGGATTGCGGAGCAGGCGGCCGAGCGCCATCGAACCGATGCGCAAACGCTCCCACGCCGAGCCTTGAACGAGCCTGATCGCGTCCGCTTCTCGGATGGAGCCTGCGTCGACGCCGGGGGCCATTGTCATCGTCATGGTCTGGGTCCTCGAGAGAGAGAGAGAGAGAGAGAGAAACCGCAAAGACGCGAAGGGCAGAGAGAGCGCACGAAGAGGAGGTTTCAGAGGGTATTTGGTGCCGGGCGACACTATTGTCAACTGTGACAATAGTGTGGGACGGAAGAAAACTTCGCCGCGCCCGCAGACCGCGGCGCGACGGACTAAGCTCCGAGCCTCATGGCAGCCGTCATCGTCGACCCTTCCAAGATCAAATCCTTCCGCAACGAAGCGGCCTTCGAGAAATGGCTCGCCGCGAACCACGATCGCGAGCTCGAGATCTGGCTGAAGGTGTTCAAGAAGGGGTCGGGCGTGGTGACGGTGACCACGGCCGAGGCGCTCGACGTCGCGCTCTGCTGGGGGTGGATCGACGGTATCCGGAAGTCGTTCGACGACGAGTCGTTCCTCCAGCGCTACAGCCCTCGCAAAGCAAAGAGCATCTGGAGCCAGATCAACCGCGACAACATCGCGCGGCTGACCAAGGCGGGCCGCATGACGCCGCATGGCCAGCGCCAGGTCGACGCGGCCAAGGCCGACGGCCGATGGGACGCCGCCTACGGTCCGATGCGAAGCGCCAGCGAGTCGACGATTCCCGACGACCTCCGCGCAGCGATCGATGCGAGCCCACGAGCGTGCGCCACGTTCGCGACCCTGAGCCGGCAGAACCTGTTCTCGCTCGCCTTCCGCACGAACAACATGAAGACCGCGGCGGGCCGCGCGAAGAAGATCGCGACGCTGGTGGAGATGCTCGAGCGAGGCGAGACGATCGTTCCCCAAGCGCCGGCGCGCCCGAAGCCCAAGCGCTAGCGCTAGCGCTCGCTACGGGAACACGACGAACCCGATCGCCGACACGATCATGTTCAGGATGATGACCGCCAGCGACGAGTTGACGACGGCGCGCGTCGTCGCCCAGCCGACGCCCTCGGAGCCGCCGTGTGTCGTCAGACCCGAGTGCGCCGACACGATGGGAATCGCCGCGCCGTACGCGAGACATTTGGCGAGCCCCACCGTCAGGTCGCCGATATCGACGAGCGTGAGATCGAAGAACGTCTGCGGGCGAATGTCGAACATCGCGTAACCGGTCAACAGGCCGGAGACCGTCGCGACGCCGGCCGACCACACGATGAGGATCGTGGTCATGATGACGCTCGCGATGAAGCGCGGTTTGACGAGGTAGTCGATCGGATCAGCGGCGCTCATCTTGAGCGCGTCGACCTGCTCGGTGACGACCATCGATCCGACCTCGGCGGCGATGCCCGCGCCGACGCGCGTCGCGAGCATGAGACACCCGATCGAAGCCGCGAGATCGCGGACGAGCAGCTCGAGGAACGTGGCGCCGAGCATCGTGAGATCGGGAAGGATGCGCAACGTCTGCAGACCCGCCTGGTAGACGAGGATCATCCCGATGAAGCCCATGACGACGGTCAGAAAAAAGATGCTCTTGTTTCCGATCTCGTACATCTGACGGACGATCGCGCCCGGCTCGGTGCGCCCGAAGCCGATGTAATAGAGCGTCCGGACGAACACCGAGTAGAGCTCGAGCCCCGTTCGGACGAGGCCGATCGTGCCCGCGCCGATGGTCCCGACCGCGGAGCGCTCGCGACGCGGTATCAGAAATCCTTCCGAGACCGGCGGCGCCTGATCGTGCGGCGACGCGGGTTGGTGCGCGGTCTTGGACGAGGTGCTCATCGTCAGGGCAGCGTGAACGAAACGAAGTAGTCGAGGACGAAGATGCCGGCCGCGGACGCGACGACGGTGGCGTTGACGGCGCGACCGACGCCCGGCGCGCCGCCCGTGACGGAGAGCCCGAACTGGCAGCTGGCGAGGGCCATGACGATGCCGAAGACGACGCTCTTGATGAGGCCGTTCATGACGTCGCCGATTCCCAAAAGACCGCTCGTGAGACCGTTGTAGAAGACCGATGGCGCGACGCCGAGCAAGCCCCACCCCGCGTACGCCGCACCGAAGAGCGCGAGCACGTCGGCGAAGATCGTCGACAGAAACAGCGTGGTCACGATGGCGATCGTGCGCGGCGCGACGAGGAATGCGATGGGGTCGATGGCGAGGACGCGGAGTGCGTCGATCTGCTCGGTGACGACCATCGTGCCGAGCTCGGCCGTGTTGTTCGCGCCGACGCGGCCGTTGATCATCAGCGCCGTCAACAGCGGCGCGATCTCGCGCAGCGTTCCGAAGCCCGCGCCCCACCCGAGCAGACCGTGCGCGCCGAAGCGCTGCACCAGCGGCGCCGCCTGCAAGACCATGATCGCGCCGGTGAAGAGCGCCGTGACGATGACGATCGGCACCGAGCGAACACCCATGCGCTCGAGGTTCCGCAAAAGCTCGAGGCGGTCGAACTTGAAGGTGACGATGCGAGCGAGGACCTTGAAGCCGAGGACGCCCATGCCGCCGGCGGTCTGCGCGATCTCGAGGAAGGTGTTTCCGAGGCCGAAGAGGAACGAGCTCGGCTCGGGGGCGTTCGCAGCGGGGGCCGCCATGGAGGCCGCGATGCTACCAGGCCGCGGGCGCGGCCCCCACTTCGTACTGGTCGGGGTCGGTCAGACCCTTGCTCGGCTCATCGCATAGAGCTCGATCATGTCGGCCAGTCGGTCGAAAAACTGGCGATCTTCCCGCTCGCCGGGCGAGTCGACGCCGAGGCTCGGCCAATAGGCGTCTCGACCGATCGCGTAGCCGTGGGTGGCAGCCAGGACGACGAGGATCATGTGCTCGATGTCCTCGCGCGGAACGGCCGGCCTGCCGTCCGTGCCGTCCATGCGCGCGACGATGGCGTCGACGACGCGCTTCGCTCCTCGCTGCTTCCTCGAAAAGAAGTCCTCGCTCGTGATGTAGCCCTTCAAAAAACTGTACGCGAGGATCCGCGCCGTCTCGGGCCGGCCACCCCACGCAAAAAACTGCTCCATCCAGCCGCGCGGCGTGAGCTCTGGTTGCTCGAGGATGCGCTCGGTCGCGAGCCGCCGCTGCTTGTCGGCGAAGTCGCCGAGCGCTTCGTTCACGAGCGCGTCGATGGAGCCGAAATAGTGGGTGACCAGTGCGTGGCTGACCCCCGCCTCTGCCGCGACGTCTTTGAGCCCGACCGCGTCGGGTCCATCACGAACCAACAGCCGCTGGCACGCCTCGAGGATGACGGCGCGCGCCTCCTCGGGGGTCCTCCTCGCTCGAGGCGTTGCCCGATCCTTCTTGCGGCTCGTCTCGCGAGGCTTGCGACTCACTCGAACGGACCTTCGGCGCGTCCGTGGATGAACTGCTGGATGACCGCGTCGTTGGACGCTTTGAAGTCATCGGGCAGGCCGAGGAGGCGCACGAACCCTTGGTAGAGCATCACGATCCGATCGGCGATCGTGAAGATGCTCACCAGGTCGTGGCTCACGACGATGCTCGTCACGCCGAGCGTGTCGCTGAGCTCGCGGATGAGCTTGTCGACGCGCCGGGCGCTCACCGGATCGAGGCTCGTCGTCGGCTCGTCGAAGAGCACGTACTTCGGGTCGAGCGTCAGCGCGCGTGCGATGGCGACGCGCTTGCGCATCCCGTCGCCGAGCTCCGGCGGGAAGCGATCGGCGAACTCCTGCATGTGCACTTGCTCGAGGCGCTTTCGTGCTTCTGCGATCGCCTCCTTCATCTTGAGCTTCTTGTGCTTGCGAAGCGGGAGCGCGACGTTCTCGACGCAGGTCATCGAGTCGAACAGCGTCGAGTGCTGGAAGACCATCGCGCACTTCTCGCGCACCGGGTACATCTGCTCTTCGGTAAACCGGCTGATCTCCTCGCCATCGAGGAAGATCTCGCCCTCGTCCGGATAGAGCAGCCCGACGAGGTGTTTGATGAGCACGCTCTTGCCGACGCCGGAGCCGCCAATGATGAAGAAGACTTCGCCGTCGTTGACGTCGAAGCTGACGCCTTTGAGCACCTGCTTCGGACCGAACGACTTCTTGATGCCGCGGAAGGAAATCACGAAAACGGTCCCTATCCTGCTACGTTCGTTGCCCGTATGGCGTCTTCGCGGTCGATCGAGGTCAAGGTCGGCATCCTCATGCTTGTCGCGCTGGGCTTGCTCGCGGCGTTCATCCTCGTCATGGGCGGCATCAACTTCCAGCCGACGTACTCGGTCTACGTCAACTTCGATAACCCGGGTGGTCTCCAGACGGGAGCCCCCGTCAAGATCGCCGGCGTGAAGGTCGGAAAGATCGACGAGATCCAGTTCCGAGGCGGCAAGGTGGACGAAGCGACCGGCCGGCGCGAGCCCCTCGTCCGCATCAAGGTCGACATCGAGAAGCGCTATCAGGAATCGGTCCGGGAAAACTCGCTCTTTTACGTGACGACCCAGGGCGTCCTCGGCGAGCAGTTTCTCGCGATCGAGCCCGGGTCGAGCGACAGCCCGATCCTCGACGAGAAGTCGGCGCCGGTTCGCGGCCTCGACCCGCCTCGCCTCGACCTGCTCCTCTCCGAAGGGTACGAGCTGCTCCACTCCACGGTGACGGCCCTTCGCGACAACAAGAAGGAGATCGGCGAGACGTTCGACGCCCTACGCGTGACGCTGAAGGCGACCGGCTCCTTCTTCGGGGACAACGGCGACCGGATCAAGACGATCCTCGAAAACGCGGAGAAGGCGTCCATTGAAGGCAACGATCTCTTGAAGGGCGTGAACGACAAATACGTCAAGGACCCGAAGATCGACCGCATCCTCACCAACGTCGACAACATCACGACGAACTTGAACCGCGAGACGCCGGGGATGATCTCCGACGCGAAGGTCACGCTCGCGAACACGAAGCGCTTCACCGACGCGGTCGCGACCGAAGAACAGGCAGCGAAGATCAAGAAGACGGTCGATGGCGCCGCGACGCTCGTCGACAAGGCGAATGCGATGGCGAACGACGGGCAGTACATCGTCACGCAGATCCGCAAGGGCCGCGGCACGGTGGGCGCCCTGCTCATGGATGAGCAGCTGTTCGACGACCTCCAGGAGATGGTGCGCGACCTGAAGCACAACCCCTGGAAGTTCTTCTGGCGCGAGTAACGCGAGCGGCCCCAACCTCCTGCGTGAACCGGGCCCCATCGCCGAAGGCGATGGGCGCGCGAGGAGCGTAAGCCCCGGAGCGCGAAGGAAAGGAGGGGGGCCCCGCCGCGCGCAGCGCGGTGTGCGCCGAGCCCCTCCGGCTAAATCGTTCTGCGGGGACACCGAAGTCGCGCTCAGCTCAGGCCCGCTAGGCCGGCGGCAGCGCGACACGAGCGACGAGCGAAGCAAAGTCGCCGCCGGCGACGAGCGAAGCGAAGTCGCCAGCCTCGCGAGCGACGAGCGAAGCAAAGTCGCCGCCGGCGACGAGCGAAGCGAAGTCGCCAGCCTCGTGGGCGACGAGCGAAGCGAAGTCGCCAGCCTGCCTCCTCAATGACCGGTCGACTCGGCTGACCTCTGCGGTTAGCCTCCCGCGCCAAATGGCGAAGGTCATCAAGGCGCACATCACCGGAACGGTTTGGAAGATCGAGGTCAAGACGGGCGACGCCGTCGACGAGGGGACGGTCGTCGCGATCCTCGAGTCCATGAAAATGGAGATGCCGGTGGAGAGCGAAGACACCGGCACCGTGGCGGAGATCCACGTCAAGGAAGGTCAGCCCATCAAAGAGGGCGACCCGATCTGCACCCTCGGCTGATCCGGACGAACAGCCGTTGCACGAGGACGCGGTGGTAGGTGCACGTGCGCGTTCGCCGCGTCCGGCAAAATCGCGTGTCAGACGCGTGCAAATCTTCTGACAAGGTTTGCACTGCGAGCCGGTTTATTGGAATATTCCGGGACCTAGTCTCGATGCCCGTGATCGCCACTGAGGTCTCTCGATTCGCTCGTCCTGCGAGCGAGTGAGCACGGAGCAAGAAGGAGCCAAGCGAGATGTCGGAGCAGAAGGAAAGCTCGGTTCTGTTCTCCCTCAAGGAGCTGATGAACCTTGAGGAAGACCGCATTCGTGGAGAAGAAGCGGATAAGGCGGCGAGAACGGCAGCCGAGGATGAGGCGCGCCGCGCTGCGGAGCGAGCAGCGAGGGACGCCGAAGAGGCGCGCATCCGTGCGGAGGAAGAGCGGCGTCGCGCCGAGGAGCAGCGCGGTCGCGAAGAAAACGCCCGCCTCGACGCGATCCGACACGCCGAGGTCGAGAAGGCACGGCTCGAGGCCGAGCAGCAAGCCCGCATGCAGGCGATGAGCGCGCAGCAGCAGCACGCGCTGCAGATCGAAGCGCTGAAGACCGACAAGGGTAAGAAGCAGCTCCGCAACATCCTCATCGGCACGGTCGTCGCGGTCCTCACGATCGGCGGCGCCGGCATCTACCTCGCGGTCGACGCGAGCAAGAAGGCCGACGCAGAGAAGGCGCGCCTCGAGGCCGACGCGAGATCGAAGCAAGAGGAGATCGACCGCCTCAACAAGAAGGCGGAAGAGGCCAACGCGAAGGTCGGCAACCTCGAGTCCGCGGTCGCGAACGAGAAGGACCAGCGCAAGAAGGCCGAGCTCCAAGCTCAGCTCAACGCCGCGAAGGCCGAGGCCGAAGAGGCCGACAAGGCAGCAGGGCGTCCCGCGACGGGCGGCGGCGGCTTCAAGGCGAAGCCGGGCGCCGGCGGCGACGACGCGCCGAAGGCGAAGACCGTTTGTACTTGCAAAGCGACCGACCCGCTTTGCGACTGCCTCTGAGTGTGACGGCTTCCAAGGCGCAACCCATCGGGCGCGACTGCATTGCGGTCGCGCTCGACGTTTCCACGCTCGAAGAGGCAAAGCGCTTGGCCGGCGCCGTGGCGCCGCACGTCGGCGTTTTGAAGGTCGGTCTCGAGCTCTTCGTTCGCTATGGCACGAGCGCCGTCGAGGCGATCGCGCCGTTCGGCGTGCCGATCTTTCTCGACTTGAAGCTCCACGATATCCCCGAGACGGTCGGGCGAAGCGTCGCGAGCGCGCGGGATCTCGGCGTGCGGTTTTTGACCATCCACGCGAGCGGAGGGCCCGCGATGTTGCGAGCCGCGGCGAATGCCGCCGGCGATCAGCTGCGCCTCCTCGGGGTCACGGTGCTCACCTCGATCAGCCCGGACGACTTGCGATCGATCGGCGTGTCCGCGCCGGTCGACGAGCACGCTCGGTCGCTCGCACGTGCTTGTCACGACGCGGGCGTGACGGGCCTCGTGACGTCGGCTCTCGAGGCACCCGTGCTTCGGCGCGAGCTTCCCTCGTCGTTTCTGGTGACGCCGGGCATCCGTCCGTCGGGCGCGGCCCGCGGCGATCAGTCGCGCGTCGCGACGCCGGGAGACGCGGTTCGCGCAGGCGCGGATTTGCTCGTCGTCGGGCGCCCGATCCGAGACGCCGCCGATCCGGCCGCTGCCGCACGAGCCATCGCGGATGAAGTCGACGCCGCCCTCGCCGAGCGCGCATGACCTTTCGACCTGGACGAAGGCCGTTCAGACCAGCACGGCCACCCGCCGACGAGCCCGAAGAGGAAGGCCGCGTCGTCTTCGGCATTCAGCCGGTTCGCGAGGTTCTTCGCGCAAAGGGCGACAAGACCTCGAAGCTCCTTCTCGCGGACGGTGACAACCCGAAGCTCGACGGGCTCGAGAGGCTCGCTGCGTCGCGCGGGCTCACGGCGACGCGGGTGCCGCGTGCGGAGCTCGACCGCCGAACGAAGGGCGGCATGCATCAGGGCGCGTTCGCGGTCGCGCCCGTGCTCGAGGTCCTGAACGAGGAGCAGATCCTCACCCGCCTCGAAGCGGAAGCGAACCCGGTCGTGATGATCCTCGACGGCATCATGGACCCGCAGAACTTCGGCGCGGTCGTCCGAGGCGCCGTCGCACTCGGTGCGTTCTTCGTCGTGTGGCCGGAGCACGGCTCGGCGCCTCTGACGCCGGCGACGTTCCGCGCGTCCGCGGGTGCGGTCGAGCACGCGATCCTGGGGCGCGTGCGAGCGCTGCCCGGGTTCATGGACGCGCTCGCGTCGCGAGGCTTCACGTCGGTGCTCCTCGACGGCAACTGTGAGACCGCGCTCGACGAGCTCGACCTCACCGGGCCGGTGGCCATCGTCGTCGGCGCGGAAGACGTCGGCGCGAAGCCCTCGGTTCGGCGCGCCGCGACGAGACGGGCGCGCATCCCGATGTCCGGCACCATCGACTCGCTGAACGCTTCGGTCGCGTCCGCGCTGGCTCTGTACGAGACGATGAGGCAGCGCCGGGTTGGGTCGCGGTAGTCGGCGACGACGTCGCTCGCGTTCCATTCCACAACTCCTCGTGCTTGCTTCGCTCGCACTCGAAGAGCACTCGAGCACCGACACTCGTGCTTGCTTCGCTCGCACTCGAGAGAGCACTCGAAGAGCACCGACACTCGTGCTTGCTTCGCTCGCACTCGAGAGAGCACTCGAAGAGCACCGACTCGTGCTTGCTTCGCTCGCACTCGAGAGAGCACTCGAAGAGCACCGACACTCGTGCTTGCTTCGCTCGCACTCGAAGAGCACTCGAAGAGCACCGACTCCTCGTGCTTGCTTCGCCGCACTCGTGTCGCGCTGCCGCCGGCCTGACGGGCCTTACGGTTCGGCCACTTTGGGTGACCCCGCAGAGCGTTTGTTAGCTGGAGGGTCTGCGACCCTCCCCCGCAAAGCGCTGCGCGCTTTGGGGCCCCCCTCCTTTCTTTCGCGCTGCGGGGCTTACGCTCCTCGCGCGCCCATCGCCTTTGGCGATGGGGCCGGGGCGGCGACGGGAGGCAATTTGCCAGTAGATTCGGGGCGTTGAGGGGCACTGTTTAGGTGGCTCTGCAGAGGACGTCGTTGGGGCAGAAAACCACTAAACACCCGCCAAGCAGTTGCTGGTGTCAAATCCATTGAATGGAACGGCTTGTCGCCGAAAACGATCGGCGAAACCTTTAGCCAAATCAATGAGATGCGATCAGGTCCCCAGGCCGAGCTAGAACCATCCGCCGACGCTTGATCTGGTTTCGCAGGTTCTCAGGCGGAGCGCGCAAGTACGCGTCGGAACGCAGAAACCGCCTCGACGACGTCGCGCTCGGTGGTCGCCTCCCCTAGCGACGCGCGAACGGCGGAACGGGCTCGGGCGATCCCGAGCATGGCGGTGAGGACCGGAGATGGATCCGCGGTGCCCGCGCTGCACGCCGACCCGCTCGAGACGCAGACCCCTTCGAGGTCGAGCGCGGCGCAGAGCTCCGGTCCGATCCAGCCGGGAAACGAGAGGTTCGCGACATGCGGGGCGCGCGGTGCGGTGCCGTTCACGATCGGTGAGCCGGCCGGGAGCGCGATCGCCGCCAGCTCCGCCTCGAGGCGATCCCGCAAGGGTCGCAACGTCTCGTAACGAGCCGGCCCGTCCGCCGCGCGATCGAGCGCGGCCGCGAACCCCGCGCATGCGACGGGGTCTTGGGTGCCGGGACGAACACCGCGCTCCTGATCGCCGCCTCGAAGGAGAGGGCGAAGCTTCACGCCGCAGAGGGTTGCGAGCGCCCCGACGCCCTTCGGTCCGCGAAGCTTGTGGCTCGCGACCGTGACGAAGTCCGCGCCGCGGTAGACGTCCGGCGACAACCGCCCGACCGCCTGCACGGCATCGCAGTGAAACAGCGCCCCTGCCCTGCGCGCGATCTCGGCCACCTCGTGGACGGGTTGAAGAACACCGGTCTCGTGATTCAAGGCTTGGAGGCTCACGAGCCGAACCCTGCCCGGATGCGCCTCGACCGCAGCTTGAAACGCCGCAGGGTCGACGGAGCCGTCCGACCTCGGCTCGATCTCGACCACCGTCGTGCCCTCGGACGCGAGCGACTGGGCGGTTCGGAGGACGGACGGATGCTCGATGCGGCTGACCACGAGCACGCCGCCCGGCTCGACGAAGGGCGCGCGCAACGCGAGGTTGTTCGCCTCCGTTCCGCCCGAGGTCAGGAAAACGTCCCGCGGATCCACGGCGGCGAGCCGTGCGACCCCTTCGCGGGCCGACTCGACGAAGGCCCGAGCCCGCCGCCCCTCGCGGTGGACGCTGGCCGGATTCGCCCAGCCGTCGACCATCGCGCGGCGCATCGCCTCGGCCGCTTCGTGACAGAGCGGCGTCGTCGCGTTCCAGTCGAGGTAAACCACCGCGCGACGTTGTACCATGGCGGTCGCGTGCTTCACCTTCGCGTTGCCCCGACGATCCTCGGCGGCGCTGCTTGCTTCGCCGTCTTGCTGCTGACCGGGTGCCAGCTCGTGTTCGGCATCGACGGTTACGAATCGGACGCTCCCGCGACCGGCGGAGGCGGAGCCGGCGGGACCGCGAGTGAAGGCGGCGGGGGCAGCGGCGGCGCACCGGTCGAGGGCGGCGGGGGAAGCGGCGGTGCTCCCTGCGTCTGTGAAGGGATCTGGCGGCCCGCGACACTCGAAGCGCGCGGCCCGGGGGATTCCGCCCTACCGACGCTGTGCGGCGACGGGTCCGCGCCGACCGTCGTGTTCGTTGGACCTCCAACGGTCAGCTGCACCGCGTGCGGGTGCGCGGCGGACGGATGCGAGCCACCGGGCCTGCTCTGCTACCCGGAAGACAGCTGCGGGGGGACCGGCGTGCTCACCGACCCCGGCCCAGGCGGGTGCTCCGACCTGCCCGGCAGCGGCTGTCGCTCCTACCGGCTCGCCGGCGACGTCCCTCCGGCGACGTGCACACCGAACGGCGGCGAAGCCATGGTTTCCGCACCGAGCTTCGAGGAGTTCCTCGCTTTTTGTGCCGACCCCGGGTGCGCTCCCGGCTGCGCGACCGACACGACGGAGTGTGTCGTCGCCGACGGCGTCGCAGCCTCGGATTGCCCTGCGGGGTTCGATCAACGCTACGTCTTCGACGACGGCGGTGAGGCGGCTTGCGAGCCTTGCGAGTGCACCGCCTCGTGCAACGGCCCGGCGTACGAAGCCGGCATCGTCTTCACCTGCGAGAGCGAGAGCATCGACGGGACCTCGTGCACGAGCCCGGGCTACACGACGACCTTCGCGCACGCGAAGAAGACGGCGGGGTGCAGCGTCACGGACCACGACCAGGCCTACCCCGGCGCGTTCGTCGTCGACGGCCATCACACCGTCTGCTGCCGCAACCCGATCGACGGGCTCACGCCACGGTAGGCGTCAGAACGTGCCGGTGATCGCCGCGCCGGTCGCCGTGGGCACGATTCGCACCGAGAGATCGTCGCGCTCCGACGAAGGCGCGGTGAGGATCACGACGAGCCCAGTGGCCGCGAGCGCAGCGCCGCCGATGAGTAGACCGTTCGCGGCGTTCGCGAACACGCCCGCCTCGGAGAGGGCGTCGTTGCCCTCCGGCGTCGTGCAGCGTTTGTCGGGGCAGAGCTCTTCGAGGTCGCTCGATTTCGAGGCAGTGAGGCCGACGAACACCGCACCCGCGGTGAGCGCAGCGAGCCCGACGCTGCCGACGACGATGCCCGCGATGCGCTGCGTGCGGCCGCGGTCCGGTGGATCGACGATCGCGACGGGCGCCCCCTTATCCGGCGTCTTGGCTTTCGCAGCGACGAGCTCGGGGATGACCCAGTCGGTCGTGGCGCGTGGCTCCGCCGACAGACGCAGCGTGATCTCCTCGTAGCCTTCGGCACGGGCGATCACGACGTGCTCGCCCGGGTCCATCGGAAGCTTGGTCTCGAGCGATGCGGTCGTGAGCTCCGTTCCGTCGCGGACGATGACGAGCTTCGGAACGGGACGCTCCGCGCGGACGACGACGTACGCGAGGCTCGGCTCGATCTCGGCGGCCTGCTTTTCGGCGAAGGCCGCACGCCGGGCATCACCCTTACGCTTGAAGGCGCGACCAGCCTCGACGAACTGACTCCAAGCCGTCGCCGTTTTACCAGCCGTACGGCTGCAGGCCGCGATGTTGAGGAGCGTGCCCGGTGCGGGATCGAGCCGGTAGCTCTCGTCGAAGATCGGGCAGGCTTTTGCGAGATCGCCCTGCTCCATGTGCGCGCGGCCCTTCTGAAAGAGCACCTCGGCCCCGGCGGGATCGCTCGCGTCGGGCTCGCCGGCCTGCGCCGTCGCAGAGCCGAGTGCGGTCACGGATCCCAGCGCGATGGCGAGCGCGAGCGAACCGTGGCGGCGCGCTCGTCGCTTCATCAGCCTTCGATCTCCTCGGGCGCGCGGCGGGCGACCGTCAGGTAGAACGCGCTGCCGCGCAGCGTCGCTCGTTCGATCACCTCGGCGGCAGGGCTCGTGACGCGGATCTCTCCACCGAGACCGCGGCTCGTCTTTCGCGCGATGGCGAGGCCGACGCCGACACCGCCGTGCTCACGCGTGACGGAGCCATCGATTTGGTAAAACGGCTCGAAGATGCGTTCGAGCTTGTTGCTCGGGATACCAGGGCCGGAGTCCGCGACGCAGAGCTCGTAGCCGGCGGACGTCTTCGAGACCCGCACGCCGATCGTTCCGCCCGCCGGCGTGAACTTCGCCGCGTTCTCGAGCAGGTGGATCATCGCGCGCTGGAGCCGGTCGGGGTCACCGTACGCAGGCAGCGGGCCGCGCGCGAAATCCTCGACGAGCATCTGCTTTCGTTCATCGATGCGATCCGCCACGGCGGCAACGGCCCGGCGAGTCGTGTCGAGGAAGTCGTAGTCGCGGTGCGCGAAACGCATGCGTCCCGTCTCGAGGCCGGTCACGTCGAGCAGGTTGTCGAGGATGGATCGAAGCCGCTTCACGCAGCCGTCCATCGCGACGAGGGCTTTGTTCTGCCCCTTCGTGAGCGGGCCGAGCTCTTCGTCGATGAGGAGCTTGATGTAGCCGACGACCGGCGTGAGCGGCGTCGCGAGCTCGTGTGAGATGTTGCGATAGAACTCGGTGCGCGCGGCGCCGAGCTCGCGCAGGCGTGCGTTCGCGGCCATCAGCTCGGCGATCTTCTCTTCGAGGTGGCCGACGATGCGCTGGCTCTGTTCGCGCAACATGCGCTCCTCGAGGTCGGCGCTCGACGGCATCTCGCGCGCGCCGCGCAGATACCGACTGATGAGCGACGCGAACGAGCGCGCCTCGATCGGCTTCTGGATGAAGCCGGTGCACCCGACGGCGAGGCTCGTGTCGCGATCGCCCTCGGCGGTGATGGCCACGATGGGCACACCGCGAAGCGGCGGCTCACCGCGCAGGCGAAGGGTCACCTCGAAGCCGTTGAGGCCCGGGATGTTGAGGTCCACCAGCACGAGATCCGGGTTCGTCGAGCAGGCGAGCTTCACGCCCTCGAGCCCATCGGATGCGTCCACGACCTCGTGGCCGGCAGCTGTCAGAAGCTTGCGAACGAGGAGGCGATTGGCAGCGTCGTCCTCGATGTGCAGGATGCGGGGCATGTCGTGGTGGGGCCCGCTTCGCCGAAAGCGAACGCGAGATGATTGCGCGGATGGCCATCGTGAACGTCGCGAGGCCTCGTGCGATGCCCACTCTACACGCAGCAAGCGCAATCGGCTGTTGCGCGAAACGAAAATCGCACTGCGCGCACAGGCTTGGGTGCCAAGTGCGACCGAAGGGAGCACCCCTACAGGCCGGACCCGAGCCGTCGTGCGCGCGCAGGGAAAAATCACACTGGGCATCGTGATCACCACGACGCTCGGCGCCATCGCGCTGGAGCCTTCGTGTCCATCCCCCTTCGGCCTCGTCGCCTACGCTCCGCTCTTCGTCGTGTGCCGCTCTCTCGGTCCGCGTGCAGCGTTCGGCGCCGGATGGGCGACCGGAACATTCATCAGCGCACTCGGATACCGCTTCGTTCCGTCGGCGCTCGCGGGTGCATCCGGGATGTCCTTCGCGAGCGCGGTGCTGCTTTTCGTGGGGTTCGCGCTCTACCTCGGACTCGGCCTCGGGGTCGCGACGTGGCTCGGGGCGCACGTTCACGCGCGTGGTGGCGCGGGCACGCTCGCGACCGCCGCGGCGATCCCCGCGCTCGAGGCACTGCTGCCGAACCCCCTTCCCTTCCCGTTCGGCGCGACCCTCGCGGCGGATCTCGAGCTCCTGCAGATCGCGGACGTGTTCGGTCCGTTCGGCCCGACGTTGGTTGCGACGCTCTGCGCCGCTGCCATCGCCGAGCTCATCGCGCGTTATCGAGCGAGCCGGCTCACGATCGGGATCGGCGCGGCCGCCCTCGCAGCCGCCTGGACCTACGGCGCGTCGAGGCTTCGGAGCCTCGACGCCGAGACCGCAACAACGGAGCGGATCCGCGCGCGGCTCCATCAGCCCGCCCACGCGCGAAGTGGGTCGGCCCCGCTGCTCTCGGGTCCGA
The DNA here is from genome assembly GCA_013361525.1 of Polyangiaceae bacterium. GTDB lineage: Bacteria > Myxococcota_A > Polyangia > Polyangiales > Polyangiaceae > Xiheicaenibacterium. Next base: position 69,244 of record JABFXY010000103.1, on the reverse strand, counting down.
GCGCGGACGATGGCGTCGACGTCGATCTCGCGGTGTGGCCGGAGTCGGCGCTGCCGCGCGCGCTGCCTCGGGCGGATCTCGAGCCGATGGCTGCGGCGCTGTTCACGAGCCCGAAGCATCCGACGATCGCCGGCGCAGTAGCGCGTGAGGGGCCGGCGCTGTCGAATGTCGCGCTCCTCGTCGACAAGGGCGGCTCGGTCGCGGGTCGCTACGAAAAGCGCGAGCTCGTTCCGATCGCCGAGCCGGAAGAGGGCGGCTTCGTTCATCGGCTCTTCGGTGTCACGCCGCACGCGCGGGGCGTCGAGCAGCCGGCGATGGAGGTCGGTCACGTGCCGCTCGCGGTCACGATTTGTTACGAGAGCACCCTGACCGGGTACGTGCGGGACACGGTCCGCGCGACGCGCGGGCGCGTGCTCGTCAACATCGCGAACGACGGATGGTTCCGCGGGACGAACGAGCCGGAGCTGCATCTCGTGATCTCGCAGCTGCGCGCGATCGAAACGCGCCGACCGGTCCTGCGCGCCGCGAACGACGGCATCACCGCCGCGATCGCACCGACGGGCCTGGTCGTCGCGCGCGCACCGTACGGGGTCGCGACCTCGCTCACCGTCGAGGTCGCGCCTTCCGAGCGCACGTCGCTCTACCTTCGTTACGGCCCGGTGCCGTTTGCGCTGTTGCTCGCGTCACTTCTCGCGAGCGCCACGCTCCGGCGCCGCCGGGCACCGGCTACATCTTCAGCGCCTTCTTGAAGCGCTTCGCGTCGGCGAACATGTCGACGTTGGTGAAGACGTACGTCGCGCGCTCGTGCTCCGCGGTACGAGCGAGCTCACCGAGGCGCTCGATCGCCGGGTCTTCGTAGCGCGACTTGTGACCCGCAGGGCCGTGGAGCCGGTAGTACGCCTCGGGCATCTTGGAGAGGCCCTGCGTCAGCGGATCGCGCGCGGCGAGCGCGTTGACCTCGCGGGCGAGCGCGTCGGTGTCGTCCGGATCCCAGCCCGGGGCGGGCTCGAACACGACGCGCTCGAAGCGCTTCTTCACCATCGCGAGGAACTCTTGCAGGATGCTTTTGTTCGTCTTGTTGTTGGCGAACTCCGGCGGGCCGACGAAAACGGCCGTCTGCGCGTCGAGCTCTTGGCCGATCGACTCGAGCGTCTTCAGCGCCGTTTCGATCACCTTTCCGCCGCGAAACCCTTCTTGTCCGATCTCGCGCGGGCCGAGCATTGCGAACTTGAACTCCGCCGGAGCTTCGCGTTTCCAACGGCGCACGGTGCCGGGGCCAGGCGTGGAGACGTGCGTCTCCTGGACCTCGACGAACATGAACTCCTTGAAATAGCGCGTCGCTGGGACGGGAAAACCCGCGCACCCGACCGTGATCATCGTGCGCACCTTACTTCAGCTTCGGCGCGTCGTCACCCGGCCTGCTTCGACTTTCCTTGATTCGATCGCCTCGGTGCCGATCGATTCGAGACATCCTCGCCACACGCGGCCGTGGTCGTGGACTTCCCCGAGACGGGCAAACGGCGTTTTTTCGGCTTATTCCTCACAATCTCTCCAGCTGCGGCGCGTTTCGCGCTCGCCTCGATCTTCGCTTGGAGGCGCCTCAGGCGCAGGCCGTGCCGATCCGCGCTCTCCGTGGTCCCGCCGACGAGCGTGGACTTCGCCTTGTCGAATGCGCGCGCGTGGTGCTCGTAGAGCTTCGCGAGCTCGAGCCGGAGGTACAGCGTGGAAGGATCGGCGGCGGCGCCGGAACCATCGAGCTGCGCGAGGGCGCGCTCGAAATCGGCGAGCGCCGCTGCCTTGTCGCCGCGCGCCTTCGCGATCTCGGCGCGTGCCCGGTGCCCGAACGCGCCCGCGCCCCGCTCGACGCTCGCCTCTGCGAAGTGGAGGGCGCGATCGAGATCCTTCGCGCGGCGGGCGACGACCGCAGCCGCTGCGAGATCCGACGGCGCGAGCGTCGATGCCCAGGCGTCCCCGTTCGTGTCGGCGGTGAGCTGTTCACCGTAGAGGCCGACGAGCGCGAACATGCTCACGACGTCGAGGCTGTTGTGGATGATGACCGGCTCGAGGGCGGCGACGTCGCGCGTGCGGACGTAGTGGTGATAGATGGCGGCGATATCGGCGCCGCAGACGTCGTCGACGCGCCGCTGGCCGAGGATGTCCTCCTCGATGCGCTGGAGCGCACACGAGCGAAGGCGATGTTTGTGGAGCCTCCGCACGACGTGCAAAAGGTCGAGGTGCGGCAGAACAGGCAGCCGATCGGCGCGGTTCATCGTCGAGCGCGTCTTCAGCAGCGACCAGTCGAAGGCCTTGCCGTTGAACGTGACGAGCATGCTCGCTTCCGCCGCGCGCCGTCGCAGGTGCTCGACCATCGCGGCCTCTTCCGCGAACGTGCGAAGCAGGACCTGTTCGACGACGAAGCGTTCGTCGGCCGCGTCGTAGTAACCGAGCCCGAGGAGAAACGGGACCGTGCCCGTCCCGCCTGCGAGGCCCGTCGTCTCGGTGTCGAGGTAGAGCGCGCGTCGCAAGTCACAGCCCGCGAGGCTCGGGTCGAGCGCGAGCATCGCGAGGACCGAAGGATCGGCGGCGAGCGACGTCGCGATCCCGATGCTGCCGACGCGATGGCCGAGCGGCGTGGGCTTGCGGCAGCAGTAGATGACCCCGTGCGGCGTCTCTTCCTCGACGAACGCGTGCTCGATCCACGAGCTGGCGTTCGTCGGGCGACGTGCCTCCGGGCCCTCGGGTCGCGCAGAGTCGAATTGCGGCGAGACCGTCGGCGGCGGAATGGACCGGCCCATGATGGCGGCGATCCGATCCCGCAGCTCGTCGAGCGTGGGGCGCGACGCGGAGGCGGACCCCTCTGCCCGTTCAGGGGACGAGTGCCCAGCCCCGGCATCGATTCGGGTAGGAAGCTCCCGCGAAAGCGGCGGGAGTCTGCCGAGCTTGGAGGAAAACGACGAAGCCACTCCGCCCAGCAGACTGATGCAATGTTCAGCTCGCGGTCAAGCCCCAGCGATCAGTCGCAGCATAAGCGGGCTCCCAAGCGGCGCTGTACGCATTGCGTGCGGGCTCCGGCAGTCGACCGAGCACCATCGTGACGACCGGCTCCGGGGCGCCGTCGAGGAGCCAAGGCAGGACGCGGGGCGCGTTGGGGCCGATGCGCATGCCGTGGACCTCGCCGTACTTGAGCCACGCCGCATCCGAGATGCGGGCGTCGATGAGCGGCAGGCAGTCGCGCTCCTCGTGCTCGAGGTGTTTCGTGACCGTGCGCTCCAGCTCCTTGGTCAGCGTGCCGAGGCTCTGGCTCTCGGAAGCTGCGTCACCCTCGAGCGCGGCATCAATCGCCTCGAGGAGCGGATCGATCGCCGCGTGCTCGGCCTCCATCGCACGGACCAGCGCGAGATCGTCGGGGCGGTCTGCAACGGCTTCGGCGAGCGCCGGCCAGAGGGCTTCGTCCTCGGAGACGTGGTGGATGTGAAGGATCGTCTTGAAGAGGTCCCACCCGCTGGCCGCTTTCAGGATGCGCTTGGCGTCGGAAGCCGGTTTTTCGCCAATCTTCGTGATGGTGGCGAGCTCGCGGCGAAGCGCATCGTGCATCGCGAACATCAACGACATGTCGAGCTTGAAGGTCGGTCGGTTCATGCCCTGAAGACGCCGCTCGAAGAAAAAGTGTGACCACTCGACGAATGGCTCGGTTGCTGTCACATCGGCGCGGGCTCGTTTCGTCCTCGAGACGAAGAGGGAAAACGGCAGGAACCCGATGCAAGAAAACACCTGGCTGACCGACCGATTCGAGGACAATCGCTCACGTTTGCGCGCCGTCGCGTACCGAATGTTGGGCTCGCTCAGCGAAGCCGACGATGCCGTACAGGAGACCTGGCTTCGGCTGAGCCGCGCCGATACGAACGACGTCTCCGATTTGACGGGGTGGCTCGTCACCGTGACCGGGCGCGTCTGCCTCGACATGCTTCGGCACCGGCGGTCGCGTCGAGAAGACTCCGTGGGCGTGCACCTGCCCGATCCGATCGTCGACCGCGCCGACGGTCTCGATCCCGAGAATCAGATCCTGCTCGCGAACTCGGTCGGGATCGCGCTCCTCGTCGTCCTCGACACGCTCGATCCTGCCGAGCGGCTCGCGTTCGTCTTGCACGACATGTTCGGCCTTCCGTTCGAGGAGATCGCGAACGTCGTCGGCAAATCGCCGGCGGCGACGCGGCAGCTCGCGAGCCGCGCGCGCAGGCGTGTGCAAGGGTCACCGACGGTGCCCGACGCCGATATCGGCAGGCAGCGCGAGGTGGTGAACGCATTCTTCGCGGCCGCACGCGAGGGGAACTTCGACGCGCTCGTATCGCTGCTGGATCCGAACGTCGTCTTGCGCGCGGACGCCGGCGAGATGCCGGAAGGGACGTCGCGCGAGGTGCATGGCGCCGCGGCCGTCGCGGGTCAGGCGCTCACGTTTCGCCGTGTCGGTGCTGCTTCGTGGGGCGGGACGTCTCCGTCCGTCCAGCCTGCGCTGGTCAACGGCGTCGCGGGTGTCGTCGTGCTTCGCGAAGGTGCGCCGCAGGTCGTGTTCGCGTTCACGGTCAGCAGCGGAAAGATCGCGGCGATCGACATCATCTCCGATGCGGAGCGGCTGCGACGGCTCGACGTCGCAGGCTCGCTCTCGATCACCGAGGGATGATCGCCCGTGCGTCGCTCAGGGTGCGCGGCCCCAGCCGCGCACCGCGGCGAGCACTTCGTCGGTGCGCTCGAGCAGCTGCTCGAGCGTGCCGTCGTTTTCGATGACGAAGTCCGCGACGGCGACCTTCTCTTCGAGCGGGCGCTGGGATGCGATGCGCGCCCGCGCCTCTTCTTCGCTCAGGTTGTCGCGGCGGAGCGTTCGCTCGAGCTGACGCGCGTGGCTCGCGGCGACGACGACGACCGGCCGAAACATGTCGGCGAGGCCGTTTTCGACGAGGAGCGGCACCTCGTAACAAACGAGCGCGTGGCCCTTCGTCGCGAGCGCTGAAAAAGCCTCCAAAGCGAGCGCGCCGACGCGGGGATGCACGATGGCGTTCAGCTTGGCGAGCATCGCTTTGTCGCCGAACGTGCGCGCACCGAGCGCGCGCCGATCGAGCTCGCCGTTCGGCAAGAGCACGTCGTCACCGAAGGTCGCGACGATCGCCGCGAGCCCGTCGGACCCTTTTGCGACGGCGTCGCGCGCGAGCTGATCGGCGTACACGACCGGAACGCCGCGCTCTTCGATGCGGCGCGCGACCGTGGTCTTGCCCGAGGCGATCCCGCCCGTCAGACCGAAGACCCGCACAGCTCCTCCCACGTCGAGAGTCGGCACCCGGCGTCGCGCATCTCGTCGAGCGCTCTTGCGCTGCCCTCTTCGGTGATCCCGCGTATCGCGTTGGTCAGCACCGTCGTCGCGTACCCTCGTTCGCGAAGGCCGAGCGCAGCGGCGCGCACGCAGTAGTCGGTCGCGACGCCGAACACAACCAGATCGAGCGGCGCGCCTGCGCGGCGAGCGATGGCCTCGAGGACCCGCTCCGCATTGGGGTTCGCGAAGAGGCTGTACACTTCCTTCTCGAAGTAGAGGCCCGAGGCTCGCTGGTCGACGACCTCGGAGGCGTACCACTCGGCGTCGAGATTGGGGACGTTCGGTACGAATCGAAAACGCGCCGGCAGCGTGCCCTCGACCTTGAGCCACCCGTGGGTCCCCTTCACGCAGTGGTCGGGGAAGTTCGGCTTCTCTCCCTGCGGACCGGCGCGGCCGCTCGACGCAAACTCCCATGCGTCGAACACATGCGAGTCGACGCTGCCGAGGATCGGGATCGCCCGTTCGCCGGCGTGGCGCACGATCGCTCGGTACAAGTCGTTCGGCGAGCCGGACACGTAGAGCGCGCCCTTCGGCTCACAGAAATCGTTCTGGACGTCGACGTCGATGAAGATCCGCATCGAATGCCCTCACGGAGAGGAAACAACTATCGAAGATGCAGGCGTCAGACCAGCTCGACGCGCAGTCGCTCGATGAGCGCCGCGAGCGAGGCGGACGGGCGGACCGAGTAGGCGGGCTGACCCGGTACGGCAGGCTCGAGCGATCGGACGGCCGGAGGCAGCGACGCGAGCCCTCGGGCGACGTGCGCGCGGACCGCATCGAGCGAGGCCGCGGGTCGCACGCGCCGACCCGCCGTAATCGCCGTGTCGAGGAGCCCAATGACCTGCTGATCCGAGGTCGCGAGCGTCGGGGAATCCTCGTGGTCGAGGATGACGACGTCCTCCTGGTACACGCCGCGGTCGACGACGCGAAGCACCTGGTGTGCACCGGGGAACGTGCCTTTGCCGACGGAGAACTTCGCGATGGGCCGCACGGGTGTGCCCGGGCCTTCGTCGATCTCGACGAGCTTGTAGACGCCGCCCAAGCTCGGCGCGTCCACCGAGCACACGAGCTCCGTTCCGATGCCGAACGTATCGATCGGCGCGCCGCTCGCGACGAGCGCCGCGACGCTGTGCTCGTTGAGGTCACCCGATGCGACGATCTTGGCGTTCGGTGCGCCTTCGGCGTCGAGGACCGCGCGCACCTCCTTCGCGAGCGCGCCGAGGTCGCCGGAGTCGAGCCGGACACCCGCAAGCTGATCGCGCGCGACCTGCACGGCGCGCCGCGCGCCACGAACGGTGTCGTACGTATCGATGAGAAGGATCGACGACTTCGGAAACACCGCGAAGTAGCCGCGAAAGGCCTCTTCCTCCGTGGCGTGCGCCATCGTCCACATGTGCGCGGCCGTCCCGTAGAGCGGGATGCCGAAGCGCCGGGACGCTTCCACGTTGCTGGTCCCCGCAAAGCCGACCGCATAAGCGTCGCGCGCGGCTTCGATCGCGGCGTCCGGATGGGTTCGTCGCGTGCCGAACTCGACCGCGCGGCGGCCGTCGGCGGCGATCACCATGCGGGCCGCCTTCGAGCCGACCATCGTCGCGTGGTTGACGACCGAGAGCAGGAACGTCTCGAGGATCTGCGCCTGGATGATCGGCGCGCGCACCCGCAGGAGCGGCTCGTTCTCGAAGGCGATGGTGCCCTCGCCGACGGCCCACACGTCGCCGGTGAACGAGAAGTCGCGCAGGTACGCGGCGAAGTCGTCGGTCATCGCGTCGCGCATCGCCGGCACCGAGCGGAGGAACGCGATGTCCTCCTCGGAGAAGCGCAGATGTTCGATGTAGTGGAGCGCAGCGTCGATCCCGAGCGCGACGAGGAACCGTCGCGCCAAAGGCAGCCTGCGGATGAAGAGCTCACACGTCGCCATGCGATGCGACATGCCGCGGTGGAAATACCCCGCGGCCATCGTGAGTTGGTAGAGATCGGTCGCGAGGGCGGAGGTCGCGGCGCGCTGCACGATCAGGCTTTCTGTTCGCGCTTCTCGAAGGCTCGGAGCGTGTTCTCGAGAAGGCACGCGATCGTCATCGGACCGACGCCTCCCGGCACCGGCGTGATGGCCGAGGCCTTCTCCTTCGCAGGCTCGTAGTCGACGTCGCCGCAGAGCTTGCCGTCTTCGCCGCGGTTGATGCCGACGTCGATGACCGCGGCGCCGGGCTTCACGAAATCGGCGCCGATCATCTTCGCGCGGCCGATCGCTGCGATGAGCACGTCGGCCTCGCGGCACAGACCGGGGAGGTCGCGCGTCTTGGAGTGCGCGATGGTGACCGTCGCGTTCGCTGCGAGGAGCAACTGCGCCATCGGCTTGCCGACGATGTTGCTCCGACCGACGACGACCGCACGCGCGCCCGAGAGCTCGACGCCGGCCTCGCGCAGGAGGCGCATGCAGCCGACCGGCGTGCAAGGCACGAGGTGCGGCCTGCCGGAGAGCAACAGGCCGGCGTTGTGCGGGTGGAAGCCATCGACGTCCTTGTCGGGGTCGATCGCGTCGAGGACGCTCTGTTCGCGGATGTGCTTCGGCAGCGGCAGCTGCACGAGAATGCCGTCGACCGTCGGGTCTTCGTTGAGCTTGCGGATGACCGACAGGAGCTCCGCCTCGGTCGTCTCCGCGGGGAGGCGGTGCAGCCGTCCGCGAACGCCGACCTCGATCGCCGCCTTCTCCTTGTTGCGGGTGTAGACGACGCTCGCCGCGTCTTCGCCGACGAGCACGACGTCGAGCCCCGGTGCTCGGCCGTGCGCCGACACGAGCCCGCGCACGCGCTCTGCGACCTCGTCTCGAACCTTCTTCGCGATGGCTTTTCCGTCGATGATCCTGGCGGTCATTTGGCGCGCACCCTGGCTCCGACGCGGCGATAGCGCAAGCCCGTCACGTGAAGTAGCGCGCAGCGAAGCGGTTCTTGTAGTCGACGAGATTCGAACAGCTTTCGACGTGGGACTTGGCGGCGGACGAGACGGGGAACGCGAGCAGGCTCGCGAGGAACGCGTACGCCGTCGCATCGAAGCTCGTCGGCTCGTCACCGAAGAGGTACGGCTTGTCACCGAGCACACGCGACAGCGCCGAAAAGTCCTTGATGATGAGCTGGTGCTTCTCCTGATCGTCGAAGCGGCCCATACCTTGGCCGTGCAGCTTGCCGATCATCTGACGGCGGATGACGCTCATCACGACCGGCCCCACGACCGGCGGCAAGAGCTCGAGGAACACCGGCTTGTACGCGTCCCACCCGGCCGGGTCGCCCCAGCGCAACCAAACCAAACCGAAGTACGTGCCCTCTTCGAGCGTTCGTCGAATCGCGTGACCCAGCGTCTGCTGCTCGGGTGAGAGGCGCGCATCCATCGTCAGCTCGTGCTTCGCGACGAGGTGTTCGATCGCCCGCTGCGAATCGGCGATGAGCGTGCCGTCGTCCTGGATCCAAGGCACCTTTCCACGCGGCGCCTTGCGCGGGTCGCCGAACTTCGATTCGAACGGCAGCCCGGAGAGCCGTAAAAAAGCCTCGAGCTTGACGCAGAACGGGCTGACGCTGCTCACGCCCCACGCGCCGGGCAATTGGTAGAGGTGAATCACGCCCGCGGTTATACCGAGCGCCGGCCACGGCGAAACGGTGCCCTTGCGAAACCATGACGATCGAGAACCGTACGCGACCACAAGAGGAGCACGACGACGCGTACGACCGAGCGCTATGCTTCCGCCGTGACTGAGCCCGACCGCGCCAGCCCCGGCACGGATGCAACGCTGGTGATGGTGCCCGACAACGCTTCTTCCGGCGTTCAGCCGCGGTTACCGGTTTCTGGCGCGCCTTCGGCACAACCCGACCCGAGCGGTCACCTCGAGCTCACGATCGGGTCGCTGTTCGCGGGTCGATATTACGTCGAGGCGCTCCTCGGCCGCGGCGGGATGGGCGTCGTTTATCGGTCGAAGGATCAGCTGCTCGACGAACGTGTCGCGCTGAAGCTGCTCGACGTCGGCGCGCAGATCGCCGGCGAAGCCATCGACATGTTCAAGCGCGAGGTGCGTATCGCGCGGAGGGTGACGCACCCGCACGTCGTCCGCATCCACGGCTACGACGAGCACCGCGGCCTCCACTTCATCACGATGGAGTTCGTCGAGGGCTCCGATCTGCGCCGCGAGATCGAGCGCCGCGGCGGCACGGTGGATCCCGCCCGAGCGGCGCGCATCGGTGTGGAGATCGCGAAGGGGCTCGATGCAGCGCACACGATGGGCGTCGTTCACCGCGACTTGAAGCCGGAGAACGTGCTCATCGACGCATCGGGGCGATCGATTCTGTCGGACTTCGGCATCGCGCGCATGTTCGACCGCGCCGCGGCCGAGCAGAACAAGACGGGCCACATCATCGGGACGCCCGCGTACATGGCACCCGAGCAGGTCGCGAGCGGGGAGATCGGCCCCGCGGTCGACATTTACGCGCTCGGCGTCGTGCTGTTCGAGATGCTCGCGGGTCGAACGCCGTTCGTCGGCGACAACCCCATCGCCGTCGCCGTTGCACGACTCCAAGACGCAGCGCCCGACGTCCGTTCTTTCGCAGCCGTTCCCGAACCGCTCGCGGCGCTCGTGAAAGACTGCCTGGAGAGGGCTCCGGAGGCGCGTCCACCCACCGCCGCGGTGATCGCGGCCGAGCTCGAAGGTTTCCTCGCTTCGGGGCTCGATGCGGGCGCGATGACGAGGCGACCGCTCACGGTGCGGTCCCCCGCGAAGACGGCGCGAGGCGGTCAGCTGTCACGGCTGGTGGCGGTGCCGTTCGGCTCGGGCCGCATGTCGCTCGCGTGTTTGCCGTTCACCTACCGAGGCCCGGCCGATCACGAGTACCTCGGCGAAGCGCTGAGCGGCGAGCTCACCGACGTGCTCAGCCGAACCAAGGGCCTTCGCGTCCTTTCGAGCGGGGCTGTCTCGAAGGTCGAGGAGCGCGATCCGCGAAAAATCACGGAGGCGCTCGACGTCGACTACGTCGTCGACGGTACGGTGCAGGTCGCCGGCCCGAAGCTCCGCATCACCGTGCGCCTCGTCGACGCGTCCGGCGCGCAGCTCTTCAGCGAGAAGTTCGACCTCGGCTTCGCCGATCTCTTCGAGATGCAAGACGAAGCCGGCCGGAGGATCGCGGAGGCGCTCCGGCTCGAGATCGTCACCCGCTCCGCGAGCGTCGACGTCCCGGAAGAAGCGATGCAGCTCTACCTGCAGGCGCGCAGAATCCTGAGGGCGCAGCTCGTCCTCGAGGCGCCGAAGGCGATCAGGATGCTCGAGCAGGCGCTCGAGCTGTGCCCCTCGTTCGCGCCGGCGCTCGCCTCACTCGCGATCGCTTCCGTCCACGTCTGGTTCTACCCGCAGGGTGATCGGAGCCGCGATTGGGAGGCCGCCGCCGACGCCGTCGTCGCGCGCGCCCTCGTCGAGGCGCCGGATCTCGTCGAGACGCACGTCGCGGCCGCGCGCACGGCCTCGCAGCGCGGAAGACTGAAGGACGCCGTGGTCGCGCTTCATCGGGCGGTCGACATCGCGCCGACGTCTCCCGACGCGCAGCACCTGCTCGGCCAACTCGAGTGCGAGACGGGCAGGCTCGATCAAGGTCTCGCTCGCCTCGCGCTCGCACATCAGCTCGAACCGACCGGCGTCCTTCCGTACGAGCGCGCGCGAGCCGCGGCGTTCCGAGGGGATCACGCGGCATTCGACAAGGACCTCGCCGAGGTGTGGCGGCGGCACGCGCCGCTGTTCGCGATGCACCTCGAGCTGAGGCACGCGGGCTGGTGGGGTGACAAGGCTCGACTCGAGAGCATCATCGAGCGCGCTCCCGCGCTCGGCGCCCCGTTCTCCGGAGTGTTCGTCACGATCGCGAAATGCCTCGCGGGCGAAGCCGATCCGCAGCAGGGCGTCGCGGTGCTCAGCGGCCTGATGCCGCACGTCAACGTGCGGTTCGGCGGACTCCTGCGACAGGTCCTGGTCGAGGTCCACGCGCGCTCGGGCGACCTCGACGGCGCGCTCGAGTGGCTGCGCGAAGCAAACGCGACGGTGCTCTACGATCTCGCGTGGCTCGAAGCGTGTCCCCTCCTCACCGAGCTGCGAAAGCAGCCCGACTTCGCGACGGTGCTCGCCGAAGTGCGCGATCGGTGCCAGGGCGTTTGGCGATGACCCAACGCTTCGCGTGAGATCCAGCCTGATCGGGTGGTAGCCTCGGCCTGCCCGTGAAAGACCACTCGAAGGCTCGACTCGCCAACGTCGCCGACCGCTTCGGACGAAGGATCCAGGCCGCCGATCATGCTGCACGCCCCGACCTCGAGGCGTTCTGCAGCGAGTTTCGGCGCGTCCGCGACGCGACCATCATCCCTGCGATGCGCGACGTCGGCGAAGAGCTCCTGCGGCAATCCGCCGGAGGCCGCCCCATCGGCAACACGCGCTACGCGATCGAGATCGAGGATCAACCGGCCCCTGGCCGCGAAGCACCGAGCGTCACGCTCCGCCTGTTCCTCACGCCGCGCGCGCCGCACGGCCACCGCATCACCTTCACCGTCATCACGCGCGACGCCGTGAAGGGCCCCGAGATCCTCGCCTTCCTCGAAGCGTCCCCACCCCCGATGGACATCGCCCGCTTCCGCCCCGACGACCTCACCGAAGGTGTCGTCGAGCAGCTCATCGTCGACGCCGTCGAGCAAATCTACGCCTGCGCCGCCGAGCTTCCTGCCAAGCCCTGAGATCGGCAGAGAGAGGGCGCCAAGGGCAGAAGGAGGAAGAGGAGAAAAAGAGGAGGCGGTTTGTTCTCGTTCGAATTCAAACCCTCTTCTTCCTCTTCTCCCTCTTGGCGCTCTTGGCGACCCCTCTCCGTCTTCTGCGCTAAGGCGCGAGGACGAGCACGCGGACTTGGCTCGGGACGATGCGCATGCCGGGGCAGTTGGTGTTGTTTTGGATCGCCATGCTGGTCATGCGCGTGACGGGGGCACCGCCGACGAGGCACGTGAACGCGCCGAGGACGTGACGGCGCGGGCCCATGACCATGCCGGAGGCGACGCCGAGCGCGACGCCGGGGTTGTCGCCGAAGCTCATCACGCCGGTCGAAAACATGTTGTGCGCCGGGGCGCACATCATGAGCGTCGTGTACGCCGCGGGTGCGGTCATCGGGCCGAGCTGGAAGTTCGGGTACGGAATCGGGACCGGTACGGGCGTCGGCGTGAGGCACACGTCCGGGAATCCGAGATCCATCCCCATCATCTGTGTGTTCGCGAACATCGTTTCACCTCAGCCCATGTGGATGTGCTCGCCGTCGACTTTGACGAGCTCGTCGGCGGTCATGACGGTGTTCTCGCCGTGGAGGCGCATCGACTTCTCGGCGGCCCAATCGACGCGCTTCGCCTTCAGCTGATCGAGCTCGGTGACGAAGCGATAGGCGCGCTTCACGCGCTGGCTGAGGCGATCGAGCGTGGTGTCGACCGCCGAGGCCGCGGCCTTCACCGCGACGAACTCTGCGAGGAGATGTTTGCCCGCGAGCGCGAGGCGCTCGATGCCGAGGCGGCCGTCGACGGCCTTCACGTCGACGCTCGGCGCGACGACGGATACGCCGCCGGCCGACGCCATGGACACGCCGTCCTTGGTGAGGATCGACAAGCGCCCCTCGGGCAGCTCGAGCTTCAAGTCGCGATCGAGCGACATCGATCCGGGCGCGTCCCCCTCCCGCTCGAGCACGGCGAGCACGAACGTCGAGCCGTCGCCGAGAAGCGCGACCAGGACGCGATCGCCCGCGATCGGGTCGAGTAGACAGCTCGTCGCGCGACGCGCCTCGACGCTTCCGCCATCGAGCGAGATGGTGATCCGTGCCGAGCGCTCGCCCGCCACACGATCGACGCGGGTTACGAAACCTGCACGCTCCGTCGCACTGGTGGGGTCGATCTTCTCTGCGGCGCTCAGCATGACACTCCTCCTGAATCAGCGTCCTTCGACGCGCGGACGTTTCGTGTTTCGTGGCTATCGGGCTCGACGCTCCGCAAGGCGGGCGAGTTTGTCTTCGGTCTTCGCGAGCTCCTCGTCGTCGCCGAGCGCGGCGAGGCGGTTCGTGAAGATGGCGCCGTCTTCTTTCGTGCGGTGGAACCGCGTGCGGTAGAGCTTCGCTCCGCTGAAGTCGGCGCTCGAGATCGTGGCGTTGGAAAAGTCGGCGTAGGTGAGGTCCGCGCTCGCGAACTTGGCACCGAGACAGTTGGTACGGTGCCAAACCGTCATATCCGCCGCCGCGCCGGAGAAGTCCGCACCGATCGCCTTCGCGTCGCTGAAGAGCGACTGCGACAGCTCCGCGCCCTTGAAGCTCGCTCGCTGGAGATCCGCTTCGATGAACAGCGTCTGTCGCACGCGTGCCCCGGCGAACGTGGCGTTCGCGAGCTTGGCGCCTTTGAAGTTGGCGTTCATCAGCTGGGCTTCGCTCAGGTCACAGCCGGTCAGGTCGGCGTCCATCAGCTGCGCTCGGCGAAGATCGAGCCCGGCGAGCTTGCAGCCCGCGAGGTTCACCTTCGGCATGACGGCCATGTAGAACGTGGCGCCCTCGAGCTTCGCCTTGCGGAGATCGGCATCGAGCAGATTCGTCTGGTGGAGCCGCGCCTTGCGAAGGTCGATGCCTTCGGTCGTCGAGGTGACGATGTTCGTTCGGTCGAGAAAGGTTTCGACGAAGCTGGCGCCGTCCAGCTTGCAGTCGGCGAAGATCGTCACCGTCGGCGTCGTGCCGCCGAGACGCGCGGAGGCCAGGTTGCACTGCGCGAACTTCGCCCCGGCGAGGAGACTTCGCTCGAGCGACGCGCCGGCGAAGGTGCAGTCGTGCATCGTCGCGAGCCGAACGTCCGCCTCCTGCAGATCGGCCTCGTCGAAGTTGCACTCGGTGAAGATCGCCTCTTTGAGGAGCGCGCCGCGCAGGTTCGACTGTGTGAAGCGAACGTTTTCGAAGATGGCGCCGCGCAGGTCGATCCCCGCCAAGTCCTCGGCGGCGACCTCGACGTCGCTCAACACCTGCCCGACGGCGACAGCCGCTTGTAGCTCTTCGCGCCTCATGTCGCCTCCGGCTTGGTCTGTTTGGCGACGACGCGCGCCTGCCGAAGATCTGCGCGGGTGAACTTCGTCTTCGAGTCACCTTCGATCTTCGCGAGATCGGATCGGAACAACACGGAGTCCGAGAGGTCCGCGCCGCCGACCTTCGCCTTTTGCATGATCGTCATCGAGAGGTTCGCCTCGCGGAGCGTCGCGCCGGTCATGTCCGCCTTCATCAGCAAGCTCTGCCCGAGATCGGCGAGCGTGAAGTCGGCACCCCGGAGGTTGCACTCCGAGAGATCGACCTCGGGCATCTCCGCCTTCACGAAGCTCGCGCCCTCGAAGTTGGTCGTGCGCATGCACGTGCGGTGGAAACGCGCGCGGTCGAACTTGGCGCCCGAGAAGTCCGAGTCGAGGACGATGCGTGCGCCCGTCAGGTCGGCGCCCTCGAAGGAAGCACCATGCGCGCGCGTCTCGACGAGCGTCGTGCCGTGCAGCTTCGCGCCTGCGAAGTCTGCTTTGCTCGCCTGCAGGCGCACGCAGATTGTGTCTTTCAAGACTGCGCCGCCGAGCTTCGCGCCTTCGACGTTTGCGTCGACGAAGATCGCTTTGCTCAAGTCCGCACCTTGCAAGTCCGCGCCGCGCAGGCTCGCCTCGAGGAACTGCACTTCCCCGAGCTTCGCACCGCGCAGCGACGCGCCCTCCGCCCGCGACTTGTAGAAGCAGGCACCGCTCATGTCGATGTCGCCGCCGAGATCGGCGCTGCCGAGATCGGCATCGCCGAAGTTCGTACCGGCGAGGCGAGCCTTCGCGAGTCGCGCCCCGCGGAGCGTTGCGCGCGACAGCGTCGCGCCTTCGAGATCGGCGCCCTCGAAGTTCGTTCCTTCGAGGTTGGCCCCTTCGAGCATGGCGTTCTTCAGGTCCGCGCCACGCAGATCCATCCCGGCTAGATCCGCGCCGGTGAGATCGATGCCGGCGAGGCTCTCCCGTGCTGCGAGCCTGGTCGCGAGATCCGCGCGCACCGATGCGTTCTGCGTATCGTCGAGCTTCTTCGCGGCCGGGAAGAAGTGGGTGAAGCGTCGGTACGCTTCGAGCAGCTTCTCTTCGGCTTGGGCGATCCGAGCGAGCGCCTCTTCGTCGACGGAGCGACCGGACCCGAGCGCGCGAAGCTGCTCGAGGTTCTTCTCCATGTCGAGCTTCGGCGGCCCGCCTGCCCGGCTCTTCTCCATCACCTCGTCGAAGTCGAGCCCGCGCGCCTCCATCGTCGCGCGCGCTTCATCCTCCGCGCGCTTCATCGCTTCGCCTTGCTCGACGAGCATCTTGTCGGCCTCGGCCTGCATCTTCGTGACGTACTCGAGGAGCTGCTCCGGGTCCTCGGGCGGCTCTTCGCGCGGGGGGAGCTTGAACTTCTCCTCGGCGATCGAGCGCGGCACACCTTCTTGGATCGCGCGCTCCTTCATCTCCTCGACGTTCGCGCGGGCGTTCGCCTCGACCCGGTCGTAGACGAAACCTTCGGTCTTCAAGATCTCGGCGAGGTCGTTCCACTTCTGCTCGGGGACCTTCGGTGCATCCCACGGGGGCATCAGGTCGCCGTCGGCGAGCATCGCGAGGGCGCCATTCTTCTTGTCGAGGCGCTTCTCGAGAACGGCGCGGTAGTGCTCGACCGACTTCGGCGCGGCCGGATCCTCGAAACCTGCGAGGACACACGTGACGTCCGAGGCATCGTCCTCGTCGACCTCGAACACGCAGCGGAACGTGACGACACCGCAGGCGACGTTCGGGAAGAGGTGCACCGTGTCGATGCGGTAGCTCGGCGCTTCGCGCAGCGCCTCTTCGTCGCCGCGCTTGTGCTTGATGAACACGCGCGTCGCGACGCCCGGGAGCTTCCCCTCGAGCGTCGCGCCGCTCTCGTGCATGCCCGACACGCGGAACGTCTCGTCGCCCTGGAAGAACGACTTGAACCGCTGGTCGAGCGGCGCGGTGTTCCAAAACTCCCAGTGAAAATCCTCGGCCACGCCGGGGAAACGCGTCTTCAGCCATTTGTCGTCGTAGGTGCCGACGTGGCGCTGGCGCTCCTTCGACATGATGTCCATCGCCGCGAAGCCGACCGGTGCGGGCCGATCACCCGCCGATCCGACGAGCGTCTTTCCGTCCTCGATGTTGGGGAGCGGATGCAGCTTCTTGCCGTCCTTTTCGATCGGCTTGAAGCCGCGACCGACCGGGTTCGGCGCGAAACCTTCACCACCGAACGCGCGGTCGAAGGTGACCGGCATCTCGGTGAACGGAGCCGCGGGTGATGCACCGCCGAGCTCCCAGTGGCGATCGCCGACGACGTAGAGCTCCTTGTCGATCTTGTCGCCGTCGGGCCCGTCGAACTGCACGCGCACGCGCGCAGCAGTCGCAGGAACGCGGTTCGGTGTGACGGCTTTTCCTTCGACGAGCACCTCGGCACGGACCTTCGCCATGCCCGCATCGAGGACCCCGGTCTCGCCGAGAGCGTCGGCCGCCGCGAGCCACAGTGTCGACTCGTGGAGCAGCGACTTCGGCGAGGAGAACGGGAAGTACGCGAACACGGTGACGACGAGGAAGCACTTGTCACCGTGCTCGAACGGTCGCGTGATGAGGCTCAGCGCCTGCGGCTTGACGATCCTCACGGTGGGTCAGGTGATGATGTGGAAGCCCTGCGCGATGCGAACCGCGCCGGCCGTGATCCGCGTGAGCGCTTGCTTCACCGCGAGCGCCGTCCCGCCCTGGATGCGCACCTTCTTGTCGGCGATCTCGCAGATTCGAAGGTGGATGCCGGCGGACATTTCGGCCTCCAGCTTGATGCCGAAGAAGGCCTCCACCTGCACTGCCGCGCTCAAGTCGATGTGGCCGCCGATGTGCAGCTCTTGGTGCAAGCCGACGTGGTTGTCGGAGTGTCCGCCGACGACGGTGTCGTGTTTGAAGCCGAGGACGAGCTCGCTCTTCGGGCCGTTGGTCTCGTGCCAGCTCTTGCCGGTCGCCGTGACGTTGTTGTTGATGCAGGTGAGGTTGAAGTCGTTGCCCGGCACCTTGTAGTCGACGTTGCCGCCGGAGACGTTCACCTCTTGGCCGCCCTTGATGGTGACCGTCTGCTTCGCGTCGATGTTGCGGATCTCGGTCGACGTGACGTGCAGCTTGTAGTCGCCGGACACGTTCACGCCGTACTTCGCGCCGCCCTCGGGGCCGCCTGCGCCGGTGTCACCGGCGGCGACGCCCACGCCGAGGTGGAAGTTGCCGCCCACGGTCTCGGTGAGGTTCGCGCCGTGACCGACCGAGTGATCGCCGGTGTACTTCTCGCCGGTCGTCGTGCCGACCTTGAACATGTAGGTCTCGGCGATCGTCGTCTTCTGGGCCTTGTACTCCTCGGTCACCAGGCCGCTCGGCACCTTCTCGAGCTTGGTCGCTTTGAACCACTCTTCGACGACGCCGGTGATGTGCTCCTTTTTGTCCTGGTTGACCTCGATCCACCAGTGGCCCTTGATGTCGAAGTCGGTGTTGTTGCCGGTCTTCCAGAGGCCGCGCATATCCGTCTTCGCGATGAGCTCGTGGTCGTCGTTCGCCGAGCCCATACGCAGGTATGTGTTCGCGTGCGGCGTCGACATCGTGATGCGTTGCATACCCGCGAGGTCTTCGAGCTCGAGGCGGTTGCGACCGCCGGTCTGGATGACGTTGCGGGTGTGATTGCCGCTCGTGACGGGGCTCGGCGTGTGCGCGTTGGGGATGGCGCCGGCGATGACCGGACGATCGGGGTCGCCGCCGAGGAACACGAACATGACCTCGGTGCCCTTGCGCAGCGGGAAGTGCCAGCCTTCGATACCGCCGGCGTGAGGCTGCGCCATGCGCACGTAGGTCGACGCCTTGCCGTCCTTGAGCGTGCCCTCGTCGAACTTGAACTTGACCAGGTAGCGGCCGTGGTCGTCGATTTGCGCGTATTCGCTCGTCGCGGCGCCGTCGATGACGCCGTTTTCGTAGCCGTCGATGCGCGGCCACGTCGTCTGCTCCGGATGGCGATATTGAAGGTCCGCGTCGATGGCCGTGAGCTCGTTGCGGTAGATGTCCGGGTATTTGTTGGAGACGAGGCTGCCCCAGGCGCCGGCGTTCTCCGTCACGAAGCCGAAGTGCTCGACGCCGGTTGCGAGGTAGTCCTTGTTGAGCGAGCTGTGCGGGTGGTGCTCGAGCGTCACGGTGAAGCCCGGCGCGATGCCGGCTGCTGCGCCGGTCGCGTGGTACGTCACGGCCTTGGCGCGGAGCTCTTCGGCGCGGATGCGCGCGAGACGTGCGCCGGCAGACGGCGTGAAGAAGCGGCTTCCGTAGAGTTGCACGCTGCCGAAGCCGTTCGGGCTCACGTCGGCGGAGCCGGAGAGCTCGAGGCTCGGCTTCGCGTAGTCGAAATCGGTGAGCTTCACGTTCGCCGGCGTCGACGTGTGGCGCGCGGTGAAGTTGTCGAAGTGACGTCCCGCGGAGCCGTCCGCGCCGGACGTCGGGTGGTAGGGAACGGCGCCGGTCGACACGGACTCGTGGAAGGACTTGGCGTCGGTGATGACGAGCTTGTCCCCGTCGTCGGTCTGCTCGAAGAAGTAATAGAGACCCTCGCGCTCCATCCAACGGTGCAGGAAGTCGAGCGAGCTCTCCTTGTATTGGCAGATGTGCTCTTCGACCTCGTACGAGTCCGACACGCGAAGCTCGTAGTCGATGATGCCCTCTTCCTGGAGGACCTCCTCGATGACCTGCGTGATCGTCTGCTTGGTGAAGATGCGGCTGTGCCGCGTGAGCGACAGCTGCCAGAGGCGCGGGACGAGGCGAGCAACGTAAAGGGCGTTGCCGTGGATCGCGCGGACGAGCTCGATCGAAGCGAGCACGCCGCCGTACCTCGCGACGGGGAGCATGCCGTCCTTCACGATCAACGAGGCGCGGGAGCCGACGGCATCGGCGAGATCGATCTCCACGTCGCCGGGCACGGAGACGTAGATGTCGAATTGATACGGAGCGCTCAGTTGCTCGCGACCTCGAAACGAGACCACTTTGACCGAGTCGGGAACCGCGCTCGACGAAAACTCGAATCCGTGCGCCATGAAAGCTCCTTGTCGCGACGGTAAGCCGCGAGCCCGAGCTTATACGGCGGACGACCGGGATCAATCGCCCCGGTCGTGCTGATTTAAGCGGGTTGCGCTTTGGAAGGAAGCGCGCCACGCGGCGAGAGCCGGCGGTGGAGCACCAGCGCGAAGGCGATCAAGCCGACACCGATGAGCTGCGACGTCGTCAGGCCCAGCGCCCCTCCGCGATCGTCGGCGCGGAACATCTCCACGATGAAGCGGACGATGGCGTAGAGAACGAGGAACGAGACGAACACCTGGCCGTCGTACTTTTTCCGGCCGTGGACGTAGAACAGGCAGATCGCAGCGACCGCGAGGGAGCCCGCGCTTTCGTAGATTTGGGACGGGTGTACCGGCAGCGACCACAAGCGCGGCGAGTTGATCAGGCCGAGCTTCCACTGCGTCTCCGAGGCGGAGCTACCGGGTGGGAAGCTCATCGCGAGCGCCGAATCCGACGGGCTGCCGAAGCAGCAGCCGCCGAGGAGGCAACCCATGCGGCCGAAGCCGAGGCCGATAGGGATCGCGAAACCGGCCATGTCGGCGGCTTTCCAGAACGGGAAGCGATCGTGCTTGAGGAGGTACCACGCGGTGAGGCCCGACGTGATGAGGCCGCCGTAGTAGGCGTAGCCCGCGTTCCAGAACTTGATCCACGCGAAGCAGTCCGTCTGACCGGGGTGGCAGACGTTCTTCGCGGCGTCCCACACGGAGCCGTCTTGGCGCGCGAGGCACGCGCCGCGCTCGATCTTCCAGTCCACCTTGCTCGGGTCGAGGCAGAGGTTGACGTAGTCCCAGAAGAAGCCGTCGGCGATGACGTGCAAGAGCTTGCCGCCGACGATGCCCATGAGCAGCGACACGAGGCCCAGATCGACGATGACGTCCGGGTCTTGTCCGACGCGGCGGGCCCAGGCCGTCCCCGCCGCCGTCGCAAAAAAGAACCCGAGCAGAAGGAGAACGAAATACGACGAGCCGGAGAGGCTGAAGAGCTGGAACAGCTCCGGCTTCACGCGCCCTCCACCTCGCGCTCAGCGGGCTCGGATGTCGGGGCGGGCTCCGCTGCCTTCGCGCTGCTTCCGGGCTTCACCACGATGCGATTCGTGACGGGCTTGCGTGTGCGAGCCTTCGCACGCGGCGTGAACATGTCGATGACCATCAGGCCGACGCCAACGACGATCCACACGTCCGCGATGTTGAACGTGGGCCAGTGGTTGCTGAGTTGGTGACTGCTCGTGACCTTCTCGTAGGTGGACTTCCCGGCGTCGAGCAACGCGCGGCCCTCGGCGTTGATGTAGAACCAGTCGATGAAGTCGACGACGTACTGGTGGCGAACGCGGTCGACGAAGTTGCCGAGGGCGCCGCCGAGCACCAGGGGCAGCGCCCATTTCAGCGCGACCTGGTTCTTTTCGAGCTTCCGGTAGAGCGAAACGATGAAGACCACCGCGATCGCGCTGATGAGGAAGAAGAACGGCAGCCGAATGTGATCCGGCTGGTCACCGAGCAGGCCCCAAGCGCCGCCTTTGTTCTGCGCGAGGTTGAGGTGGAAGTAGTTTTTGACGACGACGATCGTATCGCTCGTGTCCGATAGACGCTTGACCGCCCACTCCTTGGTGCCGAGGTCGAGCGCGAGAAACACGATCGAGGCGACGACCAAGAAGATGTAGTTCGGCTTCGGCTTCGGAGCTTCCTCCTCCGGGGGGGCCGGAGCGGGAGACCCGTCCGCGTCGTCCTCGCGACCTCGCCGGCGTGCGCGTCGGCGCGGCTCGTCGTTGCCATCGTCCGACGATTCTTCGTCGGCGGACTCGGCCTTCTCGGTCTCTTCGGAGGCGGCGTCGGACTCGTCCGAGCTGCCGGCGGCCTCGTCGCTCGCGTCCTTCTGCTTGTCGTTGTCGTCGCTCATCTTTGCACCTCCCCCTTCCGCGCGCGAAAGGGGGACGAGGGGGAGGTCACGTCGTAGTCGATGCCGCGTTCCGTCGCAAACGAGCGGTGCAGGGCCGCTACGAGTCGTCCGCTACGGGCTCGTCCGGCGGGACGGTCAGGCGGCTCTTTCCCATAAAGAGGGAGATCGCCATGAGGGCGACGCCGATGACGATCCAGACGTCCGCCACGTTGAACGTGGGCCAGTTCTTCCGCTGGCCTTTGTATTCGATGAACACGTGCAGGAAGTCGACGACGAAGCCGTGCCGCACGCGATCGACGAGGTTGCCGAGCGCTCCCCCGAGCGCCAGGGGCAGGCCCCATTTCATCGCCCAATCGCGGCGATCGATGCGGCTGTAGATCGACATGATGAAGACGCTCGCCGCGGTCGACACGAACAGGAAGAAAGGCCGGCGCCAAATCTCGGGTAGATCGCTGAGCGCGCTCCACGCGCCGCCGTTGTTGCGCGCGTACCGCAGCTCGAAGAAGCCTTTGACGATCTCGAAGTCTTCGTCGTCGGCGAGCGCGCGTTGCGGCCCCGTGAGCTTCTTGGTCGCCCACTCTTTCGACACCAGGTCGAGCGCGGCGGTGATCGCCGCGACGATGCCGAAGAACACGTAGGACGCGGGCTGATACCCGTCGGAACCCTTCGTGCCGGAATCCTTCGAGCCCGCGTCCGTGCCCTTGGTGCCGCTCGTGCTCGTTTGCGGCTCCGCGCTCGAGCCTTCCTCGCCGACCTCTGCCATCGAAAGCGCGACAGCCTACTCGCGTCGGCGCTTTCAAGCACGTGCTCATTTGTTTAGCATCGCCCAGCCATGCCTCGCCCCCCCTGGAAGATCGAGACCGGCCTGCCTTCGGTCATCGATCGCTGGCTCGCGACGAACGTCGTCCGCAGCTGCCTCACCGCCGATCGCGCCCTGCCCGAGCGCGCCGGCTCGTTCGCGCCGATCCCGGAAGACCTCGCCCCCGGCCTGAAGACCGCGCTCCGCAAACGCGGCATCGAGTCGATCTACACCCACCAAGCGCGCGCGCTCGACGCCGCGCGAGGTGGCCGTCACGTCGTCGTGTCGACGCCGACCGCCAGCGGCAAGAGCCTCTGCTTTCACCTGCCCGTCCTCGACGCGCTCGCGAAGAACCCGGAGACGACGGCGCTCTACCTCTACCCGACGAAGGCGCTGTCGCGCGATCAAGAGGCCGGCATCCGCGAGCTCGCGGCGGAAGCGAGCCTCCCGGTGCCTGCGGTGGTTTACGACGGCGACACCCCCGGCGATGCGCGCCGCGCCGCGCGCGAGCGGACGTCGATCGTGATGACGAACCCCGACATGCTGCACGCGGGGATCCTCCCGCATCACGCGAGCTGGTCGCGCATGCTCGCGCACCTCAAGTACGTGGTGATCGACGAGCTCCACACCTACCGCGGCGTCTTCGGCTCGCACGTTTCGCACGTCTTGCAGCGGCTCGCGCGCGTCGCGGCGTTCCACGGATCGAAGCCGACGTTCATCTGCGCGACCGCGACGATCGGCAACCCGAAGGAGCACGCCGCGCGCCTCCTCGGCGTCGCCCCGTCGGAGGTCGAGCTCGTCGATCAATCCGGCGCCCCACAAGGCGGACGACACGTGTTCATGTACAACCCGCCGGTCGTGAACGCCGAGCTCGGCATCCGCGCGAGCTACCTGAAGTCGTCGGTGCGGCTCACAGCGGATCTGTTGCGCGCGCGCGTGCCGACGATCGTGTTCGGCCCGTCGCGCAACTCTGTCGAGATCATGCTGAAGTACCTGCGCGACGCGCTCGCCGGCGAGCTGCCGGAGGAGGCGATCATGGCGTACCGCGGCGGGTATTTGCCCGACACGCGCCGCCGCATCGAGCGAGGGCTGCGTGAAGGCGAGATCCTCGGCGTCGTCGCGACGAACGCGCTCGAGCTTGGCATCGACATCGGCGATCTCGATGCCGTCGTCTGCGCCAGCTACCCGGGCACCATCGCGGGGACGTGGCAACGCTTCGGCCGCGCGGGGCGGCGGGGAAAGCTCAGCGCGGCGATCCTGGTGACGGCGAGCCACGCCATCGACCAGTACCTCGCGTCGAACCCGGAGTACCTGCTCGACGGCGCGATCGAAGAGGCGCGGATCGATCCGCAAAACACCGAGATTCTGATCCAACACCTGAAATGCGCAGCGTTCGAGCTCCCGTTCATCGAGGGTGAGCCGTACGCGTCCCTTCCATCGGATGAGTCGGCGGAGGCGCTTCGATTCCTCGCGAACCACGGCGTCGTCCACGAGCAAAACGGCCGCTTTCATTGGGCCACCGACAAATACCCGGCGAACCACGTCAGCCTTCGCAGCGTCGGCTGGGACAACACCGTCATCATCGACAAGTCCGCGGGTCGCACGCTGGCCGAGCTCGACTGGCGCGCGACGCCGACGATGCTGCACGAGCAGGCGATCTACCAACACGACGGCGAGCAGTACCAAGTGGAGCTTCTCGATCACGAGAACCACAAGGCCTTCGTCACCAAGGTCGAGCCCGACTACTTCACGACCGCGCTCACGAACCGCAAGGTCACGCCGCTCGACGTCACCAACGAAGGCAAGTTGTTCGCGGGCGTCGGAGTGCTCGGCGAGGTCAGCGTCGTGGAGAAGGTCGTCGGCTTCAAGAAGATCAAGTTCTTCACCCACGAGAACGCGGGCTACGGCGACGTGCGGCTGCCCGACATCCAGATGCACACGACGAGCTTTTGGTGGCGCGTTCCCGCAGGCGCATGCCTCGAAGCAGGCGTCGGTCGCGCGGGTGCGCTCGACGGCCTACGCGGCATCCTGCGAGCGCTCGAGACGGCCGCGACGATCGCGCTCATGTGCGAGCCGCGCGACATCGGCCAGTCGATCGAGGACGGCTGTCTCGCCGGGGAGTCATCGGGCACCGGCTCGGAGTTCGATCCGACCCTGTTCCTGTTCGACAACGTGCCCGGTGGCATCGGCCTCGCAGCGCGCATCCACGAGCAGGCCGCCGCGCTGCTCGTCCGCGTTCGGACGCTGCTCTCGAAATGCGCGTGCGAGCGAGGTTGCCCGCAATGTGTCGGCGCGATCGACGCAGCGACCGCGATCCCGACCGGCGCCGCCGTCGTCCACTCGCGCAAGCGCGCCGCGATGTTGGTGCTCGAGAGGCTGATGCGCGCGGACGCTTAAAAGAGAATCGAGAGAAGAGGGGTCGCCAAGAGCGCCAAGAGAAGAAAGAGGAGGAAGAAGAGGGAGAGGAGATTGATTTCGCGTGATCGCGCGCCGGGCCGGTTTGCGAGTGCGAATGGCCAGGCGCCGCGGAACGAAAACCAAATCTCCTCTTCTCTCTCCCTCTGCCCTTGGCGCTCTTGGCGACCCCTCTTATCTGCGGAGCCACACGAACACGACGAGCCCGACCGCGACAGTGACGGCGACGATGGTCGTGGTGCGGTCTTTTTTCGCGACGGCGCGGAACGGCGGGACGAGGGCGTTCGCGAAGATTGCGATCGGAACGAGCGCCGGGATGGGAGCGGCGAAGAGCGCCGAGGCGCCAAAGGCGGCGACGAGCGCCACGACGCAGGCGATCGTCACGCGGCGTGCGGAGATACCGAACTTCCGGGCGACGCCGAGCAGGAGCGCGATGACGATGAGATCGCCGATGCCGAGGACGAACGTGATGGCGCTCGATCCGGGGATGGGTGCAGCGAGCGCAAACACCGCGAGGGCGCGGTCGCTTTGGCTGATGCCGTGCGAGATCCCTTCGGGGCTGAGGAGCGACGCGCAGTCCGCGGCGGCCGCGACGACGGTCGCCGGAAGGACGTGGCCCGCGTGCTGGACGCGCTCTCCGATCGAGCCGCCGACGATGCGACCGCACACGAGGAGCGCAGCGACCTGGACCGGCAACGCGCCTGCTCCCGGCGTCGCCACGTACAGAAACACGAGCGCGCTTACCGCGACGCCGAGCGAGATCCAGGCGGCGGCAGACCGAAGCGCTCCTGCCGACGACGCGTGGAGCGCGGCGAGGGCGCCGCCGGCGCCGAGGATGACGGCGAGGAGGTCCTGGGCCGCGACGGCGTGAATCGGCAGATGCGGCGCGACGAGCAGGAGCGACCCGCTCGCGAGCGAGGCGGCCGCGATCGGCGCGAGGGCGAGCACCTGATCGCGCGCCGTCGCGCGGCCCGCGGCCGTCATTTGTGGATCGCGCGGTTGTGGTCTTCGAGCGTCTCGCTGAACTTGTGGCGGCCCCCGCCGACCGCGACGAAGTACAGAAACCGCGAGACGGAAGGATCGAGCACGGCGAGCAGCGAGCGCTCACCGGGGTTGGCGATCGGACCGGGCGGCAAGCCCTCGTTCGAATACGTGCTGTAGCGGTTGAGCTTGTCGCGGTTGATCGCGGGCGTGATCTTCCCGGCGTAGTCGACGCAGCTCGGCGCCTCGTCGGGGGCGGCCAGGCAGCCGTAGCCGCTCGTCGGATCCGATTGGAGCAGCTTCGGCTTGAAGTCGTCGAACGCGAGCCGATTCAAAAAGACGCCCGCGATCGTGGGGCGCTCGTCGTCGACGGCCGCTTCTTTTTCGACCATCGAGGCGAGCGTGACGATCTCCGCCCTCGACCACCCGAAACGCTCAGCGAGGCTCGCGATCGCTTCCTTGTGCTCGTCGGCCAAACGTTTCCAGCGCGTGTTCGACTCGCGCACGAGTCGTTCGACGATGTCCGCTGCCGGCGAGTCGACCTGCAGCTCGTACGTCGCCGGAAACAAGAAACCTTCCGCGCTCGCAGGACCTCGCCCCGCCGGCGCCGGCACCTCGAGCGCCTCGAGCAGCAGCGGATCCGAGCTCGCGCCGAGAAAGCTGCGACGCGAGCTCACGCCGAGCCGTTCCAACCGCTCCGCGATCGCGAAGCGGTTGAAGCCCTCGGGGATGACGACCTTCACCTTTTTGCGCGACGACGCGTGGGTCAGCGATAGGGCCAGCTCGTCCGGGGTGCTGCCGCCGAGGAGCACGTGCTCGCCCGCGATGGGATCGCCGTGCGCGGAGAGCGACCAATACAGGCGCATCAGCGACGGATTCGAGACCAATCCCTCGTCGGCGAGGATGCGCGCGACCTCGTCCTTCGTCGCGCCCTTCGGGATGTCGACGACGACGCCCGTCGCCTCCCCGGGGCCTTTGCGCGCGGAGAAGACGGTCAGCGTGATCGCGAGCGCAACGGCCGCAGAGAGCGCGACACCGAAGACGATGCCGATCGCCAATCGGATGCGACGCCGCAACACGGGCGACGGCGGTGAGGGCGCGCGCTTTCGCTTCGGCGCCTTCGGCGCCTTGCCCGCACCCTTCGCCGCTCGCGGCTTGTCGTCGGAGCGTGCCGTGTCACCCACGATCGATCACGACGGCGGCTCGCAGTACACGCCTTTGACGACGCCGAGGTTGTTGCCCTCGTGGCATTCGCTCGCGCCCTGGCCGTCGTTCGCGACGACATCGACGTCGACCGCGGTCATCTCGGTCGTCGGCGGGTCTGCCCAAATGCAGGTCACGGTCTCGCACTCCTCGGGATCTAGCGCGCCTTCGGTCGCTGTCTCGCAGACCTTCTCGCCGTCGACGTAGAAGCCGATCACGATGCCTGCGCCTTGAGGCGCCGCCCCGCGGTTGCAGATATCGACGCTGAGCACGGCGTCGGCGCCGTCGCACGAGTCGAAGTCGTTCGCGCCCGCCGTCGGATCCGGGATCGCGCTGCCGTTGGAGTTGCCGGGGACGTTCTGCCGGAAGTTGTTGAGCTCCGGGTCGAGCCAGTTCTTCTCCCACATCGCCGTCGGCGGGACCGTGCCGTTCTCCTCGATGTGCGTGACGTGATAGGCGTGCTGGCTCCAGATCGTGCGCGAGCGAACCCACTTGTCATTCGCGTCGGAATACACGCGAATGCCCGACACGCCGTGCGGATGGGACGCGCGACAGGTGTTACCCATGCCGGGTGTCCCCGCGTTCGGCGCGGCACATTTCAGACCGGCCTCGATGCACGCCGCGTCGTCCGCGAGCGCACAACACTCCGCGCTGGCGGTGCAGCGGCACAACCCCTGGTCGCAAACACCCGAGACGCAATCACCTGCGTCCTCGCAGCGCACGCCGTTCCATTGCGGGTCGACGCCGTCCGCGTTCAACGTCTGGCAGGCGATGCCGCTGCCGTCGGGCGAGCACGCCTTGTTCGAAGGCGTCACCAGGTCCGCGCGGAAGTTCCCGTCGACGTCGGCGATGATCGGGTTTTCGTACCAGGTGCAGCTCGACCGATATTGGCTGAAGAGCACGTCGCCCGACTGACCGTCGTAGACCCGCGTGAAGCACTCGTCGCCGTAGACGACCTCGGATTTTCCGTCGGCCTCGAAGTCGAAGATGCTCGAGCCGGTGACGTTCGACGAGATGTCCTGGGTCGAGTGCGACCACAACATGAAGCTGCCCGCCGCGCACGCCGCGCCGGCGAAGTCGCAGGTACCTGGGTTGCAGGTCCCGCCCGGGCGCGGCGTCGGACCGCAATCGATGTCGTAGACCGTGTAGAACGCCTGGCCCGCGACGCCGACCTCTGCGAGACCGTCACCGTCGAAGTCCGAAATCGTCGGCGGCCCGCCGCCGCCCGCACCCGGGACCGCGACAGGAGGCATCGCGAGCGTGCCGTCGAGCGCGTAGACCATCACCGAGCTGCTGCGCACGACGGCGATCTCGGCGTCGTCTGCCGCACCTGATCCGAAGTCGCCGAAATCCGCGACGGCTGCATGGCCGGGGGCGGACGCGCTCCCCCCTGGAAACGCGGGCTCGAGCGTCCACACGCCACCGAGCCACTCCCAGACGAACTGCCCGTTGGTGAGCTCGACGGCGTCGTCGGCGTCGAGGTTCGCGAGCACCGGAAACAGGCCGGAGCCGTACGAGACGTAGCTCGGCGGGGGGCCACTCACGAGCGCACCAGTCGAGCTGAAGACGACGCCTTCGCGGATGATCTCCGGTGAGCCGTCGCCGTCGATGTCGTGGATCGAAGGTCCGGCCCAGCCGAGCCCGCAGCGGTGGTTGTCCGGGTTGCACGGGAGCCACGGCGCGCCTGCCGGATACGGCGACTTCCACAACAGGCCCCACGTGCCCGCGGTGTTCTTGAACGCGAGCGTCGAACCGTCGGCGCCGTACGCGACGATCTCCGCGACGGCGTCGCCGTCGAGATCCGCCACCGCGAGCGACGCGCTCGACACGGTGTAGTCGGCGATCGCGTCTCCATCGAGATCGGTGCCGCCGAGGTTCGCCTCGAGCGAGCAATCTTCACCCGACAGCACGCGAATGACGCCGAGGTCTTCGGTGTAGTTACCGACGACCGTCGCCGTGAACGACGCCGCGATGCTCGGCGGCCCCGAGTCCGCGGGCTTGTGGAAGTTCACGACGACCGGCGTGCCTTGCACGTCGACGTGACCGGGGAACGGATCGTTCGCGGGCGCGGACGAGAACTCGCAGCGGACCTTCGGCGAAAGAAGTCCGGGGACCGCGACCAGCGAGCAGGTCTCGTCGGAGCCGGGATCGGCGCCCTCCCAAGGCTCGCAGAGCATCGTCGCTTCGTTGCAGTAGGTGTCGAAGTCGCAGTCGTCGTCGTCGTTGCAGCTCTGCTGATCGACACACGTGCCGTGACTGCAGATCTGGCCGTCTTCACACGGCACCTCACACTCCACGTTGTTGCCGGCCCCGCTTCCGCCTTCGCCGAAGCCCGCCCCGGTGCCTCCGGCGCCGCCGTTCGCGGAGCCTGCGCCCGCGCCGCCCGCGCCATTTCCCTGTGTTGTCGTATCGTCCGAGCAGCCGAGCGCGCCTAGAACGACGAGCGCCAGCGCGAAGCAAGAGCAGAACCGCAACATGGAGGGAACGTACCAAAGTAGAGGCGCGACTGTCGTCGGGGTATAGAGGCGTTGCGATGCCGCTTCCGCCGCTCCCGCGCGTCCTCGTTCCGCACCCTCACGTCAGGATCGACGAGAGCACGCTCTCCGGAAGCCCCCACGTCGCCGGGTCGAAAGTACCCGTGCGTCGCCTCTGGGCATGGCATCGCGGCGGCACCGCGATCGAGACGTTGGTGCGTCGCTACCCGAACCTCGGGCCCGGCAAGATCCTCGACGCGCTCGCGTTCGCGTACGACAACATCGACCTCATCCAGGCCGACCTCGATCGCGAACAGAAGATGTTCGAAGAGCGCGGCAAGCCCGATCCCCTCGCGCGGCCCTTGTCGCAGCTCGCGCTTCCGTTTGCGCACGACGAGCAGCGACCCGCATCGAAGCCGCCGGCTCGACGGCGCTGAGCGATCGCCCTCACATCACCTCAAACTGAACGGTGGTGTGTTCGGCGTGCGATCGAATCGCGCAACGTCGCAATATTCGAGGGCTACTTCACGCAGTCGGCCATCGGCTTCCGAAAAGCGACAGACCCTGAGCCGTCGTGCACACCCGATGCGTCCTTTACACGCCCCCAGCGGAGCGAGTAATAGCTCGCGCGCCGGGGGGAAGCGTCCCTTGGTATCCGCTCACGACTCGCAAAAGGATTGCGGAATTCTTCCGTAATCAGGGTTTGCGGCGGGCAGGGAAACGCATCCCCCGCCAAGGCGGGCTGTTCGCGCCGAACGTTCGGCCGGGCTCGACCGGGCGGGGAATCGGAATCGAAGCGCAAGGCTCACAGACCAGGGTCGAACGAGCGGCGCGTCGTCAAGGCAAGGAACCGGAGGTTCGTGATGAAGCAGAGTTGGAAGGTCCTGGCGTTGCCCGTCGTCGTTTTGGGCGTCGGCTCGCCGATGCTCGCAAGCTGTGAAGCCCTGAATTCGGTCGCGAAAGACCCGACGAAGCTCGCCGAGGCCGCCGAAGGCTGTCCCGAGTTCGACAAGGGCGACTTCTCGGGCATCCAGCTGGACGCGAAGCTCCGCGGCCTGCTCGACGCGTCGGCGAAGTTCGACAAGGTCGCCGCCGACATGGAGATGGGTCTCATCCAGTCGTGTGGTGAGCTCGGCAAAGCCCTCAAGATGAACGAGGCGGACCTCAAGGCCGAGCCGAAGGACGGCGAGGGCGCGAAGAAGGTCTGCGGCGCGGTCGCCGGCAAGCTCGACGCGTTCATGAAGGCGAACGCGAGCGCCAAGATCTCCGTCACCGTCACGGCGCCCAAGTGCTACGCGGACATCGACGCGATGACCAAGTGCTTCGAGGAGTGCGGCTCGCCCGTCTCCCCCGGCGAGTTCAAGGCGTCCTGCCAGGGCGGCGAGGTCTCCGGCGAGTGCTCCGGCAAGTGCGAAGGCAGCTGCGACGTCGAGCCGGGCTCGGCGAGCTGCAAGGGCAGCTGCAAGGGAAGCTGCTCCGGCAAGTGCGAGGCGAGCTTCTCGGGCAAGTGCGGTGGCAACTGCAAGGGCAAGTGCGACGGCAAGAACGCGACCGGCAAGTGCGCGGGTACCTGCGAAGGCTCCTGCGACGCGCAGGCCGAGGGTAGCTGCGGCGGTCAGTGCGACGGCTCCTGCAGCGCGAGCTGCGAGGTCAAGGCCCCGAAGGCGAAGTGCGAAGGTCGTTGCAGCGGCAGCTGCGACGTCGAGATGAAGGCGCCGAGCTGCTCGGGCGAGTTCAAGCCGCCGAAGGTCAGCATCGAGTGCCAGGCGTCCTGCGCCGCGAAGGCCCAGGCGAGCCTCAAGTGCGACCCGCCGGGCGTCGTCGTTCTCGTGAACGGCCAGGCGAGTGCAGAGGTCACGGCGGTCGTCGAGGGTCTGAAGAAGGCGCTCCCGAAGATCGCGGAGATCAACCTCACGAAGGGCAAGGCGGTCCTCAAGGCCGGCGAGCAGCTCGTGGGTCAGGTCAAGGGCGCGACCGACGCGATCGGCAAGGCCGGCGTGAAGGCCGCGACCTGCGCGACCGTTGCCGTCGCGGGCGTCGGCTCGGCTGTCGCGGGCATCTCGGCGAGCGTCGAGGTGAGCGCGTCGGTCAACGTGTCGGCGACCGGCTCGGCGAGCGCGGGCGGCAAGGCCGGCGGCTGATCCTCGGTAGCTGATGCTCGGTAGCCGAGCATTGGCGAAGCCCCGTCACCTCGGTGACGGGGCTTTCTTCATTTCGTCGTCGCTCGTCGGTTCGTCGTCGCGGTCGGTCAAATCCCCGCGTCGGCACCGCTCTCGCCGCACACGGCCCAGCTCATCGTCTCGGTCGATCGCGCGAAACCGAATCGACCGTGACGATCGAACACGATGACCCCGCCGTTGGCCTTCGTCCGTTCGACCATGCGCTCGATGGCGGCGTGCGCTGCACGTTCTACCGGCTCACCGCGCTCGACGAGCGTCGCGATGACGCGCGCGAGCCCGATCTTCAAGATGCCTTCGCCGTCGCCGGTCGCGCTCACCGCGCACGATACGTCGTCGGCCAATGTACCCGCGCCGAGGATCGGCGAGTCGCCCACACGACCTCGCAGCTTGGATACGGTTCCGCCGGTGCTCGTCGCAGCGGCGACCGATCCGTGTCGATCGCGCGCTACCGCGCCGATCGTTCCGCCGGCCCAGCCCGTCTCCGCGCGGCCTGCGAGCACCCGCGCGAGCGTCTCTTTCGCGCGCTCCGTGACGAGGCTCTCCTCCTCGACCTTCGAGAAGCCACGCGCGAGCGCGAAGCTCGATGCGCCTTCGGCAGCGAGCAGCACGTGACGACCGTGATCGAGCACGGCACGCGCGACGTCGATCGGGTTCTTGAAGCCGCGAAGCGCCGCGACACCGCCCGCACGAAGCGTCGCACCCTCCATGATCGCCGCGTCGTGCTCGACCGCGCCGTCTTCATTGAGCGCGGCCCCGGTGCCAGCGTTGAACGCCGGTAAATCTTCGAGCACGCGCGCCGCGGCTTGCACGGCATCGAGCGCCGAGCCCCCCGACGCGATGACGTCGTAGCCCACGCGCGCTGCGTGTTTGCATCCTTCGACGTGGTCTGGTCTGCGAGACGCGTCGACGTGCCCCGCGCCGCCGTGGACCAGGACCCCCGCCCCCATCTGTGCCCCGTAGATCTCGACGGTTCCCATGGCGGCCTCAGTGTAAGCCCGAAACTTGGCCGCCGGCAGAGGCCCGTGGTTCCTCGCCGACATGACTTCGCGGACGGCGATTGCTCTGCTCCTCTCGTCGGCGCTATCCGGATGTTTGACCTTCGGCGCGACGCCTCCCGAGGAAGAAGAGGAGGAGACGTCGGACAACACGTTCGCCGTCGAGGCCGAAAAGGCCTCGTCGAATTGCGGAACCGGCCAGCTCACGCTCGACGATACGTGGGGGTTCGACGTCGAAATCGTTTCGCATCCGCGCGCCGGCACCATCGACTGGGACACCGGCGACGGCGCGATCGAAGGCACCCTCGAAGCCGAGGAAAAGACGTTCACCGTCACCGCCGAAACCGTCGTCGACATGCGCACGTCGGACAGCGCCGCCGGCCTTCCCCCTTGCAGCATCCGCCGCGTCGACGAGCTCGAAGGAAAGCTCGATCACGCCGGTGCCCCGACGAGCTTCGAGGGCTCCCTGTCGTTCAAATTCGAGCCGACCGAAGGCTCCGATTGCTCCGACCTGCTCTACGGCGAAGAACGCCTCGTCGAGCAGCTCCCCTGCCGCGTGTCTTACGACTTGGAAGGCTCGCTCCAGAAGCCGGACGAATAGGCCGCTGTTCTCTTTTCTCGCGCGGTGGTGCAGCCGACGGCATCAGGAGCCGGCCATCGGCCGGCGTCGGCTCGACGCGCCAGGATGGAACAGGGCGCGCACAGGCGTGGGTGCCAAGTGCGAGCGCAGCGAGCACACCCCCAGGCGGGACCCACGCCGTCGTGCGCGCGCGAAAAACACAGAACAAAAGTAAAACGGGCCGGCGCTCACTTTAGAGCGCCGGCCCGGTACAGCTTCGCGCCGCGACGAACCAACTCGTGTGCGGACGCGTTCGGCCTCCGGATCGAAGGGCCGGTCCACCTCGCCTCTGCGAACGCCGATGAAGGCGCTGCTCGGAACGAGGGAGCTACGCTACGTGGACGGGACCTCCGCGCAGAAGCCTTGCCGTTTATGCATGTGATCTCCCTCCTCCGGCAGTAGCCGGCACCGCGAGAACGGATGGATCGCGACGTCTCGAGGACGGGCGCCTCCGGTCTCGATTGGTGTTCCTGATTGCGCGTTCGCGCGGGTTCATGACCCGGATGAACCTGGCCGCGCCGGGGGCGCGCCCAGAGAAACCGGTTGCGCCAGAGGCGTACCGATAGCCGAATTGACTCTTCGTCATCCGGAGTCCGCTCGCGGCGCCGAGGTGCTCCTCGGCAGGACCATCCCGGAAGGGCTCCTCCGCGAGACAGGTCAAAACGTAACAGCGGATTGTCGTGTGGCAACCGCGTAGCTGACGCCGGACCCGTGCGAATTCGTTCGATGTGCCGCCTGCATCGAACGCCCGCGCGACCAGAATTCTCGCCTCCAACGGACGACCGCCATTCCTAGCAAGACTTTTGCTAAGGTGCGCCCCGCGTGTTCGGGCTTCTTTCTAAAGGCTTCGGGAAGGTCTTCCCTTACATCCTGGCGTTCGTGCTCGCCGCCATCGCCACGTACGGTGCGCGCCGCGTCTTAACGGGCCGCGCGCGCGCCATCGCGACGTGGGTCGGGGTGATCGGAAGCGCGTTCGCGCTCGCGATCCTCGCCGGCAAGATGGGCATCGAGATGCCCCAAGTCTCGAGCGACTCGCCCCATCAGCGCGGCGTCGACGTGATGAAGGCGGCTCTCGCCATCACGTCGCTATCGCTGGTCTTCTACGAGATCCGCCGCGCCGGTGAGTGCCGGCCCGTCGCCGAACGCTGGAAGAAGTTCGTCGGTGTGTCCTTCGGCGTCGCCGGCATCCTCTTCTACTTCAACACGCTGAAGTTCGGATACCCGCAGTACTACCACCGGTGGGACCAGTACCACTACTACATGGGGGCGAAGTACTTCGACGAGATCGGGTACGACGGCCTCTACAAGTGCAGCGCCATCGCCCAGGACGAGATCGGGCGCGTGCAGGTCGACGTCGAGGGCGACGGCAACAAGCGCTGGTTCGATCTGCGCCAAGAGGTCCGCAAGCACGACAAGAAGATCAGGAACCTGTCGGGCGACAACCTCCTGATGAAGGTGGACGACCTGCTCGCCCACCCCGAGCAGTGCACCACCCGGTTCACGCCCGAGCGGTGGGAGCAGTACAAGAAGGACGTCACGTTCTTCTCGACCCAGTGTTACCTCGACAGTTACTGGACCAACATGCAGCAGGATCACGGGTACAACCCGCCTCCTGTCTGGACGATCGCCGGCAAGTTCTTAGGCAACTTGTGGACGGGCGACGGGGTCACGATCTTCGGTAAGCACTTCGAGATGCATCAGCGCACCTTCGTGCAAGGGCTGGCGCTGATCGACGTCCTCTACATGCTCGGCGCGTTCGTCGCGATCTACTGGGCCTTCGGGTGGCGCGCCTTCGCGGTCTCGGCGATCTTCTTCGGCACACAATCGTCGGCGCCGATGTTGTGGACCGGCGGCGCGCTGCTCCGCCAAGACTGGCTCTTCTTCTTCGTCCTCTCGGCCTGCCTCGCACGCAAGAAGTACTGGGGCCTCTCGGCCGCGGCGATGGTTTATGCCGGCCTTCTCCGCGTGTTTCCCGGCCTCGTCGTCATCGGTTGGCTCTGCGTCGCCGGTTGGCACATCGCCAAGTACAAACGGATGAGCGCGCAGCACCTGCGGATGCTCGCGGGCGGCACGGTCGCGGCCGGCGTCCTCATCGGCGCGAGCCTCCTCTACGTCGGTAAGGACTCGTACCAAAAGTTCTATCACCACACGATCGACGTTCACGATCAGACGCCGCTCACGAACCACATGGGCTTGCGCGTCCTTCTGGGACACGACGTCGGCTTCGACAAAGAGTCGGGCCGCATGCGGTACACGCGCGACAACACGAAGACCGATCCCTTCCAGACGTGGAAGGACATGCGCGTGCAGCGATACAAGGACTACAAGCCTGTCGCGTACACGCTGCTAGCGACCACGCTGTTCGCCTTCGCGATGGTGCTTCGCCGTTGGAAGTCGATGTGGATCGCGCAGACGCTCGGCGGCATCTGGATCATCCTGCTGAGTCAGCTGACCTGTTACTACTATTCGTACATGCTGATGTACGGCACGCTGACGACGGTGCCGAAGATAAGACGCAGCGTAGAGGTCTACCTCTTCGCGTTCTGCGCGGTGAGCCAGTTCGGCTGGCGAACCATCGGCTACAACGACGATCGGTACACGTATCTCACGCTGATTTCGCTGGTCGTGAGCTACATCATCCTCTTCCTGTTCGCGCCGCGTGAGCTCACCTGGAAGGAGCGCGCAGCTTCGACGGAGCCCGCGTGGAAGAACCTCAGCGGGTACATGCTCGGCTCGCTCGTCAGCTTCGCGCCCGGCCTCGTCATGGTCGTCCAGGCCCTTCTGCGGAAGGATTGGTCGAGCCTGCTCCTCGGCGGCATCGCGATGGCGACCGGCGTTGCACTGTACTTCCTCGCAATCCACAAGCGCGGTCCCAAGCCCGGCGCCGTCCCGGTCGGCACGCTCAAGGCCCGCACACCCTAGTTTTTCGCACGCTGCTTTCTCTCAACCCATGAGCCCATCGACACCGCCCGTCCGCCCGCCCTTCCCTTCGGATCCCTACGACGCTCAAGGCTCCTCGCAGCAGGTCTCGGCGTTCCGCCGCGTGCCTCGGACCGGCGTCATCTACGTGATGGGAGAGGCGAGCCGCCTCGGGTACACCTACAAGGCGGAGCCGGGCGAGGACGACTGGTGCAACCTCGGGCAAGGCATGCCCGAGACGGGGCCGCTGCCGGGGTCACCTCCGCGCTGCGAGTCGCTCGACATCAGCCTCGGCGATCAAGAGTACGCGCCCGTCGCGGGCCTCTGGGAGCTGCGTGAGGCCATCGCCGACCTCTACAACCAGGCGTACCGCCGCGGGATGAAGTCGCGCTACAGCGCGGAGAACGTCTCGATCTCGGGTGGTGGTCGCACGGCGCTCACGCGCGCGGCCGCGGCGCTCGGACAGATCAACCTCGGGCACTTCTTGCCCGATTACACCGCGTACGAAGAGCTGCTCGACGTCTTCCGATTGTTCTCGCCGATCCCGATCTTGCTCGAGGGCGAGCGCCAATACGACTTCTCTGTCCGCGATCTGCGGCGCGAGATCATGGGCCGTGGCCTCGGCGCGATCTTGATGAGCAACCCCTGCAACCCGACCGGCAAACACGTCCGCGGCGAAGAGCTCGCCGCGTGGGTTCGCCTCGGCGGCGAGCTCGACTGCACGCTCCTCTTCGACGAGTTCTACTCGCACTACGTCTACGGCGACGGCGGCGGCACCGCCCCGATGGAGAGCGCCGCGCGCTACGTCGAGGACGTCGAGGAAGATCCGGTCGTCATCTTCGACGGCTTGACCAAGAACTGGCGCTACCCGGGGTGGCGCGTGACGTGGACCGTCGGGCCGAAGGCGGTCATCGACGCGGTGGCGAGCGCGGGCAGCTTCCTCGACGGCGGCGGCTCGAAGCCGATGCAACGCGCCGCGGTTCCGCTCGTGTCGCTCGACATCGCGGAGCGCGAGACGGCCGCGATCCAGAAGGCGTTCGCGAAGAAGCGGAAGCTCATGCTCGATGGCCTGCGAAAGATCGGCGTCAGCGTCGATGCGCCGCCCGAAGGCACGTTCTACGTGTGGGGCTCGGTCGAGGGGCTTCCGCCCGGGCTCGACGACGGCATGTCGTTCTTCCGCGCGGCGCTCGAGGAGAAGGTCATCACGGTCCCCGGCCAGTTCTTCGACGTGAACCCGGGCAAGCGCCGCGCGGGTCGCGCATCGCGCTTCGCCCGCCACGTCCGCTTCAGCTTCGGCCCGTCGGAAGACGTCTGCGCCCGCGCGTTGCGACGCCTCGAGGGTCTCGTCGCGCGCGCCAAGGGCTGACCTGCCGCCACGCGACGCAACGCCGTCGCGTTCAGCTAGGGCTTCACGAACGTGCTGGTGTTCTCCGGCGGAGGCGCGGGCGGCTGCTCCGCAGGTGCCTCCGACGCGGACGGCTCGGCCGTCGCTTTGGACTTCTCGATCTTGCGCTGCGCGCGCTCGATGGATCGCTCGATGGCGAACTTGTCGAGCTTCTTGTTCGCGGTGAAGTGCTGGATGAGCGGCGCGACCTCCGTCTCCTCGACCATGTCGTCGCCGTCGTCGACCGTGAACGTGTGCGTCTTCTGCGCGATGACGTTGCCGTTGGGCGAGACCGCGCGCAGCGCCGCGGTGACCTTGCGGCTCTTCTGCTCTTTGCCGTTCACGACGACCTTCATGAACCGCGGCGCGTCGACGTCGGAGAGCTGAAGCTCGAGCATCACATCCGCGTCTTTGTCGTCGCCGACGCGAAAGCCGGCATTGATCAGCGCGTCGCGGATCGCGCGCTCGGAGGGCGCAATCATCGTCCCCTCCCCCGTCTTCACGCTGAGCCCGAACTGAAGCTCCGCGGCCTCACCTTCGATGTGCGCGGGCCCCACCGCTTCCGGAGTGCTCGATCCACAACCGGTGACGGCGAGCGATGTGATCGCGGAGCCGACGAGAGCCACCGAAACGACGAGCACACGACCGAGCGCGACGACGTTGTTCATTGCTGCGACCGTACGAAACGCGCGCTGCTTCGCCGGGTCAAGGGGCCGATGAGGCGGCCAGACCGCGCCGAGCGGTGGGTCTAGGCAGAAACGGCGGCTTGGACTACTAACCGGACGGGGAGAAACTGCCTTATGAAGCGAGTGAACGCGATTGTTCTCGCGGCGTTAGTCGCCGGCAGCACGGGCTGCTCGACCACCGTCGTATACGAAGGCAAGCAACCGATCGCCATCGCCGGTGAGTCGCGTCCGCCGCGCATCTCGAAGCGCGCGCTCCGGGCCGCGCTGAAGAACAAGCGGATCGAAATCCAGGACAAGGTCCAGTTCGAGCTCGACCAGGCGATCATCAAGCCCGAGTCGCACGGCCTTCTGAACGACGTCGCGCAGGTGATCAAAGAAAACCCGCAGATCAAGCACGTCGAGATCCAGGGGCACGCGAGCGCGGACGGCGACGACGCCCACAACATGGACCTCAGCGATCGCCGGGCGAAGGCCGTGCGCGAGTACCTGATCAGCCAGGGCATCGACGGCTCGCGGCTCGTCGGCAAGGGCTACGGCGAGACCCAGGCCCTCGGCGACAACAACACGCAGGAAGGCCGCGAGAAGAACCGCCGCGTCGAGTTCCACGTCGACGAGGCGCCCACCGCCGCGGAGAGCGGGTCGAAGGCGATCAAGAAGTGAAAGCTCGAGGAAGGAACAGCGCGATGAAACTCACGGTTTGTTCGCTCGCTCTCGCTTCGTCCTTGGCCATCGGCTGCGGCGGCTACGCGCGCACGCCCGACCAATGGGTCGACGACACCAACAAGGTCCTCGAGGCTCAAAACCAGCCGATCAAGGAGTGTTACAACAAGGCGCTCCGCTCGAACCCCAAGCTCGAGGGAAACGTCGTCGTGAACTTCGTCGTCGAGAACGACACCGGCCGCCTGCGCAAAGCGCGCATCGACACCTCGCGAACGACCGCCGGCGAGCCTATCCGCAAATGTGTCCTCGACGCAGTCCGCGATCTCAAGCTCACGCCCGCCGACGCCAACACCGGCAAAGCGACGTACA
This sequence comes from Polyangiaceae bacterium, assembly GCA_013361525.1. Lineage (GTDB taxonomy): Bacteria > Myxococcota_A > Polyangia > Polyangiales > Polyangiaceae > Xiheicaenibacterium. The sequence continues at coordinate 30,138 of JABFXY010000103.1, read as the reverse complement.
CCTGGGAGTTCAAGGCCGTCTACGTCAAGGAAGACGGCTCCCCCGTCGACGCGGCCCCGCCGCCGTCTTGATCAAGCCCCGAGAGGGGACGCCAAGAGCGCCAAGGGCCAGAGGAGGCAGAAGAGAGAGAGGATTTTTGGCTTCGTTGCCAACCCCTCGTCTTCCTCTTCTGCCTCTTGGCGTCCTTGGCGACCTCTCTTTTCGTTCGCGGCGCGGCTACGAGACGTAGCGACGGCGCGGGGGCGCCGCGGGGAGGTACGCGAGCTGGCTGCGGATGAGGGCTTCGTCGGCCTCATCCATTTCGGTGATGCAGAGGCCGACCGACGGGCCGGCGTCGCCGAGGCGGCGGCCGTGGAGGACGCGCGCGACGACGGCTTCGGCGTCGATGAAGCGGCGCGTGAAGGGCGCCATGAAGCTGAGCAGCACGGTCTCGCCGGTGAGGATCCGCGACTGCGGGACGACGAGGAGACCGCCGTCGCTGATTTCGATCATCTCGTCGGCGACGAGCTTGAAGTCGCGCTCGCGAACGACCTGGCACGATAGCCGCACGGTGTGGCGAGAAGGCCTGCGGGGCACGTAACGATTCGAGATGCGTGAGCGCATTGAGTCACCCTCCGAAGGTGCGAACGTTACCGACCCTTGGTGAGCGAGGGCCAATGTTCTACAAGCGTTCGGCGAAGGAGCGCGCGTCACGACACGCACGTCCGAGGGGCACCCTGCCGGGGTCGAGAAAGAGGCACGAAGATGGGAACCGTCAAGATCTCGCACGACATCAACTGCAACGAAGAGACGTTCTGGCAGCTGTTCTTCGATAAGGAGTTCAATGACAAGCTCTACAAAGAAGGGCTCGAGTTCCCGGAGTACGTGAACGAGGAGCAGACGGAGACGGCGAGCGAGATCAAGCGACGCACGCGCGGTCGCCCCAAGCTGAAGAACGTCCCCGGGCCCGTCGCGAAGCTCCTCGGCGATAAATTCGGCTACGTCGAGGCCGGGTCGATGAGCAAGCAGGAGAAGGTCTGGCGTTGGAAGCTCACGCCCAGCACCCTCGCCGAAAAGATGCGCCAGGAAGGGTCGCTCCGCATCGAGCCGATCGGCGACAACAAGGTTCGCCGCCACGTCGAGATGCTCATCGAGGCGAAGGTCTTCGGCGTCGGCGGCATCCTCGAGAGCACGGCGGAGAAGCAGCTGCGCGACGGGTGGAACGACAGCGCCACCTTCATGAACCGCTGGATTGAAAACCTGAAGAAGTAGCCCCAAGACCGGGGGGGAAAAACATGAGCGAGCGGCCGCACGTCGTCATCGTCGGTGGAGGATTCGGCGGCTTGCAGGCCGCCAAAGAGCTCGGCAAGCACGACGTGCGGGTGACGCTCATCGATCGAACGAACCACCACACGTTCCAGCCGCTGCTCTACCAAGTCGCGACCGCCGGTCTGAATCCGGCGGACATCGCGGTCCCGATTCGACGAATCCTTCGTCGCTACGAGACGGTGACGGTGCTGCTCGGCGACGTGGTGCGCGTCGACGTTCCGAAGAAGCGCATCTACATGGAGGATGGCGAGCCGATCTCGTACGACTTTCTCATCGTCGCGACCGGCGCCACGCACTCGTATTTCGGCCACGACGAGTTCGCCGAGCACGCCCCCGGCCTGAAGACGGTCGACGAGGGCCTGCTGATTCGGCAGCGCATCTTCATGGCCTACGAAGAAGCGGAGCGTGACCCCGACAACGAACGGAAAGACGCGCTTCTGACGTTCGTCGTCGTCGGCGGAGGACCGACCGGTGTCGAAATGGCCGGCGCGCTCTCGGAGATCGCGCGCAAGACGCTCGCGCGGGAGTTTCGTCGCATCGACACCAGCAAGGCGCGCATCATCCTCGTCGAGGGCGGCGATCGCGTTTTGCCTTCGTACGTCCCGATGCTCTCGGAGAAGGCGCTCGCGTCGCTCAAGAAGATCGGCGTGGAGGTGCGGACCGGCGCGCGCGTGACGAAGGTCGACGAGGAGGGCGTCATGATCGGCGACGAGCGCATCCGGTCGAAGACGGTGATTTGGGCCGCGGGCGTCGCGGCTTCACCGCTCGCGCGGTCGCTCGGCGCTCCGCTCGACAAGGTCGGGCGCGTGATGGTCGAAAAGGATCTCAGCGTCCCCGGCCACCACGAGGTCTTCGTGATCGGCGACCTCGCGCACTTCGAGCAGGACGGGCACATGGTCCCCGGCGTCGCGCAAGGCGCGCTCCAAGGCGCCAAGTGCGTCGCGAAGAACATCCTGCGGCTCATCGAAGGCGATGCGACCGCCCCCTTCGTCTACAAAGACCTCGGCTCGATGGCGACGATCGGCCGCGCGGCCGCCGTCGCCGAGGTCGGCAGCGCGAAGATGTACGGCTTCGTCGCGTGGATGGCGTGGGTCGTCCTGCACATCGTCACGCTGATCGGTTTCAAGAACCGCGTGCTCGTCTTCATCCAATGGATCTGGGCGTACTTCACCCACGAGCGCGGCTCGCGCCTCATCCACGGCATGGTCCACGCAGCCGCCGCCGAGCCCCCGGTCCTCCCCTCCCAGCGCGGTAAAGACCTGGCGCGCTCCACCGCGCGGGCGACGGCCAACGTCTAGGGACGGCAGACAAGAGAAGGTCGCCAAGAGCGCCAAGGGCAGAAAGAGGGAGAAGAGGGTGTTTGAAGGAGAATTTGAAACCTCCTCCTCTCCCTCCTTCTCCCTCTTGGCGCCCTTGGCGACCCCTCCGGGTTCTTCGAGGCGCTACTTCGGAGCGGGGCCGCCGGCTTCGCGGATCTTTTCGTCGAGGCCGTTGGCGGCGCGTTTGGCGCGGCGGCGGATGTCGACGTGGAGGGTGTCGTCGAAGTTGATCGCGCTGTAGCAGGTGCGCGCTTCCATCTGCTTGCCGAGGCCCGAGTACGCTTCTGCCTCGTTCCAGCGCAGGCGCCAGTCGCGGGACTTCATGTCCTCGATCTTCTCGGCGTCCTTCAAGATCTCCGCGTAGCGCTGTTGCTTCGCGAGCTCGGCCCACCACTCGCTGCGGAGGTCGTCGTCCGCGGGGCGAAGCTCGACGGCCTTCTTGAAGAGGTCCAGCGACTCGTCGATGCGGTTCACGGCGAGGTAGGCGCGCGCGAGGGTGCGCCAGGTGCCGGGGACGTCCGCGTGCTCGTTCGCGAACTTCTCGAGGTCCGGCAGCATGGCGCCGATGCCTTGAATGTCGTTCGGGTCGTCGGGCCAGAACTTGAGCATGAGCGCGGACAGGTCACCCGCGTCGAGCGCGAGCGCCTTCTCCACCTCGGCTTCGGCCTCGGCGGTGTTGCCCATCTGGCCGTAGGTACGAGCGAGCTCGACGTGCGCGCCCGCCGAGCTCGGCGCACGCTCGACATAAGCCTTCGCCGCGGCGAGGGCCTCGTCGATGCGCTCGAGCGAACGGAGCGCGTTGATCTTCGCGAGCTCGGCCCGCTCGAGCTGCTCGGGCGTGGCCCCCGAAGCGGCGACGGCACGGTTCGCCGCCTCGATGACGACGCCGTAGCGACGCTCCCGCTCGTGATACGCGATCTGCTCGAGATAGAAGGCCGCGGTCGCGTCGGTGACCTTGTCCCACTCACCCGTGAGGTACGACTCGACGGAGTCGGCGCGCACGTAGATGAGCGAGGCCGCATCCTTCGGGTTCTCGTAGATTTTGCAGAGGACACCGAGTTGCGTGAGCGAGTCGAGCGCGCCTTGGTGATCCGGCTTCGCCTCGAGCGCGTTCACGAACTCGTCGGTCGCGCCGTCTTTGTTCTGCATCTTGAGATGCACGTGACCGACGGCGACGTGGAACTCGGCGTCGCCTTTGTACGTCGCGTAGATCTGTTTGAAGAGCTTGAGCGCCGGCTCGTATTGGCCGGTGTTGGCGTACGCCGATGCGAGGTTCAGCTTCGCGGAGTGGTCACCGTCGTGCTGGACCGTGATGCGCTTGAGCGTGCTGATCGCCTGCTCGAAGTTGTTCTCGGCGAAGGCCTTCTGCGCCTTGTCCCAGAGCGGGCCCGTGTCGACGAAGGCCTCCATCGCGACGACGAGGTCGCGGTTCTTCTTTCGCCACGCACTGTTCTTGCCGATCTCGGAGTTGTTGAGGAAGTCGCTGCACCAAGTGCGCGCTTCCTTCGCGGGCAGGCCCTTTTCAGCCAGTCCCTCGAACTTCCCTTTCGGGACCGGGATCTGCGGAGGCAGGCCTTGTCGCTTCGCGACGAGTTCGTCGAAATTGATGAGGAGCCACTCGTCGCCTTCGCCTTTGCTCATATGGGGACAAGACGGTATCGAGCCTCGGCGCGTCAGATCAAGAGACGATGATCCAAACCAGGACGACCATCGCAACCGCGATGAGCAGCGCGGCCGCGAGCGCGAACGGCACCCGCACGCCGAAGACCTCGCCCGCGAACATGTCGTTCGGGGCGCCGCCGGAGAGATAACGGGAGGGCGCGGTCGGTTCTTTGCGCGCGTCGGTGCCGCTCGACGCGGAGAAATGGCCCGAAACGCCAGGGCCCTGCGGCGTGTGGGCAGCCCCGCCCAGCCCTTGCATGGCGTGGAACGGCACGCCGGCAACGGGCTCGTGACGCGCCCCGTCGCGCCCCGGGTGCAAATGAGCGCCGGGAGGCGGGGGCGGAACGCTGGACGACCTGGAGAACGCCTCTACGCCCGAACCGTCGGCGGAGATCGCTTCGGCTTGCGCGTCGCCGCGCGCGATCGACGCCTCGAGCCGGTACGCCTCCTCCAAGAGGGTGATCCCGTGCGGCGCACCGTGCGTGGCCACCACCCTCACCGCCTCGCTCGTGAACTGTGCCGCCTCCGCGGCGAGCTGCGCCAGGACGGCTCGATGCGCCGCGACCTTCGCCGCTACATCGGCCTCGGCCCTACGCTGGGCTGCCGCCTGCGCGAAGCGCTCGGCTTCGGCGATGAAGTCGGCCTCCGTCCGCGGCAAACGGCGCGTGCCATGCGTGCCTGGGCGCGCGCCGCCGGTTTGGCGAGCGTCCGCGGCGACTTCATTCGGGATTGTGTCGGGCGCCTGGGGAACGGGCGGCGCCGGGAGAGCGGAGATGCGACCGGCACCTCCGACCGGCGCATCCGGAGTCGGGCGCGTGCGATCGACCTCGCGCGGCGGCGGCGGAGGCAACTTGCGGAGCGGGCCCGAAGGAGCATTCGACGCAGGGGCACCGCGTTCGATCGACTCGATGGGCTCGCTGCGATCCCACGTGTCGAGGTTGTGGATGACGCCACCACGCTGCGGCGTCGTCGGCAGCTCGCTCGAGTCGGAGTCGGCGCTCTCGATGCTGCGCAGGTCGAGCGTCCCCGTTTTGCCATACGGCGCCGCTTGCTCGGCGATGCGCGGCGGCTGCGCGCGGGTAGCCTGCGCGTACATCCCGAGCATCACCTGCGGCTTGACGCTCGTCGTTCGGTTGTCGCCGTCGTCGTCGCTGAAGCTCGGAAGCTCCGCACTCACGTCGAGCGCGCCCGGTCCGCCGCCGCGACGAAATACGGGGTGGTGCGCGTTCGGTTTGACGACGGTCGGGACCTCTTCGCTCCACTCGCCGCTGTCGTTGCTCGGCCGCTCTTCGAGCCTTCCCTCCTCGGGCGCCCACGCGCCGACGTCGGTTGCGTCCTCCGACGCGCGTCGCGCCGCGGCGCGACGGCGCGAGCTCTTCACCGCGGCGGCGACAGGCGGCGGTTGCGATTTCGGCGTGCGCGACGGCGGCGCTTGTTGTGAGCGCGCCCGCGCACCGAGCAGGCGCGACTTCGCGCGCGTCGCCTCGGCGACGAAGTCCCCGGCCACGGCGCGCTCGAACCAGCGCATCTGCCGCATGGCGTTGCGCCGAACGAACCGCGCGACGGCATCGGCGTTGTCGTCTTTGTAGCCGTGCGCATCCAGCCAATACGCGAGGCGATCGCGCACCTCGTTCGCGTTCGAGAACCGCTCCGCGGGGTTCTTCGCGAGCAAGCGGTTCACGACGTTGACGAGCTCGCGATCGAGCTTCGGACGCAGCGCCGCGATGTCGGCCGGAGGCTCGGTCGCCATCATGCGGAAGGTCTCGAGCTCGGTCGCGCCGGTCCACGGAGGTTTGCCGGTGAAGAGCTCGAACAACACGACCCCGAGCGAAAAGAGATCGGCGCGCGCGTCGATCGGGCTCTCGCTCGCTTGCTCCGGCGCCATGTACTGCGGATGCCCCTTGAGCAGACCGGTGAGCGTTTTGGTGACGCGCTGCTTGGCCTTCGCGAGGCCGAAGTCCGCGATGAGCACGCGACCGTCGAAGCCGACGAGGATGTTGCCGGGCGTGAGATCGCGGTGCACGAGGTTGAGCAGCTCGCCGTGCGGCGAGCGGAGCGCGTGCGCGGCGGACAGGCCCGCGCAGAGCTCGTTGCCGAGGTACACCACCATGCGCTCGGTGAAGGCTTCGCGCGTCTCGAACACCGTCTTCATCAGGCGCGCGAGCGAGACGCCCTCGACGAGCTCGACCGCGAGGTACGTGCCCTCCGCGTCGGTCCCCCACCCCACGACGCGCGTGATGTTCTTGTGGTCGAGCGCGGCGGTCATCCACACCTCGTCCACGAACATGCTGTAAAACTGCGGATCTTCCGCGATGTGCGGGTGAAGCCGCTTCACCGCGGCCAGACGGCCCGCGACGTCCTTCGGCGCGCGAATGCGGCAGAGCTCGACGCGCGCGGTCGGCCCCGTCGCGATCTCCGCGAGCAGCTCGAACGCGAGCGGAAGGCCTCCGCCCGTCTGCCCGACTTGCCCCGATTGAGCCGACCGCTCCATCACCAGCGGCAGTCTACGCCCACTCGCGCGCGAGGGCGTCGTCTACGTGCGCACAGCGGCGAAGGCAGAGGGGATGCCCGACAAGCTCGCCTTCAGGTGGACATCGAGGTGGTCATCTTTCGACCGGATCGCACGCACGTTGAGAACGGGCGTCGCGATCGCGAGCGCGCGCCGAACCTTCGGGTTTTCAGCGATTTTGGGCGCCTTCATGACGTCGAGGACGATGCGATCGTCTTTCGCGTCGACGATCATCGCGGGGCGCTTGGGGACGAACGCGACGAGGTTTCCGGGCTTCGACAGATCGAGGGCGCCCGACTGGATGAGCGCGGCGACGGGCGTCTGGAATCCGTCGAGAACCTTGAGGGAGAGATCCGCGACGCGCGTGGAGATCTTGATCTCCTCCGGCGTGATGTAGACCTCCTCCACGAACAGTACGAGCGAGACGCGCAGGGTGGAGCCCACCGCCTCGACCGTCATCGCGACTCGAACGCCCGGGGGCGCGCTGTCGATCTCGATGTCCTTCGGCGCCTTCTTCCCGCCGGTGAGCTCACGCGCGAGGTAACGAAGCGCGTCGAGCGGCACGCCGACGCGCATGCCGAGCGCACCTTTCAAGGCGCGGACGATCTCTTCGGGATGATCTTTCAGGTAGTCCTTCGCACGGTAGAGGATCGCTTTTGCGTCCGGCCTCGGCATAGGGCCGACAGCGAACATCCCTTCCCGCCTGAAGGCAAGGGCCTGTTTGTATTCGTCGTACGCGTCGTGCTCGCGACCTCACGTCACCCGATGGGACGCCGATGCTGCAGGCTCGGAAGGGTTCGACGTACTGCGTCGACGCGACCGAGATCGAGCGTGCACACGACGAAGCCGGGACCGTCCGAGGCCTGCGCGACGACGTCGCCCCAAGGGTCGATGATGCAGGATTTGCCGTAGGTCTGGCGTCCTCGCGGGTGATTGCCGCACTGCGCCGCGGCGACGACGAACATCTGCGACTCGATCGCGCGCGCCCGAAGCAGGACGTGCCAGTGGTCCTTGCCGGTCATGAGTGTGAACGCGGCCGGGACCGTCGCCACGACGGCGCCTCGATCCGACAGGCGCCGGAAGAGCTCCGGGAAACGGAGGTCGTAGCAAACGGTGAGGCCGATGCCGGCACCGCGCACGTCCGCAACGACGGCGCGATCACCCGCCGAGGTCGACGCCGACTCGCGGTAGACGTGTCCGTCCCCCACCTCGACGTCGAAGAGGTGAATTTTGCGATACGTCGCGACGACCCGGCCCGACGGGTCCACGACAACACTCGTGTTGTACGGCCGCTCTGGATCGCCGCTCTGCTCCGGCATTCCGCCAGCGATGACGTGCGCCCCCGTGTCGCGCGCCATGTTGCGAAGTGTGCTCACGATGGGGCCGTCCGCGTCGGTGGCCGTGGCCTGGACGGCCTCGGCGATCGCCCGTTTGTCGTGCTCCGGCCCCATGAACGCGAAGTTCTCGGGCAACACGACCAGCTGTGCGCCTCGCGCCGTAGCGCGCCTCACCAGCCCGAACGCCGCATCGAGGTTCTGGTCGACGGCGTCTTGGCTCGACAGCTGAATACTCGCGACAGTGAGCTCCTCGGGGCGCATGGGAAAAGCATCCTAGCGCCGCTTTTGGCGTCTCGCGTCCACGCGGTGCCAGGTCGCGCTATCCTGCACGGCGCATGGCTGAGCGTCCGCCGCGGACCACCGCGTCGATGAACCGATACGGCGCACAAGCGTCGCCGGACCTCTCGCGCGGGACCCGCGCCGGCTTGGTCTTGCTGTACGCGCCGTCGTTCGATCATTTTTCGCCCGCGTACCTGCTGTCCGAGCGCGACCTCATCATCGGACGAGATCCGAGCTCGAGCATCTGCGTCCCCGAGGGTGCGGTCTCCCGGCAGCACGCTCGCATCCGCTTCAAAGACGGTCAGTGGCTGATCTCGGACATGGGGAGCCGCAACGGCACGCTGGTCGACGGCCAGTTCATCACCGAATTGCCCCTCGAGGACCTGCACGAGATCCGCGTCGGCGACGCCATCTTCAAGTTCGTCGCGGCCGGCGCGGAGAGCTACGCGCGCTACCGCATCGACGGCCGCGCAGACGGCGGCGGTATCGAGAACCCGACCCTCACCGGCATCGCCGGAGGCTTCCAGATCCGCATGCTCCTTCGCGCGCTGCAGCGCGTCGCGAAGAGCGAGATCTCGGTCGTCGTGCTCGGCGAGAGCGGCACCGGCAAGGAGCTGTTCGCGCGCGAGCTGCACGCGGCGAGCAACCGCCGCGGCGCATTCCAGGCCGTCAACTGCGCGGCGATCCCGGCATCGCTGCTCGAGAGCGAGCTCTTCGGCTACAAGCGCGGCGCTTTCAGCGGCGCCGATCGCGACAAAGCCGGCATCGTGAAGGCCGCGGACGGCGGCACGTTGTTCCTCGACGAGATCGGCGACATGCCGCTCGAGGCCCAAGCAAAGCTCCTACGCGTCCTCCAATCGAAGGAGATCATCCCCGTCGGCGCGACGAGCCCCGAGCGCGTCGACGTGCGGATCGTCTGCGCGACGCACCGCAACCTCGCCGCGCTGCAGAAGGATGATCGCTTCCGCGGCGACCTCTTCGCGCGCCTCAACGAGTACAGCCTCGTTCTGCCGCCGCTCCGCGAGCGAAAAGAGGACATCTACGGGCTCACGCGCAACATGCTCACGCGCCACGGGCGGGCCGAGCTGCCGATGACCTTCTCGTTCATGACGGGGCTGTTGCATTACGACTGGCCCTTCAACGTGCGAGAGCTCGAGGCCGCGATCAAACGCGCGGTCGCGCTCGCGGACGGACCGACGCTCGACGCACCGCACTTGCCCGACCCGATCAAGCTGGCGATGGCGGAGTACGCGGTCCGCACGGCCGACGGCGGCTTGTATCAAAACGGTCCCACGGCGGTCGCACGCTACGAGACCCAGCCGCACGGCTACACCGGCGAGGACACCTCCGCGGTCCGCGAGGCGATCCGCGCGACGACACCGTCGCCGCTCGTGCCCTCACACGTCGGCCAAGCGCCGCCTCGGCAGTTGCGAACCGGTACGCCGAGCGAGCAAGAGCTCCGCGCGCTGCTCGCCCATCACCGCGGCAACGTCGCGGCCGTCGGACGCGAGTTCGGCAAAGAGCGGATGCAGGTGCACCGCTGGCTGAAGCGCTACGGCATCGACGTCGAGCAATACCGCTGACGCGCGCACGTCACTTCGATCGGTCTTTACAGCACCGAAAGCCGAGCTCGTAGCTGCGGTAACCCGCCGGGTGCGCGTAGTTCACGTACTCGCACGACGGCGTGTGCGGAGGGCGAAAGCAGCGCCCCCAGAAGCAGCCTTTGACGACGTGCGAGTAGTTGGTCTCGTTGTCCTTCGTGCGGACGACCCACTCGCCGACATTGCCGGTGAGATCGAACACACCCTCGTCGGAGACGCAGCCCGCACGGGCGCCGCTCGGCTCGGACTGATCGAGCCGCTTCATCTCGGCGTCGGCTTCGGCCCCCGGCCATCGCCCGAGCTTCTTCCAGCTGGGCGCGATGAACTTCCCGTCGTCGTTGCATCGGCTCGCCTCGTATTTGGCGCCGTAGGGGAACGCTTTGCCGGAAGGGCCTTCACACGCGCGATCCCACTCGTCCTCGGTGCACAGGCGCTTGCCACGTTGTTTGCACCACGTCTCGCCGTCCTTCACCGATTGCATGAGGAGCGGCGCCGCTCCCTTTTCGTTCGGGGCCTCGAAGCGATCGATGCACGCGACCTTCACGTCGACCATGTCGGCGGGGCACGGGCCCGCGATCGTCGGAGCGTCTGCGGAGGCGAGCGTGACGCTCGCGCCGGCGGTCGGTTCCTGCAACGGCGTCGAGTCGGGCACCTGAAGTGCGCTCGGTGCGAGCTGCGCCCGCTCGGCGCGCGGAGGATCGGCCGTCGTGGGCTCGGCGGTCGCGCAGGATGTCGCGTGGGGCGCGACCGCGAGCGCGACCAGCGTCGCTACGGAACGAAGACGCACGTACCGTCGAAGCCCGCGCCGCCCTGACCGCCCGCGCCGCCGACGGGACTTCCGCCGAAGCCGCCCGCGCCGCCTGCTCCTGCAAATCCGCCTTCACCGGGCTGGTTGCTGGGCGTGCAGGCAGGGCATCCGCCGCAGAGGCAGGTGAAGTACGCGACGAAGCGCTGAATCGAGGCTTCCGGAACACCCGCCAGCTGCGCCTCGGCACACGCGCGCGTGCGGTCGTCGTCGCAGTTCTGACGGAAGCGTTGATCAGCGTCGAGGCAGTCGGGATCGATCAAGCAGTCGTCGTACAGATCGAAGCAGGGAGAGGTGGAGAGGCTCTCGTCGACGCAGTCACCGCACTCTGCGTTGTCGATGTTGAGCGCCTCGAGCGCGCAGCCGCAGGCCTGGAACACAACGGGACCACTTCCGCCGAAGCCACCGACCGCCGGCGTGCCGCCGGCGCCTTGCGCGCCTGCACCGCCTTGACCGCCGGTGGGGTTTCCTTCCCCCGTCCCTGCGCCGATCGAGATCGGGGTCGGCCTGTCGACGACGCCGGGCTGCTCGCGCTCACCGTCGCAGGCCGCGACGAGCGCGCAGGCAGCGAGCAAGCGGCGAGCAGCGGGCGTCACGGCGCCCCTCCGATGCCACCAGCACCGCCCACGCTCGAGAAGCCGCCGGCGCTCGAGCCGCCGCCGAGGCCGTTGCCGCCACCGCCGACGCTCGGGAAGCCGCCCACGCCGGCACCGCCGCCGCCGGTCAACCCTCCACCGACCCCATCGCCGCCGACGCCACCGCCCGCACCGCCACCGCCGGCAGGCTGGCCTCCCTCACCCGTGCCGTCGCCCGAACCCGAGATCGGAGGCGGGCGCTCCACCACGGTCGGCGCGTCACGCTCGCCATTGCACGCGAGCCCGAACAGCACGCACCCGGCGACGAAGAGTAAGCGGTGACCCATTCGCTGAATTTAGCGCACCGCCGAACACGACTGCCAACTGTCCAGCGCCGTTTTACTCGAACACCACACCGTGGCGAGAGCGCGCAGCGTCGAGGTAGTCACGCATGCTCATCGCGAGCTCACGAGGTACCTCCGCCTCTTCGAAGAGGCGACACTCGCGAATTTCCAGCCGATTCATCGGAGGCCGCACGATCGGACCGACGCGGGCTCGCACGACGATGGTGACGGCATGGAACCTGGGGTCGCGATCCGGGCGGCTCCACACTCCGACGACGTCCTGAAACGTGACGTCTTCGACCCCTGCTTCCTCCGCCATCTCGCGCACGAGCGTCTCGCGGAGCGTCTCGCCCCACTCGACGGTGCCGCCCGGCAGTGCCCAGGTCCCCGTGTCCGCGCGCCGGATGAGGAGCGTCCGCCCTTCGTCGTCAGTCCCGACGATCGCCAGGCCGACGACGGGGCGCTTCAACAGATGCCGCAGGATCTCTTTCATGATCCCGACGACGCTCTTCGGCAGAACCGTGAGCGGATTGAGCTTCACCAGAGCACGTCTTGGTGTTCGGTCACGCCGGGCAGCCCCTTGACCTCATGGGTCCGTCCTCCGAGGCGCAAGGTGCCCTCGAAGCTGCCGATCGGTTGGATGAACTTCGATCGCACGAGCAACATGTCTTTGTCTTCGGCGTGAATGGCGGCGGGCCGAAACAACAGGTCCACCGAGCCGCACGTCGTCTTCAGCTTCCACGGCTCGCTCGGTCGGTGTTTGTCGAACTCGAAGCGGCCCTCGCCGAGCCCGACGAGCTCGTCGCCGATCCACCCGCCGCACTCGGCTTCACCGACGAAGCCCTCGACCAGGTTGAACGCGATGCGCTCACCCGTCGACGCGTACCCCATGCCGAGCGCCCAACACCAGGCGGTATGCCGAGCGAGAAAGCCCGCCGTGTGATCGAACGCGGCGAGCGCGGGCCGCGCCCCGCCGAGCACGTAACGCCGGTTCTTCGCGACGATCTCGCCCGTCACCTCCACGAGCCGCTTCTCGGTCGCGTTTGCATACCCGCCCTCGATTGGAACGACCGCCGCGAGCGGTGAGGGCCCGGGGCCGACCGGGCGAAACATCAAATGCGTCGGCAGCTCGCTCGTCGCGTCGTTGAGGAGGTCGACGAGGACGTTCTCGTCGGAGAGCTGCACCCGCGTGCGACCGAGCTCGAACGTGGCGGAGCGCTTGCCGTCGCCGCAATCCTCGAAGCGGACCGCGGTCGCGGGACCGATCGCGCTCTTGTCGACGATGAGCTCGCCGCTCTTGCGATCGAGCACGAAGACCATCGCCGCAGCTGCGTAGCTCAGCGAGACGACGGCCATCCCCGCGAAGACCTGCTCGTCGGCGACGCCGACGTACGTCCACCGTTTGCCGTGAACCAGCTTCCAAAGGCGCCCTTTCGGGATGGGACCGAAGTCCATCCGGGGCAGCCCGCCGGCGAACGAACCGAACGAAGGGTCACCCATCGAGGCCAGCTCGCGAGGTGCACGACGCAGTGCTCGGACCACGCGCCGACCATATCAGAGCCATCCAACCTCGCCACGAAACGCGTGTGGCCGTTTTGCGCAACGCGCTCGGTCGTCGAACCGCCGAAGTCGATCCGAACGCGCCTCAATCCGTCGTCTCACCGCGAATACCGAGGCAATCGGACGATTCTCTGCGTGTGTCGTCGGCCCACGCGATGGTGCGGCATTTGCGAGACAAGTAGTGCGCGCACCAGACGGCGCGATCGCGAGCCTGCCCCCACCACCCGGGCTCGCCCGGCGTCGTGGTGCGCGCGCATGAAGAACGAATGAACCACTCGTGACCGAGGGTTGTCCGTATGAAATCGCTCGTCGCGCCTCTTGTCGCCATCATCCTCGCGGGCTGCACGGTCACCACGACCCCAGGCCCGACGCCCGCTGCCGCAAGCTATCCACCGCCGCCGCCCGCCTACCCTCGTCCCGAGCCGAGGCCACCGACCGTCGTCGTCACCCCGCCCGCGACTCCTCCGACGAGCCCGAGACCGCCGGCCGCGGCGCCTTGGCAGAAGCTCGGGGAGCTGACCGTCGACGGCCGCAGTGACCGCGATCGACTCGCCGTCGGCCGTTACGAAGGACGCTTCCGCAAGGTCATGATCCGCGTCGAGCGGAGCGCGATGCGCATGCACGGCGTCAACATCGTGTTCACCGACGGCTCTTCATACTCGCCGCGCGTGGACTACTACTTCACGCCCGGCCAGACGCAGGCGATCGACCTGCCCGGGAACAGGCGCGCCATCAGCCGAATCGATTTTCGGTACAGCGACGTGCAAGGAGGCAAGCGGGCTCGCGTGCAGATCTGGGGCCGCTGACGTCGCGCGTCCAAGGAGTATGCTTGGCCGCCCATGCCCCACGCCCGAGCGATCCCCCCTCGTCCCATCAACGAACCGGTCAAGAGCTACGCCCCCGCGAGCGCCGAGCGCCAAGAGCTGAAGGCGGCGCTCGCGACGATGGCGGGCTCGCAGGTCGAGATCCCGCTCGTCATCGGCGGGCGCGACGAGGTCACCGGGCGCACGGGCGAAGTGCGGTCGCCGCACGATCGCAGCTTGCTCCTCGCGGTCGCACACGAAGGCAACGTCGATCACGCGCATCGCGCGATCGATGCTGCGATGGCCGCGAAGCGCGGCTGGGCGGCACTCTCGCAGGCCGACCGCTCGGCCGTGTTCTTGAAGGCCGCGGAGATGGCTGCGTCGACGTGGCGCCAGCGGCTCAACGCCGCGACGATGCTCGGCCAATCGAAGACCGCCTACCAAGCCGAGATCGACTCGGCTTGTGAGCTCGTCGACTTCCTTCGATTCAACGCCTACTGGGCGAGCGAGCTGGTCGAGCAGCCCGGTGACGCGCCGAACATGTGGAACGCGATGGAGGCACGTCCGCTCGACGGCTTCGTGTGCGCGATTACTCCGTTCAACTTCACGGCGATCGCCGCGAACCTCCCGTCGGCGCCCGCGATCTGCGGCAACGTCGTCGTGTGGAAGCCGTCACCGAACGCCCTGCGCAGCGCGCACGAGATCATGAGCCTCTTCCGAGCAGCAGGGCTTCCGGACGGCGTCATCAACCTCGTGCACGGCCCGGCGGAGGAGCTCGTGAACGCGTGCGTCGATCACCCGAGCCTCGGCGGCATCCACTTCACGGGGTCGACCACCGTGTTTCGGTCGATCTGGAAGCGCGTCGGCAACAACATCGATCGCTACAAGCAGTACCCGCGCATCGTCGGCGAGACCGGCGGTAAAGACTTCGTGTTCGCGCACGCGAGCGCGGACGTCGAAGCCCTCGCCGTTGCGCTCGTTCGCGGCGCCTTCGAGTACCAGGGACAGAAATGCTCGGCCGCGTCGCGCGCATACATTCCGCGATCGATCTGGCGCGAGCTCGAGGGCCGCGTGGTCGCGCTCGTCGAGCAAATCCGCGTCGGCGACGTCACCGACTTCCGGAACCTCATGGGTGCGGTGATCGACGCGCGCGCGTTCGCTCGCCTCTCCAGCGTCATCGAAGAAGCGAAGGCGGACGCCTCGTACCGCATCGTCGCCGGAGGCAAGACGAACGACGAGCGCGGCTACTTCGTCTACCCCACCCTCGTCGAGTCGAAGGACCCGGCGAGCCGCATGATGCGTGAGGAGTTCTTCGGTCCGATCCTCACGGTGTTCGTCTACGACGACGACAAAGTCGACGAAGCGCTCGGGCTCTGCGATCGCGCGACCGGGTACGCGCTCACCGGCGCGGTCTTCGCGCAGGACCGCACGTTCGTCGCGAAGGCGATGGCGGCGCTGTCGGAAGCGGCCGGCAACTTCTACATCAACGACAAGCCGACCGGTGCGGTCGTGGGGCAGCAGCCCTTCGGCGGTGGACGACTGTCAGGCACAAACGACAAGGCCGGAAGCGTTGCGAATCTTCACCGATGGGTGAGCCCGCGCGCCATCAAAGAGACCTTCGTGCCGCCGACTGCTGTCGACTACCCCTCGATGCGTGAGCCGTAGCGACATCGGGGTTGGATCCAACTTGAACACGAAGTGTCGATAAAAGGCTTGCTCGAGCCTTGAGGTCGCGCTTCCAGCGTTGTAGACCCATTCATTCGTTGGTGTTTGCGCACCGCGTGGGTGCGATCGATTTCTTCTTTCCGATCTTGGAGGCGCTGTGAAGTTCAAGGTTCTCTCCAGCTTGTTCGCGCTCGCATTGGTTGCGGGCGTCGGTTGCGGCGACGACACCGGCACGGGTGGCGCGGGTGGTACCCCCAGCGACGGCGGCGGCGGCACCGGTTCCGGCGGCGACCCCTCCACGGGTGGCAACCCGGTCACCACCGGTGGCGGCGGCGAGGGCGGCACCAACATGGGTGACGGCAACGACACCCTGGAGACGGCGACGCCGCTCGAGGACAACCAGGGCATCCAGGAAGGCGCGGGCGACCTCGACCCGCCCGATTCCGACCTCGACTACTACTCGTTCCAGGGTCTCGCGGGCTTCGCGGTCCACATCCAGCTCGACGCCGTCCCCAACGACGACACGGCAGAGCTCGGCAACGTCGACACGTTCATCACGCTCTACAACGCCGCCGGCGAGCAGATCGCGCGCAACGACGATCCGTTCCCGCGCTTCTCGACCGACTCGGAGCTCGTCACCATCCTCCCCTCGGACGGCGAGTACTTCGTGCGCGTCGAAGAGTGGTGCGCGTCGGTGACGGCCGATCCGGAATCGTGCGACAAGGCGTACTTCGACGACCTGTCGGACCTCAGCTACACGATCAGCATCATTCACTACGATCCGGCCGCGAACAGCATCGTGCCGGAGGCTGCTGAGCCGAACGAGACGGGCACGACGATCATGGAGTACGAGCCTGTCGAGGGCTCGGCGGGTGACTACTACTTCTCCCTCGCGTACGGCGCGTGGCAGACGCAGGACGACGCGCTCGACGGCATCCGCTTCACCGTTCCGGCCGACCTCGCGCTCGATCCGGGCACGCGCGCTCAGGCGTACTTCGTGTTCCCGCCGGGTGGCATCAACGGCAACGGCAGCGCGACGACCGAGGGTGTCGTCCAAATCATCGAGGTCGCGAGCGGCGATATCGTCGCGAGCTTCGACTACACCAACGAGAGCCTCGAGATCTTCGATCGCGAAGAGCTCACGGTTCCGGTCGAGCCGGGCGGCGAGTACGTCATCACGCTCGGCCAGGGCGGCGCGCTCGATGGAACGCTCGGGCCGTTCTACACGTCCTGGCACCTGCTCCTCAGCGGCAACCCGGTCGAGACGCAGGAGGCGACGAACGGCGTTCAGCTCACGCCCGAAGTCCTCAGCGCTTCGGACGCCGACAGCTACTTCGTCGAGGGCAACATCGGGTTCAGCGACACCGATTTCTTCCGGGTCGCCCCTCTCGGCGGAGTTAACACGCTCACCGTCGCTTGCGGCGGCGCCAGCTCCGGCTCGGGCACGACCTTGACCGTTGCGGTCCTCGCGGCCGACGACGGCGAAGAGCTCGCCACCATGACGGAGACCGCGGCCCCGGACGGAACGCTCCTCATCGAGGACATCGACACGACCGGCGAGGCGAACGTCCTCGTCCGCGTGACGGGCACCCAAGACGGCGCGGTCGACGGCAACTGGTACAAGTGCGGCTTCCACTTCGTGGCGCCCGCCGAGCAGTGAGCTGAGCTGATCTAGAAAAAAGCTCGGGGAAACCCGAGCTTTTTTCTTTTTGTCCGCGCGCGCACGACGGCTTGGAGCCCGCCTTGGGGGTGGTGCTCTTTTTTCTCGCGCGCGCACGATGGCTTGGAGCCCGCCTGGGGGGTGCTCCCTCCGGTCGCACTAGGCACCCAAGCCTGTGCGCGCCCTGTTCCATCCGGAGAGGTCGCGCCGACGGCGGCCGATGGCCGCCTCCTGAAGCCTCTCGCTTCCGGTCTTCCCGACTTCCTGGGTTCTCTCTCAGTAGATCTTGCCGCGAAGATCGACGCCGGCCTGACTGACGCTGAAGGCGAAGAGCTCGGACTCGCGCTCGTCCGCGGTCATCGGGCCGACGGTGATCGACGCGGCTGCGTCGGAGGCGAAGCCGAGCTTGCGGCAGAGGAGCCATCCGGCGCGCACGCCGGCGCGGTCGACGGCCTTTTGGAACGCGACGAGATCGGCGCGGCCACCGGCTGCATCGAAGGCCATGACGGCTTCCTCCAGCGCGGACTCGCGCTCGGGCTCGAGGAACGCGGCGAACGAAGGAACGATGAGCTCGACGAGCGAGCGGATCCGCTCGGGCACGGGCGTGTCTGGCACCGCTACGACGACGGCCGCGAGGAAACACGCGGCGAGGTCGTCGATGTTCGGCGCGAGGCGCACGATGCGGTGCTCCACGACATGGCCCGCGAGGTGATACCCCGAGAGGAAACGGAGCTCCTCGATGCTACGACCTCGCAGCGCGCTCGAGCCGACAACGGTGGTGGGCTCGTCTCGCAAGACCGCCGTCATCGTCTCTTGGCTCGCGTCCTCGAGGTAAATCTGCGGCGGTTCGAGCCCGAGCATGCGGCTCGCCCAGGTCAGGCTTCGCACGGCGCTGACGGTGCTCGCGGCTGCGTCGACGCGCAGGCTTTCGTCGAGCGGCGGCAGGCGGCCGGCGCGCGACGCGAGGTGCGTGAACGCTCGCACGAGCGCGTCACCTGCCGCATGAAAGACGCCAGCGACGAGCTCCGGCGCGACCGAGTCGACACCGGGCGCGAGCGGCGCGCGAAGGACCGCCCAATCCGCCGGATCGAGGACGGCCTTCGGTGCGGAGAGCTCTTCGTCGTGTGCGCTGACGAGGATGCGCTCGCGGTCGTTCGCCACGCCGAGCTTCGACAGGACTGCGCCCACGTCGACGGCGCGCTCGATGTTCTCCGTTCGGACGAACACGTCGAAGAGCAGCCGGTACGCCTCGGTGTCGCGCGGATCGAGCGCGACGAGCGCCGACAGATGTCGCTCCGCGACGTCGGCGTGGCCGAGCCTGTGCGCGATCTCCGCGGCGGCTCGACGCACGCCGCGCTCCGTCGGACGGGCCGCCGAAGCCGCATCGAGCGACGACAGCGCTCCTTCCGGATCTTCGAAGTGCTGCACGAGCAGCAGGCCGAGCCGCTTGTGGAGCTCGTGCTCGAGGCCGAGTCTCAGCTCCGGCGCAGGCGACGTCGCGTCCGCCGAATCGAGCACGACCGCGCGCTCGAGCATGCGCCGATAAGCCGATTCGAGCTCGGCCCACTCCTGCCGTTCGCCGAGGATGCGGCTCAAGATCTCGAGCGGCTCGAGCGACGTCGGATCGGCGTCGAGCGCCGCCTCGAACACGTGGAGCGCCTCGTCCTCCTGCGATTTCTTGAGAAGCTCGCGGCCGATCTCCGACAGCGCGGCGGCGCGGCTCCTCGCATCGGGATCGAGCTCGGCCAGCGTGCGGCGCAGTGTGAAGACGTCTTCGTCGCGTCGATCCCGCTCGGCGAGCTGCATCAGCAGGCGTACGACCTCGCGGTTGTCCGGCGCGAGGGCGCGCGCGTGCTCGAGCCTTTCGCGCGCTCGCAGCGGATCGTCGAGCTCGACCATCCATGCGCGCCCGAACGTCACGAGCTCTTGAACGAGCTCCTTCGAGCTCGAGCCGCCTTCGGCAGCTGCGCGCGCATCGAGCCTCGCGACGATCCGCTCTTCGACCGAGGAAACACCGCGCCGATCACCTTCCCCGAGGTAGAGCGTTAGGAGCGTTCGAAGAGCGCGATCCGCGCCGGCGACCTCGGGTCCGAGCGACAGTGCCTTCTCGAAGCTCGCGATCGCCTCGCGCCCGCGCCCGAGCCGCAACATCGCGTCGCCGATACGCACGTGGATCCGCGCCCGCTCGAGATCCGCTTCCGCCGCTCCGAGGCTCGAGCCGACCAGGCCGAGCGCCCTTCGCAGCTTCGCGATCGCCTCTTCGCTCTGACCGGCGGCGGCCAGCTGATCCGCCTCCGCGACCACAACCTTGGTGGTGGGTGGAGGCGTCGACGGCTTCGGCGGTGGAATCGACGGAGACGCAGGCGCGACGCTCTGCGGCTGGGTGGGGGGCCCGTCGCCGCTCGGCATCGTGCTCGGCGGCGCGCTTTCGGCCGGCGGTGTGCTCTCCACCGGCGCTCGTTGCGCCTCTGCTTCGGCGGCGGCGACGGGCGGAGGCTCGCTCGGTTGGCTCGGCGGCGGCTCGCTCGAAGTCGTGGACGCCGTCTCGGGCTCGGTTTCGGTCTGCGGTCCGCGCGCGCTCGACTCTTCGGCGACGATCAGCGTGAACGACTCGGGGACCGATGCGTGCGCCATCGCGCCCGCTCGCCCCATTCCGCGCGCCGTGTCGAACGCGACCTCGACGAGCTCCGACGCGTACAAACCCTCGCTCGGATCGGTCTCGTCGAAGTGGGTGAGCATCGCCCGGGTGAGCGGCGAGCAGGTGCCGGCGCGAGCCTCCGTCTCGTCGAACGGTCGCACGCCGACGATCACTTCGACCGGCGCTTGGGCAGCGCGCGCGGCTTTTCGAGCCTGATCGGCGAGCTCCGCGAGCACCAGCGGATCATCGCTCTCGTGACGCAGCTCGAGGACGAGCAGCGTCGACGCGCCGTCACCGCGCAGCTCGCGCTCGGTGATCGCCTCGATGACGTCCGCCACGGCGTCGGCCGTGTCCGGCTGCGAGGGATCGAGCTGCAACATGAGCTCGCCGTCGGCGCTGATGGCTTGGCCCGAAACGTAGAGCAACACCTCGGTCGTCGTCGCGCCGCGCGCCGCGAGGTGGTCGTCGATTTGGCCGGCGAGGTCGTCCGTCGCATCGAGCTCGATGATCTCGAACCCGGCGTCGGGCTGCGCCAGGCGCTCCGAAATCGCTTCGGCATCGAGGGTAGACTGCTGCGCGCGCGAGCCGGCGGCACCGCGCAAGACGATCACGAACGCGACGCGATCCGATGAAGACATGGAGCGCGGCCTACTCGGAGGGCGAGTTTTCGGCCGCTTCGTAGCAGGCAGCCAGTGCAGCCGCTTCGTCCTCGGTGACGGCGCAGACGCTCTCCGTCAGATCGAGCAGACACTGCGCCTTCGCCTCGCGCACGCCTTCACAAGACGTGAGCTCCTCGGTGTTGCCGTCCTCTTCGTCGGGCAACACACCGACCGCGCACCCCCCGGCCTCCGCCTCCTCTGCGACCTCGTCGCAGACCGACGAACATCCCACCGTCGTGACCCCCGCGACGACGACCAGCCCCATGGTGCGCAGCGACCGAGCCGTGCCGCTGCCGAAAAAGAACGCCATCTCGAAAGCGCTTCGTATCACGAAACGCGTACGCCGGGGGAAGCTCGAGCGGGGGCCGCTACTCGCACTCGCCGGCAGACCGGCATTCGGCGAGGGCCGTTCCGTAGTCCACGCATAGGTCGAGCTTCGACTCGAGGATGCAGGTCGCGCAGCTCGCGTCTTCGCTCGAGCACTCGTTGTCGGCCGTCGGATCCTCGTCCGTCTCGTCCGTCTCGCCGTCGGCGCCGACCTCCGAGCTGACGCAATCCGTCAGAACGGTGACGAGCTCGTCGCACTTGTTCTCGCAGCCCGTGCCGAAGGCGGCGACCACACATGCGAGGGCCAAGAGCCGGGTCGAAGTCATGAGGCCTCCCGCCTACTACGACTTTCCGAGCGGCGCGAGCAGCTCGACGAGCCGGGCGCCGCTCTCGGGTCTCGATGCCGCCGGGCCAAGGCAGGCGCGGAGCAGAGGCTCGAGCGCCGGGCTCTGTCCCGGGCCCGCGGCCGCGAGCACGTCCTCGACGGTGCGACCGAAGCCGTAGACGTCGTCGGCGAAAGACGCGGGCGCCCCGGAGAGCCGCTCCGGAGAGAGGTAGCCGGCGCTTCCGCCGGAGGACCGGGTACCGACGGCGCGGGCGATGCCGAAGTCCGAAAGGAGCGGCGCCGAGGGACTTTGAAGCAGGACGTTGGTCGGCTTCACGTCCGCGTGCACGAAGCCGGCTCGATGGATGCGGGCGAGCGCGTGCGCGAGGGGCAGTGCCCACGCGCCAATCGGAAGGAGCTCGGTGGCACGACCGCTGCGAATCCAGTCGCGGAGGCTTCCTTGCGCGGCCCACTCGAGCGCGACCCAGCCGGCCTGCGCGGAGGCGTCGAGGACCCGCACGACGCCTGGGCCGGCGAACTTGGCAGCGAGGCGGACCTCACGTTCGAGCGCGGCTCGGTCTTCCCCACCCCCGTGGTAGACCTTGAACGCGACCTTTCGGCCGAGCAGTTCGTCGAAGGCCTCGTAGACGGAGCCTGCGCCGCCACGCGCGACCTCGCGCTCGATGCGGAACGGCGTATCGGTCGGCGCCGAACCGACCATCGTCGCCTCGTCGAGCCGGCGCGCGGGCGCGGCCGGTGCGCCGATCGTGCGGAGCAGCCGCGCGTGACGCTCGATCGCGCCGGGTGCGGCCAAATCGCGCGCGAGAACACGCTCGATCGCGCCGAGCGCGCGGGCCGTCTCTCCCCGCGCCGCGCAGAGGTCCGAAAGAAGCATCAACGCGGGGGCCGACGAGCACGGTCCGAGCACGTCGATCGCGCGATCTTCTTCACCACGCGCGACCAGCACGCCCGCACACGCGACGCTCAAGGCTTCGCCGAGCTCGTGCCGCGGCGCGAGGATCGCGCCGAGCACCCTACCCTCGTCCTCACCGCCGCGCGCCGCTTGGAGCGCTGCGAGCGCCTCTTCCTCGGTCGGTCCACCTTGCTCGCCCAGCCGCGAAAAGTCGGGCCCATGCCGCCGCGCGCTCTCGCGAGCGGACGGCGGCTTCGACGTCTGCGCGGATTCGTCGTCCAGCGTCGGCAAGACGCGCTCGGGAACAGGCGGGCGCTCCGCCGGCTCTTCCGTCGGATCGGTCACCTCGGCGACGTAATTCTTGAAGCGCTCCCAAAAGCTCATGACGGGCTCGTTTGACCGACGATGAGCGCCGCCTCGCCGCCTCGCTCCGACGCGATCGCGTCACCAAAACAAAGCTCCACCCGCCGGGCGAGCGCGAGCTGCCCACGGTACGCCGGTCGCTCCATCTCGCTCTCCAGGACCACGAAGCTCGCGTCGTCGCCTCCCTTGCCCTCCAACGTCAGTCGAAAGGGTCCGGCGCGGAACGCACCGAGCGGCGCCAGATACGTGGCACCTCCGACCTTGATGCCGATGCCCTCGTCGAGCGGCGCGAGCGCACACGCGATCTCCCCGCCGAGCTTGAGCTCGATGCCGCCGCCGACCGGGATCGGTCCCGCGAGCTTCGCGCCGTGCAAAAACGTGCCGTTGCGGGTACCGGCATCCTCCACGAAAGGCTCACCCTCCGCGTTTCGCCTCAAGACCAAGTGGATCCGGCTGAGAGCGCGCGACCCGAGCACGATCGTCGCGTCCCCACGCCCGAGCGTCACCTCGTCTCCGAGCGCCAGCGTGCATCCCCGTCCATCGACGGTCAGCGTGCAGAGCGGCCCGCGCACCAGCCGTTGACGGATCTCGCGCGCCAGGTCGACGAGGCGCTCTTCGCGATCCCCCATCTCCGCCGCGACCTTCAGCGCCGCGCGCCGCTCCGCGGCCCGATCGAGATCCTGCATCCGGCGAAGCGCGAGCGTCCGCTCTTGATCGAGCCGCGTCACCGCCGCATCGCGCTGAAGCCGATCCTCCAGCCGATCGATGGCGCCCGCGCCCGTCAGCGCCCGGATCTCGCCCTCGGCGTCGCCCACCGTCGCGAAAGCTTCCGCCGCCGCGAGAAACTCACCCGCCGCCTCGAGCTCGTTCGCCGCGTGGATGAGCTCGCTCGTCGTGGCGTTGCCCTTTTGCTTCACGAGGTCGTAGAAGAGCCGCGCTTTGCGCGCCTTCGCTTTGCGCGCGAGCTCCTTCGACTGCGCCGCCTCCGCCGCCTTCTCGAAGAACGCCATCCGGCGCTCGAGGCTCGACTCGGCGTCTCCCCGCAACATCAAGACGCGCGCAGCTTCGTCACCGAGCCCACCCTCGAGGTAGGCCTCCACGGCCCCGCTCAAATCGCCGTCTCGCTCGAGCCTTCGGGCTGCCCGGTCGTGATAGCCGCCGGGGCCCACACCTCGGAGCCGGTCCCACAATCCCATCGAAGGGCTATCCTACCGCGCCCGGGGCGTCGGGGCCTGCACGGTAGAGCACGCGAACTCATTGACGATGGGCTCCGCGATCTTCGACCATGGCCGATAACCCATGGCGAGCGGCAATCGACTCGGCGAGCTCCTCGTACGCGAGAAGCTGATCAGCCTCCAACAGCTCCGGCAGGCCCAGGAAGAGCAGCGAAAGTCGGGGAGTAACCTCGGCTACACGCTCGCGAAGCTCGGGTACATCTCCGACGGCGAGATCACGAACTTCCTCAGCGCGCAGTACCGCGTCCCGGCGGTCAACCTCGAGGATTACGAGCTCGACCCGAACGTCCTGAAGCTCGTCTCGAAAGAGGTCTGCGACAAGCACAAGTGCGTGCCGCTGTCGCGCTCGGGCAACGCGCTCATCGTCGCGATGGCCGATCCGACGAACCTCCACGCGATCGACGACATCAAGTTCCTCACCGGCTTCAACGTCGAGCCGGTCGTCGCCTCGGAGGGCGCCATCACCGGCGCCATCGAGCGCGGGTACGCCGCGGGCTCCACCGCGCAATACGACGACATCATCAAAGAGTTCGGCGACGAGGAGGTCGACTTCGGCGTCGAGGACGTCGACATCAACATCAACGAGCTGGAGAAGGCCGCGGAAGACGCGCCGGTCGTCCGGCTCGTGAACGCCCTCCTCCTGAACGCGATCAAGAAGGGCGCCAGCGACATCCACGTCGAGCCCTACGAGCGCAAGCTCCGCGTTCGTTACCGCATCGACGGCGTCCTCCTCGACGAGATGGAGCCGCCGCTCAAGTGGAAGGCCGCCATCTCGAGCCGCCTCAAGATCATGGCCTCGCTCGATATCGCCGAGCGCCGCTTGCCGCAGGACGGCCGCATCAAGCTGAAGATGGGCGGCGGCAAGGAGATGGACTTCCGCGTCAGCGTCTTGCCGACGATCTGGGGCGAGAAGATCGTCATGCGTCTCCTCGACAAGTCGAACTTGCAGCTCGACATGACGAAGCTCGGCTTCGACGTCCAGCCGCTGAACGACTTCAAGTGGGCCATCCAACAGCCGTGGGGCATGGTCCTCGTCACCGGTCCGACGGGCTCCGGTAAGACGACGACGCTCTATTCGGCGCTCAGCGACCTCAACAAGACCGACGTCAACATCTCCACCGCCGAAGATCCGGTCGAGTACAACCTCCCCGGCATCAACCAGGTGCAGATGCACGACGAGATCGGCCTCAACTTCGCGGCCGCGCTCCGGTCGTTCCTCCGGCAAGACCCGGACATCATCATGGTCGGCGAGATCCGCGACTTCGAGACCGCGGAAATCGCGGTCAAAGCCGCGCTGACGGGCCACCTCGTGCTCTCGACGCTGCACACGAACGACGCACCGAGCACGATCTCCCGCCTCCTCAACATGGGCGTCGAGCCGTTCCTCATCACCGCCAGCGTCAACCTGGTCCTCGCGCAGCGCCTCGCCCGTAAGGTCTGCCTCGATTGCCGAACGCCGTACCGCCCCGACAATCAGCAGCTGAAAGATTTCGGCTTCAACGATCAGCAGATGCAGGTGCAGCAGCTCCTCCGTGGCGCCGGCTGCAAGAACTGCAACGGCTCCGGCTACCGCGGTCGCGTCGCGCTCTACGAGGTCATGCGCTTCAGCGAGAACCTGAAGGAGATGGTCCTCCAAGGCGCATCCACCGCCGAGCTCAAGACGGCCGCGATCAAGGCGGGCATGAAGACCCTGCGCGCAGCAGGCATCGAGAAGATCATCAACGGCGTCACGACGATGGAAGAAGTCGGTCGCGTGACGATGGGGGATTGACAGGGTGGCCGCCGCTCACCCCCAGCCCGAGCCGTTACGCTTCTCGATGCCGCAGCTCTTGCAGGCGGTCGTCGAAAAGGGCGCGAGCGATCTGCATCTCACGGCAGGCGCGGCGCCCCTGCTTCGCATCGACGGCAGCGTCTTTCAGCTGAAGCTTCTTCCGCTGAAAAACGACGAGGTCAAGCAGCTCATCTATTCGATCCTGACCGAGGATCAGAAGATCAAGTTCGAGAAGACGAGCGAGCTCGACTTCTCGTTCGGCATCCCCGGGCTGTCGCGCTTCCGCGGTAACTGCTTCGTGCAGCGCGGCAGCATCGCCGCCGTCTTCCGTCGCATCCCGCACAAGGTCCTCGGTTTCGACGAGCTCGGCCTTCCTCCGGTCGTCCAAGACATCGCGCGCAAGCCGCGCGGCCTCGTCATCGTCACGGGCGCGACGGGCTCCGGTAAGTCGACCACGCTCGCGTCGATCATCGACAAGATCAACACCGAGCAGCGCGTCCACATCCTCACGATCGAAGACCCGATCGAGTTCGTGCACGACCACAAGCTCGCGATCGTGAACCAACGCGAGGTCGGCTCCGACACGAGCGGCTTCAAGGACGCCCTCAAGCACGCCCTCCGCCAGGATCCCGACGTCGTGCTCATCGGCGAAATGCGCGATCAAGAGACGGTCTCCGCCGCCCTCACGATCGCGGAGACGGGCCACCTCGTCTTCGGCACCCTCCACACGAACTCCGCCGTCTCGTCGATCACGCGCATCATCGACGTCTTCCCGCCCCACCAGCAGCAGCAGGTCCGCGTGCAAATCTCGATGGGCCTCATCGCGGTCGTGAGCCAGCAGCTCTTGCCACGGGCGACAGGCACCGGCCGCGTCCTCGCGATGGAGATCATGGTTCCGAACCCGGCGATCCGAAACCTGATCCGCGAAGACAAACTCCACCAGGTGTACTCGCAGATGCAGGTCGGCCAAGCGGGCAGCGGCATGCAGACGATGAATCAATCGCTGGCGTCGCTCGTAGTGCGCCAAGCGATCACCGTCGAAGAGGCGTTCCTCGCGACCAGCGATCAAGACGAGCTGCGACAGATCCTCCAGGGCACGCGGCGCTGAGGCTCAGCCAGCGCAAACGTTTCCTGTTCGCGTGCGCTCCGGGCACGCCTGTGACGCCTCTCGAGCACTGCACGCAGATAGCCTCGAAGAGGCTGGAAAGCGGCTTTGTACGCATTCCTCAAGTCTCAGCAATCACTCGACAAATTCCGCCGGGCTGCTCCGAATTTGACTAGCTCTCACGTGTTCAGTAGCCTACGCGAACCATGCAGGGGCTCACTGATCGGCAGCAGCAGGTCCTCAAGTACATCCAAGACTCGATCACGGAACGTGGATACCCACCGACCCTGCGCGAGATCGGCGCTCACATGGGCATCCGGTCGACGAACGGTGTGAATGATCACCTGCGCGCGCTTGAGCGAAAGGGTTACCTCACACGCGAGGACATGAAGAGCCGCGCGCTGCGGCCCATCAACGTCCCGGGCTCGCTGCTCTCGAACGTCACCTCCGAGGCGACGAACGACAGCATGCCGTCGGAGAAGGGCTACGCGGACCTCGACGACGAGATGCTCGAGATCCCGATGCTCGGGCGCATCGCTGCCGGCGCTCCGATCCTCGCGCAGGAGAACGTCGAGTCCACGATGCGCGTCGACCGCGACATGATCCGCGGCGCCTCCTCCTCCGCGCGCGACGTGTTCGCGCTGCGGGTGCAGGGCGACTCGATGATCGAGGCGGGCATCCTCTCCGGCGACACGATCTTCGTCCGCAAGCAGAGCACGGCGAATCGCGGCGAGATCGTCTGCGCCCTGATCGGCGACGAGGCGACGGTGAAGTACTACTTCCCCGAGCGCGACTACATTCGCTTCCAGCCGGCCAACGCGTCGATGGCGCCGATCCTCGTGCGCGCATCGGACTTCAAGCCGACGATGTTGCTCGGAATCGTGGTCGGCGTCTTCCGCCGCCTCTGAGCTGCTGCGCCGGACGCCGCATCATGGTCGTCCCGACACAAATTCGCTGTCTGGCAGACGCGGAGCACCACGGTGCGCGTCTGCCAGAGCAGCTAGCGAATTCAGCACGTGTCCTCGCTCGACGCGCTGCTCCGTGCTGCTCGTCCGAGCGTTCACTTTGCTCGCACTGCGCACGTGTGGGTGAGGCAAGTCTGTTGCGCCTGCGTGAAAACTTCTTTATGGCTCGCGGGTCTCGTGCCGCGAGGAGGCCTCGTCGTGCGTCCGAACCAGCGCTCGTTGCCGCTTAAATCCCTGCCCATCCGGAAGATTCTTGCTTTCACGATCGCGGGAAGTCTCGCCCTGATCGCAGCGGCCGCAGACGCCGCGGGGAAGAAGGACAAAGAGGTCCAGAAGCTCTTCAACCAGGCGATGGACGAGGACTACCTGAATGTCGAGTTCGACAAAGCAGAGTCCAAGCTCAAGAAGGCTGCCGACACGTGCGCCAAAGAGAAGGACGCATGCTCGCCGGAGCTCGCCGCGAAGGTCCACGTGGGCCTCGCCACCGTCCACGGCGTCGGTCAGCAGAAGCTCGACGTCGCCAAGGCGGATCTCGTCACCGCCCTGAAGACCGATCCGAAAGCGGCCCTCCTCGAGGGGCTGTCGACGCCGGAGCTCGAGGCGAAATTCAAAGAAGCCAAGGCCGAAGTCGGCGGCGGCGGAACCGGCGGCGCCGAGCCGACAGGCGGCACGGGCGAAGGCGGTAAGGGCGGCGAGACGGGTACCGCCGTCGCCAGCGACTTCCCGCACGAGCCGACGAAAGAGCAGGCGGTCAACACCCCGGTGCCGGTGTTCGCGGAGATCGGCGAAGACCTCGGCGCGACCAAGGTCATCGTTCGGTACAAGCCGTACGGCGCCACGAAGTGGGAGACGCTCGCGCTCGAGAAGATGGAAGGCGGCTTCGGCGGCCTCATCCCGTGCGACGCGGTCACCTCCGGCGGCGAGCTCAAGTACTTCATCATCGCCAGCGACGAGAGCGGCACGCCCATCGCGACGGCCGGCTCGATGAAGGCCCCGTTCAAGGTCCTCATCAAGCAAAAGATCAGCGGCGACAAGCCGAGCTTGCCCGGCAAAGACCCGCCGAAGAAGTGCGCCGCCAAAGCGGACTGCCCGCCGGGCCTTCCGGGCTGCGGTGGTGACGGCGGCGGCAAGCCGATCGATGCGATCTGCGACGCCACGCCGGAGTGCTCGAAGGGCCTCGTTTGCTTGAACGGCGTTTGCGCGCCGGGTGAAGGCAACGACGGACCGGAGACACCGTCGGGCGGCACGCATCACGTCATCTCGGTCGGCGCGCAGTTCGACATCGCCTACGTCGCCGACGGAGAGGATGTCTGCAGCAGCTCGAGCAGCGCGAGCTACGTCTGCATGTATCCCGACTCGGATCCGAGCGCGCAGTTCTTCGGCGTGCCCGACGCCGTCAACGGGACGAACGGCATCAGCGGCGGCCTCGCCTTCGGCGGCGCGCGCATCCTCGCCGGCTACGACTACTTCTTCGACTTCGGGCTCGGGCTCGGCGCACGCGTCGGGTACGCGTTCGGTGGTCCCTACCCGTGCGAGCCGGGCGTCGACGGCTGCCCCGCGCGTCCGGACGAGAGCTCCACGCCGGCCGGCAACTCGTTCTTCCCCGCGCACCTCGAGGGCCGCGTCTCGTGGAAGTTCCTGAAGCCGAACCCGGAAGCCGGTGACTTCGCGCCTCACGTGTTCGTCGGCTTCGGCGGCGGACAGGTGAACGCCTCGGTGCCGGTCACCGTTTGCGACAAGCTCGTCGCCGAAGGTGAAGAGCCGGACGCAAACTGCACCGACAACGGCACGGGCGCCGGCGTGCAGCGCAAGGTCGACGCGTACCAGCTCGCGGGTCTCACGTTCGCGACCTTCGGCGGCGGCGTGACCTACATGTTCGTGAAGAACTTCGGCATCTCCGGCGAGCTGAAGTTCATGGTCCTCTTCCCGACCGTCGGCTTCACGATCTCGCCGGTCATCGCCCCCGTCGTAGCGTTCTAATCAACGCACGACGTCACACCGAAACGGGCCGCCCAAAGCGGCCCGTTTCCTTTTCGAACAGCTCCACGCTCGTGCGCGAACCGGGCCCATCGCCACCGGCAACGACGTCCCACGCGAACCGGGCCCCATCGCCACCGGCGATGGGCGCGCGAGGACCGTAAGGCCCGGAGCGCGAAGTTCGGGTGGGGGGCCCCGCCGCGCGCAGCGCGGTGTGGGGGAGGGTCTTTCCAAGACCCTCCAGCTAAAATCGCTCCGCGGGGCCACCGAAGTCGCGCGAAGTCATCAACCAGGCGCTCTCGACACGAGGTTGCGAGCGAAGCGAAGCAACGAGGAGTCGCCCGCCCTCGACACGAGGTTGCGAGCGAAGCGAAGCAACGAGGAGTCGCCCGCCCTCGACACGAGGTTGCGAGCGAAGCGAAGCAACGAGGAG